>DLCK01000050.1 GCA_002480565.1 Phycisphaerales bacterium UBA7800 | reverse complement strand
GATTGGTATCAGATTAATCGACTTTCACAAGGCACCCTAAGTCAATCTGATTGGCTTGGCCAAGCCTATATGCCCGATGTATGTCTTGCGCCCGAAGGTGCAGGATCGACACATTTGATTGTATCTAACTCAAAGGTAAAACTCCTTAGAGGATCGACGTTTCAGTTGTTGTCACTTTCGGATTATTTTCGAGCTGTCGATGCGATCTGGCGTCAGGATTGGGACGGGCTTTCTGATAATAAGACGATCTATTTCCCCGTACGCCGGTTAAATTCAGAGGCATTGTTGTTGACTGATGGCCAAGACTCTCTGAGTGCGTTGTCTGTTATGTGCGAGTTGAGTCGGTTGGTTGTCATTGAAGATGTTGATTTGACACCCGGTGTTCTACACAGGCATTTAAAAGAGTTGAAGCTTTCAAATGTAGCTGCCTCGGATGCAACTAACAGAAAGCATATGCCTGGGACCAATTTGCTTTGCTTGTCAGGAAAAGAAAATCAGAAACACCTTCCCGGGAAGCGATTTGGGTAGTAGCATATTGAACGCTAATTCCGGCTTCTCAGCAGGGGGATATCGTGAAAGTTGAGTGGGGTGATCGGAAATCAAAAGCATTGACGCCGTCGAGTTTGCGGTGCCTGTCTTATTTGCCGACGGTCAATCTGACGACTGGCTGCGTTCACGATTGCATCTATTGCTACATTCGGGGCTATTCACAGTATCCAGGCCAAAGCGCGGTTCGGGTCTATCGAAACACTGCACAATTGATCGCACGTGAGTTGGATCGCAAACGCAATAAACCTTTGGCTGTTTATTTCAGTCCATCATCGGATGCGTTTATGCCGGTCAAGGAAGTATTGGATGAGGCTTACCAGGTGATGAAGTTATTGCTGGATCGGCGGATTGGTATCCAGTTTGTCACCAAGGGTAAAGTTCCAGAAATGTTTCTTGAACTGTTTGCCAAGCAACCAGAATTAGTCGCAGGGCAGGTGGGACTGTGTACATTGGACGATGCGCTTAATGATGTCATCGAACCCAATGCCGCGTTAGCAAGTGATCGCCTGGATACGCTCTGGCAGCTTGTTCGTATTGGCGTAACGACATCGTTGAGAGCTGACCCACTTATTCATGGGGTGACGGATCATGATGATGATCTGGATCGATTGTTTGCGCGTGTTTCAGCTTGTGGTATTCGGCATGTGTCTGCCAGTTACCTTTTTCTGCGTCCTGCCATTGTTGGTTCATTCAAACGCAATATTGCCGATCCGGATTTGCTCAATCGAATTTTTGAACCTTTCGAACAAGCCAGGCGATCTGCAATCTGTGGAAGTAGCAGTTCCGCATTGTCGTTGCCAGCCAAGGTACGCGAGACACAACTCGAACGTGTTCAGCACATCGCAAAACAACATGGCCTGACGCTCAATATATGTGGCTGCAAGAACGAAGATCTGACCAGCAGTAAATGTCACTTGACCAACCTTACGGTGACTGCCAAAGCAGCGAAGCGGCCTGTTGATCAAGCGACTTTGTGGTAATACCAGGATGAAAGATTCGACGTGCAGGAGTTTGGCTTTTAGGAACAGAGCAATCACCTTAGCCACTTCATTTGCTCGAACGCAACGAGGCCAAACATCGTGGCCTTTGGGCCAAACCAGGTTAAATCGACATCGTGCGATATTGTTTGCAACGCTTTTGTAAGCCATGTTTTACGTAAATTTGTCGCCATGTCACCGAATTCGGCACTCATGACCGATAAATCTCGTAACTCGCGTTTTGGTCAATTGATACGAACTGTCACACCCCGTTGCCAACGTGATTGTCGACGGTTCGAGTCCGTTCACCCGCTCTTTGCCAACGGTTGACAGGAAATGTCAGCCGTTGTTTATTTTGCGCACTGGGCGAGAGTTAGGGTGATTCTGGGGTTGATCTTGGGCGCGGTTCTTTTGTCAGTTATTGACAGCAAACGCCTATCCCAGACTGGCGTTTGGCACCATTTCTGGCCCCATGGCGGTTTTCCTGGCACCGAATTCGGCACCGGGGACTGATCTAGCTGCTGGCTTTGAAGGAATAGTTGAGGTGTTGTCGCATCGGTTTTTCCCGTTAACCGTAGGCCGCTCTGAATTCGAGTAATCTCTTCCACCGTGTGTGCGTAACGGTGTTCGTGCTGCAAAAAGTGTCATGTTGATATCTGGCCATAAGCTTGAAGCTGGTCGGGCAATTGCATTCCCGATGTTCAACACACGTTGCCCCTTATTTTTCGTAGATTACGACGAGGAATGCGGTGGTATCGGTTGAGCCGTTGTTTTCAATGGCATGCGTGACGTCTGCTGCATAATGTGCTGAATCACCGGGTTCCAATTTGGTGACTTCTTTACCTGAAGTGATCCGAAGTTGGCCTTGTTGGACTGTGATAAATTCGCGCGTGCCTTGGAAGTGGGCACTGCTTTTAAGTGACCCTTTGGCACGCAGGATGACCTCGTAAAACTCGACATCCTTTTCCAGATGTAAGGGTGAAAGCGTGCGGATGCGACATTGCCGGTCCGAGCGGAAGTGATAGGTGCGGTCATCTGCACGAATCACTTCAATGTTATTGGCAGCATGGTTGGCATCAAGCAATTGAGATAGTGACATGCCGAAGGCTTGAGCGATACGATGCGCCACCGCCAGCGTTGGATTCACTTTTGCATGCTCGATCTGGTTGAGCATGGATCGACTCACGCCACTGGCAGCGGACAGTTCGCCCAGGGACCAGCCGCGTTTTTTTCTGAGTTTGCCCACTTCCTCGCAGAGAGCTTGTGTGACTGGATCAAGTGCCGTGTTTTCGGCTGCGGGCTTGGGTTTAGCGGATCGTGCCATGGCTGACTCCAAATGATGCTGTAACAGTGTCCTAAATATTGTACAAAACATCTTGAAAAACGAACACGGCAAGTATAATATAAAGTTACTTTTGTATATTTTACCGTACAGCAAGGTGGAGTATTACCATGCAAAAAATCAAAGCACTGGTCAAATCATCATCCGGGACAGGCTTGTGGCTCGAAGATGTACCGATGCCAACAATCAGTATCAATGATGTGCTGATCAAAATCCTGCGCACGGGCATCTGTGGGACGGACATCCATATCTATAACTGGGACGCATGGGCTCAGAAGACGATCCTTGTCCCCATGGTGGTTGGCCATGAGTTTGTGGGCGAGATTGTCGATATGGGCGCCAACGTTCATGATTTTAAAATTGGCGATATCGTCAGTGGCGAAGGTCATGTGGTCTGTGGGCATTGCCGCAACTGCATGGCAGGGCGACGGCATTTGTGCAAGGACACCAAGGGAGTTGGCGTGAACCGCACGGGTGCCTTTGCCGAATATCTGAGTCTGCCACAGACCAATGTCTGGCTTCACGATAAATCCATTGCCCGTGATGTGCAGGCGATTTTCGATCCATTTGGTAACGCGGTCCACACAGCTTTGGAATTCAATGTGCTCGGTGAAGACGTTTTGATCACGGGCGCAGGTCCCATCGGGATCATGGCTGCGGCGGTTGTCCGTCATGCGGGCGCGCGGCATGTTGTGATCACTGATGTCAATCCCTAGCGACTGGAATTGGCCCGGAGAATGGGAGTGACGCATGCGGTCGATATTCGTGAGCAGACACTTGCTGATGTGCAAAGCCAATTGAAGATGAAGGAAGGGTTCGATGTCGGCCTGGAAATGTCAGGCAATTCCGCAGCTTTTCGTCAGATGCTCGACAACATGTGTCACGGTGGCAAGATTGCACTATTGGGCATCCCTGAACAGGACATGGCGATCGATTGGAACAAGGTAGTCTTCAACATGATTACCATTCGTGGCATTTACGGCCGGGAAATGTATGAGACCTGGTACAAGATGACATCGATGCTCCAGTCGGGTCTGGACATCACGCCGGTGATCACGCATCGATTGGATGTGGATGATTTTCAGGAAGGCTTTGATGCCATGCGCGGTGGGCAGTCTGGCAAAGTCGTACTCAAGTGGGCCCAAGGATAAGCAACATGTACACAACAGCAAAAGCCATCATCAATCAGCAACTCGCAGAGATTCAGGCAGGCGGACTCCACAAATCCGAACACGTCATCACCAGCGCCCAGCAGGCACATGTCCGTGTTACAGGTGGGCAGCAGGTGTTGAACATGTGTGCCAACAATTACCTGGGATTGGCCGACGATCCCCGCATCATTGAAGCCGTTAAGCAGTCACTGGATCATTGGGGGTTTGGTTGTGCATCGGTACGATTTATCTGTGGCACACAGCAACTGCACCGTCAGCTAGAAGCAGCCCTCACGCAATTTCTCGGTACTGAAGACACGATCCTGTATTCCTCCTGTTTCGATGCCAATGGCGGGTTGTTTGAAACGTTACTCACAGCCGACGATGCAGTGATTTCCGATGAGCTGAATCATGCGTCGATCATTGATGGCGTGCGCCTGTGCAAAGCCAAACGGTTCCGTTACCGCAACAATGACATGGTCGACCTCGAAGCAAAACTGCGCGAGGCAATACAGCAGGGATGTCGTTTGAAACTCATCGCCACCGACGGCGCCTTTTCCATGGATGGCACACTGGCCAATCTGCCTGCGGTGTGTGACCTGGCAGAGAAATATGATGCCATGGTGATGGTGGATGACTCACATGCCACGGGTTTCATGGGCAAGACCGGGCGCGGGACGCATGAGCATTTTAATGTCATGCAACGCATTGATATTCTCACCGGCACCCTGGGCAAGGCACTTGGCGGAGCCAGTGGTGGCTATACCAGCGGCCACAAGGAAATTATTGATCTGCTGCGCCAGCGTTCGCGACCATACCTGTTTTCCAATTCCGTTGCGCCGCCCGTGGTGGCAGGTACTTTAAAAGTGTTGGAAATACTCAGAGACTCTACAACTCTGCGCGACAAGCTGATGGACAATACGCAATACTTCCGCGCAGGTATGACACAGCGTGGCTTTGACATCGTGCCCGGTGAGCATCCCATATGCCCGATCATGCTCGGTGATGCAAGCATGGCGACGCGCATGGCCGATGCCATGTTGGACCAAGGTGTGTACGTGATCGGTTTTTCCTACCCAGTGGTTCCAAAAGGCAAGGCACGTATCCGTGTGCAGGTTTCAGCCGCGCACTCGCATGATGATCTGACTCATGCAATGGATGCTTTTGAAAAAGTGAAACAGGACATGGGGCTGTAGTGTTTCAGTTCTTTAGCAGCTTTAGCAATTCTGCTAACATGATGGCAACCGCTTTGAAACTGGAAGGATACATGCCACCGTCGCCAACGCAACAAGATATCGCTGATATGGCCCAGGTCTCACGATCCATGGTTTCCCATGTCTTACGCGGCAGAACCGATCTAGGGATCAGCGAGGAAACACGTCGTAAAGTACTCAAGGCCATGCAGCAGTTGGGGTATCGGCCGCGTCAACGTGTGGTGTTGCCACAAGCTCAAAATTTGCTGGCTGTCAGTATGGGGGATGGTGTGGTTGGTAGTTTCGAAAATCCGTTTTTTGCCTCGTCGCTCCGCGGTATGTATGACGCGGCTCAGAAGCACGATTACCATCTGATGCTTTTGGATACCATCCTCAAGGATCAGGAATTGGTTCCTGCTTTGGCTGAGCATCGAACGCAGGGTGCATTGCATTTGGGGTATATGGGCCCTGGAGAGTTGGAACGTTTTCACAGCATTGGCATGCCCATCTGCATCGTCAATGCCTGGTGTCGTGAAGGCAATGTGGATTGCTATGCATTCGATGGCAAAGAAGCAGGTTTCACCGCCGTTGATTATCTGCATCGACAGGGACATCGTCATATCATCCACTTTGCTGGGCCGCAGCGCAGCGTATTTTCCACATGGTTCCGTCAGGGATTTGAACAACGAGCCAAGGAATTGGAACTCAAGCCCGTGGTCTTGGATTTCCCAACGCAATTTGGTATGGAAATTGATCGACGAGCCGGTCAGGAAATGGCAAGGTTGTTTCTGTATGAGCGAAACCGTCGTTTTCGTTCAATCACAGCGATTCTTGGAACCAATGATCGCTTGACCATGGGTGTCATGGAATGGATGGGGTCTGAACAAATTAAGATTCCCGATGACCTGTCCATCATGGGCATGGGCGATATTACCGAGGCCCAATGCACCATCCCGCCGTTGACCACGCTGTCGGTTCCCACCTATGAAATGGGACGCATGAGCGTTGAGCGACTCATCGAGCGAATCAATGATCCGGGAAAGCTCAGTCAGCGCATCATGTTGCCAGTCAATCAGGTTTGCCAGCGGGATTCGGTCAGGCATCTTTGAGTGACTTCATGGCTGACTCAATTCAAAGTAATCACACAAGACAGCAACAAGCTTGCGACCATAGGTGATCCAATCCCAATGCAGCGGCGGACGATTGAACTTGGCAATGCGTTCGGCATTGTATTCAGCGACGATGGTATCTATTCCGTACCGTTCAATCAGACCACCACTAAAAACATCCGCTCCGCCACAACCCGGTGGCTGTGAGCCTTCAGTAAACCATGTATGCCGACGCAGCAGGTCTTCCAATCGCTTCATTTTGTATGCATAATCCGGTTTGTTGGTTAAGCCCGGGTGCAGTTGGCCTCCCGAGTCGTTGTGCAGGCACATTGCCAGATTGATCGGCTTGCCGCTTTGCAGATGATGTTCAATCCAGTATTCCAGAGCTGCATTTTCTGGGGCTAATTGTTCATCAGCAGGCCGATCCCAGTTGCGATTTAAATCCATCCCGCAAATATTAAAACGCGTCATGCCCCGATGGACACCATCCTTGTTGGCCATGGGCATTAACCAAAAGCACATCTTTTCAAGCAGATGGCGATGAGAGTCATTGGTGTTGAGTAACTGGTCAACCAGTCCATGCATGATCCAATTACCAGCCGTTTCCCACGGATGAGATCGAGCTCGCAGCAGAATATGGTGCGGTGCATTGGCGTCACCCACCTGAACCATTTCCAATGGTCTGTTTTCGACAGTCTGCCCGATGTGTTTGATATCAACCCATTGGCTTTGGGCTATCGTCGCAAGCCAGCTTTGCAGATGAGTCGGCGTGTAGGGCACCATGCGCGCCACATGCATGCACGGGGCAGTCACGGGGACATCAAAGGCCATAGCAAATTCCGGATCATCCAGAGGTTGACCGAGAATATTTTGCCAACTTTGGTCGTCACTGGAGACAGCCCATGACATGGGGCTGTGAGTGATGGCCGGTTGCCGTCTACCGTTCCAGCAGTTGGAAATGCGACGAATGACGAAGCGAACACTTTGCCGCTTTGCAGGATCATCTGTGAGCAATTTCAAGTTGATGTGTGATATCTGCATGTTGGGAGAAAAGCGTTGGTGATCCTGAATCGGATGCAGGGCGATGACGCCCGGTTGGATCTGTTCCCAACCCATGGGGGATGCATTTTCAAAAAATGTATCAATATAGATGTCATGGTTCATCAGGTCGCTAGGTGTCGCCAAAGCATGGGGCATCGTTACTTCCGTGTCTTGGCTTTGTAGCATGGTGGGTCAATTTGGCAAGGGTTAATGTTCGATGGGAATGTGTAAATAATATCCTAGCATAATAGGAAATCAAATCACATTTCATCTTGAAGTGTTAAAAAATTAGGCCTGTGCGATAAAAATATGAGTTTATACAGTGTATTTGACGGATGTTTTCTTGACTTGACGTGTATCACTCCTAGCATGTTAATATTATCTGGCTTTAAGTGGAGTATTTTGTGAGCGTAGCTCCGACACAACAGGATATTGCAGAACACGCCAAAGTGTCTCGATCAATGGTTTCGCATGTCCTGCGTGGCCGGACGGATCTTGGCATTAATGAACAAACCCGTCAGCGTGTTCTCAATGCCATGCGCGACTTGGGCTATCGTCCCCGGCAGCGTGTGACCCAACCGTCGGGTGAGCAGTTGCTGGCGGTGAGTCTGGGGCCGGGAATCATCGACAGTTTTGCCAATCCATTTCACGCTCAGGTGATGCGTGGTCTGCATGATGGGGCAAGTGCTTGCGGCTATCACTTGATGCTTATTGAGACGGCTTTTTCGGAAGGTGATCTACATCCGGTACTGGCAGAACGCCGCATCGAAGGTGTTTTGCAAATTGGTTTGATGGACGAAGTGAAATTGCAGCAACTGCATAATGTGGGATTACCAGTGTGTCTGATCAATACATGGTGCAGGCAGGGAGATGTGGATTGTGTGGTGATTGACGGACATGAGGCAGGACGTGTAGCCGTGGATTATCTGTTCGACCAGGGACACCGCCATATCGCACATTTGTCCGGCCCCGCCTTTAGTGTCGTTTCCAATTGGCTGCGGGAGGGGTACGAACAACGCATGGCAGAATTGGGGCTAGCCCCCATAGTGATTGAATTTCCCTGCCAAATGGGTAATGAAATCGACCGAGCGGCCGGCCAGGAAATGGCCCGGGAATATCTCACGCGTCGCAAGGCGGACTGTCATGCCGTGACAGCAATTTTCGGGACCAATGATCAGGTCGCTATGGGAGCGATGGAGCTATTGGTCGCCACAGGCCTGCGATTACCTGATGAACTGTCGATCATGGGGATGGGTGATATTGTCGGGGCCGATTGCTCCATTCCACCCTTGTCGACACTGATTGCGCCCAAATACGAAATGGGTCGCTTGAGTGTCGAGCGTTTGATTAGTCGTATCGGTCAACCCGATCAACTCCCCCAAAGAACAGTTTTGCCAATGAACAAAATTTGTCGGCGTCAGTCCGTATTGCAAATTTGAACCTGCATATTAAGAGTGAAATCAGCGGTGTCGTCAGGGTAAACACTACTTGTCAGTTGCTTTGAAATGGTGGCCAGAAAGGATGAGCTATGAAAAATGATGACTATAGAAATGCTTTTACACTGATCGAGTTATTGGTGGTTATCAGTATTATTGCGATCTTAATATCGATTCTATTGCCAGCTTTAAAAAGCGCAAGGCAATCAGCGATTTCAATACAGTGCCAATCAAATTTGCGCTCCTGTGGTTTGGGATTTCAGTTGTATAACGATGATTACGATGGCCACTATATCGTTTATACCGATCGGGGTGCCGCAAGTTCATGGGTTTATGCATTGGAGCCCTATATACGAAATGGTCTTCCCAAGGCAGGTGTTTCCAGTACAGGTAAAACCATGATCTCAGGTTGTGGTGCCATGGTGGCAGGATGGCGGTATCGCTATCAGCCGGAGGAAACAATGTATTGGGGGAAGCGTTTGAAGACGATGCGGATGGATGAAGCTTTTTTGCCTAAAAAACCAAAGCGATTCGGTTTGCTGCGCGATAATGCATCTTTTTCATCTATGAGTGCGGGGGACAATTTACACCTTTTAAAACATAATGTTTTATTTTTTGATTTGCATATCAAAATGAAAGAGGGTCCCTACAACGTAACATACGTTTACGATACGCTTGAGTATTATGATGAATAATTGCATCAAGCCAGACTGTTAATGGTTTGTTCCGGTTAGTGAATTGTGGATGGTTCAATGAGTATCACAATAAAAAAAACTAAGAGTATAATTATGTATGGTATGGTATTGTTTTTATTGTTGTTCTTTCCAGCACTGGGTACCGCTGCCGAAGAAGTGACATGGACAGTACAACGTAACAATGGTGTGTTGACAGTGTTTCGCAATGAAAAACCTGTCATACTCAACATCTTATACAACAATGATGCTGATAAGGTGGAGATGTCTGGCGAGGCAATGGTGCCAATTGCTCGGGAGACGGGGATACACGTCTATATGATGCAGGCAACATTCCCATGGCCTGGAGATAATCAAACATATGACAGTGTGGTGAATTCGTCTATCTATACCAGGCTTGATGCAAGAATCAATAAACTATTTGAGATGGACCCTGATGCACATATCTTGTGGCGGATCGCATTTTGGGCGCCACAGGACTGGCGGGAAAAATATCCGGATCAAATGCATCAGGACGAAAACGGGAAATTGCCTGAATCCTATTTCCCACCGGTGTCATATGGTTCAGATATGTATTTTGAAAAAGCCGCCATAGGAGTAAATCAAGTTGTAAGGTACTTGGAAAGCAGTAAGTACCAAGACCGATTTATTGGTTACACTCCAATGACGGGCTATACTGGCGAATGGAATCGAAAATCTACGTCTCCAAGCCGAATTGCAGATTATTCTCTAGTTAACCAGCAACGATTTCGTGAATATTTAAAGAATAAATATGTTGATGTTGCTGAGTTAAACCGTCAGTTGCAGTTGCAACTCAAATCATTTGATGAAGTAAGAATACCGTCTGAAGATCAATTTTTAGGTCAGGATGGCGATTTTGTCGGGTCAGTTGAACCATGTCTTTCACGTTTATATCTGCGCTATGATAATCACCGTGTGGCATATTTGATCAAAAAATTGTGTCATGAAGCGAAGTTGGTGGCACCGAAAAAATTGGTGGGTACGACTTTCGGGTATTGGTACGCAGAAGCCCAGGGAGGTATCCTTGGCTTGGCATTGAATATGCATTTGGCTTTTGACGAAGTGGCTTCGTCACCAGATTTGGATTTTTTTCTCAGTCCTCCCATTTACTGGTTGGCTGGGCCGGATGAGCCACATAGGTATCACACGTTGACAAAGTCCCAGGAGCTTTATGGGAAAGTCTACATTGCCGAATCCGATCAGCCGACCCATCTGCTGCTGAGGCTTGACGAAGTTGAATCAGTCCCGATTTTGTGGACCTACAAGATGGCAGAAAGCAATAAAAATTTGCTTGATCTTTACCGTCAGAGGGATAAAGGGAAATCCAAAAAGAGGCAATATGGTGCCGATTTAGGGAAAGATTTTCGCCCGTTGTTTGTGAAAGCAGAGCTTGATCAACAGCCGGTGCGTATCAATCCTTCATCACGTGTTGCCGGGAATATGGCTCAGTCCATTGGCAATATATACAGACAGGCTATGGGTTTGGTCGCGCAGCCCCTGGCAGGGATGTGGTGGTGGGACATGGAAGGTTGTGTACGTGGATCGACTGGCGGCGTGGCCTATAATCATCCGCAGATTACACATGCCATGTCCCGTGTTCAGGAATTGCTCAAGCAAGCCACACAATGGAATCGGACCTCGCAAGCACAGGTACTGGTGGTTCATAGCAGGGACTCTGTTCTGTATACCGCTGAATCCAGAAAAGGTTGGAAGGCCTTCCGAAGTTCAATTGTTGATCATTTGAGTCCGTTAGGAAAATTTGGTGCGCCTTACCAGGATATTTATCTTGAAGATTTAGAACGCCTCCCCCAAGAAGATATTAATAAGGCAAGGTTGGTATTGTTTGTCGATGCTTATTATGTCCCCTCCAAAACCCGAGCATGGATTAAGACCCATTTTAAGAATCAAGGACGTGTTCTGGTTTGGTTTTATGGGAGCGGTTTTTTGCAGGATTCTCCGGACAGAGGTGCCCAGGTCTGTTCAGATTTAATTGGCATTCAACTCAAACAAATGACTCATGAACAGGCTTTGGGATGTCAAGTAACCAACACCCAGCACGTATTGACCTCTTCGTGGTCGACTGAAAATCAAGCGTTTGGTGATGCTCAGTACATGGTTAAGCCTTCGCTGATTGTGACAGATCCACAGGCAACGATATTGGGCGTCAGTGCCCCAAACAATGAGCCGGTTTTTGCCTCCAAGCAGATGTCGGATTGGACATCGGTCTATTTGCCCGGCGGTCCTTTGCCGGTGGGACTGTTGCGTTCCTTACTCACCCAGGCGGGAGGGCATTTGTATACGGATCGTCCCGGCATGCAGGTATGGGCGACAGAAGATTGCATTGGCGTTTACAGCCTCACATCAACCAAGGGAACACTGTCGATCAATCTGCCTCAAGAATTTGCAGGTCAATCAATTAAGGAATGGTTTTCAGGTCGCGTGTTTCCCGTGAATCAAAAGGGTGGCATAGAAACGAGCACCACTGGCGATGAAGCATTCTTATTCATCCGAACGGATCGTTAAATGTTTTTAGCAGTGGTATGAAAAACGTCCGATTCATTACGTACAAATGGCGACAAAGGGAATTGGGATGAAGTATATCTATTTTTTGATGATGACAGTATGTCTAATTGTAGCGATGCCTGCTCGCGCACAGCATCAGGATCAGGCATGGGACTTTGCCAAAAACACTCAGCAATGGCAAGTCTGGGGCAGGCCACCCAAACCAAGCGAAGAACAAGAGAAAAGTATTAAAACAGCAGTAACATGGGATGGCCAGATGGGCTGCCAAGCCAAAGGCGCACTGAAAGTCACTGATGATGATGAGGCGATGGGCTGCTATGCCGTGAGTGCAATGCTACCGTTAGATGATGATCGAGCTGCTGTTTACACATTTGCAGGAAAAGCACATTGGGACAAGAGCAAACCTGAAGTGTTTGCCATGTTCGTAACCGCAAAAGGTGAATTTAAGGGAATCGTCGCTTCAACTGTGGGCAATTTTTCTAAAGTGGATGACAACGATTGGTCGTCATTTGAATTGACTGTACCCGCCTCGCGGATTCCACAGCAGGCTACGCATGTCCGTCTTGCGGTGCGACCTGCCTCGAATTATGAAAGTCGCAATCTCTTTACCGGGACCGTTTGGGTTGACGACGTTTCATGGGCAATAAACTCTGCCAAACCTTTGTCGCTTGAGTCGTTCATGAATCGTGGTTTGACGGATGATGCTCAAGGTAACGGAGGCTGGACCAATCAGGGTAATAACGACCTGCGCGGTCTGACGGTACGGGAAATTCAGGTTCAAGGCGTGACCTTTCAATTGGCTGATCCGTCGGATAACGCCAACCGTGCCGTGATTGCGTTGCGTCATGATGAACCATCGGTTTTCGCAGAGCAAGTACATATTCCAATTGCCACTACACGGTTTGACCGTCTGTGTCTTCTGCATACAGCTGCATGGGCTAGTGACACAAGTCAGCCGATGGGGTTTGTGGATTTTCACTATGACAATAATGATGTGATCAGCGTGCCACTGTATAACGGTAAACATCTCGCCGATTGGTGGGGGGGCGGGTCGGCGAGTCAGGCCTACGCCGTGCCGGTTGAAAATCCCAGTCCGGTTCGTTCGGAAGTGTTGTTGTATGCAACCGAGATAGCCAATCCTCGCCCTGACGCCATCGTCAAAGTGGTGACTTTTCGGGCTGGTGAGACTCGCAGTATCTGGTTGATTCTCGCCGCCAATCTCGCCAATGGCCCATCACAATTGCAATTAACTTTGATGTCGAAGCGCGATATCAGCAATTGGCTTCCCTTCATGCCTGCGGTTGCAAAGACGTCTGAAGATAGTGTGGACCTGTCCTTTCTACTTGATGCCCCCGCTGGCAAACATGGTGCGGTGCAGGTCAATGATGCTGGACATTTCCAGTTCGAGGACGGCACACCGGCCCGTTTCTGGGCCACCAATATTCACAGTAATCTAGGCCTTTTTCCAACACATCAACAAGCCCAAATGATTGCTCAGACGCTTGCACGCATCGGTTGCAATCTTGTACGTTTGCACCTGCTCGAAAGCGCACTGTTGCGGACAGACCTGCCCACTTCCAACACATGGGTTGGCGATGAGCAACTCGATCGCTTCGACTACTTGATCAAATCCCTGAAAGATCAGGGCGTTTATGTGATGCTCGATTCCATTACGGGATTGTCGAGCCATCATTTCAAAGAGGCTGATGGTATCGCCAATTTTGATCAATATTACAGCCATAAATCATGGGCTTTTTACGATCCAGCCTTGCGAAAAATGGGTCATGCTTTTATGCACAAGCTCCTCACTCATACCAATCGTTACACCGGCAACACCTTGGCCACCGAACCCGCCATTGCCATGGCATTATTAATCAACGAGCAGTCGGTTTTCTGGGATTGGCGTTTGGACAGTCAGCCCGAATACTACAAACAGGAACTTAAAAAACAATACAACCAGTGGCTCGTCGATCGGTATAACAATAAAGACGGGCTGGCCAAGGCATGGCGATTGGCTGATGGCAAGACCGCACTTAAAGATGATGAAGACCCGGCAAAGGGGACCGTCGCTTTGAGCTGTGATTACGTCGGCGGGAAAATGCAACAGACATTAGGACAAGCCATTGATCCGAGTGCTTCACCTGCTAAGGCAATGCGAGCTGCGGAAAACGTGCGTTTTTTTCAGTATTTACAGACCCATTTTGCTTCAGAATTTATCGGCAAAGCACGGCAGTTGGGGACACGTTATCCGATCATGTGTACCAATATCTACTACGACATGGCCGAATTGCAAACGGCTTTGCCCACGCGCGTCGTGTCGCAGAATGCTTACTGGGATCACCCCCATTTCAATCAAAATGAAAATACTGTGGGTATGCGGAACAAGCCTGAGGTTTCCGTGAATCCTTTAGCTCGTGAAAAATTAACCGAGTCCGTGATCTATGCAAGTCGCATTGCCAACACCGCCCTCATCAGCACGGAGACAGATACCATGTGGCCTCATGAATGGCGCAGTAGTCACATGATGCTCAACGCAGCTTATGGCGCGTTGGGCAAAGTCGACGGTGTGTTCATGTATGCCTATGCCGGAGGCTGGGGGTTTGACTGGGACAAGTTTATCCCGGCTAACGCGATTCTTAAGACGTCGATTCAGTACAACGACCCAGCAGTGATCTCTTCATTTATGGCAGGTGCATTCTTGTATTTGCGTGGTGATGTCGCCCCTGCCAAGAGTGTGGTGCGACTTCAAGTTTCCGATCAGATGACACTGGCTGCTGATGGTGTTGAGCGAGCAAGGAATGCTTCCTTTCCCGCCAATTATCTGCCCTATGTCAGCCGCATGGAGCTGACCTTCCCCGGCCAGCAGGTTTCAAGTCTGGAGCAACCTGGCCTTGTCCTTAAGGATACCCTGGCCAGTCGCAGTCGTGATGCTGTGGCGCAGGCTGTGGATCTGGATAAGCAACTCAAGGCCCATGGCATAATCCCACCAAACACAGGACTTGCCGACGGCAGACTCACCAGTGATACCGGACAATTGGTTCGCGATTGGCAAAACCAGTACGCAACAGTCAATACCCCTCTGAGTCAAGGATGTACAGGTTTTGTAGGCAAGCAGAAACTGACATTCGATGATTTGACAATCTCATGCCAGACCCCGTTTGCCACTTTGATGCTCAGTTCACTGGACAATGAACCCTTGTCAACAGCCAAGCGGATGTTTCTCATTGCCATCGCTCGGGCGGACAACGCGGATAACCAACTCCAGTTCGGGACACTCAAGACCACCCCCCAAAGTACTCAACGCGGCGAGTACATGACCTTTGACGATGTGATGCACCAAGGACCAGTCCGGATTGAACCGGTCATGGCTGACATCACGCTCAAGGCCGAGGGCCTGATGCTGACGCCGTTGAAATCGGACATGACTGCCAACCATCAAGCGAAGCAAGTTTTTGCATCACATGACGGGCTGACCACGCTGCAGATCGGCAAGCAAGGCGTTTCGGCATGGTATCTGGTTCAACGCATCTCCACACAGAAATAAAGGAAAGCGCCATGATTCAACGATCAAATACCTCAAGTGGTTTTACACTCATCGAACTTTTGGTGGTTATCAGCATTATTTCCATTCTGATTGCCATTTTATTGCCTGCCTTGTCTGCTGCACGTAAGGTGGCTCGACAAACGCAATGTACGAGTTTGGTTCGCCAATATCTGGTGGCAACGAGTATCTACACGGATCAGTACAACAACTGGATTTTACCGTCAGCTCAGTATGTTCCTACGGATGCTTACAACACCGCTCAGACTTGGCAACGCAATTATGCATGGTTTAGCTTATTAGGTATCAAACCCACCGCAAGCGATGGAAAGTCCATGAACTTTGTAGGCTGGAAGGCTCAATGGCTATGCCCCGAAGCGCAATGGGCCATCCAGAAAGGCAATGTCTTTCACTATTCCTATGGCATGAATCTCAGCGATCTGCCTGGCTTTAATTGGTCTGATCCCGCTTCGACACCTACTAACACCATTCGTCGCGATGAAATCCTTAAGCCCAGTTCCAAGCTGTTTCTTGCTGATGCTATGGATTACGGTTTATATACGAGCGCAGCAAATCCCAATACCGCTTATTCATACTTTAAATATCCGGAATTTCGCGGACCAACACCTGACGGGACAGCCGGCAATTCTGCTGTGGCTTATCGACACTTAAAAAATGCCGTGGTTGGATTTCATGATAGCCATGCACGTGTATTGTCTGCCAATGAAATTTACAAAACTCAGCCTACCGGTGACGTCTACAAAGACAATAAGACGCTTTGGTATGTCAAAGCGAATTAATCGCTATATACAAACAATAATCGAGACCGTCAGCTATGTCAGATTTTAGTAAATTATCGAAAAAACGCACCATCAGTGTTCAGAAGGTGCGTCTGTACTTTTTGCCTGTCCATACACGTGTGCCATTGAAGTTCGGCAATGAGGTTTTGACTGAGGTGACGTGTGTGCGGGTGTGTCTGTCTGTCATTGACCAGCAGGGTAACCGTGCGGAAGGTTGGGGCGAAACACCATTGAGTGTACAGTGGGTCTGGCCCGATGTGTTGCCTTATCAACAACGTCTTGATGCCCTCAAGCAATTGTGCATTGATCTGGCTGCTGACTGGCATGACTTTGATCGTATGGGACATCCCATCGAACTGGGGCATCACCTGATTCATCACCAGCTCAAGGAACGACATGCCCAGAGCAATATGCCATGGCTGGCGGCCTTGGTCTGTAATTCTGCATTCGACATCGCCCTGCATGATGCCTACGGCAATTTGCATGGTTGTGATGTATACCAGACCTACAACGATCAATATATGCAACATGATTTGTCATATTATCTTGAGCCCGCTTCTGACAGTCATGTCAATTTTACCGGTCTTTACCCGCAGGATTTTCTGTTGTCCATGCCAATCCGCAAGCTTCCAGTCTGGCATATGGTCGGTGGTAAGGATCCTTTAGAGGCTTTAGAGCTACGTAGTGATGAGCCTGATGATGGCTACCCCGTGTTACTCACCGACTGGATACAACGTGATGGCTTAACGTGCCTGAAGATCAAACTCTCTGGCCATGACTCGGTGTTGGATTACCAACGCATTGTTCGCGTGGGCAAACTGGGGATAGAAAACGGCGTCAAGTTCCTGACCACCGACTTTAACTGTACCGTCACCGACCCCCAATACGTGGTGGACATTCTTGATCGATTGGCACAGGAAGAACCTGCAATCAACGACATGTTGTTATATGTCGAGCAGCCTTTCCCCTACGACCTGGAAGCGAATCTGATTGATGTTCATGCGGTATCTCAACGCAAGCCATTGTTCATGGATGAAAGCTGCCACGATTGGGAACTTATTCGATTGGGCCGTGAGCTAGGCTGGACGGGCGTGGCGCTTAAAACCTGCAAGACGCAGACCGGTGCAATCCTGAGTTATTGCTGGGCCAAGGCTCATGGTATGGCCATCATGGTGCAGGATCTGACCAACCCGATGTTGGCGCAGATTTCGCATTGTCAATTGGCCTCGCATGTGGACACCATTATGGGATTTGAAAGCAATGCGATGCAGTTTTATCCAGATGCCTCATTGCCTGAAGCGGCCATTCATCCGAGCGTGTATCAGCGGCGTGAAGGTGTCATTGACTTGTCAACATTAAGCGCGACGGGCATGGGTTATGCGATTGAAAAAATCAACCGCCAACTTCCACCTGCAACTGTGAATCTTGATTAATTTTTTTGTAGTGAGTTTTTTATGTCATTTACTGTTTTTACCAAACCATGGAATGAACCAATCCCGCAACTGGCGCAGCGAATAGCCGCAATGGGATTTGATGGTGTGGAGTTACCCATTCGTCCTGGCTTTGCGGTGACTCCTGAAAATATGGCTAGCAAATTGCCCGTTGCAGCAAAGATTTTTGCTGACCATGGCCTGCATATCGGCAGTGTTGCGGTAGAAGAAAATCAGCAGGCTATTGAAGCGTGTGCAGCAGCTGGAGTAAAACTCATTCGCACGTTGGTTAAAGTCTCCAACAATCAATCGTATATGGATTGCATGGATACCAGCCTGCGTCGGTTTGAATCATTGATCCCATGTCTTGAACAATGTGGCGTGACAATTGGCATACAAAATCACTGTCACCGTGAAGTGTCTAGTGTGATGGGCATTCACTATTTGGTGCAGCGGTTTGATCCGAAACATATTGCTGCGGTGTTGGATGTTGGTCATTGCGGCCTGGCGGGAGATTTGCCGGATTTATCGGTGAATATTCTGCAATCACATCTCGTGTTGGTTAATTTAAAAAATGCATATTGGCAGCGCACCGCTGATGAACCAGTTGCCAGATACAAACCCGTGTTTACCACTGGCAAAGATGGCATGGGCGATTGGCCAGCCTTTTTCAATGAACTTAACAAAATGAATTACAGCGGCAATTTTTGTCTGACCGCTGAATACCACAAACCAGAATCAGTCAACGAACTGATCGTTGCGGATCTTGCGTTTGCCAAGTCCCTTTTATCAGAAATGAAGATGGAGATGAAATCATGAGTCATAAACGTTTTGTCGCGGCATTAATGGGTAATGGGCATATTGATGTGATTGAACAGGAAGTCCCACCGGTCACGCAAGGAACGATCCTGCTTGAAGTACACAACTCCCTGGTGAGTCCTGGTACCGAGTTGGGTGGTTGGGCGCAATTACGTGCTCAGGCTCAATCGCCGGTGACACCTTCCGTGCCCAAGCCGTTTGGGTATTCCAATGCAGGTATCGTCAAAGAAATTGGCACAGGTGTCACCCGTTTAAAAGTCGGCGATCGTGTGGCATGCGTTGGAGCAGGATATGCACTGCATACGAACTATGCGGTCGTTCCTCATCATCTTTGTGCCGTGTTACCTGAGAAAGTAACTTATGCTCAAGGTAGTTATGCAATGCTTGCCGCAACAGCGATGAATGCACTACGGCGTGGTGAACCGCAGTTTGGTGAAACAGTGGCTGTCGTTGGGATGGGATTGCTTGGACAGTTGACCAGTCAGCTTTATCAATTGGCAGGGAACTATGTCATCGGGTGGGATACCAATTCATATGCGTTGGAGCAGGCAAAACTTTTAGGTATTGATGCAACTGCGCTCGTCGGGCAGGATGATGTCGAAGCGATGACGGATCAGTTCACGAAAAATACAGGCTTGGATGCAGCAGTTTTTGCCTTTGGCGGTGATGCCAACCAAGCCTATCAGTGCGTGATGAAATGCATGAAGTGTTCACCGGATGGCCATCGTATGGGACGGATCATTGTGGTGGGGGGTGCGAAGTTTAGTGTGAGTTGGATGCCTGCCAATGTCGATGTACGCATCGCTGCACGAACTGGCCCTGGCTATCACGATGCCGACTGGGAGATGGGAGCGGATTATCCTGCAACGTTTATGCGCTGGACCACGCGAACGAACCTGGAACTTTGTTTACGCCTGATCGCGGAGGGAAAATTGCAGGTCGATCCCTTGACCACCCACACCGTACCGCTATCAAACGTTGATCACGAAATTCAGAATATGCTTGCCAATCCGCAGCAAGTTCAAGGTGTTATTTTTGATATGACCTCCTGAATATAATTTCCCCAATAGGCAATTCATGATGATAACTATCCACCTTATCAATCAAGGTTGGGGATGACTATCGTCTGTTCAGATTGGTCGGTTGTTTTTTACTTTAATTTAAATCATGGCTGGAGTATTGATCGTGTCTTTTTTACATCATCAAAGTAGTGTTCTGGACTTTCAGGACGAAGTATCAGGTTTTCCGGTTTGTTCGGCACAAATGGTTTTCGATCCTGGTGAAAAGTCATTGATTCTGCAAGCCGGACACTATTCGGCAAAGGGCGGATCGTTGACGATCCGAACACAAGCAGGAAGCTTCGTGCTTGGTCATGCAGGCCGTTGTGAAACAATGCAAGACGATTCGCTGCGGATTGACTGGCATGGGTTGCAAGCGATCTTGCGTTGGGATAAGGATCAGTGTCTGCTCATCGAATTGACCAACACCGATATCAACAGGGCTTTAGATGTGCAGCAGATCGAGCTAACTTTCCCTCCGGAGAGTTGGGCACAATGCGACACCGCGCCCGCCTATCGGCAATGGATTCACAGCCGTGATGCCACGCTTGATACCGGACGCAGTGGTGTTAAGCAACTGTCCGATCCGGTCGACTGGTCAATGAACAAAACCATCAATCCGCCAAGTTACATGTACACGCTTTACCAACATGAAAGCACCGGCCATGCACTGTTTTTAGGGGCTTTACCGCCCTGGGGAAGTAGCTTTACGATTTTTCAAACGACTCACCAAGAACCTCACGGCCATGGTGCATGGGGGATTGAAATTCATTACGAAGCTCAGCAGCAGTTATTGCCGGGAAAATCACTGTTAACAAGCCCTGTGATGATGCAGTATGGTCAAGTGACCGACGATGCCCAGCCATTAATCAATACTTACGCTGACATGATGAAAAAACGTCTGCCGCGAAAACAAAAACCACGTGCCACCGGCTGGAATTCGTGGGACTATTATCTGGGTGCGATTCAGCGCAAAGACATGGATGAAAACACACGCGTCGCATGCAAGCTCTTTGGTGACCGGCTTAAGTACATCACCATCGACGAAGGCTATGAATGCATGTGGGGTGTCTGGGAGGCCAACTGGAAATTCCCGGAAGGATTGGCAGATTATTGCAAGTTCGTTAAGTCCCAAGGTTATACGCCGGGTATCTGGACGGCACCGCTGATGGTCAATGCGTATACCCCGCTTTACCGCGAAAATCCCGATTGGTTTATCAGTAATAGCGATGGATCACCTTTGTGGATGAGTCTTTCTTATGGTTCGATGGCTCAACTGGATATTACACATCCGCAGGTTCGTGAACATTTGCGCGGGATATACAAGCGTCTGGTGGCCGATGGGTTTGAATATTTCAAGTGTGATTTTACGCAGCTGTGTTTGAATGGGAAAAAATTTCACGACCCGACGGTAGGGCGTGCGGATTTGATTCGCAAGACCTTCGAGTTAATCCGTGAATGCATTGGTGATGAACGATACCTTCTCTCGTGCCTGGCACCCTACGAGTCGGTCATTGGGATCGCTGATGCTCATCGAACGACCAACGATATCCATAATTACTGGTCGCATGTCCGAAATAACGTTATCAATATGTTCCAACGGCTGTGGATGCAAAACACCATCGGCAATACCGATCCGGATTTTGTGATTGTGCGAAGTGCGCAGACAAGTGATGACAAGCAACTCAATCGCCGTGGGGTGAGTAAGCCGTTGAGTGTCGATGGCTTCTGGCTCATGGGCCCGGAAATGACGCTTGAGCAGGCTAAAGTACTGGCTTTAGCTGTTCACTTGAGTGGTGGTGACATGATCCTCAGTGATGCGCTTGCCAAGCTTAATGAGAAGGGGATTGACATATTGCGACATGTACTTGATGCTCCGCGAGTCACTGATCGAGCGAATTGTGTCAACCTGCTTTGCCCAAGTGGCGAGTTGATGCCGGTGGTGCAAAGTCCGATTGACGGAGGATATATCCTGGGCTTGTTCAACCTGGATGACCATGCATGTGTTCACCGCGTGAAACTTGAAGCTGGCGTGATCGTCACCGATTTCTGGAAGGGTGAGTCTGTCGATGTTGTTGAAGAAATGACCATCGATTTACCGCCTCGTTCAGCCATCGGCTTGGTTGTTCATTCCGGTGCAAAGTAGTTAACAAAGCAGCATGCAAGCAATTTGAAAGGACGCTTTGTTGCCCGGTCAGACAATCAATCCGATTACACCCAGCGATATCTATGCGGCACGAAATGTCATGAGACATCAAGTTGTCTTCACGCCTTGTCCGCGATCATTTCTGCTTTCTGAATTGCTCGGATGCAATGTGTACTGCAAGCTTGATTACCTACAGCACACTGGAAGTTTCAAAGAACGTGGCGTGGCCAATGCTCTTGCCCATCTAGGTAAAGAAAGCAGACAGCGGGGCGTTATTGCAGCATCAGCAGGTAATCATGCTTTGGCACTGGCGTATCGCGGCCACCTGATGCAGATCCCTGTCACTGTGGTGATGCCTGTTTTCGCTCCGTTGATTAAGGTCGATACCTGCCGGCGATTCGGTGCACAGGTGGTGCAGGAAGGTATGCTCGCTACACCGATCATGCTGGCAACGATAAACGCATCTCCACCGGCTGTCGCGATGAGCAGGCTGCCCAGCGCGTGCTCTCCGATGTTCTGGCCGAACAGGAAAAGATTCGTGCCGGCTTCATCACACCGCAAGAGATCGAAGTCGCCGAACACAGTAAGGCTGCCATCACCGATCACATCGAAAAGTACCTGGAACACCTGAAGATCAAGCGCGTCCGTGGGCGCAAGGTGTCGGAGAACTATCGCAAAAACGTCAAGAGCCGACTCAATATTCTGGTACAGGACTTGAAGATCAAGAAACTGGCCGACATTACCAGCGACGCCATGAACCGTTGGTTAAGCAAGGCCGAAGACAAGGACATGGCCGCTGCCACACGAAACGAATACGTCATCTCGATGCACGCCTTCTGCAACTGGCTTGTCAGAGAACAACGCATCGTCGCCAATCCGTTGACGATGGTGCAGAAGGCAGATCGTGCCAGTGACCGTCGGCACATCCGCAGAGCTCTGACGATTGAGGAAGTCGGCAACCTGCTTCGGGCGACGGCGCTGCGTCCCATTGCCGAGTGGGGCCGAGGTAAAATCGAGATTCCCAAGTCCAAACGCAAAGGCCGTCAAACCTGGAAATACGAATCCATCACGCAGCAGAATCTGGACGCATGCTACGAACGTGGGTTGGCCAAACTCAAGCAACCCCACATCAAGAAGCTCGAACGCCTTGGCCGGGAACGCGCCCTGTTTTACCTGTTGGCCGTCTCGACAGGGCTGCGCCACAAAGAACTGCGCAGCCTGACGCTTGGTCAGTTGTTCCTGGATGCCAAACCCGCGCCGTATTTTGAACTCTACGCCAATCAGTCCAAGAGCGGTAAGGAGAGCCGGTTGCCGCTCCGCACCGACGTGGTTGAGAAAATCAAACAGCACCTGGAGCATCGCAGCAAACAGGGATACAAGGCGCTGCTGTTCGATAACCCGCCCGGTATCCGCGTCTTTGATGCCGATTGTCAGGCAGCCGGGATTGCGAAGAATGACATGCGTGGCCGAGTCGTTGACATCCACGCCCTCCGCACCACCTTCGGCACGCACCTGGCCGTCGCAGGTGTCCATCCCCGCGTCGCTCAAGCCGCCATGCGGCATAGCCGGATCGAATTGACCACCAACTTCTACACCGATCCGGCCTTGCTGGATGTCAATGGGGCGGTTAATGCGCTGCCGGATTTTGCTCTCAAGGGGTGAGGGTATGGGGGCTGGATTCGATTTGAATCAATCTGGTGTTGAGTGTCGTAGACCTTACTGATGTTGAATTGTCACATCGACACCATACGACGTGTTAAGTCAGTTATTTGTATTGGAATAGCCGCACGATTCTGGTAAACTCCGACTGTCTTGCCTGGGATATGATGGGAATCGAAACAGAGATTCGAAAAGAAGCATTCGGAGCGACAGCATTGGGTGAAGACGTTCCGTATGCCTGAAGGCGAACACGTGTTTTCACACACTCGCTTCTGTACATGCAAGCTGCTACGACCATTGCTTTTCTAGTCCTAGTGGTCTGTCTGTCTTAAAATTACGGGCTTGATCATTAAGCTTGTTATGCTCGTCATTCCCGCGCAGGGACTTTATGCACGAAGCATTTGTCAATTGAGCATCGGATGTTAATCCGATGCCCGCTGTGCGTACGTTCATCCAAGGGGCATCGGGTTGACACCCGATGCTCAACCCAAGTGCATTTTTCTTTGAGTAAGTCCGACTGCTCAAATCACGCCAAAACACGGGGGATAATAGACATACAGATACCACGTGCATAAAGTCCCTGCGCGGGAGTGACGGAATTTTTAAACCCGTAAATTTCGGATGGACAAACCACTAGTCCTGGGGATACTGCAATTGATATGATGATGCCAGCTATAGTTATGCTCCAACAATCGCTCGAGTACTACGCCGGTTCCGCTGTCGCTATACCGGCTAGGCTTATGCCTGACGTTAGGTTTAGATTAACGAGAGGTATTTTATGGATATGATTTCTTATTGGAAAAGTACCAAGGAAATATACACTGACGATGGGTTGACGCTGATCACGGGGTATTACGACCATAAGAATCAGCAGCACGGCGGTGAGAAAGCCCTCGGAATTCACTGGGAGAGCTATCCGCAGTCTAGAGGCATACTCAGCCCGTGTGTTATTCCCGGTGCCACACGTAGCGCAATTCTGGCGGGTCTCCTTCACCAAGCCGTTATAAATGGAGATATGAAACGGGTTGCCTCACTTACTGAGGCTATTGGTTTTTTGAGTCGGAAACCTAACCTCTATATGGCTCCGGTTGTCAAGTAACGTGGTTGTCGCTTTTAGTAGAACTGCTGCCAAACTAAGTTAGGGATGCTATTGCGTAGTGAAAAGCGTTCCAATTTGGCTCATTTGTCATATGGCACCACGAAATGCGAATAGCGGAATGAATGCGGTCATCGGGCAATCCCATAGCTTTTAGGACGTAACTTGACTCGTAGCTTTGCGATGTGCAGGCAGAACCATTTGAAATGGCAGCGATTCCTTTTAGTGTAAGCATGAGGGCTTCTGAATTAATACCCGGAAAAGACAAACTCACGGCATTGGGGACAGACAGAGAATCGTCGCCGTTTAATTTATAGTCCAGACCTTCTAAAACTTTGAAGAGCGTTTGGCGGAAAGCCAGATTGGTGTCGTTCCGTGAGGAATAGTTTTGTTGGCAGAGTTCGGCAGCCTTGCCGAGGCCGCAGATTAGCGATACCGGCAGCGTTCCAGGGCGTAGTCCGCGTTCTTGGCCACCACCAAAAAGGATGGGTTCCAGCGGTGCCCGTTTGAATTTTCGGCGACGCATGATGAGAGCACCTATTCCTTTGGGAGCATAGATTTTGTGCCCGCTAATGCTAATCAGGTCAATGCGGGATTGTGCGAGCTTCTCAATTTCCTTGCCATATCCTTGGGCAGCATCCACATGAAGGTAACATCCGGCTTGAGGCAATGCGTCGGCGATCTCGTCAATGGGTTGGATAATTCCGGTTTCGTTGTTCACATGCATGACTGAGATCAAGAATGTGTCATCACGTATAGCCTTAGATACAGCAGAAGCATCAATCGCACCAGATCCAGATGGCGAGATACGAGTTACTTCAAACCCCCGTGATTCTGCAAAAGCAATGGGCTCTAGCACAGCCTTGTGTTCGATAGCCGTGGTAATGATGTGCCTTCTGCCATTCTTTTGGGCCCAGTTCAACAAACCCAAAATGGCAATGTTGTTGGACTCGGTAGCTCCAGATGTAAAAACGACATCAGAGGAATCAATACCGGGTATGAGCGCTGCGACTTTCTGGCGAGCTTCCAAGACTGCTTGTTTGGCTCTTACCCCGAATTCATGTGTTCGGCTTCCAGCGTTGCCGAACTCTTGTTCGGTGTAAAACCTTACAATTTCAGCCACTTCTGGTTCAACCGGCGTTGTTGCATTGCAGTCTAGATATACAGTCACATTAAAACCTGTTTGGATGTTTTTACAAACTGTTTGGTTGCAGAAAAGCAAACAATACTATATTCTACATGACGCTTAGCAATAAGGAAAGTCGGATGGTTGACGATTATTCATTTGAGTACGTATTCCCCGCCATTAAAGGTGTTCAAGCGAAACAGGAATACTATATTTCCATGTGCCCAATCCGCCTATTACCGCGCATGTTCCTTTTTGATGAAGCCGATATCCCTGCAGAAATGCGAGCCCAAAGAAGGCTGAATGCAAACCGCATTCCAGAAATGAAGCGTTACATTCTGGATAATTTGGACACCTATGTTTTTTCGGCGATTACAGCATCAATTGACGGGGAAGTGCATTTTCAGCCATACACTGAAGCTGAGAATCGTATGGGAATTTTACGAATTTCCATGGATGCGACGTTTGTGATCAACGATGGGCAGCATCGTCGAGCTGCTATTGAAGAAGCACTCAAAGAAAATCCGGATTTTGCCAATGAGACGATTGCGGTCGTCTTTTTTGTCGATGCTGATTTGAAAAGGTGCCAGCAAATGTTTTCTGACTTAAACCGATATGCTATTCGTCCATCCAAATCCTTGGGGATTCTCTATGACTACCGGGATGATTTCTCTCTACTCACGAAAGAGATAATTGCACGTTCTGATTTCTTCAAAAATGTTGTTGAAATGGAAAAAAGCTCTCTGTCTCCACGTTCAAGGAAGTTGTTTACACTGAGTGCTCTGTATTCGGCAACAAAAGCTCTTTTGAAAAATGTTGAGGGTGATGGGGAATCGCTTGTTGAGCTTGGCGTTAAGTTTTGGGAATCAATTGCCAATCAACTTAAGGAGTGGAAGCTCGTTAATGAAAACAGGCTTAGTTCCGGCGAGGTGAGAGGAGATTATATTCATTCTCACAGTATCGCACTTCACGCATTGGGAATTGCTGGAAATGCGTTAATCAAGAACCACCCCAAAAGATGGCAAACTAAACTTAAAAAGCTTAGTTCAATTGACTGGGCGCGATCCAATAGTTCGGTTTGGGAAGGACGGACTTTGGTAGGGGGAATGATTCACAAAGCTTCTAATAACGTGGTGCTCACGTCAAATTACATAAAGACGAATCTCGGGCTTGATCTCACGCCTGAAGAGCTAAAAGCTGAAAAAGCATTTCTGAAGGGTCACAATGGCAACTAAGAATAAAAAAAATTCTGATTCTGCATTTGCTGTATCAGGAATTAAAAAGCATATATCAACTTTGCTTTCTGAAATATCTAGTCTGTACTTGGCGGATGATGTTCCATGGGTCATTGGGTATAGTGGAGGAAAAGATTCCACGGCTGTTCTTCAGTTAGTTTGGATGGCAGTTGCTGCCTTGCCAAAATCACAACAGAATAAGACTGTCCATGTAATAACTACCGATACATTAGTCGAAAACCCAATTGTAGCGCAGTGGGTGGCAGGTTCACTTGCATGTATGAAAAAGCAGGCGAAGGAAGATCAGCTTCCATTCCAGCCCCATCAGCTCAAGCCAAAACCAGAAAATAGTTTTTGGACCAACCTTATAGGAAAAGGCTATCCTGCTCCCCGCCCCAAATTCCGATGGTGTACTGAACGACTTAAAATTTGGCCATCAAATGAATTTATTCTGAATACGACACAGAAACACGGGAATGTTCTTCTTTGTCTTGGCACGCGTAAAAAAGAAAGCGCCAAACGTGCTGCTACCATGCAGCATTACGAAGAGGAGCGATCAAAAGAACATCGGTATGGGGATCTTGAAGCTAGGGATAAGGTTAGTCCAAATAGCCAACTGCCCAACACATGGGTTTATACCCCTGTTCAAGACTGGGCTAATGATGATGTGTGGCTTTTTTTGAATCAATACTCCAATCCATGGGGGTACAGCAATCAGGAATTGCTAGGCTTGTATTCGGGGGCAACTGAGGGAGGGGAATGTCCTCTGGTTGTTGATACAAGCACACCTAGCTGTGGTGATAGTCGATTTGGTTGTTGGACATGTACATTGGTTGACGAAGACAAATCAATGACAGCCATGATACAAAACGACGTGGACAAGGAGTGGATGCTTCCTTTGCTCGAGATACGAAAAGCGATTGACTACCGTCAATTCGATATGGAAGAGAGTGACCGAAGCCTTCGTGATTTTCGCCGCATGAATGGACGTGTTCAATTGTTTGGCGACAAAATGAAATATATTCCAGGGCCATACAAGAAGGAAGTGCGTGAGCGATTTCTTCGAATGTTGCTTGCTGCACAACGGTTCATTCATGATGAAGGACCGGATCACGTTAGGCAGATCAATTTGATCACATTGGATGAGCTGGAAGAAATTAGACGAATCTGGGTTATGGATAAGCATGAAATAGAAGATTCTTTGCCGGGAATCTATGAAGAAGAAATTGGTGAGTCATATCCTGGAAAAGAAATTCGAGGCAACCAGCCATTTGACCGTGATGATCTGAAGATTTTAGAAGAAGTTTGTGGAAATCACTACCAACTAGTCAGAGACTTGATCAATGTGGAGTTGAAAGAATCCACACAGGTTCGTCGAAGCAATCTGATGAAGAATCTGGAAAACTCAATTAAACGCAACTTCTATGAGGATGAAGAGGATGCACTTAACTATGCGCGGTCACAACAGCAGTTCAAGCAGGACAAAGTTGATGAATGGGATCGTACTGCCGACGAATATATTCAATTGAAAATAGAAATTGACTAAGTTCCATGATTTTTCATCAATTAACACTGCAAAATTTCGGGCAGTATAAAGGTACTCACGATATTGATTTGAGTACCAATAAAACAAAGCCTATTTTATTAATCGGTGGCCATAACGGTGGAGGAAAAACCACGATTCTCGATGCCATGCAGATTTGCTTGTATGGTAAACGTTCGAATAGCTATCGTCGAGCAGATCAACGTTGGGATGAATATCTCAGGGCATGGATAAGTCGCGACTCATCTTCTAAAGAAGAGGCACGTATTAAGCTTAGTTTTCAGCATCCCTATAACGGAAATGATGCAAATTTCCGAGTAGAGTTTTGCTGGCGTTCAACTGGCAAAGGTATCCAAGAGCGGAAAGATGTATTCGTCAATGACATCTTGGATCAAACAATTACTGCGACTTGGGACAAATTTATCGATTCAATACTGCCAGCTCGTCTTTCCACATTGTTCTTTTTTGATGGAGAGCAGATAGAGAATCTTGTACGTCCAGAAACTGCACAAGAATTTCTGGAATCCGCCATTACTGGGTTATTGGGAATTGGAATCATTGATCAGTTGCAAAGAGATCTAATTGCTCTGAACAGAAATAAATCTCTTCAAAATAAGACGCAAGCAGAAACTCAGAAATTAGAAGAATGCGAAGACGAATATTCAACTGTTAAAAAGCAGGTTTGCCATACAGAAGAGCATTTAATTATGCTTCGCAAGCAGATAAAGGAAGAACAAAAACGACTGGAAATAGTCACTTCTGAATATGAGTCTAAGGGAGGCAACTTACTCGATGAACAAGCTACTAATGAGGCTCTAAAAAGAGAATTAGAAAAGCAGCTTGAGGAAATTAAGAAACAAATCATTAAGGAAGAATCTGGCATACTTCCTCTGCATTTGGTAAAAGATCAACTCAGACAGGTCGGAAAACAAGCCAGTAAAGAAAAAGTCGCTTTGGCATGTATTCAGCAAAAGCAACAAATGGAACGCCTCCATGGGAAATACGTCAAAGCTGCTGAAAAAACAGGTGCTTCTGATCAGGTTTTAGAGGCTTTGTTTCAACTTGCGGTTTCAGAAAACAAACGAATCGACAAGAAGCTTCACGGGGTCTCAGTTTATTTAGATATGCCATCTAGTGTAATCCCACTGTTAGAAGCAACACTGAAATCGATCCCTAAGACAGAAGCCCATTACAAACATCTGAAAAAGCAGCAGACGGAGATAGATAAACGTCTGAAATCATTAAATGCACAGCTTGACGCGACTCCAGAAAAGGGTGATCTGAAGTCATTGTTTGTCCAGAGGCGCGATTCGTTCTCAATTTTATCTAAACTTGATCTGGAAGTTCAGACTAAACAAGATATGCTTGATCAATTGCGATCAAAATCAGATCAGCTCAAAGACCGTGTGGTTCGGCTACTCGGAGAATCAGCACAGGAAACGGCTCAATATGAAGACGAACAACGAACAGTGCTCTATAGCCTCAAATCGCAACAATATCTCAAAGAATTCCGAGCTAAGCTTCTTTCAAAACACCTAGGAAGGCTCGAAGCATATATTCTTGAGAGCTTTCAACATCTCATCAAGAAACAGTCACTCATTCATCGTCTGAACATTGAAGCATCATCGTTCGCGATCATTCTGACAAACAGAGAAGGCAAAGTGATTCCGGCTGAAAAGCTATCGGCAGGAGAGCGCCAACTCTTAGCCATCGCCATTTTCTGGGGATTACAGAAAGCATCGAGCCGTCCTATTCCCGTCATAATTGACACGCCAATGGGACGTCTTGACTCGAACCATCGGGATCACTTGGTTCGCCGCTATTTCCCTTACGCAGCTCATCAGGTCATTCTACTCTCCACCGATGAAGAAATAGTAGGCGATTATTATACGCAGATAAACAAACATACCTGCAATGAATACACGATCTCGTACGATGAAGAAAGCAGGAGCACACAGATCAAGGAAGGATATTTTCAATGAGTATTGAAACCGTACGTATCTCGGAAAAAGCAAAACGTCAGCTGATAGCGGTGAAACAGCGAACTGGTATTGAACACTGGAATGTTTTGTGCCGGTGGGCTTTCTGTTTGTCGTTAGCCGATGACACCTTACCATCTGAAGCAACGATTCCGTTAGATAGTAATGTAGAAATGACTTGGCGAACATTTGGCGGGGAACATCATGAAATGTACCTAGCTTTACTTAAGCATCGTACATATGTTGAAAAAAAGGGAACTACCCAAGACAGTCTTGGGACGCAATTTAAACTCCACTTACACAGAGGTATTGGAATGCTTGCTACCTCTAAAGATTTAATCGAATAACAGTTTATGAGGGATATAAATTGAGCAATAGTACTCTTACTCCTGGCGAACAACTTGCAAACATGATTTTAGATATAGTCCATTCTGAATGTCCTGAAGCTGGGTTCCTGAAGAATATGGACAAACTCCTTTTAGCAGATGGTGATTTTCTTGAGTTTCAAAAAAGGAGTATTTTGTACTACACCTTACGCCGATTGATTCATGGAGCATCGTATGCCTTAGAAAAGGCTCTGGTTCAATATGCCGATTCAGCCCATGCGATCCCCATAATTAAAGACTACATCAACAATAATTTTTCGTTTTCCTTGCCTCTTGAGCAAATGAACCGACTTCATGCATTGGTTTATAGCTGTGTGGATGCTTCACATAAAAATCTAACAAAAGCGGCACGCGCTTATACCCTTGAATCTTTTAAAAAGTCAGGGATAACCACTTGTTATATGTGTGGAGTAGAAATTGATTTTAATTCTGTAGAAGCCTCTAATTCAGCATCAGTTGAGCATTTATTTCCAAAAGAATATGGAGGAGATTCTAGACAGGAAAACTTGGCCTTATCATGCAAGGACTGCAATAAGCACAAAGACGATCATATGCATCCCTCCGACTTTCATTTTGAAAAGATATCAACCAAACATGATAAGACGCACAAAAAATTTGCAAAGCAGTTGTTTGTCAGCAGGCACGTGGTTGCTATGTGGCTTAAGGAAAACTGCGAATGTACAATATGTGGGAAACATGCAAGTAGTGCAGGAAGGCTTGAGGTATTCCAAAAGGAGCCTCAGGATTCTTGGCACTTTCTTAATATTGGGGTACAGTGTTCTGATCATAATGAAGGATGAATCATAATGAATGCACTTGTTTATTCAGGAATTCGTATTAGGCAGAGATCTGACACCTCATGCCCCTATTTCTTTACTTTTTATGCAAGCGTAAGTGAAATCGTTCAATGGGCGGGTGTCAGACGAACTCAAGACCATGAACATGGAACACAAAGAGTTACTAAACCAGCTCGGTTGGCTGCAATAACACAATTTCTTCGAATTCGTCAAGATAACACTTTGCCGGGATGCATTATCATTGGTTTTCGTGAAGATTCTGTTTCTTTCACTCCTAACACAGAAATAGATATTTCGAACCGTTGTGCAAATGAAGCACAAATAGGATTGCTCAAAATAAACTATGATTTGACGGCCCAACCATACGAAAAACCTGGATTAATTGTCGATGGCCAGCATCGTGTATTTGGATGTGAAAAATATCCTGATGAGGATATTCCCCTCCTGATTGTTGGCATATTAGATGCAGATATTGAAGAACAAGCATTTCAGTTTATTGTGATTAACCAAAAATCATCAAAAGTTCCAACAACTAACGTCAAATCAATCATTTCAGATATCGCAAGTATTGAAACCGATCTCGTGAATAGACTTGAGGCTGCTGGAATAAGATATGGCGAAAATACGCCAACACTCAAACGCTTTAATAATGACCCCGAGAGCCCCTTTTATAAATTGCTCGATTGGGAGATCAATGACAGAGACCCAGAAGCAAAACGATTGATTACAATAACGGCCATTGAATCTTGCATTAAACAATTACAGTCATCATTCGAATCATTATTAGAAGATATTGAGTCAGCAGAAGCTGTATTCTTGACAATATGGTCTACCTTGAAGAGTCATTATCCAGCGTTGTGGAACACTGATGGAAATAACAAATTCCTCAAGAAAGTTAATATGGTAGCCATTAATGAATATCTAACGCATGAGTTATTAATGGAATGGGCTAAGGGTAAAATGGATCCGCTTGAAGAAGAGGAACTTCAAGAGTTTGTATTACGTATATTTTCATCTATTCCGGGTGAATTTTGGACGTGTGAATGGAAAATCAAAGTCCAAGACAATGCCAATGTTCGTGAACTTATTAAGAAGGACTTGGAATCCATTATCGTCAACGTCAAACTCAAGCGTGATTGGACGAAAAAATTGACTTTGCTAAATCAATGAAATTCTTACCAGTATTCTGATTTATTAGCCGCGTGGGAATCTGAAAGAGAACTTGTCGGGGTTGGATTTTCATCAGAATATCCCAACCAAACTCTCAACATCGTCACCTGTAGTCTGATTATTTTTCATCATCAGCAGAAGTGATTGTGTATACTTCACCTCACCCTTGAGTTTATTCTCTAACAAAGCAAGTCCGCTATTGGCGAACTCTTCAAAGATGGTCGCTCGAAGGTCTTCCATTTCATCGCTACGTGCCAAAACCTTGGGGTCTCCCGTATGGGTAATCGTGAGCAGATTGATTAAAGTGTCTAGCTTTTCTCCCACAAAAACACTATGACGAATTGGTTCACCAGTCTTGGAAAAAGGTAGCCGCTCCCCATATTTAGAACCGTATGCGGCGGCAAATCCAAGAACCTGCGCTTTTAATTCAAATGGTCCCTTTGCCGTTTTCAGCATGGACTCGATAAAATCGACTTTGTCGGCTGGAACCCTAATACGCCGTTCAGGCATTTTCCACCTCAATTATTTCTGTATATTCAAATTCATTGGAGCTTTTCCGAACCAAGTCATAAGTTTGGCCATTCAATTCAGTTGTCACCTTCTCATCAAGGTCCTCGTTTGGTGTGTGATAGGAAAGCACGTATGATTGTCCTACTTTGCCTAAAGAAGCACCACTTACTTCACCTCGCCACTGAGTCGATGAAACCATCATAACAACTTGGTCTGCAATGCGGTTAATGTGTTCGGTAACATGTCTGCGGTTGGTTGTGTCCAAAGCGCCAAACGGTGAATCCATAACAATCGGATATTCCACATTCTCAGGTCCCACTATATTGCCTTGGCTTTTGGCACTCCATTCCTTTGCCAAGTCAACAAATCCGGCAATAAACGATAGACATAGCACTTGGCTTTCTCCTTGGGAACGGGCAACTGGAATCGGAGCATTTATGGACTGATCGTATAGTTCTAAAGAATAAGCAGAATCCAGTTTAGTTACATAGGGTGATACTGAAATCTGGTGGAAGTACTTATTGATACCAACCTCAAACTTTTTCCGAAGTTGCTCGTTCACATTTTCATACACTTGCTTAATTCGATTTCGAGCATCTACCGCTGCGTTTACTCGACGGTTGGCCAATTTCTGCTGCTCTTCCAACCCTTCGTGCCGAGAGATTTGATTTTGCAAGTCTTCGATTTTTGCAGAGACATCCTTGATTTCCATATTGGTTCCACCAATAGATTGATTGCTCTGTGTGATATCAGTTTCCAACTGAGACAGACGGGATTGCAATGCACTTACTTCTTCAAGGGGACTGCCGACCAGTTTATTTCTAATCTCATCAAGCTCGCTTTCGATATCGGCAATTTCAGAGCGATCTGTATCTTCTTTTGATTGGCAGGTTACAACAGTTTCCCAAAAAACAGGGACTTTATCTTGCAGATTATCGATAAGGATCCCCATCTCGTAGGCAGCCTTCTCAACGTCGTCACTTCCTGCCTTCTGCATCCACGCTTTAACTGCTGCTCGGGCAGATGAGTCTTTAGCGTCATCCAGGCCTCGGTCACAAATGCATGAACCACGATCCAGAATGTCCTGTACAAATTTCTTTTTGATGCCAACGGGAAGTTCGCCTTTTTGTCTAAGTGATTCGATCAAGTCCCGAAATTCATTTGCACTATCTTCGACAAATACAGCAAAGCCGTCCTTGGCAATAGCCTGTTTGAGTTTTTCCTGAGTTTGGTTGCGCGATGACTTGCGGCTCTCAAGATCTTCATTCAGTTGGTCGCGACGCTTTTGGAGGTCTTTTACACCTTCAAGCGCACGTAGTCGATTTTCGACTTCAGCTTTGTTTTCCTTAAATCCATCACGATTGTTCTGGAGCTGATCCAGCTTGTTCTTTAGTCCCGCAAGTTCTTTCTCCTTATTTTCTTTTTCCTCAAGAAGTCTCTGGGTCTCAGGATCACCAATACGCTTGAGCTCTTTTTCCAGAACAATACGGGCATCATTAAGATGGTTTATGGAGCGATCCAATACTTCAACACCAAGGAGTTTTTTAGTCGCAGCAGCTAAATCATCTTTCTCTTTTTTACTCGGCTGAACAATTCGCTCAATACGCTCACCGTCAAAAAAGAAATAGTAATGGAGATCCTTGGGAAGAATTCGCCCGATAGTTTCTGACACTTTATCCTGTGTATGCCATTCACCCTTCTCGTCGGCATACATCAGTTCTGCTGCCCTTTCTGGTTTATAATTCCACTCTTCTTCACTGACTTTTACCACATCAGCTTGGCGCTGAATTTGGTACAGCGTTCCGCTATGTTCAAAAGTCAGTTTTACCCAGGCGTTAACTGTTGCACCAATTTCTGCCTCCGCGATTGCCCATTTGTTCACTTTTTCTTCAGAAGATCCAAAACCTTTAGTGTATGAATCATATAAGAGCCACGTAAAAGCATTGAGTAATGCAGTTTTACCTGCACCATTCTCGGCATGAAAAACTGTTACATTCGCGGTGTCTGAGGCAAATTTAATCAAAGGAGTCGTTCCGTAGAACTGACGAAAGTTATGCATCTGGAGATTGACAAGTTTCATTGAATCTCCTTTTTAATAATATCGATCACGTCATCTTTGATTCCACGTTTGACATTCATGTTACGCTTCTCATGATCAATGACTTTGGTAATAATGTTTCGGATTTCATCCGGTGCATCCTTAATTGGTTTAAGTTCATCTGGCATATCACGGCTCCTATATATCCATTAGTTCATATTTTTTTTGCAGTTCTAAAATCACTTTGCGAGCTACACCCGCATTTTGTGAAAGTTTCGCAAATTCAGCAAAGCGAACAAGCTCTTTGCGTAACATTGAACGTTCGGAATCGGTAACGACCGAATCCAGCGGAGGGATAGTAATCATGTCGTAGATTTCAGCAACCTTTTTTGAGTCTTTAGTAGGTTTCCGAAGAACCCGACCGCGTCGCTGAATAAACTGACGCGGATTGGTACTGCTTGCCAGAATTACAGCCTTCTCCGTTGAAGGAATGTCCACGCCTTCATCAAGGCATCGTATCGCAACCAATCCCTGAAGCTCGCCCGTATCCAGCTTTTTAGAGATTTCTTGGCGGGTATCCCGAGGCGTCTCCGCAGTGAAGGATGCGATTTTCATATGCAACTCACGTCCAAGGATACGGCAAACGGATTCAATTTGACGCATTTCTTCCTGACTTGACTGATCCTCAACCCGGTCATCACCGCAATAAAACAACCAGTGCTTCGAACCAGCCTTATCCCCCATAAGGTCTTTCAGAATCGGCAATTTGTTTTCAGCACTCGCCATCAACCTTGCGCGCTTAAACAGCAGGAAAGAAAGGGCCTTGTCGTCCTTATCAAATCCATTATTGGAATACTTTTCTGCGATCTTCTTGCTAAGTGCTAAATATTCATCTTGCTCATCTTCCGTAAGTTCAACGAGTATGGGATAGTATCTGTAAGGGGCAAGTGCACCACATTTTAGTGCATCTTCTAGAGTGAATTCTGGCTCTAATACTTTCCCGAAATAATCGAAGATTGCATCCGTGCCTTCATCGTCAAACCATCGTTCTGGCGTTGCTGAAAGAGCCAGACGCCAACGAATTGAATCTGGAAGTTTGGTTCTCAAATCTTTTGCCCCCAGATTGTGCGCTTCGTCTGCAACCAAAACCGTATTTTTAGGAAAATGAAGCAATTTTCGTTGGAAAAAATTGTCAGCAAACGAACGGTTTGTCGTTAAAACCAGAAGCATCTGATCCTCATCATTCTGAAGTGCAAGTAGCTTGCGGTTAAGATCTTCAGACCAGATGGTTCGGGAAGTGTGGATGATCAATGGATTGATACTGAAATTTTGGGATTCCTTGGCCCATTGATCCACCAAGTGTTTATACGGGCAAAGTACTAAAGCCGCTTTCAGTCCTGCTTTTTGATATAGGTGCGTGATAATAGAAAGTGCTGTAATGGTTTTTCCACTACCTGTAGCCATTTTAAGTGTACCTTGCCCATCATTATCAAACCAGTTTCTGACAGCTAATTCTTGATAGCCACGTAGTTTCAACCAAGAAGGAAAGTCGGGCTTGCACCCTGCAGAAGGAGTATTAGTACTATTATTCGAGGTTGGGTTGGCATTAGCGAGGGGAGGATGTTTGGGTGTGTAAGGACGAAGGATATCGGCGGTCACTTCAGTAAAATCAATGACATCAAGGCCGGGTGTTCCATTTGACCAAAGATCAGAGAACATTTCGGTTTTCTCAGTGACCCGGTTCTGAGGATCTTCCCAAGAGCAATATACATCAATTGCTTCAAAATTCTCAAATAAAGCTGAACCTGTTTCATTTGCAGAGCCAGCAAAAGCAACCCTGTTTAAATTGCTATCTGAAAACAGCCCCAATTTCTCATGGTAAATGCCAAGAGACGGAACACCATTAGGTGACATCCGAATTGCAAGTTTTACCTTAAGATCTCCGGTTGATACCATCCAAGCCAAGGCTTCCAGCCGTTCCTTTATCAGCAAATCCTGAATTTCAATAAAATTCCTCTGAACAGCCTGGATCACAACGTCTTTATGAGTGGAATGTCCCTTTTGTATTGCATCAATATCTTCTTGGGTCAGTTGGGGTGATGCCAAAAGTTCAATTTTACCGCCAGCAGCGATTAAATGCGCAATTCCGGACGCAGCTAGTGACAACCCAGTACTGTTAAAATACCCAACGGCTCTCTGATATAAAATGGAGCGATTGAGACAAGGAATATAGAAGTCGTTGATTAAGTCATCCCTGCCAGTGCGGTAGGAGATTTTTAAATTCAGATCGGATAGTGGCCTGTTCATAACTCAAACAGCTCCTGCATTAGATCGGCTGCCAACCCCTCAGAATAACTATACTTTTCAGCTTCAGCCAACCTTGTACCACTGTTACAAATTGCACGCTTAATAACTTCCCGTGAAGCACAAACTCTCTGTTGCACCCAAGCAATCAAGTCCTCCCCCTGTACATCTGAGGCATCACGCACAACATCAGATAATCCGGTCCATTCGAAAGGTTTTTTTGCTACTAAATAACCGCGCGTACACCATTTTTCCTGCTTGGCGTAAGCAGTAATTAATGACTTGCATAATCTTGGAGACAAATCAACTTTGGTTCCCCGATTAATCTGTGAAGAAAGAACACCTATATGATGAACTCTACTGTCTCCTGCCAAGATGGAGTGAATAATCTCTATAATTTTTTCTGTATTGATGCCAGAGAATGCGATGGAGGGAGCAGCAAATGTACTATCGTCTAACCGAACAACACGACCTTCGGAAATGAGGGCACACAGGTATGCCCAAGCATGTCCCTCACTCTGGCTGTGAATATGCCCGGCAACCGCTCCGATTGTCATCGGTTGCACTTCTAAGATTCTGGCTATAGCTTCCATTTGGGAAACTAGTGAAACGACAGGTTCAAGAGAAACCGTATCGGTTTGTGAATGTCCATTAAAATAGATTTTCGCTTGAACACCGAAATTACGGACCACATGTCGAATGCGGTAGTAATCGGGTTTAGGGCTATCGCACGTTTCGTAATATTCTGCACGCAAATTCATAGCACTATATGCTGATTGCTCAAGAGCTGTCCGAATTTTTGCAAGCCAGTGTCTAATATTTTCCTTGGAAAGTCCAAAGTAGCACATGTGGCTGTACTGACTTCGTCCTGACTGGAAAATGTATGAAGAAGTATGGAGAATACTGTCCGGCCGTTCAATTGACAGTTGACTTCGACAAAGCCCAAGCTGGTTGACTTTTCTGGCGACCTCGATCCAATCTAATCCATCTGGATGCTTGGCCAGTAGATATGCAATTGCGACTTCTTTTTTTGCATTTTGAGGGTATACAATCTGTCCTTCTATGCCAAGTTGCCCCTGTTTTTGGAGCATCGTGAGTGCCTGTTTTGCAACATTCACCTCAAGATTGAATTCTTCTTGCAAAAACAACTGAGCATCATACTTACTAAAAGGTGGCCGTGTAGAACAGAAAAAGTCATCTAATGCAGTCTGCGAAATGGGTGGTACATGTTGTTGAAAAAGTTTTTTGGAATCAATTCCTGCAAGACGCGCAAGCATCCTAATACAAGCAACGTCTGTTGAAAAAGCACGACGGAAATCAACCATTTCTGCAATAACAGAAGTTATTGGAGTTTCGTGGATTTTTGCATTCAATACGCCTGGCGCGACTCTTATTGAATTATGCAAATCTAGCAATAGACGTTGCTCTTTCTGGCGAATTCGTTCCCGAGTCACTCCAAACTGATTTCCAAGTTCTTCCAGCGTTAGCTGATCTTCCCCCAATCCGCTACGCTTTAAAAAAATACATTTTTCTTTGGGAGGTTGCGTATTTGCAAAAAACTCAATGTCTTCTAAAAGGTCTTGGCCGATTTCCAATAAGCTCATATTGTGGCCATGTGTTTCAGACATTAAAAATCGTGAAAGCTCAGGGACTCCATCGAAAAAATCTCTGATTTTATGCTGCAAAGATGTCAGCGTAGCATCACTATTTCGCCCGAATCTTGCAGATGAAATTAGCTTATTTGGCAATTGCTCCATTAAAAACCGGGGCGTGATTTCTTCTATATGAATTTTCTGACGGACAAACTTTTTGATAAGCTTTCGCTCATTTTTTGTTAAGCGAGAAAAGTTAAGTCGGTAACCATTCAATTTATCCAACTCAATTATTCGAAATCGATTGGTGAGAATTTTCCCTTGACATTTCAAAAGTTGGTCGTATCCCATGGGGCCAACACCTCATATCCCTTTAGATCGCTCCGGAACTATAGTAATTAGGGTATCAGCACATGTCGGTACTTCGCAAACGTAGTTTGGATTTATACATAGAGATGAGTCTTCTGGAGCAGCATTTATTGTCACGGCGATGGGTTT
>DLCK01000008.1 GCA_002480565.1 Phycisphaerales bacterium UBA7800 | reverse complement strand
TACAGACTCGCTCCGACCTCGACAAGGGGTCCGGGGGGCGAAGCTCCCTGGCAAGCAAAAACCAAACTGTCATAACCACAGACATCACCACTAGACATCACAACCACATACCGACATCTCAGCACAAGTCTTATCCAAAAATCAGACTTCAGTGAATCATACTGGTTCGATCCTATTCATATATGTGTGTCGAAAAACATGACTAGCAGAGGCTTTATTTCCAGTCGATCACTGCATTGTCGTATTCACACTGGATACTGGTGATGCGGAGAATGGGGCTTCCTGCTGGTGGCGTATCACCGATGAATTGAACCTTGAATGAGGCGACTTCCTTGCCCGCCTCATCGGCCACCGAACCGATGATATGGGTCGCGTTGAGCGTCAGCTTCATGGAGTAAGTGGTGTTGTATTGCCAGTCGAAACCACTTTTATGGAGGATGACTTTGTTGTGCTTCTCATCAATTCCCCACTTGCCATCTTTCATTTCTTTTAATTCGACAAAATGCGTCTTGTTGCTTTCATCCGGTCTTTCAACAAGGTTCAACGCCCAGTAGTTTTTATTGTCGGTATAAATGCCGATGCCACAGGTTTTCCAACCTTGGGTTTGAGCTTCCAGCGGGGTGATTTGCGCTTCAAAGGTCACGTCCTTGGTCTGGATTTTATTTTTCAATTCGAGGATGGACCGAACCTTGCTGGTGCCCATCATCTTGCCGGCGTCGGTGAGTTTCCACATGGGATTCATGTCCCAATTAGCAGCATCGGTGAAGCTGTCGTTAATTGGCGAGGAGTTGGTTGCAGCAAAGGCTACCGCAGTGATGAGTCCGACAATGGCTAAACAATATTGCATGCATTTCATATCTGTATCTCCTGATCAATTATGAATAGATGTGACCACAACGGTTTCATCATGATAACCGATGTGTCGAAATAATTGATGTCATTTAAATGTGCGACAACGTTGAATTCAAATCCACCACCGAGTCGCGTTCGATGAGTTGACCCGAAAGCATCTGCGTACTGTGATTGAGTTTTTCGGCTGGGTTTTCGATGAGATTCATCAATTGACGCGTGGCATGACGGGAGACATCCTCAAGGGGAATCTGGTAACTGGTTAACGCAGGCTCAAGCATGCAACAGACCGACAGCACATTATCGAATCCGACAATACTCACATCGCGTCCGACCTGGATACCTCGTTTTTTGAACGCTTGATAGAGACCGGCAGCCATCCAGTCATTGGCTGCAACAATCGCAGTCGGTGGCTGCTTAAGCGCCCAAAGCTGATCCACTGCATAAGTCATGTCCGGGAAATTGATCTGCGGTTCAAAACCACGCTCTTCGTTTTGCTTCATCACCACCAACGCAGGATCAAACGCGCGACGGGATCGGAGCAACTGCTCATAGGCTTGATAGCGACAGATGAAAATCCGGTGCAGGTCTTCGTTGTTCACAAAGGCAATTCGCCGATGACCTTTGTCCCACAAATATTCGGTAGCAACCCATGCTGAAGCGCGGTGATCCGGCAAGACCTGTGTGCAGGCAAGTGTCGGCTCTGCCATCCCCACCAGTATGCGGGGCAGATAGTCTGGCAGCTGATTCATGAAGCGTGGGACGATGTTGCTGGACTTGATGAGCACGCCGTCCACTTTGCCGTTGGCAATACAGCGGGGCAAGTGTCGATCATCGGTGCAGGTCTCAAAGAGTGGATGAAACGAACTGTCACTGCAAGCCTGATCCATGCCATGAATCAGCGCTGCGGTGGTCGGATGCCCTTGCCAGCTTTCACTCATACCCACGAAGACCATGGCGATATTGCCGGTATGGGTGATTGAGCGACTACGTCGTGAAGCGAGCATCTGTGCCGCCGAAGTCCGCTTGTAACCGAGCGTTGCGATGGCTTTTTGGACCGCATCACGACGCTTGGGAGAGACGGACGATTCGCCATTGAGCACACGGCTGACCGTGCCCACGGAGACACCTGCATGCTCAGCAAGTTCTTTAACGCCAATGGTGGACTTCGAGATGGAGGGTTTATTGGTTAACATTGAATGCGTATTCATTATTCATCTCTAAATTGAACAAGTCAAGTGACCGACAAGAAACTTTTGAACGACATTCAAAAATTTTACCCTCTAACGTTGACCTTTAATACTTTTTTGGCATAGAATTCAGTGCGATTGAATATGAATGCGATTCATATTGTTTTGAATATTCAATCGCACAGGGGGATCGAACGGTAAGAAAATGCAAATACAGCCTTAGTCTCTCGGCAATTTCTCCGATGGACAGGATAAGGCCACCCCTGACAGGAGACCCAGTATGAAAAGTCGATTTCACGCGTTTACGCTCATTGAGTTGTTGGTGGTCATCTCGATCATTTCAATCCTGATTTCGATTTTGCTGCCCTCGCTGCGAAAAGCAAGAGTCGCCGCCCAGAGCATGCAATGCCTGGCAAACATCCGTCAGACCGGCTTGGCATTGACGGCTTATTCGGGCGACTTCAAGGATTGGGCTCCTGCTGCAAGAGGTGATTACAGCACCTTCTCACCTCACACTTACTGGAGCTACGCATTATTTAAGCAAGGCTATGTCAAAGACATCATCGCCAAGCAGCCGACGATTCTGGCTTGCCCAACCTTACCCACCTGGCAGATCGGCCCTGCAGGCGACTGGCGATACATCCGCACCTACACCTATCGCGGGACAATCTCCTCGCCAACCAAGCCGACCTATTTCCGTTTAGGGGCGATCATTCAGGACTCAGGTTACGACAACGGGACGATCACCTATGCCCCCAAGGAATATGACCAGCCGTCGAAAATGCTCTGGGTCGCCGATGCTGTCCAGCAAACCAATAACTCGCCGGTCGCCATTACCCAACATGGCTTTGCTGAACGCACCTCCATTTCTCTGGATGCTCACGAAAGCAAGCCCGGTGTCCTGTTCATGGATGGCCACGCAGTGGCGCAACTTGGCAAGTTTGGATACTTCTATAAACATCGCGACTTACATGGCGCAATCGACAGCTTTGGCTTCACAGAATAATCAATCTGAAATGCAGTCAATTCCGGTCGAGTCATATCAATTAAAACCAAACCGCATCAAGATCAGCCATCTGACTTTGATGCGGTTTTTTGTTTTCAGTCATTGCACCAATCACCATTGACACACAACAGACTATTGCTTTGCCAAACCGTCACCGCCGTACATCATCATCGACTGAGTCGTGATGGTTTTCTTGTTCGCATCCTGTAACTGCAAATGGAATTTCAAATCCTGATCCATCGCAACAGGATAAAGCAGAAACTCATGCGGGAAACTGCTGCTGGTCATAGGTGTTGGATTGGCGGACTTGTCATCGAAGATCAACTTGGCCTGCGCGCCATCAGCCGGATGCCCCATCAACACAACATACAAACTGTCTTGCCCAAACGGGCCGCGGATGCGAAAGGCGTGCGCTTCCTTCCATGGCTTGGCAAGTTGGATCACCTGATGACCGCGCTTAAGCAACGGTAACGCAGTCGCCAAATTCATCGGCGTAGAAGTCGCATGCGGCAACTTCAACACCACCAATCCCATCGCGGGTACTGCCACTGTCATCTCCGCATTCAAGACTGTCTGACTGACCACCTTGCCCGTGTGATCCAACACCTCTACCGCTTTGCCAAACGCCAACTGCTTCGCCGTCACATCCACCGACACCGGCACATCCAACGCCTCGTGCAATTGATTCATCAGGATCACATATGTCGCATCACTGCTCTTACCCAGCAAGTAATCCACGTTCGGCGAAGCAATGCTGATCGGCTTACGCGTCAGTGCAAGCGAGACACCATCTTGACCAAACACACGTCCGGGAGCCTGCCCATAAACGCGATTGGTAAACCAAACATAACCTTGCTGGCGCGACCATGGGAAGTGGATCTTGCCAGCCGATCGCACATTGGCCTGCGTCACCAGATAGTCCATCGTGAATGCAGCATGCGGCGGGACATGGTGATAATACAAACTCGTCACATCCGGCCCGTCGTAAGGGAAGTCCGGCGACTGATACAAATCCGTCTCGCCACGCACGTAGTATCCGGGGTAATTGCCAAAGCGCCCGATGATGCTGTTGCGAGCGTAACTGCGATACAGGTCGTTGCCTGTGTTGCCATACAGTCGAAGCAGATTCGGCGCCCATGCGGACATGAGGATCATCCCCAATCCATCACCTTTACCCGTTGCATACAGCGTCGTAGGCTGTTCAAAACCAAGACCTGATGAATTGACTTGCCAGCCGGGGACTTGCTTTTGAACAATCGCACCATCTGCAATGGGGAAGCCCAGACGAAAACGCTTGTCACCTAACCACCACATCGGCATGGCATGGCTGAACGTGTTGCCTTTGTGAATCGTCCGTGATTGCTGCTGGGGTTTGGGATGAGCCCATTGACCGGCCATGGTGAAGTTGGCACCTTCAATCGCTGCATCCAGATAACGCTTTTCGCCGGTCAGATCATAAAGGTCCTGCAAGTCCCACCAGTAGGGGTAAAACGAAATATTGTAGAAGTGTCGAATCTGCTGAAGGTCAGTCCGACGGGCATAGACTTCGTCTTTGAGAAATTGGTCTGCTTCGGTTTTGATACGTTCAAGTAACTTTGCATCCGGATGCAGTCGATAGTTGGCAAGTAACTCCGACCAGACAGGGATCGTTGAATAACTGTTGGCATAGCTGACAATGCCTTTGCCAAAGATCATCTCATCAAGCCACGCGTTACGTCGGCCAAGCAGATCGTGCAATCCCTGCCAATACGCTGCCCCATAAAATGCACTTGGTACCGTCAACGTGATGCGCTTTTCATTGACATACACGTGCATGTCTTCGGGGACTGTTGCTGCAAAATGAGCAGACGGGCGTGAGAGCGTGTACGCAATTGTTGGCAAGGCACGCTCTTTGTAAAACGTCTGATTCTCGGTAAGCAATGCTGCTTCCACAATGCCAAGTGGCGAAGCATGCGTCACCGTCGCGGGGCTTTCAATGTTGTAAAAGCTCATGAGCTTCTCGCTCCAACCGCCCTGCTTTGAACCCATTAAATCAACCATGTTCAAATACGCCTGGGACAGTGATGCAGCAACCGGCTTGCGATAGTCGGAAACCTCAAAAATCTCACGCATGGCATACTGCTGAGCTGCTTTCCAATCACCACCTTGAACCAGTACGCGACAAGTCATCACCACATGCTGCCCCACCTCAAAGCTTGAATCATCAAACCCAAGAATCGGGCCAAACACCGTCGGCTGAACATCGGATTGACGGTTAAGCAGTGACAAACCCAAACGTGCATTGCGCGCTGCCGGCCAGTTGTTGGATAAATGATCCGGGTCGGCAATTAATGCATAAGTCAATTGCGATTGAGCATCCGAAACTGGCTCCACCATCGCCATCGGCAAAGGTGAACAGGAACTGGTCGTCATCACCGGGTAAGGATCGCGACGAACAAACTGCACCATCGGCGAGAGTTGGTTAAAGGCAATCGCATCACGATGCCAAGGTGTAAACGCTGTAAAACCAATACTAAAATTGCCCGACTGCTCTGCGGTTAATTTGAAAGTGACCACCGCTTCGGACTCATCGGCTGCCAACTCCCAACGTGCGACAAGCTCCTTGCCTTGCGATGATTGATAGATCACATGCACCGTCTGAGGATTGACCGACTCAATCGCACGTGGCAAAAAGTCCGTGCGCTGGCCTGCTGCAAATGGATTCTGATTGTTGCCACGTGTGGTATACAGCTTGCCGTCAACCTGCATCTGAATCACCGGAGACTGGCCTGGCCATGATGGATAAAAACTCCCCAACTCCACCTTGGCATCCGGGCGGTAAAGTACGAAAACACTTTCCGCAGAACTATCCACCGGAGACTCAACCCACTGCCCATTGACCTGCACCGCAGTCTTGCGCACGACAAGTAACTGACCCTGCTGATCCTGCCCTTGAACGAAGGTAAGTCGCGTCTGCTTGTTTTGCAGTGTTGCAAGCGTCTTGCCTTGTTTGCTAATCTGCAAAACCGTTTGCTGCTGAGCATCAGGATAGGTCAGTTTCATCTGTAATGGTGTGACCAGATCACGTTTAAATGCAGCAAGCTTCATGGTATTGGGATCGAGCTTGGTATCGGTAGTGAGTAACACTGCATCACATCGACCGTAAAATTTTGCGCTATCCCGAAGCCCCAACACATGCGTGCCTGCATCAAGTTCCCGCTGGCCGACATGTTCCCATTTCCAACCTTCCTGCCCATGTTGGCCGGACTCGATATCCACGGTCACATCATCCACGACCAGTAAAAAACGCCTTGTTTTAGGCTGATTATTCACATAGTCCTTGGCGCGTGTCCAAAGCTGATACGTGCCTGCGGACTTAATGTCGACAGCAGCCAACGCATCACCTTCACCGCCACGCGCTTGAAGCATTTGTCTTCCCAGCGCGCGACTGTCTGACGTCTGCCACCAGTTGGCGTGACATTGAAAGTCCTCAGCGTTGACGATAATGGTGTTTGGCTTTGGTGCTGCGAAAATAACAGCGTTGCACAAAAAGACGATCAGTAGCGATAGCTTGATAAATTTCATAATTGTCTCTTAATTTTAGTTTGCTGACGAAACATTTTCTTCCACACGTCCGTCATCTGTTTCATTAATCTGATGCGTTTTTAAGGTACGGAAAAGTTCCAACAGATCGCGGATACCTCCCCATAAAAACCAGATGATGGTCCCCACGCCCATGACTGCTGCGATTGTGATTTTAAATCCCCACCAACCTGACCAGAACGATTCAGGGATACCCCAGATCAGTGACCAGAGCGTGATACCGACAAACAGGAAAAACCACGTGCCGGTCCAACAGAGTTTGAAGTAGTAAATGATCTTGTCACCCAGTGTAAATTCGCTGGTGATCCCCAGTGCCCGCCAACCGCGTGCGGGTTTTGATGCCTGTTCACCGGGCAATGCATACTCACCACGATGGAGCATCTTCTCAAGGTTGAACGGTTCCTTGCAGGTGAGTAGTGACACCGCCACATAAACCACCACGCTTGACAGATACGCCACCAAGGCAAGCCATGCACCATTAAGTGGGAACTTGGGCGTCAACTCTACAAGTGCAGGAAACTTCGGCCAGAGCACTTGAAGGGTAATGCCGGTGATGGCAATCACCCAGCCGGTAGTCATCGCTGCCCAGGCACCTTGGGTTGTCGCTCGTCGCCAATAGAGTCCGCCGATGATGACCGCGCCTGACCCGCCTAAGTAGATGGTCCCCGTGAGTAAGAAGAACATGAACAAATAATCACGCAACGGGAATAAAAGGCTAAAAAAAAAGGCAAATACAGCGACTCCGACAATGGAGATTCGCAGCCATTTTAAATGTTGCTTTTGCGTCAGTGGTTTTTTCTTAAACGGCAAAAGCACATCCTGAATGAAGATACTCCCCCATGAATGCAGATACGTATCATCGGTACTGATCGCAGCACTGATCATCGCAGCACAGAGTAAACCCATCACGCCGGCCGGAAGAATTTGCGACAAAGCAATCGGCACGGTCATCTGCTTTTGCACCTGCGGATCTTGAATTTGATTGATCGCATCCGTCGCCACCTGCGCGACCTGTGCATGTTCCGGCGCATGCATCAACACATACGCGCAGATCGGCATGAGCAACAACATCAGATACGTCACACCACTTCGCCACTCTCCAAGCACCTTGGCCATCTTCGCTTCATGCGGACTCTTGGCTGAGCAGTTGTAACCTTGTGATCCCTGCCACCCCAGGCAGTTGTAAAACGCTTTGAAGGCAAAGATCGCAAAGAAGTAAAAGTTAAAATCGCTGACCCCTGACTGGTCAAACGGATTCATCATCGACTTACCTGCTGGGGCGTTCTCAAGTGTCGTGGTAATGTCGGTCCAACTGAACTTGGTAAACAACACAATCATGATCAACAAAAAAACAATGTTGGTGAACTGCGCTTGAATAAAGTCTGTAATCATCACCGCGATCATCCCGCCACTGAGTGTGAAGAACACTGCGATACTCAGCATGACAAACATCACTACGGGGAAGGTCCAGATGGAGACACCTGCAACGATAAAGTGTTCGGGAAAGCCACAGAAGTAAATCAGGAAACTGGCGATAATTGACGGGAAAATACCGTAATTAATGGTGCCTGATATCCAGGCGAGCATACCTGCGTAGACTCGGAATTTCTTGCTGTAGCGCATCTCAAAAAACTGTGCCATAGTCATCGCGCGTGTTTCACGATAGCGATAGAGCACCCAGCCTGAGAGTGCGATGATGATGCCGATGGGCGCGAGCATTAAGCCCCACCAGCTTGCTGCGAATCCTGCTTTGTAAAATTTTTCAAAGTTCGCAATCACGGAAGCTGCGCCAAGACCTGCCATGCCTTCGGACATGGTTAACAGGTATCGGCCGGCACAACGATCCGCAGCCAGAAAGTCCGAAACGCTTTTGGTATAGCGTTTGGTGTAAGCTGCTAAAGCAGTCAACGCGCCGACAAAGCCCAGCACGATGCTCCAGTCAATCCAGGTGAGTTTCAAAACGTACTTCCTCTATGCTCTGCCAAATGTAAGGCGAGTTGAACAAAATCATTGTTGTCAGAATGAATATCTATTGAACCAAACTGCGACTAGCGGATACAACGACAGCTACTGCGTTTGACAAGGTTGGGGGTGATGTTAATGACACTGGCAGGTCGATCCGGATCAATAAGAGGCTGACCATCGGACAACCGTGTAATGAGGCGAATGATCGAACGGGCCTGGCCTTCCAGATGCATATCAAACGTCGTTAGTGGCGGGTCAAGCAATTCAGTCATCGGCAAATTATCATGACCAACAACACTGATATCCTCACCCACGCGTAACTGCGATTCACGGATCGCTTTGATCCCACCCATCGCCAACCAATCCGAACCATACACAATGGCAGTTGGACGCGTATCCTGTTTAAGCAATTCCAAAGTCGCAATCCGTGCACCTTGAGCATTGGTTTTTTCCGGCGGCAATTCAATCTTCCAACCCGGCAAGCAGGTCAAATGAAACTCACTGATCGCGTCATCGAATGCCGCAGCATATTGCAGGAAATGTCCGCCTTTTTGCGGGCCGTTCACCAATGCGATTTGCGTATGACCTAATGCTGCAAGGTACTGCACCGCCAACGCATAAGCCTGGAAGCCATCGGTCTGAATGCAGATTTGGTTGGGTAGATCAGTTTCTTTACTGATGTTGATCACGGGCAAATTCTTTTCAGAAAGCATCGAATAGAACGGCTCGGGAAAATCACCAAGTGTTAACGCGACGTCCAACTGCTGTTCTTGAAGCTGCGTGGTCACCGTCGGTAAGTCGACAAAGCGAATCACTTCAAACCGAAAGTTCTCGTCAGATGCTTTATCGGTAATCAACTGAATCAAATCGGTGGCATAGGGATTGATTTCATGGCCGGGATTGTCATAGGGAGCAAAGAAAAGTCCGACGTTCAGAACGGGATGTTCCTTAAGTCGTCTGGCTGCTGCGTTGGGGACATAGCCCATGCGACGCGCTTCTTCGAGCACACGGGCTTTGGTCTGCGCGTTAACGCCGTAGCGGTTATTCAGTGACCGCGAGACGGTACCGATGCTCAGGTTGAGCTTGCGGGCGAGTTCCCGGATTCCCTGGTTGGATTTGATTTGTGTCATATTGATCGGCATTCAAAATCACGAGGCTGTTTACAAACACATCATATCGGATAGCGAATTTGCATCGCGAGATCAGGGATAATTGCGACCCCAAAATGGATGGGTGTATCCAACAGTGGTATAGATGACTTGGGGGAATTGATTGGGTGCAGCATGTGCATCAAGGTAAAGCACATTGGTGGTCATGCCGTTGTGTCGGCGGATGATATTGCCGTTGTAGGCTTGGGAGGTAGTGCAGTCTGCAATTTGGCAGATTTTGCCCAACGGATTTCGCAGGTCATCAATACGATCCGCAGTCGAGGCGTTGTAGTCGTTGATATACATGTTGGCACCGTAGGTTCGGTAGTAGCCGTTCCAGGTGATGCCACGCTTGATAAAGTCCAGTTGATTGATTTCCTTGAAGCGCGGGCAGTCAAAAATGGTGCCCAGCTGCCAAGTCATCTCAGAGTTATTCAAGCCCGGCCAACTGGGGCTAAACGGCTTGGAGTAGGTCAACTCCCAGAGACGTTTGATCCATGTCGTGTTGTTCTCGCCGGTGACGTAATAGTTAGGCAGGACATTTTTATTATCCGCGATGTAGATGTTCGAAAGCACGCCCATACTCTTGAGATTGTTCAGACACTTGATGTCATTGGCAGCGGCTCTGGCTTTACCCAAGGCCGGCAGGAGAATGGAGATCAATAGCGCGATAATCGAGATCACCACCAACAGCTCAATGAGCGTGAAGGCTTTAACGTGAGACGGCGTTGGCGTTGACTTGTGAGTCATTGTCGATGCTCCCAGTGGATTGGGTGAGGACAGTTTCATTTTAACGGCCTGACAAAAAATCTTATCGTAAACGTTTACAAAGTCCACTATCCCGGCTAAAAATACATGACATTTGTCCGTCCTGATCGTGTCCACCAAACCAGAAAATGATACACTAAACCCAATTTAACAAACACTTAAAACATTTAACCGCATACCAGACGACGCTTTGAAAACAGAAAGAAATCCGTAAAATGCCCACAGTAACCCAAAGCAATCAACTCCATTTCCCCCAACCCTGCAGACTTTCTGCTCTGGATCTGACCACTGAATCAGCAAGTGGTGTGCATGTCATTGATTCGCTGACGCCGGGTGATTCGACTTCAGGTTTGTGGGCAACCTTTGAATTAAAACTTCCAGCGTTCACCAAGGCCAGTTACTACGCCACATATCAGGATTTTGATCCATTACATGAATCGGGCGGTCGATTCCCAATGGGGTCAAATCGGATGCAAGCCATGCATTTAAAGGACTTAAATCATGTCACACCTGGCGGAATCCTGCTTTTTCTGGAACTTGAAAAGGGATCGCATATGGCGATCTTGACCCTTGTCGCACCTGCATGGGAGAGCCTGCCTGGTGAATCGGAGGCTACCGTGTCCAGGTGTTCTGGGAGTTGCGCCTACTTGACGAGTAAAAACGGCAAACTCATGGTGAATGTCGGTAATCTGGGCCAAAACAACTCCGAACCGGACGCCGAATTGACGGATATCCCAACTGTTGCATGGGCTATTTCTGATAACGTTTACGATGCCAGCCAACAGGTTTGGGAGTTGGCCATATCCCATCGACGGATTGCTCAAACCACCCGATTGCGCGAGCAAAAACACTATCCCGAAATTCTGACTCATCTGGGTTGGTGCAGTTGGGAACAGTACAAAATGGACATCTCAGAATCCATCCTCAATAAAGCTGTGGACAACATCGAAGCCTCGGGCCTGCCGATCCGTTATGTCCTGGTTGATGATGGTCACCTGAATCACGATGATCGCCGTCTGCTGGATTTTCAAATCGACCCCCGAAAGTTCCCAAACGGTTGGGAGCCTCTACTCAATCGAAGGCATCCGGATCGCATCAAATGGTTTGGATTGTGGCTGTGCTTCAATGGTTACTGGGCCGGTCTTGATGCCAAAGGTAACTGGGATGGGTTGGCGAATCACCTGCAATCCATCGACGACAAAACCATCATGCCCAGGCAAGGCTTCACCCATACCATGGCATTTTACGATGCGATGATCAGTCAAGCACGACAGGCAGGTTTCGACTTTGTGAAGGTGGATGACCAGGCACAGAACCCCAAGTTCTACAAACAGACCCCACAAGGTATTGCCAGCAGTATCGACAACGCTCAAGCGCTTGAAGCAGCCTGCGCTCGACACATGGATGGGCTGATCAACTGCATGGCACACAGCAACATTTGTGCCTTTAACACCCGCGTCTCAGCGGTGACCCGTTGCAGTGAAGATTACAAAGTCAACGATGCCTGGCGAGCCAAAGCTCACCTGCACAATTCCTTTGCCAACATGCTCTGGTTAGGCCCGACTGTCTGGGGGGACCATGACATGTTTCACTCCAATGATGCACTTGCAGGCTACGCTATGTCTGTATCCAAAGCCGTCAGCGGCGGACCGGTGTACCTGTCAGACGATCCTGAGAACTTTGATCCGACCAACGTTTTACCCCTTTGCTATAGTGATGGGAAGTTGCTGCGTCCGTTGGCGCCTGCCGTCCCGTTACCTGACAGTGTGTATATCAATCCGTTTAAGGATGCGTTGGCGTATCGCACGGTGGCACCGCTTGCTCATGGCAGTGTTGCGATTGCACAGTTTAATCTCACCGAGCCGACACAGCCTGTTTCGGGATATGTTCGCGCTAATGATTATCAACAAGCCGCTGCCATGTTACCTCAGCAGTCAGCGTGGACTTTGCCTGAGCAAGGCCTTGTCTGTTACGACTGGCAAAGCAAAGAAGCATTTAAACTCGATGCGGATCATGCGCTGACACTGGAAGGTTTTGCTTGCCGATTGTATCTGCTTTGCCCGATCCAACATGGTATCGCAGTCATCGGTGTTGCGGACAAATATCTTGCTCCCGCTGCGATCACCTTTGCACATGTGGATGAGTCACAACTGATCGTCCATCTCCACGAAGCGGGTGACTTGACGGTGTACAGTGAGAAACCTTTGACAACACAATCGCACATGCAGGTCACCGAAGTTGGCCAATCTCTTTATCGCATTCGCAATGCCGGTGACGATCCATGTGTCATTCACATCAAGCGGTAGCGGTTGAATCTCCATCGGAATATTGAGCATCGCATTCCGAGGGTATCCGTGCTCAGGGCATTGGTTTTGTTCAAGTCTAAACATTTTTAACACGAAGGCGACAAGTGCACGAAGGTCACAAAGGAAGACATTCCAATCATGGAATGAGCCTTTGTTCAACGCATAAAAAAAAATCAACAACAAAATACTTTCTCTTCTTCGTGTTCTTCGTGACCTTCGCGTCTTCGTGTTCAAATCAAACGGTTTTTAAATACGCAACAGGTAGAGCAATTGCCTATGCCTGTTTCCCCATGAATTATGGAATCATGACACCTGCGTTTTAATGGGATTGGCAAAAGCTGTGAAAGCGCGTCGATGCTATTGGTGTGTCTGTATCCGGCCATTTCATTTGGTACATTTTTTTAGACCATATAGTTGGTATGAAATTGTTGATCGCCCTACGGCACAGACCTAGACTTTTGAATACAGGCCAGCCCCCTTCTCTTGGTTAAAGGCTTGAAAAACAGGCTCAATCGCGAACGTCAACAAGAAATTGCCATATGCCCCAAACACAGACCATTGGATTAACCCGCAAACGTGCTACGGCTTTGGACCAGTTCAAGTCATTGCTTTTAGACCGGAAAATCGGCCGAGGTCAGAGGCTCCCATCCGAGCGTGATTTATGCAACGACTTAACAATCTCCCGGGGATTGCTGCGGACGCTACTGGATGACCTGGAGTCGGTTGGCGTGGTTCGCCGAGTTTCGGCACATCGACGGATTCTCATCGACCCATCATGCACTGGCAGCATCAAAGCCATGCCCACCTCAAGTACACCAACGGACACCCGCGCGTTAGAGGGGGTCATCGCACTACTGGGTCAACGCGGTCGGCGACTGGATCAACAGATCGAAGACCGAGCTGGCACCGCAGCAGCTGATTGGGAAGTTGAACAACACGCCAACCTGCACGCCATCGAGTCAGGCTATCACGCTTTAGGGGTCCAGTGGGAACGGCTTGAAACCGATGGCGGGCGTTGGCTGCTTTCGCAACGTCCAGCAGGTATGGTGGCTTTGCGAAACGTCGCACCGGACGTGTTAAGACAGGCAGTCAAAATCGGCATCCCGACGGTCGCGTTTAGTGAGTTGAACATTGCCTTAGGCGTCCCATGTGTCGCATCGGATCACTGCAAAGCCATGGCAGCGCTCACTGAACATGCGATTGCCAACGGCGCAAAAAAAATCCTGCGCATCTGGGCCGTCAGTGGATCACTGGATAACAAACGTCCCTGGCTTGGCCAACGTGACCGCGGATACATGCAGGCTTGTAAAGAGCATGGCATTACCCCCCTGCCTGCGGTTCGCATCCCGCACAATCTTGTTAACGAACCCCAGGATCAACAACTCTATCGCAACGCACGCACCATTGCCGGCTACATGCTCGAACACCTGCGTGAACATGGGAAGATGGATGTGATTCTTGCCACCAATGATGCTGCTGCTTTTGAGATTGCCCAAGCTTGTCAATTACTGGACATCGACCCGAACAAGGACGTGTCCATCTACGGCTATGACAACATTTATCATTCACATTCCTATCGCCAGTATTCGGATTTCAAACCCAGAATGACCGTGGACAAATGCAACAGCATCATCGGCCGGACACTCATTGATGTACTCATGGGTCAACCCACCGACACATCGCGCGTGTCTTGTGATGGGAACTTGAATCATTGGGTCGAGCCACTGCTCATTGACCCCGCAAGCACCACGCCGATCGTGGGAACCACACCGGAGCAATGATGTTTCAGTTGGTCAACATGCCTTGAAATACAGCTATAAACAGGTCCATTTGTGTGACGACCTCATGTCAAGGAGACAACCATGGTGTATACCAACACCCTGAATAAAACAGGTCACCACCCGTCAAACGCCAACGCCAACGGTGCGTTCACCCTCATCGAACTCCTGGTGGTGATCAGCATTGTGAGTCTGCTTATCGCCATCCTTTTGCCAGCATTAGCCAAAGCACGCGACGCTGCCAAGGTTGCACAATGCCTCTCAAACTTGAGACAGATCGGCGTCTCGACCAATGCCTATTCCATCTCTTACAACGGTTACATGATGGGATACCAGAGAAACGAAACCAACTTCATCTCACGCCAATCTGCTCCTCGTCATCGACATTTGGGCGCGCTTCTGGATGAAGGTGTCTTGAACCTGCAAACCAATCAACCTTCAATCCTGTACTGCCCGATGGATGATTTTTATCGCAGTTGGAATCAATCGCAGATCACCCGAAGCGATAGCCAGACCAACAAAAAACTCTACAAGCAAAACCATGATGTCGGCACATCCTACGACACCAACGAACTGATTGCTGCAAGTTACTACGGGAAAATTAACAACAGCTTTGGACAGTGGCCGGGACACAAAGTTGATCTGTTGCCAAGTAATTTTGGGATCGCGTTTGATCATGCTTCACTGGCCAAACCCGAACGACTGCCCTGGCATACCGACAAGTTCAACTTCCTGAATGTCGATGGATCAGCACATACATGGCGCGATCCTGAGAATCTGGTCTTCACCCGCAACAACACATGGGTCAACAACTCGCTTGCAAAAAGTCGAGTCGCCAGAAACAGCAACGGCAGCAAAGTCAATGTCCGTGGTTCAGAAGGCTTATTGGAAATCTTTAACAGCCAACTCGACCCGTGGCTGTTGCCTTAAGTATGTTTCACACCCCCTGTGCTAAAACACCAAATCAATTAATCAAAGAAAAACGTCATTGGAGTATTGAGAATGTTCAAGTTGAATTCGCTGATGCGACTTGTTGTAACTGCATCACTTGTCCTTAGCTTCACATCACTGACCCACACCGCCTGCGCACAAGAGTCCGACCGCATTGACCTTTCCGGCCAATGGAAGTTCTTCACAGAACGTGGTTACAAACGCGGCGACCGAGGCAACAGCGACAAAGGTTTTCACCTTCCCCAATTCAACGACTCCAAATGGCGGGACCTGGCCATTGGCACCAAATGGGAAAGCCAAGGCGTCTCCTACGATGGCATCGCATGGTACCGTAAACAGTTCACCGTCCCATCATCATGGAAAGGACGAACGCTGATTTTGCAATTAGGCGATCCCGACGATGGCGCGGAAGTTTATCTCAATGGCAAAAGTTTAGGTACATGGAAATTCACCGAAGATATCTTCTGTGTCCTGCCGGATGATGCCCTTGCCTATGGGCAAACCAACACGTTGGCCATTCGTGTCTGGGACTGGTACAAGTCCGGAGGCGTCGGCGGGACTGACTTTAATCTCCAATGTTTTTCATCCATTAAACCAACACAACCCAGTGGCCCGGAGAGTATGCAACTGTCGTTCATGGATGACCTGCCGGACAATCCAATCGACAGCAAGCATTGGGAAAATGGTTGGCGAGATGGCGGCACCAGTGACACCCGCCCCAGATTCAGCGTCGATCGCAAAGCCTGCGACGGTCAAGATGCCATCGTCTTTGATGTCTGGTATCCCAACAGCGCAGAATTTGCAGACGCCATTTTAGATGTCAATCAAAGAGGTTCGGTCTGGCAGGCCTATGACTACGATCACATTTCATTTAAGTATCAAGTCCAATCCATGGCCGGGCATGTCACCGTGCAACTGAACACCGGCAAACGCAAATGGGGCGCACGCGGTGTCCAAATCTGGCAGGCGCAAATCCCCGTTTCACCGACATCCCCCGGCCAATGGCAACAAGTCACCATCCCCTTTACCTACTTCACCCGTCACGTCCGCGAAAGTACTTTTGATACTGTTCACAATCTGATCTCCACGGATCAAATTGTTCGTGTTGTGCTTGGCTATCAAAACCATGCTCTGGATAATCCGGGCATCATCAAGTTCGCGGATTTTAAAGTCGGACGCTCCTCGGACAGCGCACCTTTTTTGAAGCCCATCACACTGCGTGGCCTGTGGCGATACATGGCGGACAACAAACGCCCTGACGGCAGCAAGAGTGAACTGGATACCAAAGTTGCCCGAGACAATCCTGATCAACTCACCGACGATCAAAAAGGCTACGGCCAACAACTCGGCTACCACAAAACGGAGTTTGATGATGCGTCATGGGATTTGATTCAGGTTGGAAACAAATGGATTGGCAAAGGTTCCGGACTGCTGGGCCCTTCCTGGTTTCGACAAAAAATCCTCGTCCCGGCTCAATGGGAAGGTCGTGATCTGACGCTGAATCTTGGCAAACCACGCGACCGCGCCAAGCTGTATTGGAACGGGCAATTGCTCGGGCAAACGACTGAAAACGAAGCAGCTTTATCAGTCACCATCCCGGCTGACAAAGTCCATTTCGGCAAAGACAATCAACTAGCTGTGCAAGTCACCACATGGCGAAATCGCGTCGGATTCTATAACGGTGCTGTGAACCTGGCAGTAACAGATCATGCGGTTTTACTGGTGACCGATTCGGATGATCTCACCAGGGCAGTTAAACCCGCGGACTTTGATATGGGGGTGCAAACGCCCAAACAACTCCAACTGCTCATGCGCTGGGCAGGCACTGCATCACCAGGCCAAAAACTCACTGCCCATTACAGCATCCGTGACTGCTTTAAACGAAATGTGATTGATGGACAGGCAGCATTGACCCGTGACCGTCATGGCAATTGGCAGGCTCTGATCAAACTCGACAACAAGCAAAGCGTCCAACTCTACTACGCAGAATGGTTCCGGGCCCGTGTGCATGTGACAGATAAAAACGGCAAGGTACTCACAGCGCAATCATTCCCAGACGACAGTGAAAAACATCTCAAATTCAAGTATGCCAAACGCGATCAACTGTCACTGCCCCAACTTGATAACAAGGTCGAAAACACACCCTACGGTGATCTGAAACTTGTGGATGTGATCAACTGTGCGACCGATCCTGATGTCGACCCGCATCCCTACAAGGAAGGCGGTATCCGCAACGCATGGGTCAAAGTCCGAGCCTATGCTGCATGGGAACATGGTGTGTCGGTCAAGACATTCAAAGACCGCCAATATCGTGAAGCCAACAACAACGAGTTCTTCGCCTATCGCATTGGACGTGGCAAGCTCAAACCGCATAAGGGTTACGTTCTGCGTGTGTTGGTTCCTGACAATGATGTGCGTTATCAGGTCATGGAAATCAAGACCGGCCGCAACTACCAAGGCACAGGTTTCCGCAGTGGTGTAAGGCCCGATTACTCGACGGACAATTTCCCGCAGTCCAACGAATACCAGTGGTATGACCATATCGTCTTTAACGACGAGATGACTTACGGGTATGAAGGTGCGCGAGCAACCGGATCGGAAAACGGCTTTTGGGTCGTCTTTCATGACAATGGACGTTGCTACTCTGCGGAGTACAACGTGGGACCTGCAGCTGCGGAAATTCGACTGTATGAATTACCGGATGATGATTCAGCTTTACCGACGATTCGTTACCCGGAGAATCTGCCACGCCGGGTGTTGATGATGGACTGGGAGCGTCAGCCTGAAGCGCCGCCTGCGGATGTGGTGAGTTATGCCAGACACATGGGTATGAACGCCATTGGCCCGGTGATGCAGAAGTGGTTATCCCACGCGTTCTTTGAATCCAAGACCGGCATGCGCCCGCCGGGTTGGTATCGCGCTGCACCAGAGGGTCAACGTGACGAAGACGTCTACGGCTGGTGGCTTGATGCAACACGCAAAGCCAACCTGCCAATTATCCCACGGATTGAATACGGGGGCGGTCCCAACCTTCCCAAGGAAGCGCACGTAATCGCGCCCAATGGCAAGATCGACCCTTGCGGCCGCTTCGTCAGATGGGGTGCCAATATCCTGCATCCGGCCACATGGGAAGAACTCAAAACCATGATCGACGAACTCATCGGTCAGAACATCAAAGCCAACCCGCAAATCGCCGGACTCCTTTGGCGGCAACGCTCCGACCGAATCAAGATCAGCTTCGGCCCCGATGATGTGTATCTGTTCTGCAAAGAAACCGGACGGGACATGCCCACGGGTAACGACAAACAAATCGCACAATGGGCTGCCAAGACCATGAACGAACCTTACACCCAATGGTGGCAAGGCAAACGCGCAGACTTCCTGCGCAAAGTCCGCGACCTGCTTAAGAGTTACCGCAGCGACCTGGTGCTTTACTACTACAACTGGGATGCAGACGGATGGAAACCCGGTGTCAAAGCCAACAATATCAATAAACCCCAGGATTGGAGCGACTACTACAACGTCGCCAACGCTGCTGCATACAAAGAACGCTTCGAACAAATCCGTAAAAATTACGATCAACAATTCTTCATCGACCATGTGAGTAAATCCAAACAGGCACACTACAACATCTACCCGGACATGTTTGCCAAGGATAAAGACATCGTCATTTTCGCTCCGGTTCATTGGCAGTACCTTGCCAACAACGGCCCCTATATCAACTACTTTAAAACAGGTGACGGGCTGGCGATTTGTGACATGTTCTACTACGAAGAAAAGGGACGATGGAACCTGCAAAACGACCGCTATGAAACCAGTGAACTCACACCCGGCGGCAAAGACTTCGGCATGGCGTACATGGTCGAAGCCTTCTACCACGGTGATCCAAACATCATCACCACGACCACCTACACCTACGGCAGAGGATGGGCGGATGTGCACAGGCGCTTTGCACAAGCCTTTTTAGCCTTGCCTGACCAACGCGGCGAGATCGTCGAAAACGCTGTAAGCAAAGAACTCACGGATCATGTGCGTGCTCGAACCTATGAGACAAAAAACGGTATCTACCTCAGCGTCGTTTCCACCGCGTTTACGCCTGTCAAAACCACGGTCAGTATCCCTGCCAGCAAAGCCATGTCGATCACCGATCTGGTCACCGGCAAACAAATTCCGGCAACCATGCAAAACGGCAAGCTGGTCTTCGAAGTGGAACTGTCAACGATGACACTTAACAGCTACCTGTTGCGATAACAGATACAAAGGCAATGACGCGATGACATCACTTAAACGATGGATCATATGCATCCTGTCAACGAGCAGCTTGCTCATGGGATGTGCTACCCAGCCACATTCTATCCCGCTGCCTGCAATTGCTGCGCCTTATGCAACCGTCACACCAAAGGGCAATGCACAACCTGATGATACGGCATGGCAACACGCAGCGACCATCAATGAGCTATCCCATTGTGATCGCAAGGCAACGTCAAAACTCAACCCCACAGTGGTCAAAGTCCTTTGGGACAAGGACTATCTCTACGTTCGCTTTATCTGTGAGGATGATCAAATCTTCACACCACATGCCAAGACGCGCGATGGAAGACATCATCAAGGCGATGTCGTTGAAGTATTCATCGACCCAATTGGTGATGGCAGGCAATATGTCGAAGTGCAGGTTAATCCAGTGGGCGGTGTGTTGGATGTGCTGCATATGAACACCACATCGCAAGTCCCATCTTCGACACCCATCCTCCCACGCGAGGATTGGCCGACCAATCATTGGGGCGTTTTTGAATGGGACATGCCAGAGTTGCGCACAGCCAGTTCCACGCATTGGCAAGCTGGCAAACCTGTTCAATGGATCAGCGACTTTGCCATCCCCGCCAAGACCTTGCTTCGTCGCCTGGCTGTTGAACATTTTGAGCCGATGCAAATGCGAATCAACTTTCTGCGATGTGATGGGCCTGCGGATTTATCAACCCACAAACGAACCCGACTCATCGCCTCAAGCTGGGCCTTCGTCCCCACGGGTTTACCGCATCTTGCCCCCGGAAGTATGGGCATCATCACACTCACTGACAAGTAAAAATCGCAACAATACCGCCAATGGATATATCCATGTCGCTCTCGTCCATGTCCAGAGCATGTGAACATCGGTAGGATGTGATGCCACGAAACGCATCCTAATCAGAAAGCCGATCATGACATCCATTGCCCATCAAGTTGACCCGTTGACACTTTGGTATCCCAGGCCCGCTGCGGACAATTGGAACCGCGCGTTGCCATTGGGTTGTGGCAAGCTCGGTGCGATGGTCTTTGGCAATCTCAGTGATGAGCGCATCCAACTCAACGAGGACAGTCTCTGGAATGGCGGACCGCAAAACCGCATCAATCCCGATGCTCAAAAACACCTGCCACAAATCCGAGAGCTCCTTGCCAAGGGTGAACTGGAAAAGGCGCAGTGGCTTACCAACGATGCCTTAGCGGGTATCCCTGACTCGATGCGTTGCTATGAGCCGTTGGCCGATCTGTTCATGCAGTTTCAGTATCCAGATGGTTCCCTGCAAGCCGGTGATGCGGTGCTGACTGATGCACAAAGTCTGCGTCAAGATCCCGATGATGTATCGCATTTGCAGTATCGTCGTGAACTGAATCTCAACGATGCCTCGGTCAATGTGTCGTACACCATCAACGATGTCACCTTTACACGAAAGCACATTGCGAGCTTTCCTGACAACGTGATTGCCATTCGTTTGGAAGTCTCCAAGCCGGGCATGCTCAACGTGCGACTGCGATTGCAACGCGGGCCGTTGGCAAGTTACTCGACGCGCTACGTGGACGACTCACGGGCAATGGGAGACAACGGCGTTTACCTCACAGGTAAGGCAGCAGGTCAGGGCGGTGTGAGCTTTGCCACCTGCATGATGGCCAACACCACCAGCGGGAGTATGCATCCAATCGGCGAAACCCTCGTCATTGAAAACGCAGATGCCGTCACCATCTTCATCAGCGGAGCAACCTCCTTCCGTCATGATGATCCACTCGCCACCGCAAAGTCCACCGTTGAAACTGCATTGAAAAAAGGTTGGCAAACATTACTTGCCGACCAACAACGTGACTACCAAAACCTTTTTGACCGCGTTTCAATACAACTTGGCGAAGCTGATCCAACGGTCACTGCGTTGCCAACTGACGAGCGCCTTGCCCAACTGCACGCAGGTCACAATGATCCGCAGATGGCTGCGATGTATCATCAGTTTGGTCGGTATCTGCTGATTGCTTCATCACGCGCCGGCTCCATGCCTGCCAATCTGCAAGGGATTTGGAATCAGGATTTTTGGCCGGCATGGGGATCGAAATACACCATCAACATCAACACGGAAATGAATTATTGGCCCGCGGAAGTTGCCAACCTCTCAGACTGTCACGCCCCGCTGTTTGACATGCTCAATCGGATGCTGCCCCGTGGCAAAGAAGTCGCCAAGCAGATGTACAACTGTCGCGGCTTTGTCTGTCACCACAACACCGACCTTTGGGCGGACTGCTGCCCGACGGATCGAAACCTGGGCTCATCCTATTGGCCATTGGGCGGCGCGTGGTTGGCGTTGCATCTATGGGATCACTATGACTACACCCGTGACAAACTATTCCTTGCTGACACCGCCTGGCCGATCCTCAAGGAATCATCGACGTTTTTCCTGGACTTTCTGGTTGAAAATAACAAGGGACAAAAAGTCATCAGTCCGTCGCTGTCTCCTGAAAATGCGTATCGACTTCCCAACGGGCAGGTCGGCACACTCTGCGAAGGTTGCACGATGGACACTGCCATTTTGCAGATGCTCTTTAAGCACACCATCGCAGCAGGACAATTGCTTGATGTCGATTCAGCGTTAATCCAACAAGTCCAACAGATGATGGTTCAACTTCCACCACTATCCATTGGCAAGCACGGCCAACTCATGGAATGGCTCGAAGACCATGATGAACTCGATGAACATCACCGCCATGTCTCACATCTCTTTGCCCTGCATCCGGGCAATCTCATCGACCCGACACTCACCCCCGAACTTGCTGATGCAGCGAGCGTCACCCTCCAACGCCGAGGCGACGATGGCACCGGCTGGTCCAAAGCGTGGAAGGTTTTATTCTGGGCAAGACTTGGTCAAGGTGATCGAGCGCATGACCTGCTTAAAAACTTACTCGAACTCACCGACACACACAGTGGTGACCCCATCGACTATGAACATGGCGGCACTTACCCCAACCTGTTCTGCGCTCACCCGCCGTTCCAGATTGATGGCAACTTCGGCGGCTGCGCAGCCATTGCCGAAATGCTGGTGCAAAGTCACATGACGCAATTGGATGAAGATAAAACTGTCCTACCCATCATCAGACTGCTACCTGCCCTGCCAACTAAATGGTCAAGTGGCAAAGTCCGCGGACTCAAAACACGTGGCGGGTTTGAAGTGACCATGCAATGGGAAAACGGTATCGTCACGCAGGCAAGTCTTGCAAGTGAACATGGTGGTCGATGTCTCCTGATCGTCAATGGCGTGAAGACTGTGATACAGGTGAAACCCGGTGAACGGAAAACCATCGCAACGGATGCTGTAGCCTAGAGCATTGAATTATCAATTGTCGCGTTATCGCGCAACCAAGTCTGGCTGCGGCTATTGATAACGCGATCAACAGCCGCAATACTGACAGCTTGCGTTTCCCCAATACACGTTACATTTGAGTAATTATCAACACTCACTTCGTCGGTCGACACATCCCTTGAATCGCAGCTACGGAGAACGCGGTGATGTGTTTGATGATTTGTTCCATGCGCTGTGCCACCGGCTTAAAGTCCGAATGCAGGCGGTCATGGAATTCCTGATGATCCACGTAATACAGACACTGACCAATGATACTGGTCTGAAAGTAAAGCATCTGTTCTGGTTCAAGTTTCACCTGGGCGATTTCGGAAATAAGATCACCCAGTGAATTGTGAATCGCATCGGTGAGTTCTTTGAGCTGTGTCTCTGCCGACTGGTTGGGCGACTGAAGGTCACGAGCGAGAATATCGCATTGCCAGGTTGGGCGTTCCTGCTCCATGAGGATGGTGAAAAAGTTGCGGACAAAATGTTCCAACCGCTCGGTGGGTGTACCTTCTTCCTGGATACTTTGAATCTGTCTGAAGGTATCAATGACGATATCGTAGGCTTCCTGAACAACTTCGTTATAGAGATTAAATTTATCGGTAAAGTGATAGTTCACTGCTGCCAACGAAGTCCCCGCGCGACTGGTGATCTGTTGGATGGTCGCGGCTTCGAGCCCTACCTGACCAAATATTTCACCTGCTGCGTTAATGAGTTTACGCTTGGTTTGCAGGGCTGAACTGTTATTTTTCACATTGGCCATGGACGTATCACTTTGCTGTCATCAATTGTATATCCGTATTGGGAATTTCCCAACCTCCACCGAGTACTTTGTAAAGATACACCAGATCGGTGGAGACTGCAGTCTGCGAGCGTGCCAAAGCACTTTGTGCATCGTTAAGTGACCGCTGAGCCGTGAGGACATTTAAGAAATCCACCAGTCCTGCATCGTTGAGATTTTTCGACGATTCCATCGCACGTTCATTGGCTGATACCGATTTGGCGAGCATGTCCCGACGCACTTGCTGACGGTCATAAAACACCAGCGCGTTCTCCACTTCCTTCATCGCAGTCAACAACGACTGCTGATAGATGATAGCTGCCTGATCACGTTGCGCCTGGGCAGTTTGGATATCGGCTTTGATTCTGCCACCGTCAAAGGCACGCCAACTCACACCTGGCCCCAGCGAGTAAAACAAGCTACGACTGTCCACAAAATTCGACAACTGCGTGGAACTCAAACCAATCGTGCCATTGAGTGTGAACTTGGGGTACAACTCCGCGGTTTGCACACCAATTTGTGCTGTCGCCGCAGCCAGTCTGCGTTCGGCGGCACGAATGTCCGGCCGCCGACGCAGAATCTCAGCGGGAACACCGGCGGGGATAGTCGGTGGTCCCAGGGGTATGGGCTTATCCGTGATCAGTTGATCCATCAACGCAGCAGGTTCGCGGTTAAGCAACACGCTGATACGGTGAATCGCCTGCTTGATCTGTCCTTCCAGTGTGGGCATTTGCGCACTGGTGGTCTGCACCAACGCCTCGGTTTGTGCAACGGTTAAGTCCGTAGCAATGCCTGCATCAAATTTGGTTTTTTGAATCGACAACGTGTCCTTCTGCGATTCAACATTCGCTTTGATGATGTTCAGTTCATACTGGTATCCACGCAGTTGAATGTAGTTGGTTGCCACCTCAGCAAGAAGACTCACCAGCGTGCTGCGGCTGTCTTCAATGGTGCTTTGATAGTTCGCAGTGGCTGCTTCAATACTCCGACGGTTACCGCCGAAGATGTCGATTTCCCAACTGGCATCAAAGCCCGACTGCATGAGGTTTTTGGAACTGCCTGCTACGCCGGACGCACTTTCACTACTGCGATTCAAGCTATCCGTGCCGGAGACATCGACGGTGGGTTTGAGTGTCGCACCGCTTGCGAGCAGTCTTGATCGCGCCTCACGGATACGCGCTTGAGCCAACTGCATATCCAGGTTCGCTTCGAGAGCTTGATCGACAAGCTCATCAAGCATCGGATCATCAAACGTCTTCCACCAATGCGTCAGATCACTAAACGACTCCGTGGTGGGTGATGCGTGAAAAGCTTTAGGCAATTGCGTATCGGGCACTTTGTAATCCGGGCCGACGGTGCAGCCGGTAATGAGCAAACTCGTGGTGAGAATCGTCATCGCAAAACGACTGTATCCTGCGCTGGATTGACATTCTGTGCTAACGTGTCGCTGAATTTTTGTAGTTCGTAAAAACATCATCTAACTCCGTGTATTATTCGCCCTGTGTGGTAACCACCACAGGTTGAAGGTTGGCTGGAACATGATCCGGATCAACTGCAACTTCATGCTTACGATGTCCAGAGTGAAAGAAGCTGGTGCGGTTAAGCACGTTTTCCTGAAACGCTTCGAGGTACAGGTAAATCACCGGTGTGACATACAGCGTGATCAACTGACTCACCAGCAATCCGCCGACAATCACCAAGCCCAGTGGCAGGCGGCTTTCACCATCAGCCCCCCAACCCAGCGCGATGGGTAATGCGCCCATCACTGCAGCGATGGTTGTCATCATGATCGGACGAAAGCGGTCCATCGACGCATCGTGAATCGACTGCTGGGCGGACTGCCCTTCTTCGACACGTTGAAGCGCGAAGTCCACGATCATGATGCCGTTCTTCTTGACGATCCCCATGAGCATGAACATGCCCACGTAGGCATACAGTGATAACTCTTGATCGAAGTACCACAGCGTGGCTAAACCACCGACCAATGCGACCGGCAAGGAAGACAACACCGTGATCGGATGCAAATAACTTTCATACAACACACCCAAAATCACATACATCACAAATACCGCGACCACCATGAGGATCGCCATGTTCTGCACCATCTCGGTAAAGGTCTTGGCTTCACCCTGGAGTTCACCACGAACCGTCGGCGGCAGAACTTCGGCAGCGGCGGCCTGAATAAAGTCCGTCGCAGCGCCAGTCGAAACGCCCGGTGCAAGGTTAAACGAATACGTGACACTGGTGAACTGATTGATGTGATTCACCGATTGCAGGCCAAGTTCCTTGTCCCATTTGACCACTGCGGTGAGTGGGATATTGCGCTGCCCATCATCACTTTTAATATAGAAGTCCGCCAAACTTTCAGCCTGGCTGCGACTGTCATCATCTGCTTCAAGGATCACTTGATACTGGTCGGTGGATCGCTTGATCAGATACAGATAGTTTTGCGAGAAGCTCGTTGCCAGGAGTCGTTCGATACGTGCGGTACTGATGCCGTACATGGCTGCCTGATCGCGAAGGATGGTGACATTCAGGTACGGTTGCTTGTTGTAGAAGTCAGGTTGCACACGGATAAAGCCGGGGAACTCGCGGAATTTTTCGAGGAGTTTGCCGGAGTATTCGTAGACTTTTTCAGGGTTCACCCCGGAGATCGCATAGGTGATCGATGCCGAGTTGTTAGCTGAAGCACCGGTTGAAATCTGTAAGACGGGTTGAGGTTTAAAGAGTCCCACGACGCCAGGCACTTCACCGAAGAGTCCGCCGACGAGTTGGCCGGTGACGGCATCAATTGGAGCGCGGGTTTCTCGTGGATTCAGAAACGCAAGAAGCAATCCCTGATTGTAGCCCCCAAAGCCGCCGTTCCCGGTCATGGTAAAGGTTGCCCCGACTGCCGGATTCTTGTGCATCATGGTTTCGGCTTTGGCCTGATAGTCACGCATTTTCTGGTAAGACGCACTGTCCGGGCCGATCATCACACCCCATACAAAACCACTGTCTCCTACGGGCAAAAACGTCTTGGGCAAATTAACCATCAGGTACCCGGTGCCGACAAGACAGATGACCCAGGTGATGGCTGAGAGATAGTGATGCTTCAATGCCCATGTGAGCGTGCGACCGTAAATACCAAGGACGAATTTTTCAGTCCGTGATGCGATGCGTTCAAGCCAGGGTTGCTTGTGACCTGGCCCACGTGCGGCGAGCATCCGTGAACACATCATCGGCGTAAGTGTCAGCGACACGATACCCGATGCAACAATGGCCACAATAATCACCACGCTAAATTCACGGAACACACGTCCCATCAAACCGGGCATGAGCAGCAGTGGCAGGAACACCGCAGCCAACGACAACGTCATCGACACAATCGTAAAACTGATTTCCTTCGCCGAGTTGATCGTCGCTGTGCGGACGTCTTCGCCATGCTCCATGCGGCGGATCGTGTTTTCCAAGAACACAATCGCATCATCCACAAGAAACCCAATCGCCAAGGTCAATGCCATCAACGACAGGTTGTCCAAGCTGTAATCCATGATCCACATGACCACGAATGTCATCAGCAAAGACAGCGGCAAAGCTACCGCAGGAATCAAGGTATCACCGGCACGGCCCAGGAAAATGAAGATCACCAACACCACCAGAATAAAGGCAATAACCAGCGTTTCTTCAACATCATTCACCGAATTGACAATCGTCTGAGCGCGATCATGAATCAATGTCAACCGGACACCGGGAGGTAATTCAGTATTGATCTGCGGGATGAGATTGCGAACTTTTTCAGCAACGGCCACCGCATTGCCACCAGCTTGACGGTACACCGCGCAGACCACCGTCGCAGCAGGCGAGCCATACTCACGCGACCAGAAATTCATCTTGATGCGTTCATCCTGCACCGAGTCCGTCGCGGTAGCGACATCCCGCAGATAGACCGGCGCGCCGTTGACGGTGGTGATGACCATGTCGTTGTACTGCTTGGCGGAATCCAACTGACCTAACGGGCGAAGGACAACCGACTCATTGCGGTTATCAAACTGACCGGCACCGGTGTAGCTGGTTCCTGCTTTGATCGCAGTGGACAGATCACCGAGTGTCAGTCCAAGTGCTGCGAGTTTGGAGGGATCAGCCTTGATGCGCACCGCGCCTTTGGTGCCGAAGATGTTCACCTTGGAGACACCTTCGATGATGCTGATCTGCTGACTGACCTGCGTGTTGGCATAGTCATACAACTCGCCCTGGGTGATGGTGTCACTGGTCAATGCCATGAACATGATCGGGCTGTCATTGGGATTGGTTTTGGAGATCGTCGGTTGTGAAGGCAGGTCATTGGGAAGCTGACCGCTTGCTGCGGTGATGGCGTTCTGCACGTCGGTGGCCGCACCATCGATGTCTTTGTTTAACGAAAATTGCAGGCTAAAGGATGTATTGCCTTGGCCACTTTTACTGGTGACCATTTCCAAACCGGGGATCTGCATGAACTGTCGCTCAAGGGGGGTTGCGACGTTGTTGGCCATCGTCTCTGGGCTGGCACCGGGATAACCGACCTGTACCTGAATCACCGGATAGTCCACTGCAGGCAAATCGTTGACCGGCAGTTGTGTGTAAGACCAGACACCCCAGAGGATCACCGACAAAGTCAGCAACACGGTCATCACGGGACGTTGGATAAATGGAAGTGAAATATTCATGAGCAGGTTGCCTTGAATGATGGTTTAAAACACAAGTGCTTCGCTGTGTCCTGTTGATCAGGATGAGACAAGTTGCATATCAAAAAGACAAGCCCGCAGACCACACGTCTCGCCTGCGGACTTGGATGGGTGTGTTCAGGAGGCGTTGGCTTTGGTGTTAGCCTTGGGAGTCGGTGCGACTTCTTTGGCGTCGGCAGCCTGGGTTGCTTGAGGCAATCTCACTGGACCGCCGGGACGGACCATAATCTGACCATCGACGATGACACGTTCACCGGGCTTGATGCCTTGCACGACGACCCAGTCTTCATGCGGCTGGCCTGTGGTGACCGGTCGGAACTGCGCGTTACTCTGCTCATCGACGGACAAGACGTACTGACCTTTTTGACTAAGTTGCACAGCAGCTTTGGGGACGAGGATGGCATCATCCAAAGTCTTGACGACCAACTGCACGTTGACAAATTGACCGGCCCAGAAATGGGTATCCGTGTTGGGCAAAGTTGCTCGCAGACGCACGGTGCCGGTGGAGGCTTCCACTGCATTATTCATGAATGTCAGATCACCTTCGACACCGGGCCCCGCATCGCCGGGAAGTTTGACAAAGGCTTTGAGCGTGTGGTTGTCCATGTTCTGGCGGACCATTGCAAGTTGCTGTTCATTGATGGTGAACTGAGCAAAGATGGGCGAGAGCTTTTGGATCGAGAGCATAGCCGTATCGTTTTCACGGACGATGTTGCCCGCATCAACAAGTCTCGCTCCAGCTCGGCCGTCAATAGGTGAAGTAATAGTGCAGTAGTCCAAACGAATCTGAGCGATACGCACCGATGCCTGGGCTGCTGCAACTTGAGCTTGCGCCACCTTCACCGCGTTGAGTTTGGTATCAAAATCAGTCTTGGAAACGGCGTTGGTGCCCGCGATGGTCTGGTATCGCGACAGCTCAATTTTGGCAAAGTCCAGCGACGCGTTACTCTGCGCCAACTGCGCCTGGGCAGACGCCAATGCCGCTTCAAAGGGGACGCGGTCGAGTTTGAAAAGCACCTGCCCCTTGGTGATGGTCGCCCCGTCTTCAAAGGTTCGCTCCACCACTTGGCCCGACACCCGTGGCATGATCGTCACCGACTCGGCGGCTACGGCCTTGCCAATACTGTTGATGTACAACGGGACCGACGTCTGTCGAGCCGTCTGCACCATCACCATCGGCGCTGGCATTGCCGGAGCCTTGGCCTGCTCATCTGAGTCAGTCTCAGGCTTACAAGCGGTGACGGACACCAATAACACAGCAACTAAAACAGCATTAAATGCATATTTAAAAGCTATTTGCGTCTTTTTCTGCGATTGACTGTTCACTGATCCAATCTGTTTCATGGCGGGCTCCATTAATAATAATTATTTATAATTTATGATTAATAGCACCCTAAGTCAATCAATTGTTCTTAATATTTAAAATAAATTATCAATATTGACCGCCCAGTTGATAAAAAAGACAGAGCCACTTACCGGCGGACTTCTCGTAACATACGAACTGAAAGTCTGATACGACTAAATCTAAAACCGTGACAATTCATTGCTCAACATATAAGGCAACCCCGGTGGCTTGCTTGTGGGGCGACCATGCTTGGGCGGGATGGTCGTGACAATGCCATGTTCATCACGCGCATAAACGTGATTCGACTCGCTGTCGTAACCCGCATCAGCAAGCAGATGATGCACACAGACATTAGCAACACATCGATCCAACAACGGGCTCAACGACTGCACATCGTTCTTGGAGCCTTGCTCAGATCAAGAAAAAGATTCCTGCAAGAAAAAGATTCCTGACGCCTTAATCTTCTTCACAATATCGGGATTCTTTTAGTGAAATGGCTTTTCTACAGAGCAGGACTGACACCTTTTTTCCCCTTACTTATGAGCGCTCTATGGTGAAATTATAAATTTAATAGGATCAACAGAAATCACTCTGCATCTGGCAAAGTAGAGTTTGGCAATATCTGCCCCTCTTCTTTATCCCCCGCATCACCCTCTTCTTGTAACAACAGATACTGATCAGTTCGCTTAACTTTATCCCCCCATATGGCATAAGGTGACAATCGATGCTCTACACTACCGTCATACCCATTAACATAGACACCTGTTAAATGAATACAGTAATATTTTTCCTCTTTGGAAAACAAATAAGAATCACCTGCAACTGCCATTAACGGACCATATGATTTAATCATGTCATTATCTGGCGAATTAATTCTATAATCTTCCGCGATTGCATATGCCTCTTCTGGAGAAATTTTAAATTCTGCCACTTTCCTAGAGAACTCACGGTTTAACATAACATATATTTTCTCGCCATTATGTTCAAAAACATATTCATTATGAGTTCGCAAAGAATTGACCGCAAAAAAAAGACAGTTAATCCCTAGCAAAACTATAATTATATTTTTTTTCATACCTATGGAGCCTTAAAGTTTTTGGAATCCGGAAAAAGGTACCTTCTACTTCAATCGATAAAGTATACCTGCGGTTACGGGTTGGTGGTGATGCGATACATTCGGACATCCAGCGGTTTGAGGGTGTCCTGCCAATGCTGGGAATCGGTGGCGGTGAGTGTTTGCTCCGTGGACAATTCCTGAATCGACTTGATGGGGGTGTTGATTTGAAAATTGGCCGTCTGAGGTTTGTCACTGGTGTTGACGACAAAAACATACGCCGCATCTTGCCAACGAGTCACACGCATGGACAGGCTTGGGTTGTCGCCTGAAGGGATCGTTACCTTGGGTGGCGACTGGATACTGAGTAATGCTTGAGAGTGTTGTTGCACCTCGGCAAGTATCTTCGTGACCTGCGGCCAGTAGGTGTCAAAATCAATGTCGGGATTGCGCTGCATGTCATAGAGCGAGTAGAGCAGGATACCGTTGGCACCGTTTGTGAGGCATTGCCAGATCATGTTTCGCAGTTGGGTTTGCGTTGGGGTTTGTCCTGTTTGGTTTTGATTCACTTTGGGATAGTTCTGCCAATTAAAAGCCTGAACCACCTGCCAGACTGGACGCGCGTTGAACGTTTGGGCTACGGTTTGCTGCGTCCATTGCCCTGCAAGTTCGATGGGTTTGTGTGGCAGCGGATAGGGGTCCGATCCCAAGACATCAGCGGTATGCAGGTAACGGTCAATTTGATGCGGGCGCATGAGAACACTAAAGGCAGGATGTGCCGGATCATCTTCGATAACCCATTGGTAGTGTGCTTTGAAACGATCCATGTATGACAGAGGTAATTCGTCATTAAGATACCATGCCAACATCGCAGGATGATCGCGAAGCGACTTGACGAGTGGGCGCATGAGTTTGGCTTCATCATCAACATGCTTAAGATTTTTGGGCGTCCATTTGTGCCCCAGAAAAAAATCCTTGACTGATGCGATGAGTTTCAGGTCATGTGCATCAAGACGATCAAGCAATGAACGGTTGGGCACGCCATAGGCCAGTACGCAATTCACCGCACTGTTTTGCAACAATGCTAACTCGTCATCTGTGATATTCACGTTGTCATAGACACCGATCGGCATCACGGGTTTGCCATCAACAAGCAGTCGCTGATGTTCATCAATCATGATATTGGGAAGCTGCCAAGCCTCGACCACATTGATGCGATGGGTCATGTTGGCTAGTTCGTTTTGTTTGTCATCAGTCAAACGCAGTTGCAAGTTGTACAGTCCAGCAGCCAAGGTTGCTGCTTGAATGGTGATGTCGTTGATGCCTTTTTTTACAGGGTTTTTCTGTGATTGGATCACTTGATTGGCATGATCCAGAAGTTGAATATTCAGACTCGCATCAGCAGGTAAATGTTCAGCCAACTTCACGCGAAGGTTGATATCGCGTTGCTGACCACGAGTGATTAACCCGCGATAGGCTGGATAACGCAGCGCGCTGTGCATGATCTGGGATTTGACTTCGGTTAACGCCAGATCATCGAACCAGGCTTTGCCGGTTGTGCTGCGTCGGGCGTAGCACATGACATGTGCCCGGGTTACGCCTTGGGGCAGCACGAAGCTGTCGGTTTTGACGTGTGTCCAATCTTCCGTGCCGGTCACACCCTTGGGATAGGTTCCACTGTGATAGCGATCGCCAGCATAAAACTCCACAGCAATGGTGACATAGCCGTCTTTGACATCCTGTGTTTTGATCCATGCTTCAAAGGTATATTCGCTGGCAGGATCAAGCTCGATGTCCTGCCTGGCGTGCAAGTATTGCCTGGGATCATTGTTGGCCCATTGCAATGAAGACTGGCCGGTTCGGAACGTCGCATGATCCAGTTGATACACCTTGGCATTAGCGAGCCAGTGAGGTGATAAGGACTGAGCTTCAAAGTCGGGATTCTCAAGAAGCTGGGCAGATGTCAACGAGGTGATCAAACTCAATAACGCCAAAGCAAAAAGAAAACATCTTCGGTTAAACATCATGAGGTGGTTCCTTGCGGTTGATGAATTGTGTTTGAATTTGCTGCTGCAACATGTCTAGTTGATTCTGCACGCTTTGATCCCACGTCCGCGCGTAGGACTTGGCTTGTGTGCTGATTACCAGTGAGTCAAGCAGCCTTGGTAATTCCCCGGACAAGATGGACACCTTCTGTGCCCATGGGTGCAGATGATCCATTAAAAAAGCGACAAAGCCCGGATCATTCAAATGCGGTTCGACTTGCCCGGCTGCAAGGTGTTCGACCATTTGACGTGAACGTTCCCAAAACAAGTTCCGTGCTTCACTGAGTTGGGTGAGGTGATTTCGCAAGGTTTCACATCGCTTCGCTTCGCTACATTCTGCAAGCAATGTCCAACCGTCGGCTTCGTGAACTTGCTTGCCGTGATAGAGACATAACGCGGTCATCGCCAATTCAAGAAGGCAGGCATCAAGGGGTTCGACCTGGCATCGGCTATGGGCATAACGCGACCAGCCGGTGGTGATGACGCCTTGCATGCCATAGTCGATATTGGCTTGCACCCAACCTTCGTGGTTATCCAATCGCGCAGCCGTCAGTGGCAAGTCACACGACGGGCCATCCGCACCTTTGAAGCATCCGCCGCCCCAGATGTTAACCCCGGCATCGGCAAAGGCGCGGAGCACATGGGGCTTATGGTGATGCATTTCCTGCTCGGGTTTGCCACGGTAACCCCAGATGACAATATCCGCCTGTTGTCCCATTTTTTGCAGCGCATCAGCCGACCATGTTTTCATCATGTCATGCCAAAGCATGGGACGAATCTGCCGTGATGAGAGTCGATCAAAGAGGGGTTGATAGTGCTTAAGGTACAGATTGGCCGAACCGTGCGCTGCGACATAGGCTCGCGTGTCCGGATGCTTTGCCCAGCCCCATGCTTCGTCGCCGCCAAGATGCATGCAGTCCCAATCACCGAGCAGTGACAACTGATCGTCAATCATATGACCTAATAATTCCTGCGTCCCATCAGCCAAAGGATTGATGCAGTCCACGCGATCAGGAATTTCACGCAACGACTCATATCCCGGATGCTTGAGCACAAATTCCATATGCCCAAGTGTTGGGATCAAGGGGATCAATTGAATTTCAAGGTCTGCACATCGTTGGCTGAATAACTGGATCTGTTGAGCGCTATACGCCTGGGCATGAGCCAGTCGATCATCGAACGTCCAGGGGAACATATCTTCCCATTCGACAAGCAGGACATTAAAACGCATCTGCTTAAACACATCGAGTAATTGCATCAATCGCTCGAAGGTCGGTGCCAAACCTTTTAGATCCAAATGCACGCCACGCTTTGCAACGACAGGCTGTTCTTTGTCGAACAACGATGAACTCAAAGCGACAGGATCAAGTAAACGCATTGCAATTCCTTGGTTGATTTAAGAAAGTTTGGCCGGCCCGGTTGACTGGCGACAGATGATTCGACAGGTGGCTTGGAGGTTTTCTTCAGGTGTTCGATCACGCCCGGCCAACACGTCATCGAGCATATCCAACCCAAGATGTACAGCCTGCACACGAGGCACCTGTAAAGAAGTCGCAGGCGGATCAATGGTCTGAGCGATGAGCTTGTTGTCGGTCCCCAGGACGCTTAAATCCTCACCGATTTGCAGGTCAAGTTCCGCCGCTGCCTGGTAGACCGCAGGTAAATGCTGGTCTGCACAAATCACAGCCGTCGGCCTGGGATGGATGGCCAGCAGTGCCCGCGCAGCTTCCAATTGTGAGTCTTCAATAAACCCTGCATAACGCACGTAACCACGATGCAACTCAACACCCGACTCCATCGCCTGACGATAAAACGACTCACGGCGAAGCAGCAAATCACGATGCGGGCGATGGTCTTCAACATTATGAAGATACGCAATCCGGCGATGCCCCAATTCAATGAGAAATGACAACTGCTCATCAATCACCTGGTCGGCATTCGTGCAGATCGCATTCTCAGGAATGTGAAAACCCATCGGATACAAATTAATCACTGGCAAATACGCATGAACCAATGCACGATGCATCGACATGTCAGACAGCCCCACCGTCAAACACGCGCGACAGTCCGGCGCATCGCAAAGCGACTCGACCATCTGCGCTTCATGATCCGCATCCAACTGCGCGTGAAAGTGAACCGCATAGCCCCGTGATGAAGCAACCTGCTTGATCGCTGTGATCAACTCGCCATGAAAACTATGGTCCACGGGAATCTGATCATTGAGCATCGCATGAATTTCACCACGGACATTGAAATAAATCACATCCAGCCGTGTCACCGTGGGCAATGCTATTTCAGATACAGGCCGAAACAAGCCACTCTTGGGCTTGGCATCAACCAGGTGTTGCTTTTGGTATTGACGGACGACTCGCGTGATGGTCTGCGGGCCGACTTTGCATTGCTCCATCATCTGTCTGACGGATGGCAAAGCCCCGCCCGGTGCCGTGCAGCGAAGACAGCGTTCAAGGTATCGGGCAACAAGATGATCGGTGGAAGGTTTGGCCATGCGTGAATTCTATAAACAATTTTTTGTATCAAAATCATTGACTTGCTTGACACTGTTATTATAATAAAAATAAAATAACAGTCAAGCACGGCAAATAAATGTTATCTTTAAAGTACATTCGGAAAGCTCAACCATTATGAAGCGCCATTCCAACAACGCCTTTACGCTCATCGAACTGCTGGTGGTCATCTCGATCATCTCGATATTGATCTCCATTCTGCTGCCTGCTTTGGGATCTGCCCGAAAAGCGGCACGGGCGACCGTCTGCCTGACCAATGTTCGGGCTGTCGGTCAGATGGATCACATTTATGCCAACGATTACGACGGCTACATGCAATCCCCCGAGAGTTTCTCAGCGTTGGGATCATCAGCCACACCTACCCGGTGGTACCTCACTCGCCCGCCACAGATCACCAGTGCATCACCGCTGGTCCTCACCGGCTCCACCTATAAAAATGCCTTACGCGCGTTGTATCCATACGGCCTGCTCAAGCTCAATCCTGCGAGCTTCTGCCCGGACATGAATTATGGCATCCCACTAAGTGATGCGGTTGTCAGTGCCCTGATCGACTACAAAGGTCGCTTTGCCTACTGCTATCGTCTTTCGACCACTGGCTACTACGGTACAGGTAATGCCACCGTTGATGGCGATCCACTCCGCCTGGAAAATATGTCCTCTGCCCGGTGGCAACGCTTCGATGCGCGTATCGATCCCAACCCCTTTACCACCGGCGATGAAGTCCTCACCGGCACCCGCAATGCCAGTGCCGTGGCATACAACATGTATGTCAATCCCGAGCAAACCAACAACATCAGACATGCAGCATTACCCACGTTCTATTTTGACGGCTCAGGTAAAATGGTAGCCAAAGGTGAATACCTTGACCGCACCGAACAAATCCCCTGAGAATTGATCAAAGAAAAGATGGGATCAGCCGCGCGGTGTTGTTAAGCTAGCGGTTGATGCAGAAGAAAATTCCCTTTGACCTGCGACCCACCCTCCAACCGACAATCGGGCTGCCCATCGCCTGTCGATCGGTGGGGCATTACAAAGTCTTCCCAGGCTGGCACAATCCGGGTAAGCCTAAAAACTTCTGCGAGCTGTTCTGGGGCATCAAAGGTCATGGCCAACTCCTCGTCGATCGCAAACCTGTCATCCTCAAACCCGCGCACATCCTCGTGCTTTACACAGGGGACCTGCATCATGTGACGGCGGTGGATCATTGGGAATATCGCTGGATGACCCTGGATGGCATGATGCCTGACGAAGTCCTCAGTTCATTTGGGTTTGGTAAAAAACCAATGCCCGCGCGAACCTGTCCCCAGGAACTTTTCATTCGACTCTCCAGTGAAATCCATGACATCAGCCCGCACGGCCAACGCGTCGCAAGCACCACGGCCTACGAAATCCTGACGTTGGCGATCTCCAATGAATCGATGAATACCGTCGGACACCGGCAGATGCAGCAGTGTATCGAACTGATCAAAACCCAGTATCACAATCCGGAATTGAACATCACATCCATCGCTCAAACGATCCAGATGCATCGAACAAATCTGAGCAAGCTGTTCAAAGACAAAATGAAAATGTCGCCCATTGAATATCTGAGTCTTTATCGGGTTGGCAAAGCGATGCAGCTTATTCAAGCCAGTGACCTGACCTTTGCCGAGATTGCCACGCGGACCGGCTTTTCCTGCCCCAACTATTTCACCAATGTGATCCGTAAACGCACTGGAAGCAGCCCCACGGAATTGCGCCAACGGGCACGATCCACACAGACCACAAATTTATAGACCACAGCACAACATTACAATTGATCGGCTTTTTTGAAGGTCTATGCTTCCCTATGACCGTTCACAAGGAATGCCGTATGCCGATGGTTTTTTATCGATTCAAAGACTTCTTTATCACATCCATGATCCTCACGTGTCTTTTGACCGTGAATCGTCCTGCACAAGCTTCACCCCAACTGCTCGCACCTGCCACAGAAGTCAAGATCATCCGCAACGGTAAAACCCTTCATCAACCTTCAGCGATCGTTGCTTTACGCGTTGCTCAAGACGGCGACATCATCGAACTGGGCTCAGGTACACATCAAGGTCCGCTGACACTTGAGCAACCCAATCTCACTGTCCGCGCCAAAGCAGGTGTGCTGGCTCGTGTGAATGGCAACGATACGACATGGAAACCTGCATGGGAACCTGCCACCGAGTACGGTCCCTATGCATGGCAAAGTGCAATTAACTTTTCGCCGGTGACAATGAGCATTGACCAGCGCACCATGATTCATGCCATCCAATCACGTGGTGGTTTAACCGTCCATGCCAACGGCGCAGGACGTGGCAGCCGCATGCCATTGCGCAGCGTCTTTACCTACCTGGCTTCGAGTCAAAAAGTCATCGTGTCGTTCGCTTCCGAGATCGATCCGAGAAAACATGTCATTGAAGCTGCTCGTCAAGGTACGTCGGCGATCACAATTTCAGCCAACGGCTGCGCAGTGCAAAACATCATTGCCAACGGCGGCGAAGCTGCGATCCTGCTGACAAACACCGCTGACTCTGTCGTGGAACATTGCCTGGCTTACGCAGCAGATGCAGGTATCCGCCTTGGACAAGGAGCAACGCGATGCAAAGTGCTGCATTGTGATGTGACATGGAATCAGGATGCGGTGAGTATCGACTGCGACCCACAGACGGGACTGGCTGGCGATGATGTCTGGATCACGCACAAGCGTTTTGGAACCTACGACAAATGGGGGATCGACATCGACCGCGCCGGCCCGGACAACATCGTGGCCTACAACTATGTCTACGATGTCTGGAACGGTATCCAAAACGGCAACGGTGTGAGCAAGGACCAAGTGGCTGCACATTACCGTGACCACATTTTCAAAGGCATCAGCAAACACAACGTCGGCCTTAAAGTCCATCACAATCGTGTTGACCTGACCATGGACGATGCACTGGAGCCGGGTAACGAGCTGATGGACAATCAGTGGTACAGCAACATCGTCACCCGCGCCCGATGTGCTGCACGCTTAAAGACCATTGAAATGGGGCCGTTTTACTTCTTCGACAATGTCCTGCTTCAATGCAGTGATGGCCTGCGACTGTACAAATCCGCCCCCAGACAAGCTACCGTCTATGTCTTCAACAATGTCGTCGACCATCCCAACGGCATCATCTATCACAACGTTGATGATGTGGCATGGTCTGACCCGTGGCTGAGAAAAAACCTCAAACGTGGGACACCGAGCTTTGATCTGTTTAATAATCTCTTCCTCTGCCAACAACCCTTTACCAATCAAGCTGGATCGCAGACAACCCCTAATTTTAAGAGCGATTTTAACTGCTATACCTCATCGCATAATCCGGCAATGATCCTCCGTGGATTTGATCAACATTCCATCTTCAGAGCCCAACCTCAATTCGTGGACACCGCAAACGGCAACTATCAACTGACACCTAACAGTATCGGCAATCAACAAGGCACAGCTATCAACCAACGCCTTGCCCATCAAGTGACACTGCCGTTTAGCGAAACACAGCACCCCAACATGGGACGTCTGAATATTGATGCGAATCAGACACCGCATGGCCCGACCAGTGGCTTATGGGAAGCATGCGAAAAAACATTGAACCTTGGTGAACGCGACATCACCTATTACAGACAACAACCCAGACGTTGGATCAACACCAACAAGCAGAAATATCGCATCAGTGAACACAGCGATGACAAACCCATCCTTGTCGAGTTGACCAGTTCACAACGCAGCAGTCAAACCCGTTACACCATCACACTCACAGACAAGCAAGGCAAGCAACTCACCAGCAAGCAAGGCCCAACAACTTCAGGCAAAGCATCCGTGCAATTGAGTATTCCTGCTGATGCACAACTGCCTTTGTGGATCACCCTCCATGATGACTCAACTTTGGATTGGCAGGTCACGGTCCCAAGTCAAAATGCCACGCTCGGAGTCGATGCCAGTCAAACACTTCACCTTCGCAAGTATGACGGTGGTGCGTATCGCTTCACGCATCGCGTCACCGCCAGTAATGCCATGCCGTTTACGATTGAATTCACCCCGCGATACAGCGGCCAATGCATCATGACCATGACCGATCCGCAAGGCAAGACACGCAATCTTACGCACAGCGAATTGATCGATCCCCAAGACATGAGAGGCTTGTACCTGTTTGATCTGTCCTTCACCAAGAAGGCGGACATCCGCTTTGAATCGGCTGATGCGTATCTGGGGTTACCCAGTCATCAACCCATTGCTGAGCCCAAACCGCGCTGGGGCAAACCCTCTTTTTAAAAGTTTCAGGAGTTGGAATATGACCACGTGTTGCACGTTACTACTTGCCTTGTCGATGCTCGGCGCATCGGAATCCCAGCCGATGAATCTGCTATTGAATCCTGATTTTTCGCAGGTCACCAAAGCGGGTCAGATCAAGCATTGGACACTGTATGCCAAGGGTCAATCGATCCAGACGGTAACAGATGCTGATGGCGAATTACCCAAAAACTGCACCACTGCAATGCAGATCAAAATCCAGGCCAACAACGGTAAGCAAGGATCGCTGGCTCAAAAACTCCGAGACCTGCCACCGGAGAAAAAACTCAAACTCACCGCACAGGTCAAAGCCACCCGTCACAACATTGCGTCGTTACAAGTCAAACTCAAAGCTGCTGGCAAAGAGATCAATCGCATCAGTTCCGCCTACAACACCACGCAATGGAAGACGCTGGAATTGATCATCCCAACGGCCAATGCAGACGAGTTGTCCATTCAATTGCGATTCAGCCAGGACGACAAAGCTCAGGATCAAACCATCTGGCTTACCGATTTGAACCTCGTGGATATCACTGAATAGATCAGACATCTTTTGCCAAGGAATCTCAACATGAATACCTGCCATAAATCATATGACCGAACATCCTCTGGTTTTACGCTCATTGAACTGCTGGTGGTGATCTCCATCATCTCGCTGTTGATTAGTATTTTGCTTCCTGCCTTGGCTACTGCCCGTGAATCAGCCAGTAATGCGTTATGCATGAACAATCAAAAACAGATTGGCGCAGCTCTTCACATCTACTTTTCCGACAACAAGGAACAGTTCCCAAACGCACCGACTCATGTGCGTTTGTCCAACGTCATTTATTCACCGGCACCCAACGGCTATGACCTGACGACGATGTTTAAATGCCCCAAAGCCACCGATGAGAACGATCCCTGTTTGGCATACAAATTTACGACAACAAGTCGACATACCCGGGCAAAAAATTCGTCTTCATCAACTCCTATTCTCTGAATGAAGCCACCTACCGCTATGGAGTCGTACGCTTTTCACAGGTGCAAAAAGCCTCACGCATCGTCTACAGTTTTGACGGCCGGGGCACCTTCCGTGATCGAGATAACGACATCGTCGATCACCTGCTCATCCGTCACTTCCAGGACACCGGCATCACCCAACTCTTTATGGATGGACACGTGATTTCCAGTACCGCTTACCCGTTTTTCAAAGCCGACCAAGCCAAAGACTGGGACTGACTTGATTTGTTTGATCCTGTTTTTTACGAGGAAAGTCCTATGATTCAAGGCCAACAGACGTTAAAAGTCCTGCTACTGGGCGCAGGAATGGCAGGCGAAAACCATGCCCGCGATTTTAAACACATCCCAGGCATCCAACTCATCGGCGTGTACGACCCGGACACCGAGGCTGCTGTTAAACTTGCCAAGCCCTACCATGCAGTCACCCACACAGACCTGTTGCAACTGATCCATCAAACCCAGCCGGACATTGCGTTGGTGACCTCTGCAAATCATGCCCATGCTCAGAATGTCTGCCAATGTATTGAGGCTGGTGTCCCCAATGTTTTCTGCGAAAAGCCCCTGGCATTGCAAATGCAAGATGCCCAGCGAATGACCGAGTTAGCAGAGTTACACCATGTCAAAACAAGCATGGGCTTTGCAGGGATTCATGTTGGTTATGCGCGCGTCCTTGAACACATCCAAGCGGGTGATCTGGGACAGGTGCTAAGCATCTATCTGCATACCTATCGCGGATATGGATTCTGGGGACAGGAAAGGATTAATGCTCGCGGGCGAATTGCGCATCACACCGCTGTAGCCAATCCCCAACGCTCCGGTGGGTGGACTGTCCATCATGCCTGCCATCCCGTGTTTGTCATGATGCAAATCGCAGGCAACGTGCAATCCGTCTTTGGCAGCACCCGCAGTTCTAACCCTAACTGCCCCAGTGAAGAAATGATTCACGCGACGCTGACTTTCGACAATGACGCGATCGGCACACTCATTGATTCCATCGGCTCGTTCCGCGGAATCCGCTTTGGTGTCATCGGCACAAAAGGCACCGTGGTCATGGATGACGACTACACCAAGCATGCTCAGGATCGAATTATCCTGCGCCTTCGACGTGAAGGACAGAATGCTGACGAAGTGCAATCGCTTTGTTACGACCCTTTGGCCATTTCGCGGTTTGCTCAATTCGTCCATGCCATCCGACACGACCAACCCTCGCCCATCACCTTCCGCCAAGGGATGGACAACCTGCGTATCTGCCAGGCCATTCGACAGTCCGGGCAAACCGGCCAACTTGTTGAAATGTCCCAAATGGACGACTCACATCAAGACTCATGCGCTTTTTCGTCAATCGAAAACTGACTGCTCAAACGATGTCTTAACACCTACAAACAACCAACCCATAAACCACATATCCTCCTGCGACATCCATTGAACAACAACCGCTAACCCATTTGGCGGTTGCTGTTGTTTATGTCAGAAAGCCCATTCCAAATGAGGGAATCTTGCGGATTCAACGCTTATACGGGTTGACCCTTGATCAGGTAGAGATATTATAAATGCCTAATGAGATATTTTAATTTCTCAATTTGAATGGCACTTGTTTATCAAAATGGGATATCATCAAGCTGATATCCCTTGTTTTCAGGAGTTGGAAAATGAAGATCGTCGACATGCGCGTCCGTACCGTCGCTATCCCGCTGACTTGTCAGTTGCGTCATAACACCGGTGTGCATCCGGGGTATTTCCTGCGAACCGTGCTGGAACTCATCACTGACGAAGGCATCGTCGGCCTCGGTGAAGTTGGTGGCGGTGACCAACGCGGGGCACTGACCAAACTCAAGCCACGCATCATCGGCCTGGACCCGTTTCATCTGGAAGTCATCAAGCTCAAAGTCCTCCGCAGCATTTACTACCTGTCCAATTCCCGTTTGTATGGCGCGATTGAAATGGCCTGCCTGGACATCCAGGGTAAAGTCCTTGGTCGCCCCGTTTCCGACCTGCTTGGTGGCGCGGTATACGACAAGATTCCGATGATCGCATATCTGTTCTGGCGATACGATCGCGCTTCGGATGGCAAGGATGATACCTGTGCTGAAGATCAGGCAGCATGGTGTCGGGAACTGCACGAAACCCTGGGCGTCAAAAGTATGAAGCTCAAAGCCGGTGTCATGGCCCCGGAAGAAGAAGCCCGTGTACTGGAACTGATCCGAAAAGATTTGGGTGACGACTTTGGACTGCGCATCGATCCCAATGGCGTTTGGAGCGTGCCGACTGCGGTGAAGATTGGCAAACGTCTTGAACCGCTAGCCATCGAATATTTCGAAGACCCAAGCTGGGGACTCAACGGCAATGCAGCCGTCCGCGAACAAATCCGCATCCCCATTGCCACCAACATGTATCCCAATCGCTTTGATGATCTAGCACCGGCAATCAAGATGGGTAGTGTCGATATCGTCCTCACCGACATTCACTATTGGGAAGGCCCCAAAGGTGTCAAAGACCTTGCAGCGATCTGTCAGGCATTTAACCTTGGCGTGGCAATGCACAGTGGCGCGGAGTTCGGCATTGAGCTTGCAGCCATGCTTCACACTGCCTCGGCGATCCCGCAGATGACCTTTGCAGGTGATGCCCATTATCACTATCTCGAAGACGACATCATCGTCGGCGGACTCATGAAGTACGAAGACGGCTGCATCAAAGTCCCCACCGGCCCGGGACTGGGCGTCGAACTCGATGAAGACAAGATGGCCAAGTACGAACGCTACTTCGAGGAAAAAGGCGACTACTACGCACGCTTCCACCAAGACCCCAAACGCCCCGACTGGTTCCCCATCGTCGGCGGGCAGTAAAACAATAAGCAGTGAAACAAATCAAAACCGCACCTGTAACAAGGTGCGGTTTTTTTATGTTCACAGGATTAACAAAGGAACTCCCTACTCCCTACTCCCTACTCCCTACTCCCACCAAACGCTATGATGACTTAAACACAACCACAGGATCAAAACCATGTACACCGCAACGCGCATCGGAAACGGTCCCATTATCACGCAGGATATGCACCATGCGATTGGCGACAACATTAACGGCCCATCACTCATCCGCGTGCCGAACTGGATCGCTAACCCCTTAGGCAAATACTATCTCTACTTCGCTCATCACGGCGGGAAGAACATCCGGCTTGCCTATGCTAATCATCTCATCGGCCCGTGGACACTTTACGATCCAGAGCATGGCGTGATGCACGTTGAACAGACTCCCTGTCACGGACACATTGCATCACCGGATGTGCATATTGACTGTAAAAACAGGCGTTTGGTGATGTATTTCCATGGACTCCATGATGACTTCCAATACAGTTTCGTTGCCACTTCAACCGATGGACTGACCTACACATCACAACCCACCTGCCTTGGCCCGTTCTACTTTCGCGTCTTTGAACATGATGGATCGCACTACGCCCTGGCCAAAGTCCGCGACAATGGCACGCAGTTACTACACAGTCCAAACGGCTTTGAAACCTTCACGCCTGGCCCGACCATGCTCCCCGACTCACGACATACAGCGGTACTTAAACGTGGTGATCAACTCGACATCTTCTACACCAAAGGCAAAGCTTGCCCCGAACACATCCTCGGCTGCACGATGTCACTCAAAGGTGATTGGCAAAGCTGGAAGCCCGGCAAAGCAACAAGCATCCTCAAACCGCAAACCGACTACGAAGGTGCCAACGAACCCATGAAACCGTCATCCTTCGGCGCAGTGCATGGCATGGTCAACCAATTGCGCGATCCATGCATCTATGTCGAAGACGAGAATATTTATCTGATCTATAGCTGCGCCGGCGAAACATCACTGGCAATCGCACAACTCACACGCATATGATTTGAACATTAAAACAAGCCGCCAGATGAACAAAGTGAATCTGACGGGTCAAAACAAAACACTACTCACCGACACTGTACTCACACAACTCCAGAATATTGCCTTCCGGATCATGAAAGTACACCAGGCGTTTACAGACACTTCCCGCATAGGTCACCTGTGTCGAAGGCACCCGCATCACCGTACTGTTAAACGCCACACCTTTATCAATCAGACGCTTAACAATGCTGTCGATATCATCCACCGAAAAAGCCATGTGTCGGATACCCAGTAAATGTGGCGAGTTGGGTGAATCGGACTTGATACAAGGCGGATTTTCGTATTGGATCAACTCAATGCGTGGCCCGGTCGCATCGCCGATCTCCAGATAAATCACACGGGCATTCACATCCTTAAGTCCGACAACCTGCTCGATCCAGTCGCCGGTGATCACCACATCCTTGGTCACTTTCATGCCCAGAGAGTCGGTGTAAAATGCGAGCATCGGCTGCATGTCGCGGACGACAATATTCACATGGTCAATGGCTTTGAGCATGTTCACGCACCAACTTTTCGACTAGTTGTTTATTGCTAACGATCAACTCCAACTGCTCTGGCCAACACAAGTCCGGCAAGGAGTCGATGGCAAACCACTTGGAAGGCGCATGCCTTGGGTCCGTGGGTTTGGATTTGATCTGATCGGTGATAAACAGGAAATAATGCTGCGTCACCCACTTGGTCTTGGCACCGTTTAGACGTGCTTTAATGCCAAGGTCCGCAAGCCATGTCAATTGGTCGAAGCCTGCTTCTTCGTGGATTTCACGCTCGGCGGCTTCACGGATTGATTCACCCGGATCGACACCACCTTTGGGCAAGACAAAGTCGGTATAACCGTCCTGTTGCCCCAAGGCAATCATCACTGTGTCATTCTCCAGACGCGCGACAATCCCCCCCGCAGCCGTGCGGTCAGGAACACCATCCGGTCTGACATACCAACTCGAATCAATCACGCTCAACAGCCTTTCTGAGTTTGTCTTCGGTATCTTGCGAACCCATTTCCGACTTGCCAAATCCCATCAGGGCACCGACATTGACAGCTTGTTCCTGGGACTCTGCAAAATTGGAGATGAGCATCATCTGCGGTGCATCACTGGATTGAGCCAGCTTGCCGATGAGTTCAATACCACCTTCAGTATCAAACATGCCATCGAGAATTCGATTAACCAAAAGCAACGTCCTGGCATTGGACTTGGCCTCAAGGTCTGCCTGGCTGTTACAGGTATCCACGGTGAGATCCGGGAACAACTGAGACATCTTGGACTTGAGCATAAAGTTATCGGGGACACAATGACCGACGAGTAAAATTTGTTGCAACATCTAGCACCTCAATCTAGCGGGTTAATGGGTACGCGGACATTGTAACGAGTGTTTGAGATGGCGATTTTATTCCCGGATCAAATCTCGCGAAACAATCGAGCACAGTACGTCTTGAATCCCATGGATTGCCAAAACCGCGTCGACAGTGGGTTGGCTGTGAGGAGAATCAATTCCACACGATTGACATGGCGTGACTCAAACCATTGTAAAACATCTTCGGTCATACGGCGTCCAATCCCGTGTCTACGACAATCTGCAGAGACTGCCAGATCACTGATCATGCCATGGCGTTTTTGGACAAAAATCGGTGGGCGGGTTTCAATTTTTGCTGTTATGTAACCGCAAATCTGCCCATCAATCACTGCCACGCGAACCCGAGCCATGCGGCTGGAAATGAGTTGACCCAGATAATCTATAAAGTGTCGATCACTGTGATTGGTGATGGCAAAGTGCGGGTCAATCTCGGCATGATATTCCATGAACTCACGCCACAACTGAACAATGCTATTCACGTCGCTTTGCCTGGCCGTGCGGATGATCAAGTCCTCACACATGATCAGCTATTGACCCAACGCTTAAAGACGGTGAGCATGGCTTGCTGCATTTTCTTTTCTTCGACGAGTTTTTCCTGAAAGAGTTTCACATCGCGCATGGTAACTACCTTGAACACCTTGCCAGTCGTTGCCCGGAAGGTGTGCACTTTCAGATCACCTTTATGAATCGCCCGAGCCACGCGACCAGGTTCGGTCTTGGTGAGTTTGGGGAGCATCTCAACGGGAACTGGATCACCCAACTTTTTAAACCAGGCATGCAGTGACATTTTATTCTTGATATCCAGTTTTCGATCTGCCATGTTTGGGTCTCACTTTTGACGTTTTACGCTTCTGAATGTCCATATCCATATGACTGCTGGCATACAATCCATGCTGTCACGTGGCGATCTGCTGTAATGACAGTTCATGACACAAACAACGTGTCAAAAAAAACCAATACAGGATGCTTCGACTGAATCAATATCGGCTAGATGCGATGATTTTGTTTGATCGTTGCGAAAACGACATTGTTATTGCCTATAATGTTGCTATTTTAGCATCACCATCTTTTCTGTTGGAGATCATTGATGCCCACTGATAATCCCAACCTGTTGATCATCATGGTTGACCAGATGCAGGCCCAACTGCTTGATATGGATGTGAATTCGTGTCCTGTTACTTTGCCGAACCTTCGGAAGTTAGCAGGCCAATCCACGCAATTCACACATGCATATTGCCCTGCACCAATCTGCACGCCAACGCGAGCGAGCTTTCAATTGGGTGTCCCGGTTTGGCAGCATGGTGTCCTGGGTAACGACCGGAACATGCCTGCACAGATGCCAACTTTACCTGAGCGACTGCTTGAACAAGGTTATGCCACCCGCTATGTCGGCAAGTGGCACTTGGACAAAAACAACCCGCGCGGCTGGGAGTATCACAGCTTAGGACGCAGCACTTCGGCCAGTGAAAAAGGACACTATGTCATGGATGGGATCAATGCACCGCATCAAGGATGTGCGACCTATCCCCACGAGCAACACTGCGACGGCTGCGTTCTCACCGAGTCCTTAGAACAACTTGACCAACTACAAAATAGCGAGAAGCCCTGGGCCATGATGAGCAGTTTTTACGGTCCTCATGCGCCGTACTATCTGCCACAAAAATGGTATGACTTGATTGACCCACAAGGTGTCGAATTGCCAGATGACTTTGACGCACCGTTTGAAAACAAGCCCGACATCCAATCCACTTTTCGTTGTCGCGCATGGGGTAAAACGTGGACCAAACAGAAGTGGCAGAAAATCCGCGCAGCCTATTGGGGATACTGCGCGATGCTTGATGACTTCATTGGCAAGCTCTTGGCGAATGTGGATATGAACAACACTGCCGTTTTGTTTCTTTCGGATCATGGCGAAATGAACGGCCATCAAAAAATGATTTACAAGGGACCGATGATGTACGAGCAGTTGGTGCATGTCCCGATGCTGCTGCATATACCCGGACAATCGCAGGCCAGGATTGATAACCGGCTATGCAAAACCGAAGACTTCACCGCGGCGCTTCTGCGTCTTGCAGGTGACAAGCAATATGCATTGACACTGCCAACCTGCAACATTCTCAACGATACTGATCCGGGGCGAGACGCAGTCACCAGTGAATTTCACGAAGCCAACTGGGTCAAGCCAATCATCTCGCAACGCGTTGCCATGCTGCGGGACCGGCTGTACAAGTACATCCTCACTGAAGGTCAGCAATGCGAGTTGTATGACATGACTGTGGACTTGCCGGAGATTGAAAATCTTGCGGTCAAGGCGGAATATCAAGACCGTGTCAAAATCATGCATGATCAGTTGTGCAGTCTGATCCCGTGGGTCAAAGATGTGAAATAGAACACGACTACTTGCTGACGTCTTTTTGCTTACAGTCACTTATCAGCGAACAATTTTCACAGTCAGGCTTGCGTGCTTTGCACAGGGATCGACCATGTGAAATGAGCAGATGCGAAAGCATCGTCCAGTTATCCTGCTCGAACAAGGGGATCAAATCCTTTTCAATCTTCACCGCGTCTTTGGTATCCCGGGCATTGCGTAACAAGCCCATCCGCCAGGCCAGGCGTCCGACATGGGTGTCCACGACAATGCCGACGTTGATCCCAAAGGCATTACCTAAAACCACGTTGGCAGTCTTGCGGGCGACTCCCGGAAGCGACAGTAAATCGTCCATGGTGTTGGGAACTTTGCCATCGAAGACTTCGACGATACGTGTTGCAGCGCCGAGAATATTCTTGGCTTTATTGCGATAAAAACCAGTCGTCCGCACCAACTCCTCAAGCTTTTGCTGCGTTGCCTTGGCCATCTTCTGAGGTGTTGGATACTTTTTAAACAGTGCAGGCGTCACCATGTTCACGCGCTCGTCCGTACACTGAGCAGAGAGAATCGTCGCAACCAACAACTCAAAGGCATTGCGATGATCCAGCGCGCAATGAGCCTCAGGATATAACTGCTCCAACTGTGCATACAGTCGCGCAGCCCGGTCTTTGGTCGCCTTGGTGGGTTTGCGATCAGCCATGATTCTGCGACCCTTGTGATGGGTGTTCACTGATGTCTTTGCGATCATCGGGATGATGAGCACAACAGCCTTCGACATAGGTCTCACCCGACTCCCATATCTCACGTTTCCAGATCGGCAGCTCATGTTTGAGTCGATCAATCAAGGCTTTACAAGCAGTAAACGACTCGCTTCGATGCGGGGTTGCAACTTGAATCACGACGCTCCCTTCACCGGGGGCGACATCACCTTTACTGTGAATCATCCGAATCGCACGAGCATCAAACTGTTTTGCAATTTCCTCACACATCGTCTGCATGAGCTTAAGCGACATTGGCTCATAGACTTCGTAGGACAGTCGAATCAACTTGCCATACTTGGGATGCACTTCATCACGCGTGCGTCCGACGAAGATACATTCCGCCCCACAATCACCAGGCCAATTCATGGTGTCCATCGACACCGGGCCATCACCTATTGCAATTTGAATTTCAGGTTGCATGGCGGACATTGTAATGGATTTTTTTAACCACAGAGACACGGAGTCACAGAGCCTGAAACACAGAGTAGATCATTATCACTGGCTTGTCTCTGTGCCTCTGTGACTCTGTGGTTCATCCATTGGCTTACGACTGATCCAGATTGCAGCGACGACCAACACGGCCGCGATGACGATCACATGGATGGGAAGATGTTTGGATTCACTGGCAGGATCAATGCCGATCCACTCGACCACATTGGGATATTGCGCTCGGAGGACTGCAAAGCCGTTGTTCATAAAGTGCGCCAACACGCCCGGCCAGATGCTTCGACTTTGCCAACACAGGTAAGCCAGAAAGAGTCCAAGTACGAAGGTCAACGCCAATCGGTAGACCAGAAAATGGAACATCGCAAAGGCTGCTGCGGTGACCAGCAAGCCGATGTATCGCCTGGAATTGGCACGCAGTGAATTAAGGAGCATGCCCCGGAAACACATCTCTTCGACCACTGCCGGCACGACTGCGACAACGAGCAACAACCACCAGAGCGGTTGGTTTTTCATCAACGCTTCCATGGGCGCCTGCTGTTGGATCAAGGCTTCGGGGATCGGCAGGATGTATTCCTGAATCACAAAAATTTCGTGCCCTACCACCCACATGGATAAGCCAAGAAGCAGGCCACTAAGCCAATACCTTGGCGCGGCTTTGCCCAGCGCGAGAGTCGGTTTCATTTCGAGTTTGAAATACCAGAGCATCAAGGCAGGCAGGATCGCAAAGAACACCGGCATTAACACCGCGGTCCATCGCAGGACATTGACCATGTCCCCATCAAATTTTCGCTGCAGTGCCGTCTGCACGTAAAACCAAACGGGAAAAAGCATCGCAACATAAAAACAGGCCAAGCCCATGCTCGGATACTTACTGGCTCGGATCATGCGGCGTGACAGTAAACTTTTAATCGACGCGTTATCGGAGAACATCACCGCTTCACGACCAAACATCTGCGTGGCCAATGCGACCGCACCACCGGCATAAAGACTCGTGGACAGCAGTACCATCATGATCTGATACACTTCCAACTGCGTACCCGAAAGCAAATCACGAACAAGCAAAACCATGTTCCCAACCGGCAAAACCAACATCGGTCCCTGCAACTGTGTCCCCGGTAAATTGGCCACCATCCCCGGCATGAGCGTCGCCAAAATCACCGGCGTGATGTAGTTTTGAGCTTCCTTGAAACTCCGGGCAAAACCGCAGACCGCAAGCAAAATCGCAGAGGTCAAAACCGCAAACGGAATCAACGCAAGAAGCACAATCGGAATCGCAGACAACGGCAAGTCACCTGCACTTTGTTCCGCTGCACCAAGCAAATCCGTGAGCCCGCCAAAGTACACCGTCGCAGCGACACTGCCAAGGTTGAGCATCGCTCCAAGCAATGCAATGGTCACCACCGTCAAAAATTTACCTGCAACCAACTCCCCTGCGGGCACCGGGCAGACCAGTAACGTCTCCAACGTCCCGCGTTCACGTTCACCGGCTGTTAAGTCAATCGCCGGATAGATCGCGCTGGTTAAGGTGATCAACACCAACAGCAACGGCATGATCAAGCCCAGCAACGAGCCGGACGTTGTGAGATTGGTCTGCTTGAAAAAGAAGGGGTCGATCACGTCACGCGACACGTCAAGTGAATCAAGTCGCTGATCGACTCGGTTTTGACCAATGCGGCGAAGCGCACTTTCCACCCGGTTGGCTGCCATCCTGGATCGAATCTGGTCGGTCTGCACCAACAGCTCAAAGGTGTATTGTTCACGCAGTGGATCGCCTGCGTTTTGGACTTTACTGACCAACACGCCACAACCAATTTGATGTGACTGCACCGCGGACTTGATGTCTTTGGTGATCACCCATTGCACGCGACTGATGAGCGGTTTGTAATCCGTATCCGGCTGGCCATCCTCATCCTTGGGAGTCGGCTCATTGGCAAGTAGTCGGATGAGTGTGTTTTGATCTTCACGGGATGGGACGCCGACGACGATCTGCTCCTGGGCGACCTTGCCGGTCTGGACACTTGCGGCCTGAACTGAAAAGAGCATGAGCATTGGATACAACACCACCGGCACGATGATGGTGGCAATCACCGTCCGCCGATCGCGCAGCAAGTCTACCAATTCCTTGAAGTAAATCGTCTTGATACGGGTGAGATTCATACGATATGCACCGGTTCCTCGTGAATGAGTTTGAGGAAAATGTCACTGAGTCGATGCTCACCGCTTTGCTCTTGGAGTTGCGGGAAGCTGCCCTCGGCGATGAGTCGGCCTTGATGGATCAGGCCGATGCGGTCGCAGAGTGTTTCAGCTTCATCCAGATAATGCGTACTGAGAATGATGCTCTTACCTGCATCACGCTGATCACGGACAAAGTTGAGCATCACGCGATTGGATAGCACATCAAGCCCCAACGTTGGTTCGTCAAGGATCAATGCTGGTGGGTCAGCGACAAGGGCTCGGGCAATATTGCAACGTTGTTTCTGGCCGGTGGACAAGGAGCCGCAACGCAGGGTTGCAAAGTCCGCCATGTCGAAGGTGTCGATCAACGCAGCAGCCCGGTCTTTGGCCTGGGGGGTGGTCATGCCATGAAGCTTGCCGAAGTAGACCAGTACATCCCGGACGGACAGGCGTTGATACAAGCCGGTATTGGCGGTCAAAAACCCCAACACCTGTTTGACAGCCAAGGGTTGTTGCTGCACATCGTATCCGGCGATGACCGCGCGGCCTGAAGTTGGTACAACCAACCCGCAGAGCATCCGCAGTGTCGTTGTCTTGCCTGCACCATTGGGGCCGAGTAACCCGTAAATCTGCCCCGGCTCCACCGCAAAGCTCAACCCGGCAACCGCCAACTTCTGCGAGCCGTCAGGTGTCGGGAATGACTTGGCCAGGTTTTCCGAGTGGATCATGGGCATGGTTTTGCACATTCGTTTCTGATGGATGAGGCACAATGATACTGAGGCACAGAGCTTTACAAGAAAAGAAAAATCGCAGTGTCTTTTTGATTTTAAAATAGAGCTAAGGCCGTTTGTTTATTCCTTAACGCGAATCGCCTTGGTGATGATGACTGACTTGACGGGTACGTTTTCGTGAAAACCCTTGGTCGCAGTCTGCACGTTTTTGATGTCGTTGACCACACTCATGCCTTTGATGACTTGGCCAAAGACACAGTAGCCCCAGGTTCGCCCGTTGGCTTTACTGCGGTGATCCAAAAACGGATTATCTTTGGTGTTGATGAAAAACTGCGACGTTGCAGAATGTGGATTACCAGTCCGCGCCATGGCGACTGTACCAAGTTTGTTGGACAGTCCGTTGTCTGCTTCATTTTCAATTGCAGCACGAGTTTTCTTTTCACGCATGTCTTCTGTCATGCCTCCGCCTTGGATCATGAACGTCGGGATCACACGATGGAAAATCGTCTGGCTGTAGAAGCCTTCATCGACATAGCCCAGAAAGTTCTCAACGGACTTGGGTGCTTTGTCGGGAAACAGCTTGAGTGTGATGTTGCCATAGTTGGTTTGGATTTCAACAAGGACGTCTTGCTTGGCATCTTGAGCATTGGCATTTGACGATACAAAAGTCATCACACAGCTCATTACTGCAAACAACAGGGCAAATCGGACGGTGGACATAGGCTTGTTCCTCTTGGGGTATCAATTAGGGTAAAAAAGGTACAAAACAATTAGCCATTGGACTTGAGATCATTGATAAAACGATTGGCTTGATCAATGGACGTCTCCATCTCACGGATGAGCTTGGCGACATCGGTTTGCATGGCAGTCACCGACGACTCAAGTGAGGCAATCGCGCGAGCGTTGAGGTTGTGCTTAAGGAATAAAACCTGATCGTTGAATGCTGCTAAGACCGGCTGCATTTTCTGCTCTGCGACAACCATTGCTGCGAACATCTGCTGATACCGTGCCTTGGTTGCGGAGAGTTGCTGTTCACTTGCTTTACGCAGTGAATCTGACGCATATTGATTGAGTTCATTTTCCCATTCATCAAACATGGCATTGGCCACATTCTCAATTGAATCGATCCGAGACTTCACAGCCTTGGCCTGCTTGCTGCAACGATCGTACTCGGCTTTGAGTTCGTTGTAGCGTTGTTCAAGTTCACCGCCATTGAAATTGGCGACGGCTTTGAATTTTTCAAGCGTCGTTTGAAACTGTTCCTTGGCCTGAGTCTGTTCATCACGGGCATCAACCACACGATCGACCAGAATCTCACGCTTCTGATATCCCAACTGTTCACTGACCGCGTAGTACATGGTGCTACAACCGGCAGTGCAGATCAGCGTCAGACCCATCAGGCAGTAAAGTGTTTGTTTCATTTGAATCTCCATCAGCAGGCATTGTGATATCGTCAGTGCATTAGGATACCACCTTGGGGCGATACTGTCCGCAAGTTCTATGTGCTTTGCGTTGATTCTCAGTGCATTGCGGCAAGGAGTCGGTCGACACAATGTGCCCATGTATACCGCTGGGCCCATTGTTTGCCTTTAGCGATCAACTGATCACGACTGCCAGGCGTCCGGGCCAGGGAGACAATTTGTGTGGCAATGGCATGTTCATCTGTCGGGTCCATGATCAAACCGGCAGCGCCAACGATCTCGGGCAATGAAGCATAGGGCGATACAATCACCGGCGCCCCGGCTGCCATCGCTTCAACGGCAGGCATTCCAAAACCCTCATACCGTGATAAAAACATTAATGCCACGCTTCGAGCCATCATCGCAGGCAAAATCGCGTCATCGACATAACCGAGCAGTTCAATATTAGGATGCGCTTTTGCTTCGTTGACATACTCCGTAGGTGACTTGCCAGCGACGACGATCTTGATTTGCGAATCCATTTGTTCAAGTGTCTGGGCAACCGCGAAAACGGCATCACCATTCTTACGTTGGGTCAAGCCCCCCACCACCAATACATATGGTTCACTCACAGGCAATACCACATTCAAATTCGGCTCGAAGTAGGCTTTGCCAACGCCGTTACCAATCACGTGAATCTGATCCGGGTCTGCACCAAGCAACTCCACAATGCGCCGCTTGGTAAAGTTGGAAACCGTCACAATCCGCGAAGCACGATCCACCATCAGTCGCGTGAGCTTCTCCCATCGGGCAGCAATTTTTCGACTCTCAGGCGTATTCGACCAAGGCAGATCAGTCTCCATGAGATACATATCATGAATCGTCAAAACCTGCGGGATACTTCGCGTGGAAATCGCCACTTCAGTCGGAGAATAAAGCACATCGGTCTTGCCAACGTAACGATCCACCGCAGGCCAATTCAGATATCGCCAACATCCCTCGGCGATACGACGGGACATGGGATAGGTCACCAGGGGCAACTCACCAAGTGAAAACTCCGGCAGGACATTGCCATGTCCATCAGTCTGCTCACGCGAAACAAGCATCTGTAAATCAACACCATCACGCGAAGCCAACTCACGGAGCATCTCAATGATATGCACCCCAACGCCGGTCGGCGTACGCGTCCGATGCAGATGAACAAAGCTGGATACATGCATCAGCGTCCCCTCCGTCCGGTGATGAATCGAAGCCAGAACCCAAGCAGATATCGTAAACGCCCAAGCTTGAGGTTCCAGAAAAAAGTCTCTTTATACAAATCCCATGCAACACTGCGATAACCATGCTTGATACAGTCCAGTGATGCAGGTCGGATATGTCGTGTGAGAATCGTCAGCAGTGCCTTGTGATTGGTTTTGGGATATGCCCCGAGCTTTGCTTGATTAAGCAGGTATTGAACACCCTTGATATTCTTATCCATCTCATGTGAGACGTTTTGATCATGCCAGCGTCTGCCAGAGCAGATGGGTTGATGAATCGCAATAAAACCCGGCGCATTACCAAGGCGTAACCACAGGTCGCAGTCTTCCTGATTGACCTTGGCATTATTGAATCCGCCGGACTTTAAAAGCACCTCACGATTAACGCCAACAACGCTGGCACCAATCCAGAAATTCTGATCTGCTGCCTGAAAATAATCGTCATAGCGATGAATCTTGACTGGCTCGTTTTTAATCTGTTCCAATTCAGTAGTGTCGTGAAAATCACTGGCATGACTGATCATCAGACTTGGATTCTCATTGGCTAAAATCGCATCATGATAGATTTGAAGTGTCCATGGCAGGTACAAGTCATCACTATCCAGAAAGGCAACATACTCGCCCTTGGCAACACCAATCCCGCGATTACGTGCAGCACCTGGTCCGGCGTTGGTCTGCTTGAGTACGATCAATCGCGGATCATTGATCTGCTCTAAAATTTGCACGGTATTGTCAGTACTACCATCATCAATGACGATTAATTCAAAGTCGCCAAACGTCTGATTGAGGACTGACCCCACAGACACTTCGATGAGTTGCTGGCGATTGAACGCAGGCATGATCACACTGAAATAAGGCGTCGCTTGCTCCATCAGGGCACCTCCTTCATAACAACGTCGATATGACGGGTTGTGACTTTGCGTTTGAGTCTTACCAAGCTGCGTAACAATGGCGGACATATCCCAAGCGTTGCATAAATACTCTTGTATTTGATATCCAGATACGGCCAAGCCAACGCACGGAGTTTGGCAGCCCACGTCTTGTCAGCCAACAGCAAAGCAGCACTCATGGCCTGACGTGCATAGCCTTTAATCAAGTGTTCAAGTTGAGGGCTTTGATATTGTTTTTGATTATTGACCATCGCCAACATTTCATAATAAGCCACCTCAACACGGTTACGAGAAATCGCACCGGGTGTCTGATCGCGATAGGACGCAGATGTCTGCGATTGAAATGCCCACGTGTGATTGTAAATCATGCGCAGCCACAGGTCGATATCATGACGGCGGACAAATGACGGATTAAACCCGCCCACTTTGGACAATCGTTCACGTTGGTAGATCACGGTCTGGTGTCCAAAGGGAATATGCTTGAGCATCAAGTCGAGATAATCAGTATGTGTTAAGTGAGTTTTGCTTTTGGAAAATTCCGGCACATCAAAGCCAACCATAGGATGGCGTCCATCGACATTGTCCATCAGATCATATCGCCCGCAATAAGCCACCTGATCCGTTTGAACCAGCATTTTCGCTGCATTTTCAAGATGCTGTGGATACCACTGGTCATCTGCATCAAGCAAAGCAATCCACGGATGCTCGGCATGCTCGATGCCCATGTTCCGCGCACTAGCAGCATTGCCAAAGTCCGATTCAAGCACCAGTATCGGCAGGTCATAATCCCGTGCCAATTGAACTGAGTCATCGGTGCATCGATCCGCAATGAGAATCACCTGCTGAGGTATAAGCGTCTGCGCAGCCACGGATGCCAACGTGGCAGGCAACCATTGCTGGGCATTGTGACATGGGATGATGACCGTCACTGAAAAATCGCTCATGTGCTTTACATCTTCAATCTTGCTGATACTTTTTACACTCGACAACCCCACCTGATCGTGAATCACTCAATCGACACATTATGGATATCGGACATTTGCCCCAGATCATTTATCTTTCCATAAAAAAAGGGCGCGTCTTTTGGACGCGCCCTGTGGTTTAAGATACATGTAACTTACTGACTAGGAACCAGGCAATCCGTTCTGATTTTGCTGGTACCGTTTGTATTCACATATTGGTCTTGCAATGTCATCATCGGCGTATTGACAAGAAAATCCAACTGAATCGGTACCGCCATCTTACGGACATACGTTGAGAATCAATGGCTCAAAGTTATGTAAGTTTTCGATTGATTAACTTTGTTGCAAGACGTTTTGATAGATTTCAATCAACTGATCATTGAGTAAATTCACATCAAACAATCGTCGGGCATGGTTGCTGCCATGCTGTCCCATTTGAGGCCAGTCTTCAGGTTGATTCATCAGTTTCAAGAGATGTTCTGCCAGAGCGTCGACATCGCGTTCAGGAACCAGATAACCATTGACTCCATGTTCAACCATATCGGGGATACCGCTATGAACAGTACTGAGTACAGGCAGGCCCATCATCTGTGCTTCGACTATGGCAGTAGGCGTTCCTTCCTGGTCGCCGTTTTGCGCGGTGACACTGGGAGCCATGAGGATATGGGATTGATCAAGATGCTGTTGAATCTGTTCCTGTGTCTGCCAACCAAGCAGGTGTACATACTCACCGACACCTAGTCGGTTGATCTGCTCTTCCAACGGTTGTCGCAAGGGGCCATCACCGATGATGTCAAAAATAAAATCCTGTCGCTTATCGACAACTTGAGCGATGGCTTGAATGGCGTACTCCAGGCCTTTTTTCTCCGCCAAACGAGCCAGACTCACAATTCGGATTGGCTCACCGGGCTGGAGCGTTCTGGGTTTGAAGGTAAACTTGCGTTCATCTGCTCCTGTGCGATGGATGACAATTTTTTCTTCTGGACACCCCAGTTTCACCAACCTGCTTTTCATGTAGTTACTCAGAACCATCAGACAGGACGCTTGAGCAAAAAGTTCGTCGTAATAACCTGTCGGCTGTATTTTAGGCAGCGCTGAAACATCAAAGCCATAGAATTGCACGACGAGTTTGCCAGGCATCAACCCGAGAGTACGCAGGCGAGCCATCATGTGCCCCAGATTCCCGAAATTGCAATGAATGATATCGTACTGTCGGTTGGTGAAAAAAGGTGCTGCATGGTGAAGCAGTCGCATGCTTTTGGCATACGCACCATATTTGATGGGATTGACAGCATTGATGGCAGCGGTTGGATTTTGCCAGAATAATCGGGGAAAGTGTCTTATGCCGCTGGTGATACGGGAGAATTTTCCTTGTGGTAAAACCGGCGCGTAGGTCACTTTACCAAGCATGTCATAACGATCCACATCGGCGTGCCTTTGCTGGGTATTACCGCGATGCAGCGCGAAAATATCTGGCGTGACTCCACGATCAATCAATCCCGCCACCTGATTGACGATGAAGGTTTCAGACAGTGCTGGAAATTCATCGAGAATGAATGCAAGGCGCATGTTTCGGACTCCTAAATCGCAGGTTTGTCTCAAACTGCCATGTTTTCAAAAGGTTGCAATTACTGATCCTATCGGACGAACTGGAGATTGGATTGACAAGAGATAGTCTAAAGTCCAGCGTAACAAACAGTGCTATTCGTCATAACCGTCTCAGATAAAAGGTGATTGTCGACCGTTTATATCAATGATCTTGATTGATGGTCATGGCTCGTCGATGAAATCCATGTATAATGTCAGGTTGCGGCAGGTCTAGGGGATCTGTTTTTTACCACGCTTTTTCGTGGTGGGGGATACCAGGGCAGCCCATTGGCAGAATTTGGAAATTGTTCAAGGAGTTTTGGCCATGAGCGAAGCACCTCGGGCCAAGCGCTATATCGGTATTGACTTAGGTACCACTTTCAGTGCAATGGCCTATGTTGATCCACACGGGACACCGGTGACGATTCCCAATGCCGAAGGTTCATTGACGACTCCGTCAGTGGTTTACTTTGAGCAGACTGGGCAAGTGATCGTGGGTGCCGATGCGCGCGCTGCCGCCGTGGAACATCCGGAGCTTGTGGTTGAATGTGTCAAACGTGAGATGGGTGAACGTTTTTACAGTCGCCCGATTCAAGGCCGCAAACTCCCGCCGCCGGCAATCAGTGCTTTGATTCTCAAAAAGCTCAAACAGGATGCCGAAGCCAAACTCGGGCCGATTGATGGCGCGGTGATTACGGTTCCTGCATATTTTGACGAAGGCCGTCGCCAGGCGACTCAGGCAGCAGGTGAAATTGCTGGCCTTGAAGTGCTTGATGTGCTCAACGAGCCGACTGCTGCTTCGCTTGGGTTTGCCTACCGGGATATTAAACGAAAAAGTGATGGTCAGGACGACGTATTACGCCTTGCCGATGAAACGAGTAAGGCCAAAGTTGCCGTGGTGTATGACCTGGGTGGTGGCACATTCGACGTGACGGTACTTCGCATTGAAGGCAATAACCTGACCGTGCTGGCGACTGATGGTGACGTGCAACTTGGTGGTAAGGATTGGGACATGAAGCTGCTCAATGCTGCTGCGGTCGCCTTCAAAGCCAAGCATGGTGCCGACCCACGCACCGATGAGCATGTGTTCCAGCAGATGCTCGTAGCTGCCGAAGACTGCAAGCGTGCCTTATCAGCGCGAGACAAAGCGCGGATGGGCATCACCTTTGCCGGTAAGCCGGTGAATATTGATGTGACCCGCCAACAGTTCGAAGACCTCACTGCCGACTTACTGTATCGCACGGAAAGTCGTATCGTCCGCGTGATGGAAGCTGCAGGCATGTCCTGGGATCAAATCGACGAAGTGCTTACCGTCGGTGGTTCGACGCGTATGCCTCAGGTGATCAAACTGCTCGAACGCGTCACTGGCAAGAAACCCAACACGTCGTTATCACCTGACGAAGTGGTTGCCCATGGTGCTGCGATTCATGCTGCCATTACGCAGCTTAAGCGCTATCAAGAAAAAGCCGTCGAAGCCAAGGCCGCCAAACCCAAACCGGCAGTAGCTACCCAGGCCGAGATGCGGATTGCCGAGGAAGAAGGCAGCGCCTTACCCATGATGCAGGAGCCAGTGGACGCCAACGCCGAAACGGTTGCCGATGGAATCGCTCCCCATCCAAGTGGTGCCAGCACGACGACCACTGCCGCGATTGCTGCCGATGGTTCGACCGTTGCCGAAGCGATCATTGAATCCAATCCATCTGAGCAATATGACAGCAATGATGCCACCGACGTCTTGCGCGCCATTCAGACGCATAACGTCAATGCTCACGGCTTGGGCGTGGTGATGACCAATGAGGACAAGACCAAGGTCAACTCCATCATTGTGCCCGCCAACACCCTTTTGCCCACGTCGGTCACCCGTCGATATGGCACCGTGGTGTCCAATCAGACGTCTGTCTCTGTCATTATCGTCGAAGGTGAAGCACAGGACCCCAGCCAATGTATCCCCATTGGCAAATGCACCATTGAGAAGTTGCCCTGGGGGCTGCGTAAAGGCTCAACCATTTATGTGACATTTAGTTACGACAACTCCGGCCGACTGGATGTCAAAGCCATGGAAGCCACCAGTGGTGCGACTGCGAGTACTGCCATCGACCGAACCAACGCCATGAATCAGGTTGAAATCTCCGAGGCCAAACAAGTCGTCGAAAAAATGGTGGTCTCAGGCAAGCGGGACTAGGGACTGAGAATTCTATGAGACGGGCTTACTGTCATTCAAAAAAATCAATGCATGTCTCGGTGTTCATAGTTGAAATATTGATGACCGTGCAACGTCCTCATAATGATGCCAAAGCGTATTTTCATACCTTTACTGCATTGCCCAAGCTCTCAACAGCCAGCGACACGTCAATCACTTATTTGAGTTAGTCACTGATGAGCAATTCGGTTAAGCTGTGAGCATCGTAACACGATAATAGTAGTAATCGACAATCCCGCTATAGCGCGCAATGATAGGATCCATGGCAGAAGACTATTACAAAGAGTGGCTTGGAATTGACCCCAGTACCCATCAGCCGGACATGCCGCCGGATCACTATACATTGCTGGGGTTACCGCATTTCTGTCACCATCCCGGTGCCGTGGAGATTTCTGCCAAGCAACGCCTAGAGAAACTCGACAAGTATGCGATGCTTCCCGAGCGTCTGAAGCGCGAAGCGGCCACACATATGATGAATGAGGTGGCCACCGCACGTGTTGCGTTAAGTGATCCGAAGCATTACAAGCGCTACGACGAACTGCTCAGCAAAAAGCTTGGCCTCAAAGTACCTGACAAGGACGTCCCCCCGCCATCGAACATTATGCCTCTGCTTGAGGATGAACAGGCATACGAGTTGGAACTGGATGATGAAGGCCCAGCCGCCCCCACAGGTGTCAAACCACTGGATGCCTCGCTGGCTGCGATGGATGGTCCGGAAATCCAAGTCGAAGCAGACCTCAATGCATCGCGAACCACCAATACCGCGCCCATCCCTTTTACCACGATCATCATCGCTTTGTCCGTGCTGTTTGTGCTGATCCTCGGGGGCGTCATCGGCGTGGTCATGTTCCTGGGTTCAGATGGGGACCCCAAACCCGCGTCACCATTCCCCACGGCTGTTATCAATCCTGAACCGGGTGATGATGCAGTGGAACGCAACCCTGCTAACAAATCAAGTAAACCCATTGCTAAAAATCCAGAGGACATGGACCTGGGCAAAGCCACCATCGTCGATGATTTTAATCGACCTATCATCGGCAATAACTATCGCGTTCGCGCTTCGGCTGGTAACGGGGCAAGTATCGTCGGCCAAAAACTGGAAATGATCGTCGGTGGAACAGACAACGGTGAAAGCCGAGTCGAATACACACCCATGCAATCCGATGTTGCCATCCAACAAGTCAGCTTCAATCTTGATCTTGGCCCTAAATCCACATTCATTTTACTTCTGGCAAATGACCGACTTCGACTGACCCTCAAACATACCCAGGCAGGTATCACAACCGAAGCTCGTCCAGGCGGCCCGCCATCTGCGCAAACTGAATATCCGACCATTCCACACAGCAACAGTGGCATGACCGTCCGCGCAAGACGTACACCCTACAGCATCTTCTGGTATGTCAACGAAATCCTTGTCGCAACCAGTCCAAGTATGGATCCAAGTTCCACTGCAACGGTCGCTTTGAGACTCAAAGGAACGCCCGGCACCAAAGCGACAATCGACAATGTTCAAGTCTGGTATCCCTGAGTTTCATCGGTCATGATGGATGACCTGCCCATGAATCACTCCTTAGCCAACGAGCATCATTGGTCACCGTTGCCCGATGACTGGCAAGCTGATGTTGATAGGGTCGATCTCTTTGCCATTGACCTTACACAACCGCCAATCCTCATTCCCGAAGCGATGTCTCTGCTTGATGAGGTTGAACGCCAACGGGTCGAACGTTTTAAAAGTCCCAAACGTCAACGTGAATTTGTCATCGGCCGCGCGGTCTTACGCATGCTGCTCGGTTCCGTTTTACGCATTGACCCGCAAGCCGTCCGCTTTGAACACAGCCCCCAAGGCAAACCCTTTCTACTGAATGATCCGGTGCATTTTAATGTCAGTCATTCCCACGACATGGTTCTGCTTGGTGTCAGTCTTGATACGCCATTGGGCGTGGACATTGAGCGAGTTGTGGAACGTGATCAATATTTGAAATTGGCAAAACGCTTTTTTGCACCCGGTGAATATGATGCCATGATTGCTTTACCTGCCGAGCAACACTTAGCAGCCTTTCACGCTATTTGGACGCGCAAAGAGGCCTTCGTCAAAGCCACCGCCAAAGGTATCGCTTTGGGGTTGGATCAATTTCAAGTCAATGCTGATCCGCTCACACCTGCGAAGCTGGAAATTCCTCATCCTCAAATTCCTGACAAATGGTCCCTCTGTGACCTGCCCATTGCCAATGACAATTACCGGGCATGCTTATGTGTTGCAACGGACAGTCCGCAATACCGCTGCTGGCAAATGGGTCCGAACTGATCACTTGTAACGGCTGTAACGGCTTGCGTTGATTAATAGCTTTAGCAATTCGTCCGGATGACTTATCACAACTTACCAATGGTTCGATCTGCTCAGTAAGGACAGGTCTAGAACCATGATCACACGCAAACTCCAAACGTTCATGAAAAACCCAGTCAAGGCTGTACAACACCGCCTGCAAGTGGGAAGTATCGATGCCCAACGCGTAATGGCCAGCCGTGGCAAGCGGATTTGTGACAACCCCATCTTCGTGTTGGGTAACCAGAAGTCCGGCACCACCATCATCGCTGCCCTTTTGGGCAAAGCCTCCAACCGCGAGGTCACCCTTGATCTGAACTACTTTAACGACAACCACCCCGAAGACTATTACAGCGTCTATACGCGAACGACCAGCTTCCGAAAATTTCTGGAAGTCAATCGCATCGAATTTTCCAACCCGATCATCAAAGAACCCAACCTCACCCATTTTTATACGGAGTTGACCAAGTTCTTCCCATTAGGAAAATTCCTGATGATTATCCGCGACCCTCGCGATAACATCCGTAGCATACTCAACCGATTCAAGATCCCAGGCAACCTTCCCGAACTGACCGACGAACACCGCAAAGAACTCATCGGTCCCTGGCCTATGGTCTTTGATGGATCATGGTGTGGCCTGATGGGAAACAACTATATTGAAATGCTCGCACATCGCTGGGTACTGTTTGTGCAGACATATATGGCACACCAACAAGAAATGTTGCTCTGCCGATACGAAGACTTTCTTGCTGACAAAACCGGTGAAATCCATCAAATCTGCCAATACCTTGGCATGACGGTCACCCATGACATCCACAATGAAGTGGATGTTCAATACCAGTCCAAAGGTAATCGCAAAGTCGATTGGCTTGAATTCTTTGGCAAGAGTAATCTCGAACGTATCAATACCATCTGCCAACCAGCCATGGACTTGATGGGCTACCAACTCGATCAACGTGGAATCAAACCTGAAGTTCACCCACGGATCACCAGCAAACTTGAAGCTAAATGAGTTCGCCATATATAGAACCAACAAACCCCATTGCCCTGAATGACAGACCAGTGGGGTTTTCATATCTACATTGACAATATATCAACAATAAAAAAAGCCCCGTGATGTTTGGGCATCACAGGGCTTTGACATTTCATACTGATCAAAATCAACCTATGAAGTAATCTCTCTGTGACGAATAAAACGCACAACAAGACCATAACCTGATGCATTGGCACAGGTATTGGACACAGGATCAAGTTGGGCGTGATTCATCTGCATACCAAGAACTTAACATAGGTTCACACTTAGTGAAGTAGCGAAAAATATCGACACCTTAACAGAGTCTCAATAAAATATTATTTGTCTTTGGTATTTTCCACCGGTTGCACAATGGGCACAGGATTAATGGCATCAGGTTTTGGCGACTTGGGTTTTAGGGGAAAAACTTCAAAATGAAACAACAACCATATCGCGATAACCACCAGAATCGTCCCCAGGAACAAGGGTGATTTAAACCAGCGATGAATCACACCCGGAACCAATGGGCGGTTGGTGAATTGATCTGCTTGCTGACGGGTCAATCGCATGCGTGCGTTAATGGCCCAACCTGCACCTTCGAGCATGCTACTTAAATCCCGTCGCATGAGTTTGAGTAAGGCAATAATGGCTACCGGGATCATCACCGCCACAAGCGCAGCCAGAAGTCCGCCTAGAACTTTAAATGCGCCGTTCTGGATAAATATTTTGGAGATATAAGCAGCAGCCGAACCCAAGGCTGCGATTGCAACACTACCAGCGGCAAAGATACCGCCGGACACCAAGCCAGGATTGGCCGATGATGTGGAGGCTGTGGGAGCCGCAGGTGTACCGACATCTTGCACGGTTTTAAATGCATCATCAGTGGCTTTATCGAGATTTTTTTCGGCAGTTTGCGTGAGTTTTTCAATCTTGCCAGAGACCAGTGATGCAATCCGTTTAAAAGGTGCGATCAATGCTTCGGTGAGACTGATGGGGTTTTCGACGATGTGAACAATTTGAGCATCGCGCATTTCACCTTTGAGATTATGGAAGATACCGCGTTTACCGATACAGAGATTACCTTTGCCCCCCGAGGTGACCGGGAAAGCCAACTCCATATCTGACTCACCATTAATACCCGTAACCAAAACATAGATAACAAATATTTCACTTTGTTCGGTTGCCTTGATATGTGCTTTTCGGTCGTCAGTCTGGATCGCCATATTAAACCAGCGACCGTCCATGACCAGCGATCCATGCTCGAAGATGGCACGTTTCTTTTCATCATATAGATATGGGAAACTCACAAAGTTGTTGGCCAACTGGATCATATAACCTTGATACAACGACAGCTTTTCGACCATGCGTATTTCAGTCAGTTCGATGGCAGTCGCACAACTGGTATCAATCAATTGTCGGATCGCATCAACATATTGATCTTCTGAGAGTTCATGAATCTGCTCCAATGAAAAATTGACAATCGCACTGGCTGGCTTGTCGGTGACCCATTGGTCGTAATCCTTGAATGCTTCATGAATCAATTGCCATTCCTTGGCGGTAATATCATCAGTGTCCATTTGCATGGGAACCAGGATTTCATCGGCAAAGCGTTTGAGCTGTTTGATGTAGACGGTATTGGTCGGCTGATCAAACCGATAGACCTGTTCGGGGCATGCCTTGGCAATCGCAGCATCACGCAGTAGGGATCGCACGGAATTGAGATTGTGAAAGTCCGTACCTTGCACGCGTTCAGCAGGGATCGCAAAACGTGATGCCAGCCCCGGATCCTGGGTTAAAGCAAGACACTGTGCAAAGTAGCTGTCGAACTTGGGTGCCATTGTGCGATACAGCTCATAGACCTCAGCAATACGATCACCGAAACAAGATAGATTAACGCAAGCCTGCTCGGTACGTGAAAGCCAATTTTCATACTGCGTGGCATCGGAAAGAAAAGTCGCCAACTGTGCCGAGCCGACACCTTTACTACCACCAGGATGATCCGCCCCGCCGGTGACTTGGATGACTGCTGTGATCAACTGCGTCACCATCGGATCATCCGTCGCATCAGGCAGGACGATACCTGCTTCGGAGACCTTGGATTTTTCGATATGGGTTTTGAGTTCGCGGATGTCTTCAAGCGTAATGGTCAATTGATCAGCCTTGCCCAGATACAGGAGAATCTTTTGAATCTGAGAAAGGATTTTTTCACCTTCATCCGTGGTGGTGTCAATCGCGTCTAATCGTAACGTACAAGTCTGCTCGTCGATACCTTTGGGATCCTTAAGATGCATCAGCAACCATTTGATGGCATCGATCACCTCATCGGCCCGGATGCGACCGTTGTTATCCGAATCCACCAGACTCAAAAAGACTGGATCAATCCGCAACCCGGACACCGGCGCGCTGGTGGCGATCCAATGTGCTTTGTCAATATCCATCACGCCTGCAAGACCGCGACAGTCATTAATCTGCAGATGCTCTACGCGCCCGATCTGTTGGAACTCGACCTGTTTTTCAATATGCATGATGAGAGGATCCATTGTCTATGTATCAGATTGGACTATCGTCCGCCTTTGAGCGTCCGGTGTCAACGACTGTAACGACTGGGCAAACCCACAAGCGTCCGATAGCCATAAAAAACCGGCCAAATGTGATAAAAGAGGCAAACTGGTGGCCTTGGGGATAATTGAATTGTAATTTTCGTGTGGATCAACCGACTGACTCATTTGATGGAGTTACCGTGAAGCACGAACCCATACAACCCAAAACAAGCGGATTCTCGCTCATCGAGTTGCTGGTATGCGTAGGCATCATCGGCATCCTCATCAGCTTGCTCATGCCAACACTGCACAACGCACGTCGCAGCGCCATGAAGACGCGTTGCATGTCCAACGTCCGTCAACTGGCGATGGCATGGAGCGCCTTCCCGGCAGACAACAACAACAAAATCGTCTACGGCATGCCCGACGACAACAAAGGCTGGGTCAAACGTGGCTCAGGTATGGCGCCCATCAAAGGTGGCAAGCTTTATCAATACATCGACTCAACCGAAGTCTGGCATTGTGAAGAAGACAAGGCAGGCAACACACGAAGCTACAGCATCACCGCCCCGATGCATGGCGAAAAATGGGACGCTCATCTGAGCAACCCAAACGACTCATGGGCACAGTTTGGCACGGATGATTTCGCCGAAATTATCAATGCCGAAAAACAACTTGTCATGCTCGAAGAAATGGACATGCGCGGCTGGAACGTCGGCTCATGGATCATGTACGCAAGAGCAAGCCGAAAGTATCAGTGGATTGACTATATGGCAGCATTCCACGGCGACGGCACCGTCATGGGCTTTGCAGACGGCCACATGGAATATTGGTACTGGCAGGATAAAGACACTCTTTACGCTTCCTTTAACGACCAGTTCTTCCTAAACGATCAGGGCAATGAAGACTGGCTCCGCGTCCGCAATGTCTATCGCAGTCTGCGAAGCGAAAACGATGTCCCCGAACTGATGAACCCCTAAGTGAGGCATACCATGACACAGACAGCATCACCTCAGCTCAGCGTCAAGGCCAATGCTTCGAATGATAAACCTCATTCGTCAAAAAGCTCCAAGTCTCGGCGTGAAGAATGCGACCCCAAAACCCTTGAACATAGTCTTGATCAAAAAGTCGAACGCAGCGAAGAAGCCTTGGATCTGTTGATTGATGAAATCATATGCACCGGCGAAAAAGTCGTCGGTGGGGTCCAAGACGCGCTGGACGATTTAATGGGTTATGACACGGAATACGCACAATTTCTACTTCAACGTGATGAAGAAGAACGCAAGCGTCAAGCTGAGATTGAAAAAATCAAACGCAGCGAAACACCCCTTCAACGTCAGCAACGTCTGGCTCGCGAAGCACGCATGTCAAAACGAAAGCAAGTCCGAAATGAACTGTATCGCGACGACCGCTCACCAATTGATAAACTCAAAGATGCAATCAAATCCATCACCTTCCGCAAAGTATGTAAGAAACTTGAAGTCTATGGACTGCTCATGCAACCCTGGCAGGCATGCACACTCGTAAGTCTGTTTGTGGTGATGATGATGACGAATCTTTCAGTGATGGGTAAGGGAATGGAAATCCAGGCTGCTCCCAACAGCTACACGGCATTCTGTACACACTGTGATAACAAGTATGAAATCAAGCGTTCACTGTTTGAGGAATACTCGTTCTATGATGTACATCCCAAAGACTTCAAATTACAGTACAAAAAGAATCAACCGGATTACCCGTCATGCCCCAAGTGTGAAATTGTTCACCAGAAATTGATCCTCGTTTCAAGACAGGATCGAGATGAACGCTTCCTGCTGGCGACCAACCCGTTTTACAAAATGCCCATCGATCAGAAGGGCTTTGAAGAACTCTGTAATAAATATCAATAATCCAACCGCGACCACAGTCGCATGCAAAGGAACCAACAGACTTATCTCATCCCATTTTTTGTAGCAGGCCTACCGACTTGTCAGACAGGTACATCCATAACGGACGCAAATACTATACCAGTCTCGCACTGCACTTCATACGCCGATGATGGGTCGGAGGCCTAGAGACGATGAGATCAATATTGCAGAAACAGTCATACCGTTTGCGGGGAGATACCCCGATACCTGCTTCATGGTTTACAAGGTTGATCCCCTTTTTAATCGAGGTGTCAACCCGCAAGCGGTCATGCAATCCCCAATCGCTGCAACTGCTCTGCTGGAGCATCCGAGTCGATTAGTTTTTGGCGTAGGACTTGTTGCATCTTCTGCAATTGCTCTGGCATCTGCATAGCCAGATTATCCAACTCGTTGATATCCGATTGCTTGTTGGATAACCACGTGGGCGCAGGCCAGGAGTCCGTCTGACACGATCGCGATACGCCATCATATTCACCGAGGTCATAACCTCCCATAAATCGACTTAGATGATACCCGTACCAGTTAAGCGGCTGGTTATCCTCGGATACAGGTGACTGGTGTAAAATCCATTGCCCGTCGGTGATGGTGATGCTCTTTCCAAATTGACCTGCAAGGAGATAGTCGCGCGTCTTTGCATTTTCATCTGCCAACACCGGCAGTAAATCCACGCCATCAAGTTTCACATCCGCAGGCAAGTCTTTACCCATGGCACGTAACACCGTCGGATAAATATCCACCAACTGCACGAGTTGATCGCGCGTTTGGCCATGCCCATCGGTGGGATGACAGACGATAAACGGGATGTGTCCGACTGCATCATGTTGGTGGGTCTGGAGTTTTCCAAGTCGCCCATGGTCACCGTTGTACGTGCCATGATCCGTGCAAAAGACCATCAACGTATCATCCCAAAGATTCAATTCATCCATGGTGTCCAGGAACTTACCCAACCACTGATCCACCAACACCACGTTTGCTGCATAAAGTGCCTGACAGAATTTCACACGCTGAGGTTCAAACCCCAAGTCTTCAATGGTGGCATATCCCCAACCAGCTCGCCAATCATCAGGCACGTCGTATCCCTTGGGATAAAACTGCTTGAGTAAATCTTCTGGCGGATCCAAGGGTTCGTGCGGCGGGAAGCAGTCAATATGTAGATAAAAGTCCTCATATTGGTGATTGCGTTTAAGCCATGTCGAGGCGGCTTCTAACGTCTTAGCTGCGCTCCAGTCTTTGGATTCACTGCGACCGAGCAAATGCATATTGCGATAGTGTCGCTCATTCTTGGACATCAACTGTGGCGATGGGCAGTCAAAGCTGCCTGCTTCAAGGTAGTCCGTCCGGTAGGCGTCGGACTCAATGCCGCGGATAAATTCATGGCCGGTGTAGCCCATGTGGTAATTGCCAGCACCTTGTTCCCAGAGATGAAAGTGATCGGTGATGAGTTGGGAAATGCTCCGACCTTCGTCCATCATTTTGGTGATCGATTCATTCGGTTCGCCGGACACCTGGCGGGGCAAGTCTCGTTCCTCGTCGGTTAATGGTCCCCAACCGCGTCGAAGAAATTCGTACTTGCCGGTGTAGATATCACGTCTTGCTGGCATACATGGAGTTGACCCACACCAGGCATTGGTGAAGGTCGTGCCACGGTCGGCAAGGCGTTGCATATTAGGAGTCTCAACCGACCAATCCGGCGCGCCATCGCCCCAACATTGGCTTAATGGTTTACCTTGGGTATAGGGACTGCAATGGTCCCGACGCAGCGTATCACAGAGCAGGACGATGGTTTTCATACATTTAACAGTAACGCGCGTTATCAATATTTCAATTTCATTTTCGCAAGTCTCGTCAACTCAACCAAAATGGACACATGCGTCAATGAAATGAGATACAGGTAGAAGCACATTATGAAAACAGGCAAAAATCACTTGCCAGCTGCAGTGAGTTGGGCGACTTCTTTTTCGAGCAGTCCAACGAGTTTATCCTGCAAGGCTTTGACCTGGTATACATAGACCGGTGCTTTGAAGTCATTAAACAGAAATGAAAACGCGATAATGCGTGGGCCTTGGGGATGATCAGGTCTTGGGTAAACCATAAACCCGCTTAGTGCGCTGACTGAACGGATGTAGCCGGTCTTGCCCAGAACGGTAGAGGTCAATTCTCCAAATCGCTTTTCAAGCGATCCATCTTTACCGCTGACCGAAAGGGATCGCAGATAGGTTGGGCCAAGTCTCGAATCGTTGTACATACTTACGAGCAGATCGACGATGGCTTTTGGGCTGACTTTGTTGTTGCGACTCATACCACTGCCGTCATCAATTTCAACCGTCGCTGCAGCTGATCCCAATCGCCCGCGCAGGAAGATGCGCATCGCCGCACGTCCGGTTTCCCAACTACCAGGCACTCCGGTCATTTCGCGCCCCGAGCGTTTAAAGAGTGCTTCAGCAAAAAGGTTTTGAGAGTCTTTGTTACAGCGATTAAGTACCACACCAATAGCGGTCTGAACGATATGCAAGTCCTTTGCTTGAGGCAAAATCTCATCCATTGGCGGGCGATAGAGATGGTGAACGGTGATACCGGCCTTGGCAAGATTGTGTTGGAGTAGTTGCCCAAGATAATTGGGCGGGTCATGGAAGGTGACATGTTCCGGGCTTGATCGTGGATACTTCACCACACCACGGAAAGTCATTTCATTGGTGCCCAATCGGCGGCTGATCCAGAAGGAGTCGGTTGTGCCGGAGACTGCACGATTGCTCAACCGCAAAAAAGGCGACTCCGGACTGATCCGCAGAATCGGGGCAAGTCCTGATCGCGTTGGCCTTGGGTAGACATCCAGACAGTTGTCATGAAAGTTAATCCCAGCAACCTGTGCACAATACCAGCGGTTGAGTTGCTCCTGGGGCCATGCGGTATGGACAAACTCACGATCAAAGATACGATCATCGACAATCAACTTCTCAAAATCTGTTATGCCCGTTTTCTTCACCACAGTAACCCATTGCTGAATGAGTTGATCAACATCCAACTTGTGTTGTTCAAGCAGTGTTGGATCACCTAATGAGGGATCACCATCACCTTGAAGAATCAGTGAGGGTATGCCACTTTTAGCATCAGGCTTTGTGAGTCTCAATCGTGTCTTAAAAAGGAAGTCCGGCCCCAGTTCACTCAAAGCCGATGCTGAGGTCAGCAGTTTCATGTTACTGGCAGGGATCAGTGGATCATTGGGATTGAGCCTGATAAAGACTTCGCCCGTCTGCAGATCCAGTGCATAAAGTCCAACCTTGGCATGTCCGAGATTGGCACTGCGCACCACTGCAGTGGCTTCGTGCTGAACATTGGCCTGCGTGATTGCAGTACCGATAAGCACCAGAAAAACCGACAAAATTCGACTGACATAACGCATTGAGATCATCAACTTGAAAATTCCATTTTTCGTCTAATAAAACTGTCTATCGGCTATCCATGCCGTTTTTGAACAAACACGGTGACCAACTTGTAAACCATATCCGACCCCATGATGGATTACCAGCCCAGTCGTTTTGACCGCTACAAATCGTCTCTTACTGCCCTGATCGCTACAAATCGTATCGAATGCATAATCCCATATTCCTGTGAAATCTTATGGTTACAAAGGATTGAGTATGGAAATTGTCAAGACAGATCAGCCGATTTCAAAAGGTAAGGCAACCCCTGCGCAACCGCGCGATTCTGTTCAGTAAAGAAAGGGCAAGAACGTGTCAGTTTTATTAAGCGAACTACAGCCCACGGAGTTCAAAGAAGTCATCGCGTTGTGTGCAACATGCAACACCGCAAGTGGAACTGCTGAAGGAGTCCGACTGGATACCTCCTCGACTGCTGCATTGGCAAGACTGGTGGCACACTTCCCGAGCCTCAGTATCGTAGCACGTGACGAAGGTGTCATGGTCGGCGTGATCCTCTGTGGCACGTCCGGTAATAGCGGCCTGATGCATCAACTGGCGATCGCACCCACACATCATGATATCGGACTCGATAGACGTCTTATCGACGAAGCCCTGGGCAAAATGCACCGACGCGGAATCTATAAATCGCGCATCAGCCTCAGACCCGGAAGCCCTAATCCCCATGCCTTCTGGGATGCAGCAACATGGCAGACCAATGACATCGAAGGCCCCATCCCCTGCGCTTATGACTACGCATCCATCCAACAATCCTGATGCACCCGTCACAGTCCTTTAACCGCTACAAACCCAACCAACATGGGGTTTGAAATCAACAACAACCTTAACCTCAAAGACCACAGTGTCGATATCCAGAATGATGATGTCGAAAGATACACCCAATCTGAAACTCACCCACGGGTTTGACGCGGATAACACCGAGCCGGACACGGTGGCTTCTGCACCGAAACTGCCTCAGTCTGACGAAGCGCCCGCGCGCCTGGCTCATGAGTTGGCCAACCTGCTTGACGGGTCGCTTCGCAATGTCGGACTGGCCATCACGACACTCAAGACTGATGGGGAACATCTCAAAGACGAAGATGTGCAGCATCGACTGGAAGTGGCCTCCAATGCCATGCAGCAGATGGCCATGCTCATCCGCCGATGGATGACGCGATCGCATACACCTGACCGCCTTCATGCTCAGACACAAACGATCGCTCAAACGGTCGAACACGCCATTCGATTGCTGACACCTGCAGCACGAATGCGGAACATTGATATCAAGATCCAAATTGAAGACAACATCGCCAAACTACCGGCTGGCCCGATCTACCCAATCATCGCCAATGCTGTCCGCAACAGTATCGAAGCGATCAACGGAGACATGATTCGTCGCCCCGGTCGAGCGCGAGGCATCATTCAGGTAATGGGTGAACAGGTTCAAGGGCAAGTCGTCCTGCGTGTCAGTGACAACGGCCCGGGATTTGACCCGACACTACTGGATCCCAACGGGCAGATTCGCTACGGCGTGACCACCAAGGACTCAGGCTACGGACTTGGTTTGTCCTTATCACGCGAAATTGTCGACCGGCTTGAAGGCCAGATGTTCGTCGGACTTCCTGATGAACCCTCGGAATACCGCGGGGCAGAAATGATCGTCCGATTCCCAGCCAGCAAATTGCAGGAGTTCCAAAAGTGAGTAGTCCCAACGGAACCATGCCCAAAGCTTTGATTGTCGACGATGACCCGATCATTGCTGAAAGTCTTGCACAGTTTCTGGCATCCGACGGGATCGATTCAGCCATTGCTGGTGACGGGATCGAAGCCATCGAACTGCTCGATCACGGTCAGGATCAACACTTTGGCCTGGTCATCACCGACATGAACATGCCCCGATGTGATGGGTTGGAACTACTCAAAAAAATCCGCAAGAAATATCCCGACCTGTCTGTGATTGTCATCACCGGTTATGCCAAGATTCAGACTGCTGTGGATTCGATCAAGCTCGGTGCGGTGGACTATCTGACCAAGCCAATCATTGATTCGGAACTTCGAATCAGTATCGACAAAGCGATGCAACATCACGCACTGCTTGCTGAGAACCAATCCCTTCGAGCACAACTGGCAGAACGCTACGGCATGGGCAATATCATCGGTACCGACTACCGCATGCAGCGCGTCTATGACCTGATTGAAGCGGTTGCACCCAGTAAAACCACTGTCCTCATCGACGGCGATTCAGGCACCGGCAAATCACTGGCTGCGCGAGCTATCCATCAGCGATCCGACCGACCCGCCGGCCCGTTTGTCACCTTCTCCTGTGGCTCGATTCCTGAAACCCTGCTCGAATCCGAACTCTTTGGCCACGTCAAAGGTGCATTCACCGGCGCAGAGTCCGACAAGGTTGGCAAGATCATGTCAGCCAACGGCGGGACGCTGTTCATCGACGAAATCAACTCGGCAACGCCTGCATTACAACTCAAACTCCTGCGCGTTCTTCAGGAACGACAGTTTGAACCCCTGGGCTCAACGAAAACGCAGGATGTGAATGTGCGATTCGTGCTGGCAACCAACAAACCCCTTAAGCCGATGGTCGACGAAGGCAGCTTCCGTGAAGACCTTTATTACCGCATTAATGTGGTCAATATTGAACTGCCGCCATTGCGTGATCGCAGTGGTGACATCTCGCTGCTTGCTGAACATTTCCTTGGCAAGTTCTGCAAAGAGATGAACAAGACCATCACCAGTCTCACTGAAGATGCCAATCGTGCTTTGCAGCAACACAACTGGCCAGGCAATGTCCGCGAGTTGGAGAATGCCATTGAGCGCGCGGTGGTTTTAAGCCGTCGACCAGTGATTGATATTGATGATCTGCCCCAGACGATTCGTGAGATGGCCGACTCGGCAATCGCTGCCACACGCAGTCATGAACGTGTCGAAACAGGTGAGGACTCCATTCTTGCCCTTGCCCATGGCTGGACCCCGATGCCCCTGCAAAAGGCATTGGAAGACCCCGAACGCAAGATTCTGCTTGCTGCCCTTAAAGCCAACGACTGGAATCGCCAGCAGACCGCCAAAGATCTCAACATCAACCGCACCACGCTGTACAAGAAGATCAAGCATTTCCATTTGATGGAAGGTTGAGTTTCAAATACATCACAGCGATAAACTGCTGCGCAGTTTCAGCAA
>DLCK01000071.1:9046-30264 GCA_002480565.1 Phycisphaerales bacterium UBA7800 | reverse complement strand
GCTTCAGCCGGTAGTGGTTCAGTGCGACCCAACAAACGATTTTTTACTCCGTTTCATCCAGTTTCGCTTAATTACAGAATCAAATTTTCCGACTTTGAACTAGTACCCGCAATTCGGGAACAGGGTGACGTCCATTTGAGTCATCTTCAGATCACCTGAAGGTCAGTGTGATCATCAACAAGTTCATGTTGGAGATATATAAGATGAACGCTCGATTTGGCAAACTACTCACAATGATAATGCTCATCACAATGGGCACCTGCTTGACCCCTTTGGCTAAAGCAGAAAATGAAATGACCATGCAACAGTTACGCCAACAGCTTGATGCGTTGGCACAGGAAGTCAGTGTCCTGCGCAGCAGTCAAAATAAAACATGGCTGGACGAAAAACGGACCGCAGAAGTGAAATCTCTGGTCAAAGAAGTCCTCAATGATGCAGACACCCGCGCAAGCATGTTGGAAAACAACCTCACCGCAGGCTACAACAACGGCTTCTTCTTGGCATCAGAAGATGGCAACTTCAAAGTGCGCGTCATGGGCATGATCGAATTTCGATACGGCGTCCAACTGCGTAAAAACTCCGGTGATGACAACGGCCAGCATGGCTTTGAAATCCCTGCGGTACGTTACGGCTTTAAGGGTCACATCATTGACCCCAGCTGGCAATTTTTCATCTGGAACGGCCATGGCACCACTGGCGGATATACTCCCCTCAATGCCATGATCACCAAGGTGTTCAACTCAAACTGGTCAGCAACCGTCGGTACGCAAAAAGTCCCCTTCCTGCGTGAATATCTGGTATCTGAAACCAAAATCACATTCCCCGATCGCACACCTTTAGCCAACGTCTTCTCCGAAGGCTACACCGAAGGCATCTGGATCAACTACAAGAAAGATTGGCTCAAAGCTGCCTTGGCTTTGGGTGATGGTGGCAGCCGTTACGTCAACGCCAACTCAATCTCTGATGCTGAAGGCTTGTCCGTCAGTGGTCGTGCCGAAGTCTTGCTTGCTGGCAACTGGAAACAGGCTGGCGACATCGAAGCCTGGCTGGGTGAAGATCCCTTCCTGCTTGTCGGTGGTGCGGTTCACTTTGAACAAGGTGAATACGGCGACACGTCTGACGAAGCTCAGCAGCTTTCCTGGACTGTCGATGCCAACCTTAAGTACAAGGGTTTCTCACTGATGGGTGCCTTAATGGGCAAGCAACTCTCTGAAACCACCACCGATACCAATCAAATGGGTGCCTTGGTTCAGGGCGGTCTGTTCCTGACCAATGATTTCCAGGTCATCGCTCGCTATGCCTGGGGCGATCTTGATTCAGCGACTGAAGAAGACCTGCAGATTGTCAGCGTTGGTTTTAACAAGTTCTTCAAAGGTCACGCTCTGAAGTTCACCGGTGAAGTGGGCTACTCCATGAACCCGATCACTTCAGGCTGGGCCAAAGCTGGCTGGCAGACCGACGGTGCTGGCGAAGACGGCCAGATCATGGCTCGCGCCGAACTGCATCTGCTGTTCTAAATCAAAATAGCTAACTCGTATCATGCAATACAGCAGGACCGGTCAAAGGATCGGTCCTGTTTTTTTATGCAATAAACAATCAATCAACGTACACCATATGGACTGTGTCGTTGATCAAATGTAAATCCTGGATGTGGTATGCAGGTGCATGTCGTATAATCGACTGACACTAGCACAAAGCCAGAAAAGTCAGCACCGTCAGTATGACGACACGTTTGCGAAACTCTGACGGCTGCGTAATGTGCAGACGGATCAACCAATCAAGTGACCCTTGAAGCATGGCGTTTCTCCTTTTTCCTCGCCATGTCTTCTTCAACGGATATGCCACAATGCCACAGCCGAACTCTAAAATTTATAGCACTGCCATGAATCAACACTTAAAGTCGAATCAGCCGCTCAACACCTCTTGCCGATCAGGACGGATGTTGCCTGCACGCAACATCTCCAAAGCGGTCCTGTCGCTTGGCGTCATCATCATGATGATGTTCAGCGGTCTGAATCTCAAGGCTCAGCAGCAGACCCCAACCCCATTGGCCCAGGCAGTTCCGGCAGTGGATTGGGATGATGCCCAGCAAGTCTACGGCCAGATTGTCCAGTGGCTTGATGAAGGAAAAGTCGAAGAAATCGACCCACTAAAGACACCACCAATGCACCTTGTTTCGGACTTTGGGGGCATGTGTGTCACGCTTCGATGGATGGGTAAAACCTTCGGCATCGGCGAAAGTCGCCTGACCATTGGCAAGCAAAAAGTAGACGGCAAAGCCGACCTGCTGCATCACGCGCGGGTAGCAGTCAACGAAGCATTGAACATGCTTAAAACACGCCTGCCACAATGGGGACGCTTACCCGTTGATGAACGTCCAAAACTACTTGTAGATTTACAGATCGCCCGATGCGCCAAACCCATCCCACCCCTGGCAGCAAAGCGTTCCATCAATGTCCTGAGTCTTGCAAGCCCTGGCGCTCAAGGCCTCATCATTCAAAATACAGACCGCAAAACCGTATGGTCATGGCCGGCATCAACACTGGCAATGAACCTCAGCCCCACCGGTGTGGTCAAAGGCATGCTCCTTGAGTTAGGACGCAAACCAAGTCTGGAAATCTCCCTGCTTGACCAGGCAAGTCCCATGCAGGTTTACCGCTTTGATGTCATACACCTTGTTCAATCCGCACCCAAAACCAACGCTGTGCATCTCGTGCGTGGCATGCAACTGCTGGACCCGATACTGGATCATAAACAGATCATGGCAGTAACCTGGGATCAGACCATGCATCTGTCGCATCGCTTCCGTGAAGACGGCCAAGTCGCCCGTGAGTACGAACCCACCAGCAGTCGCTACAGTCTGCAAAACGCGCCAGTAGATGATCAAGCGATGGCTACCTACGCCATTTCACAACAGATGTGTCTGGCCTTGGATCAACGCCCTGACTGGGACGGATATTCCGCATGCAGCAAAACTGTCCGCAGCAGCACCGATTATCTTCTGAGTGTGATGAACGATCATGTGATCCAACGGGATCCTGATGCAGCAGCATGGTTACTCATGACATTGATTCAAGAACCGACATTGGTAGATCTCAAATCACGTCGCGATGAGTTAGCCAAAACGCTTATCGCCGTACAGCAGTCCGACGGACACTTCATGCAAAAACGAGCTGATGCCAATGGTGTGTTTACGACGCAGACTGTCACTCGGTTCAACCAAGCTTTGATTCATCTTGCACTGCTTATGCAATACGACCAGACACGTGACAAGGATTTATTAGCCATCCTTGAGCGTTCAGCTTTGGTACTCGAAGCTGAGTCCTCCAATCAGACACTCATGGCAATTGCAACCTTGCATCGCATCAATACATTGCAGACTCGCTTGGAATTGAACTTGCCCCTGCCGATGGACACCAGCAAAATCATCACGCAAACCCGCGCGTTACTCTTGGATCATCAAATCACACAGGAACCGGCAATGGGACCTGCTGATGTCATCGGCGGATTTGATCTTGCAAGACAGGCAGCGATCATCGCCCCAGCACCGGATTGGCGCAGCGCCTATGGTGTGAGTCTGCTGGCGACGATTCTCAAAGACCCGGCATTGCGTCCCATGCTCGCAGAAACAGTCGGACTCTCGCAAACCGAATTGCTGCTGCGGACTGCTTTGGCTGCACGATTCCTTGTACAACTGACCTTCAAACCGGAAGAAGTTTTTTACGGCGACAGTCCTGTGGACTGCATCGGCGGTGTGCGTCAATCACCATGGGATAACAACCTGAATCTGCGTGCCACAGCAACGAGCCTGCTGAGTCTTCAACTGTTCAACGAAGCGATCATGCAGTCACTGAATCAAACGAAGTGATGTGCTGTCATTGTGCTTCCATCAGTTCACGACCAATTCATACCAGACGGTATCGCCGGTCAATTGGGCTGACGCATCACGTCTTTTGCCGCTGGGTGACAAGGGATAAATCGTCAAATTCTCACGGCCTGTAAGTGTGCCGGTGATGCGTTGAATACGGACGGGGCCATGTCCCCAGTTGTTGCCCACTGAAGTCCGCTGTTTGTTCCAACCCATGTTTTGATTTTCGGCCTTACCCACGACTGTCAGTAGCATCCGCCGACTCTGTTCCAAAGTTTTATTATCCAACGGCACCAAAGTCATCGCAGCAAAATTGTTGTCAAAGGCATCAAGTTTGATTGTCATTGCACCGGCAGCCAAAGACTTCCCGCCGAGTGTACCGGCTGTGACAAATGCTTTGGGAGCGGTGACGGTATAGCATGTTTCGCTGAGATTGAGCGTACTCGAAGACGCAGTTTTGGTTTGTGTCATGCGGATTTGATCAGAACCCATCGCCGTCTGAATGCGATACTTCAGCGGGTTGGGCATGGTTCCGGCTGCATCCCAGGGCGCACTGGAATTCCAATGCGTGCCAAAGACATCCGCTGGTACATGCAGCGTCGCTACATCGGCGAGCGGTTCGATAAGTTGGTCTCTGAAGATCAAAGCTGCTGAGGGTGCAAACGCCCACTTTGCGGGATTCGCTGAGTTATCAAAGAAGGAGAGAATCTGATCGGTCCTGGCATGCTTACCATAGGGACCATGCCCAAAGGTAAAGACCGCATCCCAATCCTGCAGGGAGGCAAAGGACGCGATGAGTCCGTATTCCTCGGAGAGATAGATATTAGGTGACGGGTGATCGTACTCCGAAACGGTAAACGGTTTGTTAGCCATCCGCTGCATGGCCAGGTCACCGAGTATGCCGAAGTTGCCTTTGCACAAGGCATCCAAGACCAGTGATTTCTGGTCAATGGTCCAATTGTTTGGGTCCCACTTTCCTGAACCAAACGACGGATGCTGCCAATAGGCATGGACATCGGCAAAGTCCGAGTCCTTTTCACGTGCCCATGAACTGCTGCCTCCCCAGCCCATCTGGGTGTCGGTGATGAGTGCTTTGACGCCCAGGTCTTTTCGCAGATAGTCTCGCATTTGTTGGGCAAAGGCGATATCAATGCCGCCGACAAATAATTGCCAATCGCGTTGAATGTTGGGTAGTGAATTGTTTGCAGGAAGCGATACCAGCCCACGATCAATCGAGTCGGTCATGGTGAAGTCTTTGCCACCGACAATGCCGGTTTGCAAAGTCATGTTCGACACGGTGACATCCCCGGCAGCAGCGCCAAGTTGCAGCACCAGAAACTTATCCGGCGCAGCACCGGCGGAAAACGTCAACCGATAATGCGTCTGCTTCGTCGTCAGCTGCACGGTTCCCGCCAAACCCTGATTGGCGTAAGTCGGCCCGCCACGATTAAGCGTCACACCCATCGGACGTGGTGCTGAAGCAAAGGCATCAAACGACAGTGTGTAGGTTTCACCGGTCTGCAAAACAGGAGGAGTGACGGTTGCCTGGGCATGCCAATCGGTCCCGGTCGTTTTGTGTATGTGAAAGACGGAACTTTGGGAGGGCGCTTGAACCTCGGCAGTCATCTCTGAGCCGTTGGCAGGTGAGTGAACCCACCATGCGTTTTTGACTTTGTAAAGAATGTCTTCGCCGGGTGTCGGCAAATCCTTGATCCACTGGGCAATCATCTGCTTTTGTGTTCCATATTTTTTGCGAAGGTAAGTTGTCCAAAGCGTTTTAATCTGTGTGGCATAGGGTTGGGGAAGCGTATGTAAATGCGACCCCGGACCTTCACCGGGCCAACCTCCTGCTGCGTTTTCATTGTTAATTTCCACCATCGCCACCGCCGGATCATTGGCAGGTGTCCGCTGATTGCGATAGGGATTGGGTGTCATAAGCAACTGCCTGGCATATCCCTTTTGGTGCTCAATGAGAAAGGGATCGAAACGATCAATCACCTTTTGAAACGACGTTGCAAAGCTTGTATTTGTTTCGTTTGAGTCCAGTGCTGCTCCATCAATCTTATTGATTTCCTTGGAGACTTTGAGATTCATATCCACATAGATGCCGTTGTTTGCCAAGGCAGCAATGAGATAATGCAGGCGGTCAAGACGCTCTGGATCAATGACTTTTTTCTGCTTGGTTCGATCCCAGATTGATGCACCGTTGTGCATGGCCATCTGGCTGTCAAAGTGATGCAAGCGAACGAGATTAATGCCGGACTTGGCTAAATGGGCTGCGACTTTATCCGCGTCATCATGTTCGGGAAAGTTTTGTTCAAAGCAAAAATTCGTCGCCCAAAAGCGGACACGTTTACCACTGTCTTGCTCGACAAACTGACCATCTTTCAAAATCAGTTGAGGCAAGGCCTTGTTATTCAAATGTGAAACGTCCGTGGCAACACCAGCAGTCGCGTCATCCCAGGGGATCACAAACGGCACCCACTGCTGAGCAAGTAACGGTGTCGGGAAAAGCCAACCTGCCATCAGGACAATAAGCAGCAGCGCGTAACGCATCAAAACCAACTCCTTGATCATGTAGAACAGCGGTACGTCAATCATACCGCCCAAGTTGAACATTTCCCGTTTCAAAACCTTTCATTACCCAATTGCGATAGCCAGACTCCACTATTGAGACACATTCAATTGCGTTTTTGGATATAAACGAAAGTTTCGCCAGAGAATCCCGTCATTTCAGTGGTAATACGTGTCGATGCAGCGTATAACAACGGCCTATCGCGTGGTCTGTCTGTTCAGAGACGTGACTGAATTTCAGCTTTTTTTTCAACGAGTAAAACTGTTATGTCCACACTCAAGCAACTGCGTTTACGCCAGATTCACCTGGATTTTCACACCGCCGGCATGGTCGAAAATATCGGCAGCGAATTCAACCCAACCGAATTTGCACAAACACTCGTCGATGCAGGTGTCGATTCGATCACCTGTTTTGCACGATGTCATCATGGTTATCTCTACTATCCGTCCAAGTTGATGCCCCAGCGGATTCACCCGAATCTCAAACGGCCCAACCTGCTCGGTGAACAGATCGAAGCCTGCCACAAAGCGGGTATCCGTGTGCCGATTTATATCACTGTGCAATGGGATCAACTCCTTGCTGAACAACACCCAGAATGGCGCGTCATCGAAGAGTCGGGTAAGCCCGAAGGAACGCCCCCGTATCATGCGGGCTTTTATCGACGCTTCTGCCTTAACAGCGGCTATGTCGATTTCCTCAAAGCACACGTCAAGGAAGTCATCGAGATGCTGCCCACCGATGGTATCTTCTGGGACATCGTCGCACCGATGGACTGCTCGTGCCCAACCTGCAAAGCAGAGATGATCGGCAAGGGACTTGATCCGTCAGATAAACAAACGCGCGTGAACTTTGGCAAGCAAGTCGAAGCGCGATTCATGCGGGACATGACTGCCTACATTCGCACACTCAGTGATGACTGTACGGTCTTTTACAATGCTGGACACATCGGCCCGCGTCATCGTGATTTGCAGGATGCCTATTCGCACTTTGAACTTGAGTCCCTGCCTTCAGGTGGTTGGGGATACATGCACTTCCCGCTGACGGCTCGTTATGCTCGGACACTTGATTTACCGTTCCTGGGGATGACGGGCAAGTTCCATACATCATGGGGTGACTTTCACAGTTACAAAAACCAGGCAGCATTAGAGTATGAATGCTTCATGTCCGTCGCGCTGGGCGGTGCCTGTTCCATCGGTGACCAACTGCCTCCGGATGGCAAAATCTGCAAGACCACTTACCAACTCATCGGCGCGGTCTACAATCAGATCAAAGCCGTCGAGCCCTGGTGCGTCAACGTCAAACCGGTCACGCAGATTGGTGTGATCACACCCGAAGCCTTTACCCAAGCTTCCGGCCACGCGTCGCTTCCTAAAAGCTCCCAAGGTGCGGTGCGTATCCTTCAGGAGCTGGATCATCAATACGATATCATCGATCTGCAAGCCGACTTTGACAGTTATGAACTGATCATCGTCCCAGATGAAATTGCGGTCACCGATGAATTGCGTGATCAGCTCGAAGCCTTCGTCAAAGCAGGTGGCAAACTCATCGCTTTAAACAAAGCTGGCGACAATCTGCCTTGCCTGGGTATCACATATGAAGGGGACAGTGCTTTTTGCCCCAACTTCGTGCATGTACGCGATGACTTCGCCGGCCTGCCTGATGCGGATCATGTGATTTATGAGCAAGGCTCGCAGGTCGCAGCGGGTAATGGCGTGGACATTCTTGCCGACACGATTGGTTCGACTTTCAACCGCACGTGGGAACACTACTGTTCACATCGTCACTCACCCAGTAACGGCCAGACTCTCGGCCCAGCCATTACCCGTAATGGCAACTGCATCTACATGGCGCACCCGCATCTGACACAGTATCAGCTCAACGCACCGCATTGGTGCAAGCAACTTGTCGGGGCAGCAATTGATTGCTTGCTCGACAAGCCGATGCTCAAGACCAACGCGCCGTCGCACCTGTTTACCGCCATCAATGAGCAAGCTGATGAGAGTCGCTATGTCCTGCATGTGCTTAACTACATCCCGCAGCTTAAGAGCGAACAAATCGAAATCGTCGAAGACATCATCCCCTTGCACGATGTGTCGATCACGCTGAACCTGCCCCGAAAAATCACCAAAGCCCTCTGCGTCCCCGAAGGAGTCGAATTGGATGTGTCCGACACCGAAGCTGGACAGGTATTAAACCTAAGCAAACTCGGCAACAAGCAGGTCATTGAACTGAGCTATTGATTTACACCAACAAGGTAACGAAATTCACACTAAAGCCCGTGGGACTTTAGTCCCCGGGGTGCCTTGAAAAATCGAATATCAAAAAAGCCGTCACTTCAATCCATTTTTGATGTGACGGTTTTTTATTATCACCAATACATCACGAATCACGCAGCCAAGTTATAATATTTGGATGAAGAACCGGGAAACCAACATCATGCGTCCACTGCTACTGATCCTCCTCGCAGCACTGACTCTTGGACAGGCAGCTATGCCAACGCCATCTGAGTCAACCTCCCTACCGACTGCGGACAACCAACCCGTGCCGGTGACACCAGCCGATAAAGCATCATCACTGACAGTCACGCCCGGCGGAGCCAATGTCGCAGTCATCAAGATTCAAGGCATGATCTACGGGTTCACTTTGGAAAGTCTCAAGCGCCGCGTCGACCGTGCCATGGAAGGTAATGCCAGCATGATTGTGTTGGAATTGGACACACCCGGCGGTGAGGTCATGTCCGCTTTGGAGATCGCCAAGTACATCAAAGGTGACATCACCATTCCCACCGTCGCATGGATCAATAAATCCGCATACTCGGCAGGCATCCTCATCGCTTCAAGCTGCGACCGCATTGTCATGCATCCAGCATCCACTACCGGTGACTGTGCTCCAATCGTCCCCGGCACGGAGTTGGCGCCCACCGAACGTGCCAAAGCATTATCCCCAATCCTTGAAGAGTTCAGAGACAACGCTCGAGCCAACGGCAAAGACTATGCGCTCTACCATGCCATGTGCGTACTGGGTGTCGAAATCTATCTCATCGAAAACAAAGACACCGGCAAGCAAATGCTCGTCAACCAAATCGACAAAGCACTGATGGTCGATGGCAATGCACCAGAGAGCAATGTCGTCAGTAAACTCGCCGGCAAGGATAAACCCGCAGGTGAAACCAACATCGACAACGTCGCATCCGTCTCACGTGATGTTGCTACCGACGATGAGTTGGGCAAATGGAAACTCATCAAACAGTTCCACGATGGAAAGACATTACTGACACTCAATCAGGCCCGCGCAGTGGAAGTCGGACTTGCTGAAACCGACACCATCCGCGACCAAGCTGATCTGAAAAAATATCTCAATGCCAACATCATCGCATCCATTGATCAAAGTTGGTCCGAGGATATGGCAGGCTGGCTCACCCATCCAGCGATCCGGGCGGTACTGGTGTTGGCTTTGCTGCTGGGTGCTTACACCGAATTCCAGACTCCCGGACTGGGACTGCCTGGCGCGGTGGCAGTGACTGCTTTAGTCCTGCTTATTGGTGCGCCGTTTCTGGTCGGACTTGCAGAAATCTGGCACATCCTCCTGATCCTAGTCGGCATTGGACTGCTGTTTTGCGAGTTGTTCCTCACGCCCAGTTTTGGGTTACTTGGCATTGGGGGCATCGTCTGTATCTTCACCGGCCTGACACTGTCGATCATCCCAACTGTTGGCAACGGCCCGCTACCTTTACCTGCCCCGGAAATGTATGGCAGACTTCAGGTCGCTGGCATGTGGATGATTCTCAGCTTTATCTTCGGCGTCGGTGGGATGATGGCCATCACGAAATATTTTGGCAATATCCCCGGACTCAACCGCCTGATCCTCTCGTCACCCACGCAGGAAGACGAACTGGCCATCCACTACAAAACTCAGAACACCGGCACGAACATGAACCTCACCGTCGGACTCCTCGGCACCGCAGCCACGGCGCTACGCCCCTCAGGTCAAGCCAAACTTGACGGCCAACTCATAGATGTCGTCACCAGCGGTTCACTCATCGAGCAAGGTACCGAGATCAAAATCATCGAAATTCACGGCAATCGCATCGTCGTCGACGAAGCATGAAGCGAGTTTTCAAGAAGACATAGCTGTTGACGTCTGGTCCTTAGGTAACTGGGGAGCAACCTGTGGTTCTAACTCGACCTTACGTTTGCTCTTGATTCGGAACCGATCCTCGATCCATCGATATGTCAGCTCTGAAACCCCAATGACTATCGCCAATCCTGCAACCGAGTATGCAAGCTGCTGCCAAATTGGAAGGTCAAACTGCATATTCCCCCATTTGTTGGCTTTCATCGGTAACGGCCAAAGGTCAATAAAGATCAGATTAAAGAAATACCAGATCAAAATATGCGTCATATACAGTGAATAACTAATCCGCCCCAAGTATCGCAATGGCGCAACCATCAGCACACGATTAATCGGCTTGGAACCATTTTCAAACAGTAAACCCAAGATCACCATCCCGTACAGCGGAGGAAGCGCAAACTGTAAATACCCCTTGGCATACATGACAAACATCACAGTCACACCCATTAAAGCACTTAACTTCAATGGTGAAACCTGCCAGTCCAAATCCTTATACCGATCATAAATCGCAAAGCAGCATGCACCGGCAAAGAAGGAATAAATACATCGGAAAAATCCATAGTCGTAATAGCTGGTCAAAGGCGCATCAAGCGCAACCAATGTCAACGCCCCCAATACCGACATGACGGCACAGGCTTTAACCCATCGTTTGGGGCCTGCAAACCACACCACTAAAGCAAATAACAGGTAAGTGTAAAACTCAACACTAATCGACCAACTCGGCCCGTTAAACGATAGACCTTTGTGCAGGTTCATCGCTTGGACCAGAAAGAGATTACTAAAAAACGTCCCAAGATTGTTGACTTTAAATGGCTGCGGATTTGATGCTAGTTGTAATATCTCCGGATGAAGACTCACCCAGTAAATCGCACACTCAACGAGCAAATAAACCAACAGGATGACAAGGTGCAGTGGATACAACCGCCAGAACCGCTTCTTTTGAAAGTCCCATACTGTCTGAGCACTGTTAATTTTTCGTGCATAGGAAAGCGCGATGACAAATCCAGATAGCACAAAAAAGAAATCAACCAGCAAAGCACCCTTGCGTATCCATCGAATCGACGACCAGATGGGCATCAACTGAAAATGAAACAACACCACGGTCATCGCCGCCAAACCGCGTAGGGAATCCATGGACGCAAAATAATTTTTTCCAGATGCCGAGTCTTTCATTTTCAACGCGATACTCCAAATCAATCTTTAACCCATACAACGATCTGTTGTATTTGAACCTTAATGGTTCACCACTTTGGATACACCACGCATCAAAGATCGACGACTGAGAATTGAGAATATCGCTGTCGAAATAAAACCCTGGCCGACTTGTGCCATTTGTTCGGATTGTACCGCCCCTCTATCAGCAAAAATGAACAAAACATGCTGCGTAACGGTGAGGACAATGCAGCTGAATTCCAAGCTCGAGCCTGTTTTGCTGCCTTCTTTTGAAGAGTTACCTGACTGAGCGACATAATTTTTTTGAAAATACAAGATTTATTACGTGACAAATCGATGTTTGCTGCGCACAATATCGCGCGCTGGTGCCCACATTTCACCAGCTTGAAAGAAATCCCGCAATGAGTGATATCAAACAGATTGAAATCCGTAACCTGCTGATTGAAGACTACGAGCAGCTCAAGGAAACAATGACGGCGGCTTACGAAAACTGGACCGCCGGTCACTGGGAAAAGCATCACATTGAAAAGCTCCTGAGACTCTTCCCCGAGGGGCAGATCGCCATCGTCGTCGATGATCAGGTCGTCGGGTGCGCGTTGACCCTCCGCATCAAGTACAGCAAGTTCGGTGACAAGCACACCTACAATCAAATCATCGGCAACAGCAGCTTCGACACATTTGATGCCAAGGGTGATGTGCTTTATGGGATTGATGTGTTTATCAAGCCTAACTACCGCGGATTGCGGCTGGGCCGGCGACTCTATGATGCCCGCAAGGAACTCTGCGAACATATGAACCTGCGTGCCATTGTCTTTGGCGGACGCATCCCCAATTACTACAAGTACGCTGAAAAATACACCCCCAAGCAGTACATCGCAGCCGTCCGTGCCAAGGAAATTTTCGATCCGGTTTTGACGTTCCAGCTTTCCAATGACTTTCACGTCAAGAAGCTGCTCACCGGATACCTGCCTTATGACAAGGAGTCGCACGAAAACGCGGTGCTCATGCAATGGGACAACATTTACTACAACGAAGACGACACGGCAATGAGCAACGTCAAGTCCGTGGTCCGTCTGGGGCTGGTCCAGTGGCAGATGCGCCCGCACAAAAACCTTGACGAATTCTTCGACCAGGCAGAGTTCTTCGTCGACGCGGTATCCAACTACAAAAGCGACTTTGCCTTGTTCCCTGAGTTTTTCAATGCACCGATGATGATGCATTACAACGATCTGAATGAAGCCCAGGCGATCCGCAAACTTGCCGAGTTCACTGAACCCATCCGTGAACGATTCGTGCAGTATGCCATGAGCTATAACGTCAATATCATCACCGGCTCCATGCCCTTGATGGAAGATGGCAAGCTTTACAACGTGGGCTATTTCTGCCATCGCAATGGTGACTGCGACCGCTATGACAAAATTCATATCACCCCCGACGAAGCTAAATTCTGGGGCATGACCGGTGGCAACAAAGTCAAGATCATCCAGTCTGACTGCGGGCCGGTGGGCGTGGTGGTGTGTTACGACGTGGAATTCCCCGAACTGGGCCGAATCCTTGCTGAGCAGGACATGAACATTTTGTTCGTCCCCTTCCTCACGGACACGCAAAATGGATATGGGCGTGTACGCAACTGTGCCCGGGCGCGAGCGATTGAAAATGAATGTTACGTCGCCATTGCAGGCAGTGTCGGCAACCTGCCCAAGGTGCATAACATGGACATCCAATATGCCCAGAGTGCGGTGTTCACGCCATGCGACTTTGCGTTCCCTTATGACGGTGTCAAAGCCGAAGCGACCCCCAATACGGAGATGATCCTGCTGGTGGAAGTCGATATCACTTTGCTGCGTGAACTGCATGAACGTGGCAGTGTGCGAAACCTCAAAGACCGTCGCCACGATTTGTACCAGGTCAAAACATTGTTCTGATCAACTGGGTACAATTGCATCTCCGAATTCCGCCCCAATGGAGATGTTTGTTATGGCGTTTATTCAATGTGACTTTGCTTCAGATGCGTTGGGTTTTGCCCACTCGATGAATGTGATCCTGCCTCAAAAATCCAGTAGCCAGATTGGCATGGATACTGCCGCAGGCGAGGGAAAGCATCCAACACTGTACCTGCTGCACGGACTAAGCGACGACCACACCATCTGGATGCGGCGGACGAGTATCGAACGTTACGCCTCGGCGTATGGGATCGCGGTGGTGATGCCTGCGGTGCATCGGAGCTTTTACACGGACATGCACCAGGGGGGCAAGTACTGGACGTTTGTCAGTGAAGAGTTACCTGCCATCGCCCGAAGCTTTTTCCCACTGAGTGACAAACGCGAAGACAACTTCGTGGCAGGTTTATCCATGGGTGGATACGGTGCGATGAAGCTCGGACTCCGCAAGCCGGAGATGTTTGCAGCTGCTGCATCACTCAGCGGCGTGATGGATATTAAATCCTGGATCGAAGAGATGGATGTAGAAGACGAAAAACGCAGTGCCGAGTTTCTGCGCGTCTTTGGCCCCAAGGGGTCAGAGCAGCGAACACATGGCGATCTCTTTGAAGCAGCCAAAGACGTGCTGGCATCCGACGGCCCCAAACCGATGCTCTATCAAGCCTGCGGGACCGAGGACTTTCTCTACGACCACAACACCCGCTTCCGTGATCACCTTAAGACCATCGGTTACGACGCGGTCTACGAAGAAGATGAAGGCTTCGGTCACAGTTGGGATTACTGGGACATGGTGATCCAGCGTGTGCTCAAATGGTTACCCCTTAAAGCCAACGCTTAAATTACACACTGCAAATTGAAGTTGGGGAAGCTGCGAGTTGTCAGCTCGCGGCTATTGAACGGTTTAATTTCATAGCCACAGCGATGTGTCGGATCATATGGACGCCCCGCCAGTGTTGTTTAACGACCAAAACAGATAGTTAAGAACACCAGCAAAAACCACCCATGCGGCATAGGGGAATAGCAGCAGGCTGGCAGTGACTTGAATCCGCCAGAAGCAGACCATCGTGCCAATGATCGCAAGCTCAAGAAACACGATCTCGACGAGTGCAAGTCCCGGTGATTTAAGACCAAAAAAACAGATCGACCAAAGCAGATTCAATGCAAGTTGTATGGCGTAGAGCGTAAAGGCTCTGCGGGTCTTGGGTGTGAAGCCTGCGCGTTTCCAGATCAACCAACCGGATATGGCCATGAGAAAAAACAGCACGTTCCATACCATGCCGATGGTCCGACCCGAGGGTGTCCAGTCGGGGCGTTGGAGTGTTGGATACCACGTGCTGACGGTAGTGGATGTGACATAGCCGCCGACACCTGCGATGGCGAAGCATGCGATGATGAAACCGATCAACATTAAAAATGACTTCATGATTTACTCATCCATTTTGATATTTTCGTCGTGGATGCCATCGACCATCAGGTTGGCAATGACCGGGCCGTCATCGGTCATGGTGACCCACATGATGTGATCGAATTCACCCTGCTCGATGCCGCGAAGATCGCTGCCCCCGCCGGTGGTTGCCAATCGGATGTAGGACTGATCATGCTTGGTGTACTTGGCATACTCATGCCAGTGCCCCGCAAAGACGGAATGCGGACGGCCCTTGAGTTGGTCTTCGATCTTCATCCAACCCGGATGGGGATGCTTTGCTTCCTCGACAAAAAACGGTTTGTGCATGAACACAAACGTCCAGCGGACATCCGGGTTATCAGCCAGGGCTTTGGACATATATTTGACCTGCTCGTTGCTGATCCCCTTGCTGGGCGGGTCTTCGGTGTTGATCACCATGAACAGCACGTTCTTGTAGACGAAGTGATAGTACGGGTACCCATAGCGCTCCCGGTACAACTTGGTCATGGCGTTGTTGGAGATATCGTGATTCCCCACCACACGGAAGAACCGCATATCCAGACGATTGGCAATGTCATCAAACTCGTCGTACTCGCTATTGAGCACCGCGGTATCCTTGGTGTAGCCTTTGATCAGGTCACCAACACAGATGACAAATTCGGGTTGAAGCAGATTAACTTTATCGACCGCTTTGGCGAACACATCCCCACGCCGGCCACCGGTACGGTCGGACATGATGGCAAATTGGAAGTTAGCCGGATCGTTGATGATGGGACGCTCTGTCCAGGGAGCAGGAGTCTCCCAACCAATACCGTTAGCATGAAAATGTTCAATGGGTGGGACAACTGGAGACTGAGTACAACCCGTGATGGCTACACCAAACATGCAACTGATCACGAATAAAGCCACAATGAGATCGCGTTTGAATCTACCCACGTCATTCCCCTTGGATGTGTTGATATCGATCAATTTAAATTGTCAGAGCGGGTATCAGGTTTTAATTTTGATGATTCAAGCCAGATCAACTTGAGGCTTTATCGTTGCCAGCAGCGTCATTGGCTTTGTCAGACTTGGGCGATTCACCATCTGTCTTGGGGGCAGACGACTGGGCCTTTTGGTCGGCCAACTCTTTGCGGTTGATTTGGACTTCGCGGGGGAAGTCGAAGGACAGGCGGACTTTGTCGCCGTGGAGTTCGACTACACGGATAACGCCCAGCGGATTTGCTGGGTCACCAATGACGACTTCTTCTCCGGCTCGACGTGTCAGCGCAAGCATAGAAGGACTTCCCTGTCGGCTGTGTATCCGTTGGTTACCATCAAAGTCCGATCCTTTGAATGGATCGAACTGACTTGATCACAGCAAAGCTTAAGCGACCACCACGCGCGATCACCCCATTGATCCGTCAAAGGACGGCTCTGCTGATTCTTCCCTCGTACCGAAAGTACAGATGATACTGAGTGCTTCCCTGTCAGACTCAGTGTACCTGTTCCACAGCCACCACTTCCGGCACTTTTTCTTTCAGATTGCGTTCGATCCCCATCTGCAACGTAATGGTGCTTGACGGGCAGCCCACACACGCTCCTAAGAGACGAATGCGAACCACATTGCCTTCGGTGATCTCCACCAGTTCCATATCCCCGCCATCGGACTGAATCGCCGGTCGGATGCGTTCGAGGACAGCAGCCACGCGTTGGTGCAGGGTTGCAGTTTCATTACTGGCCGAAGTTTGTTCACTCATAAGGTTTCAAATCCGTGAAAAGTTCGCTTAACAGTGTCCTTATCATACCTAAGTCACTAGCGATGCCAACTGTCTATTCCCAAATTTCGCATTGGGGATAGACTGAGGATAAACAAATCCCCGACAAAAGAAATAGGGGTCCTTTGCCGGGGATCATCCATTTCATCCCGCAGGTTGTTTCCTGTTAAACACTTGCATACATCACTGCGGCAGTAGCGTCACGGTCCAGCGGTCTTTTGTGCTGTCGCTGAGCTGGGTAATCCGACTGCTCGTTGCTGGGGTAATTGGGGTGAGTGTCGCACCGGGTTGCGCTAAAGTGGCCATCGCTGCCGACGCTGAGAGACTTGAGGACATCGCCATGGTTTGCACGGTGACGTCGCGGGTGTGCAGCTGGTCGATGCGGACATTGTCGAGTGTGAAGCGTTCCGTGGCGGTGAAGCCTTCGGCTCCGATATAGACTCGATCCAAATCCAATTGAGCGCTGCCAATATCAGCAACCTGCATCATTAAATCCAATTCACCATTGCGATCGGGGTCCGCATAGACACTAAACGTTTCGTTGGACGGTTCGTAGGCATAGACAATTCGCTTGAGGTCCGGGCCACTGAGTCCGCGGGACTGCCATCCTGGTTCGTTGTATCCGGCACTGGTTCCCAGCAGCGTGGTCACCGCCCAATTTTCGCGGCGATAGAGTTCAAGGACTTTATTGGTGTTGTTGGCGTTGTTGTGATCGCCTTGGTGTATTTTGAGTCGATAGCCGTTGCCATCGGCATCAAGGATGTCCATGTAGCCGTACATGTAATAGTAACCGTACCCCACCGAGGGATCACCAGCCCACTTCCAGTCATAGTCGATGCTTGCTTCCCATGCAGCGTCATAAGGCAGTGACCAACCGCTGGCGATGTAGCGTCCGCCTGCAGTGGTGTCCAGGTTTTCGATGACGGTATTGCCGTTGTAGGTTGCCGCCTGCCAGTTGCCCGAGGCATACCAATTCGCAGGCGCATTACCGGCGACGTTGGCCTCAAAGTCATCGCTGTGGGTGTCCAATGGGTTGTACAGATTCACTTGCAAATTATCCAACACCGGGGCGCACGTTGCAGTGGTGTTGGTGTTCATGGTCACATGCGTGATCCGGTCATAGGGCAAAGCCCCCTGGGCTTGGGCAAAGAGTTCGAGCTGCCCATCGGCATCAGCATCGCCGTAGACACTGATCGTGCCAGCAATCTGGTCGTAGTCGATCTTGATGTGCTTAAGCTGAGGCGTATTTAACCCCATGGACTTGAAGCCGGGCTGATCATAGCCTGCACCTTCAGCCAGTGGTGTTGATGCCACGACGCCTGAATCGACCTGAAAAATCTGGATGGTTTTATTGGTATTGTTACTGTTGTTGGAATCACCTTGATGGACGAGGATGCGATAGCCGTTGCCGCTATCGTCAAGCAGGTCCTGAGACACGGTCAGAGAATAAAAGCCGTAGCCACCGGCGGTGTTCCCGCCCCATCGCCAATCGTAGTCAAACTCGCTGGACCACTGCGTGGCAAACGTGCTTGGCAGGTACGTGGTAACAGGTGATGCGTTGGCGGAATTAAGGTCCTGGTTTTCCAGGACGGTGTTACTGCCATAGGTGACGGCCTGCCAATTGCCGGTGATGTCCCAGCCGGTCCAATCGGTGGTGTCTATGCCGGATTCAAAATCATCATCTCTAGTGGCATATCCAACCGCCAGCGTCTCTGCCCAATAGTTGTTGTCCTCGTTGGTTTCATAGACTGCTTCGTAGTAATCGACTTCGGCTTTGGGCATTGCAAAACCGGGGGTCGCCGTCCACGTGCCGGGCATGGTCACCACGGTGGTCGCGCCTGCGGCCAGTCCGCTGTTGACCGTGCTGTACAAGCGTGATCCCCAGTTGTAAGTCGGTTGAACATACAGCGACGCATTGCCCACGGTGGCTTGCGTGCCTTGGTTCTGGACGGTGACATAGAACGTAACGGCATCACCGGGTTGCGGGTTTTGTACGTCCCATGAAATGTCGGTGATCGCCAGATCAGCTTGAGCTTCATCGTCGATGATATTGACCGAGGCTGACCAATGCTCACCAACGGTATGAGTTGTGTTGCCCCATATTCGCATGACGACTTGTTCATCACCTTCGGCCACGGAGTCGTTGATAGCCGTAATGGTTTTGGTCACCGTGGATGAACCGGCAGGGAAGACGATCCCGGTGCTTTGGGAAGTATAGTCCGCGCCGTTGGCCGCTTCGCCTTGGATTTCAACCCAGAAGGTATAAGGCTGCGAAGTGTCCCCGGTGCGTGTAAAGGTGAAAGTGCCTGTATCACTGGTACCTTCCACAGCAACAGGATCGGTCGCGGTAACCTCCAGGATCGGCAGACTCCCACTGGGGTTGTACGTTCCGGGCGTGAGTTTGATGAGCATGATTTCATCAGGCACTGCTACACTGACAACCTTGGTTGATCCATAGGAACTCACAGCGGTATCACTGTTGAGATTGTAGACCGCTGCCGATGAGATGGTGTCGTTGAATCGGATTGTGACGTTCAATGGCGGATTGTTGATTTCCTGCTGATTGGCAGCATCGTAACTGTTGACCTCCTGCCAGATAAGCAGATTGAATGTGCCTGCACCATCATTTTCCTCAAGCAACAGGTATCGCAGATTGCTGATATCCGCTGAACCTGCATCAATGGTGAAGTCCAACTCGCCGGGCGTAAAATTGCTCGATACCGAATCATTGAGATGATCAATCAACCGCTTTAACGACTCGCCGGCAGGCTTGAGTGTCAACGCACCCGTGGGATCCGACTGATACTCGACAATCCCAAAATGATCTTCCATATCAGTCTCATCGGTTCCTTCATCCGCCAACTCATAGAGATACGTGCGATCCACACCCTGCATAAATGCATCAGCCAAACCACGTGTAAGATACTTGGCTTGGGCTGCATCAGAGACACCGAGTTTGGGGTGTACCTCCTGCTCAGCAGTGTTATATCCCGTCTCGGTAAGCCAGATCGGCTCATCACCTGTGTGACTGATCGCAGAAAGGTCAAAGAAATCTTCGCCATCCATATTCAATGTCTCAGGATTATTGATCCCGCCGGCATAACGATGAAATCCGATCACATCAAAAGGAATATCCCCCAACACCCGCGTCGAAGGAGTGTATCCCTGAGACGGGGACAACACCGGCTTGTCAGCAGTCAATGGATTGGCATTCACTGCATTGAACAAGTCAAACTGATACTGACGTGTCGCAAGATCAACCACCGACGGATAAGTCGAATCCTTGAGTCCCAGGTATTCACGTTCATGCAGATCCGGCTCGTTGAGTCCTTCGATGCTTTCTGCCCAATCATTTTCCAACCACTGGACGCGCTGGGCAATATCGATTGGAACCCAATCGACAACCATGTTGGTGGTAATGCCATATTGATCGTAGAGGTATTCCAAACGATCCACCGCAGTAGTATTGTTAGTGTTGTCACGGATATGCGTGATCCCCAAATCGCCAAGCGTGTCGAGTAAATTCGGATTGGCAAACATGCCTGAAGACTTGCCAAAGTGGGTGTTGATCCCAATGCTGTCCACAAAGGCAGCAGCGGAGGACGCAGTCACCGCCGAGAGCAGCACACGACCTTCCAGGGATTGGAAACCAGTGAACGCGGGGCGAGATGAACGACGTGACAAACGGCGAAGACGACGACGCAAACGACGGAACAATGACATACTGCGACTCCTTGATGGGAACTCTCTGGACAAATATCTGCCGTGCAACAGTCTGGGCGCAACGATCGCGCCAGGCTGAATCATGAACCAAAAAACCGGAAGGAGGATATAGCGGCATCATGCCATTGCGCGGCTGCTTAACCCTGTTCCAAAACCGCATGCACCGCGCATGTCACAACACCATGAACCGACTCAAAACACACCGCCACTACTGGTGACTGTCGTATTTTTGAGTCCGATCATTTGTGTCTGAATCGATGTTTGAGCTGTGAATTTCTGCCTTTGAAATTAATGCGTTCAAGTCCATTGATCAACATGGCATGACTTGTGAAACGATCCAACACATCAAGCATGCCAATAAACTAGCCACTTTGTTTTTATAGCATTGATGCTATATTTATATTATTGCCCAGTTTGACACAAAATCAAGTTTCAAATGACTTTTTTTCTTGGAACTGGTGAAAAAGCAAGCCTTACGCAGGTTCATTGATTTCATCTGAATTGCCGGATTGATTCTGTAGAACCTGTTGATTGAAGTATTGCTACCCAACGCATTTGACGCAGGCGCTGGACTTGGGTAACATTTTTTCTCTTAACTCAATTTGATTGAGTGTTGCCATCCTAGCTCAGTTGGTAGAGCACACCC
>DLCK01000071.1:0-8700 GCA_002480565.1 Phycisphaerales bacterium UBA7800 | reverse complement strand
GTTCAAGTCCCATGGATGGCTTTTAACTTAAAGCTCGCGAGAATAATAGCTTGCGAGCTTTTTTATTTGCCATTTCCTGTACCTAATTTGCCAGTTTTTGTCCCATGTACCTAATTTTGAAGTTTTAGCCCCCATTCCGCACATCGCATTCTGACTAGTAGGTCGCACAGATTGGGTACAGCATTAGGTACAAAACATCGGTATTTCCCCAAATCACTCACAGACTGGAAGCTATTTTTTAACTTTTCAACTGCCCTTTTCACGCGTACCGATCAGGCCGCATTTGTTTGAACGCATTGCGTGTGATGGTTGCGTAGGACAGGTACGCGATGCAATGACTGACCACAGTGACGATCAGGGCTTCAGGCCAATCAGCTAGGACATAGGCAGCACTGGACAGCAGGAAGCTCAGAGCGAGCATGACAACGCCAGCAATGATGCACGGGGCAATGTAGCTGGATGGGTTGGACATGATACAGGTCTTGCGAATGTAGCTCAGTGAATAATACGTGCCTGCGATCCAGCCTGTTGCAATGAAGCATTGCTGCATGATGGCAGAAAGCAGGAAGGTTTCTGGACTGGGTGGCAACACCATTGCCACAAGAATAGTTCCTACAAACCCAATCACCAGTGGCATTGCAAAGCCTGCTGTCAGAACGTGTGTTGTTGCAACCCAGAATCTTGAACGAACTTTTCTCTTGTCAGACCTTACCATTTCAACGTCTCCTGTAAGCGTTATTTCTCTTGCCACTTTCACAACGGGATTCATTACCCATGCAATACGATCCGTAAATCAGATGGCTTTATCTGGCTTGATATCGTTGGTCGCCATCCAAGACGTGCCTGCCGAGATAGCACAACAGGCAGATAGACAAGACGATTATGGTTAGATATCCCGTGCCGCCGGCGCGTTTGAATTCGCGCAGTTCGAACCCCATGTCCGCATGCATGCCACCTGCATAAAACCAAGCAGACCCTACGCCAAAACTGATGCCTGGTCTGTCAAACCCGTCTACGTTCACTGTCCTGATTTGGATCTTGCCACTGTTGTATTGACTCCAATCAGCTTCAACATCGTCGCGGTATCGCAAGACAAAACGCTCATCGACATCAATGACCAACTGCCACGCCCGATCAACTTTGTGGCCATGTTGATTCACTTGATCGAAACCGGAATTCCATGTGCCAACGTAGCTCTGGGGATCGCTTGCATCGGAACATGCGGGGGCCAGACAGACCAGCAATGCCAACAAAACCAACTTCAACACTCGGTGTAATGGATAAACCTGCTGTTGTCCCTGCATAATGTTCTCCTGCTAATGTCACCGTTGACTGTTACCCCAGATGCTCAGACCGGCAATGATGGCGATGCCTAGAATCGTCCATGCCCATATGCCTGAATGGATCAAGCTCATGGCAACGGCAAAGCCAACGACACCCAACACAACCAAGATGCAGCTTGCCAATGGGCTACCTGTTGCTTCACGTAGTCGATGCCTGCAATATGGGCAGGTGTGCGAATCGGGCGGCACAGGATTGCCACAGTTTGGGCATTGAAACAACATTGAACTTCTCCACTGAAAACAAACGGCGCAAGACAACTGCCACAGCCAGCAACAGCCGCTATTTCAAAATCGAATCCCAAATTCAACCAGAAATACAACAAACGCTGCACGAAACGTTTGTTTAGTAGGTCATCTCACAGTACCAAGTCTTCCCCGATTTCCATGTCCTCACCGACTTGGCCGACTTGCCAGCAGGCAGGCGATTCTTCGCATCCTTGTAGGCTTCCTGATACGTCGAACCACTCCCAACAACTGTCCCACCGTTTATCACTTCAACAGTCTGGGTAAGTATCGGTGCTGCTGGCATTGCAACTGCCATTGATGTGATACACGAAACCGTTAACAGAACAACGCAAGTGATAATCCGCATGGTTCAATCCTCCAGAACAATGGGCGAATAGGCAGAAACACCCTTGATATCTTGCCAAGTTAACTTGACCACTTTTTGTTGTCAACAGGGTTATCTGCGCTCATACACATGTGGAAAAAACGCTTTACAGTCAAAGACGTCGCAAGATTGCCGAAACCCTGCGGACATTCCGTAAAGAGGCTGGTATGACACAGCGCGATTTAGCTGAGAAAATTGGTCGGCCACAAAACACTGTCGTTCGGATTGAACAAGGCCAACGGCGCGTTGATTTTCTTGAATGGATATCACTGTGCCAGGCATGTGATGTTGATCCCGCCCAAGAAGGCTTTGAACTGCTGAAGTTGCTGGACACTTCAAACTCACAATGAGGATTGAAGCGGCCTGACCCCATTCACACCCACCACCGATCCATGTCATCCATCTGCTGTTTGATGAATGATCCCACGATCAAACAGAACACAAACAGTAGCGGGTTGTTCAAGAACATTTTGACAATTGCATAGATCATGATGCCTGCCTCAGCTTTCTACAATATGAATAAGAAATCGAGCAACATCTATGCTTATGTCACAATTGCGACGGGATGCCCAAACCGCTCCATATCACTATAAAACGCACTCAAAATGCAGCGTCAGAAACGTGTTGTTTGACCGTGTTAAACGAGTGTTTAACCCAAACCCCTTATTCGTGATGTAAAGCATTGAATTATAAGTACCTTAACTACTTCCCGAATGACACTTGATCATTTTTCACCAACTATAAAAAAACGAGCCATTTCACAGGGCATATACCCAGTAAATATCTGCCACAAAACCTGTCATAGAAGCATTTAAGGCTATAGCAACCAACATAAGACACACAATATTCTGCAATACTAAAAATTGCATGGATTGCATGACCGGGGGGCTTTGACAACTCAACGTTTCCCCCCTCCCCCCCATTTCTCTATGGGCTGGTTGAGGCATACAGCAGGCCTGGTGTATTTAGCTATTACCCCATCTGATTGCTGCTGGCCATTTGGACATCGCATCCCTTTTCGCTTAGCAAGCTATATGGTTCCATCTCCATATAGCTTGAAGGAAATGAACAAAAGTTCACTTTTTTAACTCAAATCAAAATTCTTGTCGTGAATAAGCTGCCTAAATGGCAATAGCATCCCACAGGGTAGTAATGTTATTCACTAATAGAAAAGAGAATCATTATGGAAAAGCTATGGACAATACCAGAAATTGCCAAGGCATCTGAAAGTGAAGTTGCAACTGTCCGCGAAACGGTGAAAAGGTTGGATATTCAACCAACTCAAATTATCGGTCGCACATTTGTATTTTCAGATGAAGTGGCAGAACAACTAATCAATGCCTTCAAAATGAAGGCACAAGCAACCAGCAATCTGAATCAACTGGCCCAAAGCAGTGCCAAGTGATCTTTCAAAACTGACCAGTAACTACTAATTATAACCATTTTTTGATTCGAGGTGCTTCATGCAACCATGTAATATCAATACGTTCAAAATTAACCAGTATTTCGGGCAAAATGAAAGAGTTTCATTCCCTGCATTCAGTCGACATAGTGAACAGTGGAAGCCTGAACACGATCCCACAGTCAACGGAATCAAGAATGCCTTTGGTTTATCCACATTACATATCTCACCGCAACACAATATTCCAACATCAATCTATACCTTGGAAATAGCTCTAGGTGGTTCTCTTGTAAGAGTCAAAGGTAAAAAGCCGTTTATAAACAAATCACGTCAATACACACGTGGTGTAATCAGTGGTTTCTCAAATGCGTCAAGACGTAATATGATGCGTTTGTTGGCCAGCATTGATAAAGAAGCATTGATGTTCAAACCCCTTTTTGTCACATTAACTTACCCAAGCTCATGGCCAGATGATCCCAAGCAGTGGAAACGCCATTTGGATAACTGGCTAAAGCGGCTCAGGAGAAGATATCCAGACTGTGCAGCAATATGGAAACTTGAAGCACAGCAACGTGGGGCTCCGCACTACCATCTGCTTCTCTTCAATATTCCACACTTATGCAAAGATTGGCTTGCTCAATCATGGTACGAGGTAGTAGATTCCAACGACCCGCGCCACCGGCAAGCGGGAACAAGAATTGAATCAATTCGGTCATGGAATGGCTGCTTCGCTTATGCCTCCAAAGCGATGGGTAATCCTGTCCATGAATTGCCTGCTGGTTGGGAAAGGGTCGGCAGGATGTGGGGTGTATCTGGAAAAGAACATCTTCCAATCAGAATTGTAAAAATTCCGATTCCCAGACAGCAATTCAATGATCTTCGTGATGCTCTATGGAGTGTCCGTGGTGGACAACCACCATACTGGACTCAATATGACGACGATGGTGTCTCAGCAATGATCGACTGGCCAACACTGCTCAATAAATACCAACACATACGATCTTCAAGGAATTGTCAATTTCATCATGATCCACATATATGTATGATGAACTAAACGTTACCCAATAGTAGCAATATCACCAAAATTCTTAAAATCCTTACCTTTGCGTCAAACAAATGGTTAGCATTGTAAAACAATGCAACCACATTTATTAACAAAACCAGTAGGCGTATATTCAATCATAAAGTTTTAGAGTTGTTTGATCGCTCCAGCCAGTTCTTCCACATTCTACGATATAGAATATTGCTACATGAATCCATTAAGTGATCAGCCATCTGATTATTATGAAATCTTCTAGCCACATCGGCAGAAATTACATATAAAATATTCTTATAAGAATTGGGCATTTGAATATTTTCAACCGTTTTTATTAGGCTATCAAGCATAAAATTGTCGGAAGAAAATTCCACCATTAATGAGTAGATTTTATCAAAAACTGATTCGGATTGTTCTTTTTCTAACATTAACGTGTCTTCATTCAGGCCTGTACTTTTACTATTCTTTGTTTGTATTTTACTTATGTCACGATCATAAACATGAAGACTGTCACTCCATTGAACATATGGCCCCATCTTTAATCCGAGCCAACCTGCAAGAATTTCTTGCATGGATGTAAATTGAACAAAATTATGTGGAACACCTAAAAACAAATCATTACTCCGGATAATCTGTGTCCAATACAATCTTCCATTTCTGACCTTCAGCATGCTGCATATATTGCATGGAATATCTTGTGACTGAGGCACTCCATCAAAATCAGGCAAATCGCTTGATGAATCCCATATTTGCAAGACAATTTGCCTAGACGAGGAATTTGATTTCAATGCACTGTACGCTCGTTCCAATTGGTCAAAACCAAATTTATAACGAAGCCTATGACCATAGGCACCTGGGTATACCGGTGTATTTCCTGCAAAACGAGGAAGTATTGGGTTCCAGAAATTCAGTACCTTAGAATCATTACTCCCAGACATAATCCAAATTACTTCAGCCAGTGCAAAAGCTGGATTGATCGCGGGACATCTCGACACTACCCATCTTTGGCAAGGATCATGTATTGTAAAACAGACATGCATTAACTCATGTGTTAATCCACCGCGAGAATTCGTATCCTCTTCGCAATGGCCGTTTCTGAACATATCTGCTGCATTTTGCCACACATCGTCAGCAGTTTCATCTGAAAAGCATATTGGCATCAAAACTTTCCTTTTGAGCTATGGCAATTTCGCCCCCCCATTTGGGGGGGAATTTTATTGTAAAAGGATTTATATCTGGGCGATATTGCTGCTTGATTCTAGACCTTCCTGACAAACCTTGTACTTCTGGATGGGCGACTCTAGCATATTTGTCAACTTCGCAAAATAGGTTTTGGCAATCTATTAGTTGCAAAGGGCGTTCTCCAAGATACGCAAAATCTAGGCCCAACCTTTCAAATTCCAACTGCTGTTGCTCAGCCATCATTCGAATTAAGTCTGATGCCGAATAACTCCCAAAATCTGAAAAACACTTTCGGATGCCGTCCAAAGCTCCTGGGCCAGGAACAACAAATTCCATTTCAGAAAAATCTGTCAGGTCACTATAGTTAATATCAGTTGCGTATTGATACCCTAAAAACGGACCAATCATCGGGTAGCTACACAATATTTCATACACTGACTTCATATTGGGGGCACAAGATACCTTGTCAGGAACTTGATCCTTCATCATAGACTCAAGCATAGACATATGACATTCATGTTTGCATGAGCTACCATATATTTTACTGCCAGACGGCATAATATATGCGGCAGAATATATGCTATTATTAATCTTTTTTATTGTGTTAAGCGCCCTAGATATCTTACTCTTTTGATAACTTTTCCAATGAATCTCCCCTAGCATCTCTAAGAGAGATTCCCATGTACCGATTTTATTAAACAACTTAAAAAGCATAATTCGAAAAAAAACATCTTCGACATTTGGCTTCGAATTAGGTATTACAACTTGAATCAAATACTGACTAACCCGATCTGCCAGCCTGTAAGCATTTGTAAATCTGTATTTCAACAATATCGAATCATTTGTATAAGGCTGTAATTCACCCCTCAGTTTCCGAAAAAGTATATTTTGCCTTTCGGTAGCAAACCGCCAATATGTATCATATACCTTTGTTGTTTTTATAGACATTTTGAGCACCGCGTATCTTCTGATCTAGTATTGAATTAACCTTATCAAAGGCTTTCTCAACAGTATCTTGAATCGTTTTGTTGTTCACGATTTCAATTTCGAACTGCTTCAGGGTAGCCTTGATAAGTAAATTGTACTCGATTTCCAAATTGCGTGACTGCTCTAAATCCGAAGCACTTTCAAACGTCATTTCACGATTGATATAGAATAGAAAATCTGGTTGTATTCCATCCCAATGCTTCAGCTCCACATCAATCATTGCATCCAAAGATTGGCGATTTGCACCAAACACAACTCCATACGCCAATGTTGACCACCAATATCTATCTAATACAACAGCTATTCCGTTTTGAAGCAATGGCTTGATTCGGTTTTCAATTGCATCAATATGAGCTGCAATATGTAACAATTGCATACTAGTTGGATCGATTGACGAGTGTAAGTTGCTATGGTGCAAGTCATACACAAACCTTCCCAATGTTCCAGAAGCCTTACCGGGAAATGACTCATAAACAATATCTTTTCCCTCAGATGTTAACTGCTGGACAACCAATTTCGCAATTGTAGTTTTTCCAACGCCATCAACGCCTTCAAAAACAATCAATGGAGCCAACGATGTACTATTAACTATTTTCATATCAATTAAACTAATGATAGCCACTAAGCACCCATAACCATACTTTATTTACAACCAACCCTACTAATGCAGAAACGATTGCGACCATTCCCCATGAAACATATTTATAATTTGTTCTCAGTGAATCAATTTCTTTTTTCAAATTAGCTGACGACAAAACCTCTCCCTGAAGCTTCATCACATCTTCAGCTGTAAGTTCTTTTTGGTTATTCCAATCACCATCATATACATCAGATGTATTACCAGTAAGATTACAAAACCATATTGAAAAAAGTTGAGACTGCGCATCCACAATTACATTATTGGCACCCGCGTTATATACACCAAATTTTAATCGGCCGCAAAATCCAGGATCAACATGAAATCCTGAAACATTAATCAAACCCCTCAATTTGTATTTAGCCCTTATTGAAATAAATGCGATACAATCTGATGGAATTTGTACAATCTCAGACGTTAAAAGTAACGCGAATTGTCCTGGAGGAACAACCAATTGCTCTTTGTAACCGAGGATTTTCTTTTTTTGCGGGCTTTCAGAAGTTAGATAATACTCATTCCCGAACTTTAGCTGATATGCACCGTGCTTGATTTGACTTTCACTATATGGTTTAAAAATTTCATCTTTAACTGCACGTACTTTTAAATGTTCTGTTGACCAAAACGCCATATTTGATTCCCCCTGATGTTAAAACGGGTAACTAACCATGTAATATTTCATACAATATGCAAATAGTATTAAATTATGAACTTTTTTTAATACTATCGAGAAGTTGCAAAACTCCTCTTTTCCCCCATTTGCCATCTCCAATTTCAGCATGTGTCGATATTACAGTAAGTGATCCCACTTCAATTCCTACTTCCTTTGCAATAAAATCCATAAGCCATCCAAGCCCGATCAAATTGCCAAGGCATCTTTCCATATACATATGATTACGATACATTGCTGTAAGCATCAGCTTGGAGTCTGAATCAAGTTTGACACTTATAAAACTTAAGCACTGTCCGCCACGATACAAGTTTGAATCTTTTGCAGGATTATACAACGTTAATTCATAAGAAGACTTATACCTCGGACCAGATGTAACACTATGCCTTAGCTTTTCAATAATTTTTTCAAGCGGATTCAATATATTTCCGCTATCCATTTCCCAGCGTATCATTCTTTCAAAATAGCGTCCCCACCTTTTTTCTTTTGTAAGAGATTCAAATGCCTTGAGATATTCTTGATACAAACCAGGCCTTCCTAATCGCCTATAAATGCTTCGTGGGAATATTGTATTAGCCACTGTTGATATCGGATATTTATCGTATTTTTTTAAGAACTGATCAACCTTACTAATTGCAATATGGTCTTCAGGAGTATGATTAACGGGATCATCAATATCTAATATAACATTGAATTTTTCGCCATCAAGAAGCGAATGTACTGCCTCTAGCCAGCACGTAGCACATGTTGATTGAGTTTTAATAGGTGTATACATAAATTATCCTAATTTAGTGAAAAAATGCCTATTATTCTGGGAACTGAACCACTACCGGCTG
>DLCK01000066.1 GCA_002480565.1 Phycisphaerales bacterium UBA7800 | reverse complement strand
CCAAACCTCAAATGGACAAAAATTGTAAAACCTAAAGGTTTCGCCTGAAGGCGAGGGTGTTAAACCCATCGCCGTGACAATAAAATCAAGACCTTTTAAAAATGCTTATTTACTGCTCATTGCCTGGCCTACAGTCAATCCTGTAGCGGTTATGCCGATTATCCGTTTAACTGGAAATTGTCGCTCTGTCTTTAAGCAAACAAGACAAATTGACGCACATCTCTTGCCGATAAAAATGGTATGACTAACTCTATTTTTCATTGTCCCATATGTTCAGGTTCAGTACGTATCCGTCGTCAATTGTCCATGGCGATTTACCTGGTGCTGATCCTTACGCCATCATTACTATTTGCTCAAAGCCGTATCCTTGTGGTTCATAGTTACCATGCAGGCTACGAATGGACTGACTCGATTCAAACAGGCATTGATCATGCATTTTCAGATGGATCGTATGATATTCAAGTCCTGTACATGGATACCAAACGGCAAACCGATGAAGCCTGGAAAATCAAGGCCGGACAACGTGCAATGCGAAAGGTCGCTGCGTTTAAGCCGGACGTGGTGATCACGACTGACGACAATGCCCAGGCTTATTTTGCCAAGCAACTCGCCCAGCAGAAAGACAGTCCAAGAATTGTTTTTTGTGGCGTGAATGGATCGCCTGAGTTATATGGGTTTCACAACAAAAACGTCACCGGATTCCTGAGCCGATCACACGTGACAGGGACATTAAAACTTGCCAAAGCTCTCGATCCAAAGATCAAGCGGATTACATTTATTAGCGATGACAGCATCACATCACAAAAGTCATATGAGTACTATCGAACACTGGATATTCCCATGCAGGTGGTGCGATATGTGAAAGTCACAAATTTTTCGCAGTGGCAGTCAGCCGTCTTCAAAGCCAATCAGGACTCGGACGCCATCCTGGTCACGATGTATCACACCGTCAAGCAGGCGAGCAATGAAACCATGAGCATGAAACCTCAACATGTCATGCAATGGACAGTGAAAAATTGTATCGTCCCAATCCTGGGGATTCTGCCATTTACCGTCAAAGATGGTGCCATGCTGGGAATCTGTTCATCCGGGCAAGAGCATGGTTATCTGGCAGGCATTACAGCAATTGACATGATCAAAACCGGTCGCCGAGCTTCGCTTTATCCAATCAATACATCCATGGAAGGCAAGATCATGTTCAATTCCGATGCGGTCCTTAAACATGGGATACGCATACCAAAATCACTGAGTCCAGTAATACAAATGGTCAACACAATCAAACCTGTCGAACAAGCAGCCTGGGGGGACCTCGATTGGGAATAATGTCCACTGATGGCGATTGATAAGAACAATTGGAATGACTTTGAAGATCAGACAAGCAAACAGACTGAGCACATCAATAGCTATTAATCATGATGAACATCGACGATTTGAGCCGTGGCAGTATCCAAGTCAAGGACAGCAACGGTACACCGATCTGTCACCCAACCACAACACTCGCCGGGATTAAGCAGGAGCTTGCCCCCCTGCATCTGGTTGACAATCTCGTGGGTGTGTCCAGAAATGACGATGTCAGCCCATTCGATTTCTTCTGGGGTGAACCAGTCGATGAAGTGATTCATGACAATTTTGCGCCCACCCAACTCCACGCGCACGGTCCCATCAACGATATGAGGCAGAACGTTTTTCAGTCCGGCCTTTTCGCCATCGTTGTTCCCATAACAGCAATAAAGTGGCAAAGACAACACCGCAGGCGAGATCACCTTGGCGGCAAAAGGCGCAATAAAATCGCCTGCATGAAAGATCGCTTCAACCTTCATACGCTCAAACATGGCCACCGCCCGACGGAACGTGGGAAGGCGATCATGGGTATCTGACATAACCCCAATCTTCATAAGTGCTTTTAATGATAACCACTTTTTAACCTCTCGCCAGACTCAGATTCAAAAAAATGAACAAAATTCTCTTTTAATCACAAACCTTCAAATAGCGACCCAGTATCAAAACCATAAAAAGACCTAGCCAAAGTCACGCTCAAATTGACCCGATGAATATGAATATTGAAAAGTTCTTTCTACGTTTTCAACGTCCATTTCTATAAGAAAAATGGGTGTTCTAAATTCGTGATGAAGAATGCGGCATATGTTGAAAACCTTGAACCACGGAAAGAGCCGATGGGATATCAAAGTCGTCAAAAATTTCAGCGCCTTCGAATAGCCTCCGATATCACAGAACGAGATGCGGCGGCTGATGTATCAACAAATGGTATATCAACCGAGCCTGCCCTTGAGCAGCGCTCTCTATTCACCAAAATCAATGTGTTTCGCCTTAGTCCTTTTAGCATCATTGTCGCGTTCTTGATTATGACACTGACGATGTTAACCATTACGGTTTTACTCAAACATAATCAAAAGGCCAATCGCGATCACTTCAACCTTCTTAAGACAAAACTTGAAAACGAAATTGTACGACGTGTCGGTGTCTATCGTTACGGCTTGATGGGAACACGCAGTACCTTTATGGCAAGTGATAAAGTCGAGCGTAAGGAATTTGAAAATCTGGTTTCATCACGTGATCTGCCCGAGGAATTCCCTGCTGCAACAGGATTGGGGTTTATCGAGCATGTCACAATTAAAAATCTCGAACCTTTTCTGGAAAAAGTCCGTGCTGACAATCAGCCTCAGTTCAAGATTCGTCGACTCAAGAAGGCCATGAATGAGCCGGACTATATGATCATCAAGTACATCGAACCGGCCAATGTGAATCATCAAGCAATCGGTCTGGACATTGGGTCTGAACGTAATCGCCGTCAAGCAGCCACACTTGCAATGCGCTCCGGCAACGTTGCGATCACGCGATTCATCACGCTCGTTCAAGCCCAAAGCGAGGGCGCTGGATTCCTGATTCTCCTACCGGTATACAATTCATCTCACACCCCAACGACTCCGTATCTGCGTCAAAAGTATATTGTAGGTTGGGTGTATATGACCATCCTGGCTGAAAGACTCTTTAACGGCATCTCACCATTGGTCGAAGAGCAATTGAATTTTTCGGTTTACGATGACCAATCCCTGGACAAGTCTCAATTACTTTACAATGGATTTGGTGACCAGAAGCACCAAGCCACCCACAATCCAGAAGATGACTTCTCCGACACGGTTCCAGTTTTAATTGGTGGGCGCAATTGGTACGTGCATACCAAAGCTTCAAAACAGTTCCAGTCAGTCTCTAACGGCAGTGTCTTGTGGGTTGGTGTCGGCGGGTTGATTTTGACGGTTTTAACCACACTGCTGATTCAATCTCAGACCACTGCCACAAGTCGAGCCAACCAGATGGCTGCGGCAATGACCATTGACCTAAAAAACAGCATGACCAAACTCAACGATGCCATGCAATCCGCCGAGGAAGCGCGTCAAATTGCCGAACACGCCAACCAGTCAAAGAGTGAATTCCTGGCCACCATGAGTCATGAAATCCGCACGCCACTTAATGGTGTCCTGGGGATGGCAAGTATCCTCAGTCAAAGTGAATTAACACAAGACCAACGTAATCAAGTGAACACCATCAGCAGCAGCGGTGAGTCTCTGTTGACAATTATCAATGACATCCTCGATTTTTCAAAGATCGAAGCTGGCAAATTGAACATAGAAAACATTGCCTATGAACCGAGGGAAATTGTCTCTGAAGTCATGGATTTAATTCAGGTCATGGCTTACAAAAAAAATATCGAATTAAATTGCATCATTGACCCACGAATTCCCAATGAACTCATGGGGGATCCTATCCGCATGCGTCAGATCATTCTTAATCTGATGAACAATGCCATCAAATTTACCGACAAAGGTTCGGTGACTCTCCATATTCAACACAAGCAGGAAACAGACAAAAAGATCATCATCCAATATGCCATTAAAGACACTGGCGTTGGAATCCCCTCAGACATACAGAAAAAACTTTTCAATAAATTTTCTCAAGCAGACTCCTCCACTACCCGGAAACATGGCGGGACGGGATTGGGGCTTGCCATTTCCAAACGACTGGTGGAAATGATGAATGGCCAGATCGGCGTCATCAGTCAACCCGGTGAAGGTGCCACATTCTGGTTTACAATTGCCAGTGATCTGATTGTTGAAAATGCTGTGAAACAAAAAAATATTGATACGATCCAAACTGATAAGCCTTCCATTGAAAACAATATCCCTCAAAATGCTTCAGAACTTTTTGGTCAAGCCAACATACTGGTGGTAGACGACAATCAGGTTAATCGCGTCGTGGCTAAGCAAATGCTCCAAATGCTCGGGGCCAATGTCATCCTGGCCACCAGTGCCGATGAAGCGTTTGAAGTCACTAAATTAATCCAATTCCACTTGGTTCTGATGGATATTCAAATGCCTGAAGTAGACGGCTATGCAGCAACGAAAATGCTCCGTGGGGTTTGCCATAAACATGCTACGCCACCTGATGTCCCCATTGTCGCGCTGACCGCCAATGCCATGCAACAAGATCGCAATCTTTGCATCAACGCAGGCATGAATGATTACATTGCCAAACCAGTACGGCTGGAAACGCTCCAGAAAACGCTACAAAAATGGATCCCGCCATCGCAGCAGCATGCGGCATAAACCGATCCACTATTTTCATTCCACAACGTTCCCACTAGAATGATCCTCCTTAACCCTCAGGAGATCATCCGTCCATGCAACTCGACCAATGGAACGTGCCCATCCAAATTTCCGGCGATTTGAAGTCTTTTGAAATTCAAAGCAAACTCGAATGCGTCGAACCGGGACTCTGCCTTTATACGGTCATGCTCAAATCAACGGAGCCTGATACACCACCACAAATCGCACTCAAATGGGATTGGCCCGGTATCCAATCCTTGGCCATCTGGCATCCGACCCAAGGCCCCAGGCATAACCTTTCACCCATTTGGGGCGGCCCGCCATTGGAAAGTCGATCAGCATCCAGCGCACCAGTCATGTCACTGTATCACCTTGACGGCACCAACCGACTCACCTTTGCATGCGACGATGCACTGCATCCAGTGGGTATCAAAACCGGTGTCATCGAAGAAAATGGTTGCATGGGCTGTGAATTAATCCCCTTCGCCGGGCAACGTCAAGCAGCATCAGAATTCAAATTCACCCTCCGACTGGATGTTCGTCAGAATCCATTGGCAGATGTGCTTGGCGATACCTGTCAATGGTGGGAGAATATGGAGGGCTATGAGCCGTTGGACGTCCCGGATGTCGCAACTTTGCCGGTCTACTCCACGTGGTACAGCTACCATCAAATCGTCGACAGTCCGACCATCGAAACCGAGTGCAAACTGGCTTATGACATGGGTTGCCGCAGCGTCATCATGGACGATGGTTGGCAGACCAATGATGATCAACGAGGCTATGCTTACACTGGTGACTGGCAACCCCAACGTCTCACCGACATCAAGGAACATATCCAACGCGTCCACGACATGGGTATGCAATATATCCTCTGGTACTCCGTCCCATTCGTCGGATACCACAGTGAAAACTATGACCGTTTCAAAGGTATGTATCTTTACGATCAGGATCGATCCAAAGCCTCCGTCCTTGATCCGCGTTACCCACAAGTCCGCGAGTTTCTGATTCAGACTTATCTGGATGCACAAAGAAAATGGGAACTTGATGGCTTTAAACTCGATTTTGTCGATAGCTTCCGCGTACCTGAATCCGAGCATCCCGATGCCAAACCCGGTCGGGATATGGACGATGTGTATGAAGCAGTCGATGTCCTGCTCAAGGACGTGGTCTATTCACTTAAGGCTGCGAATCCTGAAATTCTCATCGAGTTCCGCCAATCGTACATCGGCCCGTTGATGCGTTCCTATGGCAACCTTTTCCGAGCAGGTGACTGCCCCATGGACGTGGTGACCAACCGTGTACAAACGCTCAACCTGCGAATGCTCAGTGGCAATACCGCCGTCCACAGCGATATGTTCATGTGGCACCCCAAGGAGTCGGCTGAAGTGGCTGCCCTGCAACTGCTCAACGTTTTCTTCAGCGTCCCACAGGTATCAGTCAAACTCGAACAAATCACCGACGCGCAGCGCGCAATGCTCAAGCATTACCTGGCCTTGTGGATCAGACTTCGTAAGACACTGCTCCAAGGCAAACTCCGAGTCAGCCAACCGCATCAAAACTACACCTATGCTTCATCACATGACGCGAGCAACCTCGTCGGCATCATGTATACCGGCCAACTCCTTAACGTCGTCGAATTGCATATCCCTGACCACTACTACATCAACAGCTCTGCAATCCCCGGCATGGTGCTCAAAAGCAAACGTGGCATGCACGCCGCATGGACCATCACAGACTGCTACGGCACCACTGTGGCCAACGGCAAACTCACCGGCCAAACCCTCGAACACTTCGATGTCCCCGTCGCCGGCATGTTGCACGTAACATTTATTTGAATGTTGATTGATTGGTTATGACAAGTCGTTATTAACACCAGGCCGCCAGATGAGTCCAGCTTGGTGGGCGAATCTGACGGGGAAACAAGGCGACAATCGAGACGTTCAAGACCCGTCAGATTCACTTCGTTCATCTGGCAGCTTGTAATCAATGCAATCACTTACAAAGTTGCTCGAAGCGCATCTTCCAATTGCGGACGGTCAAAAGTGAATCCTGCATTGCGCAGCGCCTTGGGATCGGCACGTGTACTGGCAAGCAACAGCTCGTCAGCCATCTGTCCCATTGCCAACCGCACCGCAAATGCAGGAGTTGGCAAAATCGTTGGACGCTTAAGCACTCGCCCCAAGGTCTTGACGAACTCGTAACAGGTCACCGCATGCGGAGCCACCATGTTCACCGGCCCAACCATGTCCGGACTCTCAATGGCATGGGCCATCGCTCGAACCACATCAGCCAATGCGATCCATGACCAATATTGTTCGCCACTGCCAATCACGCCACCAAGTCCGAGCTTAAAGGGCAAAAGCATCTTCGCCAACGCCCCACCGCGTCGATCAAGCACCATCCCCAAACGGGCATGCACCACGCGGATACCTGCATCGCGAGCTTCGTCCGCAGCAGCTTCCCACTGCTGAGCCACGTCTGCTAAAAAGCCTTGCCCCGGTTCATCCTCTTCGGTGAGTAAACGACTGCCACGTGAACCATAAATCCCCACCGCCGATGCCACGACGAATACTGTGGGCTTGTCGCGCGTTTGAGCCATTCGAGCGGAGAGTAATTGCGTGCTGTTAATCCGACTGTTGGCAATGGATTGTTTGTAGTCTTCACTCCAGCGCTTGTTGGCGATCCCCACGCCCCCCAGATGAACCACCGCGTCGTATCCTTTAACACGATGCGTATCCAACTCACCCAGCGCAGGATTCCAACCACCCAGTCCGCGAACCAGCGGAACTACGGTGTGTCCAAGTGTGGTGAGATATTCAGACAAGGCAGTACCGACCAAGCCGCTACTACCGCAAATCAGAACACGCATGCGCCCGACCCTCTGTGATATGACAACATGAACATTATAACGGCAAGAAGGTGTCAACCGTCAAGAATTTCATACCTTTTAATCCGCCATAAAAAACACGGCAGCATCCAAATGGACACTGCCGTGCGTATATTAATCATTGTACGACATCGTCTGGTTTACAGTCCGACGATGCTGAATCCTGCATCGACGTGGATATTTTCACCGGTGACACCGGATGAAAGATCGCTGACCAGGTAGACCGCTGTGCCACCGACTTCTTCGCCGGTGATGTTGCGTTTTTGAGCGGCTTTGCGTTCCTGGTGTTCGAACATGTCGGTGATACCACCCACTGCCGAAGCAGCAAGCGTCCGCAACGGGCCACCGGAGATGGTGTTGACGCGGACTTTGTTTTCACCTTCACCTAGGTCATAAGCCAGATACTTGGTGGTGTGTTCCAAAGCAGCCTTGGCAACACCCATGATGTTGTAACCGGGCACAACCTTTTCGCCACCGTAGTAACTCATAGCCACAATGCTGCCACCATTGGGCATCATGTCCTTGGCTCGCTGTCCCATTGCCAACAGTGAATAAGCACTGATTTCCAATGCCTGATTCCATGCTTCACGGGTTGTTTTATGGAAGTTACCAAGCTTGAGATACTCACGATCCGCAAATGCGACCGCGTGAATCACAAAATCGATCTGACCAAAATCTTCCTTGAGCTTATCAAATACGGCATCAAGGTCTTCGTCCTTGGACACATCACAGGGCATCAACCACGGATCTTTGACACCTAATTCTTCGACTGCCCCGCGACATCGGCGAGCCATCTTGCCCTTGGGATCAGGAAGATGTGTGAACACGCATTCCGCGCCGTTTGCGATCAATTCCTTGGTGATGAACCAAGCATAGCTGCGGTCATTAGCGATACCAAACACAATGCCACGTTTGCCGTCAAGTAAACCCATTTATCTGATCTCCGTTGTTTCCATTTAGAAGTCAGATAGTTTACCCATAATCTCTGGACATTGCATATCGGACGCGATTTAACCTTTGCAGGCATCAGCACCAGTGGAGATTAAACGTAGCCCAACTCCTTGAGCATCGCCCCGCCGAGTTCCATGAAGACCGCCTCGGACTTGTCGTCAAAGTGGTTCTTCCAGTCGCCAGTGACCCCTTTGCGGAAGAAACTGCCGCGGTCTTCCTGCCCGCCATCACGTCCTTTGGCCAGATTTTTGAATGACGCAGCATCAAGACACTGCTGGATACTTTCGGCAGACGCATCTACATCCAGGAATTGGAACAGCCGCGCGGTCACGTCCGGGGCATCGGCATGGAGGTCTTCGTAGCGCAGTTCAAAGTAGCGATCCGGGAACTGCTTGCCAAAGGCGCGAGCCTGATTGATATACGGAAGCCAATGATGCTGGATCAGATACCGGATGTAGCTGGGCATGTCCGGGAAATTCTGTTTGAACTTGTCACCTGAAAATCGAATATTGTGAAACCATCCCGACACCGCCACATCACGACCATCACGGATGATCTGCACAACCTTACTGTTGGGGAAATACTTGTTAAGTACCGGCAAGGTCATCGCATGCTCCGGCGTCTTTTCACCAATGAGTTTCACATCCGGCTTATCCTTGATCCACGGACTCACCAGAGCACCAATGGCTGTGAGATACACATAATCCAACTGCACCTGATTGAACATCAGCGCGTTGTAATCACCAAGCTGAGCATTGCGATATTTGATCTGTTCGTTAAATGCACCCAAGGCTTGATTCAATGCCGGGGCAAGCACATTGCCAAATACCGCTTCACCGCGGCAAATCATTTGCGGATGGTTATCGAGTATTTTTTCCAACCACGTCGTGCCGGACTTCTGACAACCAACGACAAAAAAGAACTGTTTTTCCAGCACTTTTTTGATTTGTTCATGAAGTTGGTCGTAGACATGGATTAATGATGTACTTTGAGACATCGGGTTTTCATCTTTCAATTCAAGGCGTTAGGTAAATCATTTTAACCACAGAGACACAGAGACACAGAGGAAAAAATTTCAATGTCTTTGTCATGTATTTGAGGCTCTGTGGCTCTGCGAATTTGTGGTTAATATCTTTTTCTTCTGGCCTTGGTGTCCTGATTGTTGAAGCTGTCTTATTGTAATTCACATCGCACCACCAAGGCTGCTTGCTGCTCTGACAAGTTCACGACCTGGTGTCCGGCGATGGTTCCTAATGTGGCGATCTGTTGGAGTAAAGCCTGGACTTGCTGCTGCTGGTTTATGGCAAAAGGAATCAGACAGACCAGTCGCTTGCCTGCATACTGTTTGGCAGCAAGTTGACTGGCGAGTTTACTCATGCCGATCATGATCGTTCCTGCTACCTGCAAGTCCGAGTTTTGAGCAGCCACAATGGTTTGAATTTCAGGCGTTTTTGTGAGTGTCACGACCTGTGATTCTGGCCAGTCCTCAGGAGCAAGGGAGCGTGTAATCGTCTTGCCGGATGCCTGAAAAACGCGGGAAAACCAGCCGTTTTCATCTCCAACAAGTAAAATGTGATCGTCGGATTCAAAGTGGTTAAACAGGTGATTACTCAGTCGGCTTTCACTCAGAGTCATCGGATCAGCCAGCAGTGTCCCTCGGTGCCAATGATGATCTCTCGCGGATACAGGCGATTCAAAACCAGGTGAATCCAATGGCAAGTCCGGCGCGATATAGTCTGCATATTTTTCGCACCACTTGGTGAACATCAAACTGTAAAACACCGGCATGGTGTGTTGCTGTGTGAATTGCCCTGCCTGTAAAAATGCCTGCCACTGTGGATTGAACAGTTGTGCGGTTGATGCTTGGGATGCGTTGAACATCTGCCCCAGTTGTGATGCTGCCTGCACGATCCATTGCCCAAGCGGTGGCGTAAAACCACGTTTGGGTCGATCAATCGCTTCAATGGGGCCATAGCGCTTAGCCAACTCAAAGAGGACCCACTTGAATTGGTTGCCACGGACTTTCATTGATGTGGGCATGGAGAGCATATAATTGACCACGCGATAATCGAGCATCGGATTGCGTGCTTCAAGTGATGCAGCCATGGTCATGCGCTCTTCGACGCAAACCAGATAGTCCGGCAGATTCGTCTTCACATCTGCGTAAAGTGCTTGATTTAAGGTATCAAACTGCTGGTGACGCATCCAGAATTCGCCCACATGTGTCGAACCGGTCACCTGCTTAAGCAGCGTTTGACTCATCTGCGAACTGTACATCGCCTCGCGTGCACCTGCCCATGGCAGGAGATTACTGCGAGATAAATAGGACGAAAGATGATCCATCGGCGAGGGTTTTATTTTCTGATCTGTCGTTGCTACCGCCCAGTTGTATCGACCTTCATAACCTGCGGACAACTCGTCACCGCCCTGCCCGGAGAGGACGACGGTTAATTGTTCTCGGCAAAGCTGTGCAAGACGACGCATGGGAAACATCGCGAAGTTGGCAAAGGGTTCATCAAAGTAGTCTGACACATCATCAACCAACTCCAGAAAATCACCAAGCTCAACGACCTTGCTGTTCCATTGACAATGATGATGCTCTGCGGTCATCTTTGCATAAGGCAGCTCATTGAATCGCGGGTCGTCACTATCAAAACCTATACTGAAGGTTTTGAGTTGACCTTTGCCCATGGTCTTTGCAGCCATCGCGGTCATTAAAGTGGAGTCTATGCCACCGGAAAGTAAACAGCCAAAAGGGACATCACTGATGAGTCGTTTACGAACCGCATCACTGAGTAATTCGTCTAATTGGTCAATGGCTTTACCCGGATCACTTGGCACTTCGACGGGCGAATAGTCCCAGTACGAAGCGATGGCATGTTCCCAAGAGTCCGCATTAAGTGTCAGACTACAACCTGCGGGGAGTTTGTGAATGTCTTTAAAAATGGTTCTTGGTGAGAGGATATAGCCACGGGCAAAATATTGATCAATAGCGATTGGATCGAGTACCAGTCTGCGTTCAAGAAAACGGAGAATGGCTTTGAGTTCGCTGGCAAAGACACAGCATTGCTCATCCTTAAACCAATACAGTGGTTTTTGGCCCAGCCGGTCTCTTGCCATAAGCAAGGTTCGGGTTTGGGTATCCCAATGGGCAAATGCAAACATGCCGTTGAAATGAGACAGGGATTCCAAGCCGTCTGCGTTTAGGAGTTTGAAAAGCACTTCGGTATCACAGGACGTCTCAATGGTGAGTTTTTTGGCTTTGCAGGTCTCTTGGAGTTCTTGAAAGTTGTATATTTCACCGTTGTAGACCAGTGAATAACGGTTATCGGACATGGGTTGTTGGCCATGTTTTAAGTCCAACACACTCAGGCGACGATGTGCCAATCCGACACCTTGGTTTGCCCATAGTCCATGTTCATCAGGGCCACGATGAGCGAGAGTATCCCGAGCAGCAGTCAATCGCGAGCGATCCACAGCCTGGTCGGGGTTTTTGAAGATGACGCCGACAAATCCACACATATTTGAGTTATCGGTCTGATGTGTGATTGAGGATGAGAAAGAGGAATATGGTTTTGAATTTAGCGGTCGTTTGATTGGTGTGAAGTTGATCGTTGCAGCGCTAAACCGCAAGCGGTTTTGTTTTCCCTACTCCCTACTCCCTACTCCCTACTCCCTACTCCATACTCCATACTCCATACTCCCTCAAATTAAAACAACCCGGTGACGTGCATCACCGAGTTGTGTTTGAATTTTAAATTGTAGATTACCTCGGCCATCGCTTTAAAAAAAATGGAGCGATGGTCTTCCAAGACCATCGCTCCTGCATCAGTGATCGGATGCCCGCGGGACTGCGGACATGCCTAAGACTGTTATTGCGACCTTGTTGATTAGCCAAGCAGTGAGAGCACTGAGTTAGGCTGCTGGTTGGCAATACCAAGGACGTTGGTTGATGCATTGACGAGGATCTGGGAACGTGTGAGTTCGGCAGTTTCGGCAGCGAAGTCCGTATCGCGGATACTGCTTTCTGCGGCCGACGTATTTTCAAGTGCGACACCTAAGTTACGCGATGTGGCACCAATCACATTAGATTGGAAGGCACCAATGCGTCCACGCAGGTTCGACACGGAACTGATGGCCAAGTTAACGATTTTCTGAGCGACTTCCAGGTCACCATCGACAAGGTTGGCTGCGTTACCTGAACCCAGGTCGTTTAGGAAGCCAACATTACCATCCCCCAACTTACGGGATGCGACATTCTGAATACCGATCGAAGCCTGGTTGGTGATATTGACTTGCGGGCCAAGGTTGAATTTGGCACCACCGCCGGTGATGGTAAAGGCGGAAATTGTCTGCAAGGAATTAGAACCGGTAGCTGCATCCAACTCAATTTCCATATCCAGAAAGTCGGTTGCGATGCGTGCGGTACGACCTTCACTGGTCGCTGCAATACCATTGATGATAGCGCCCACATCCTGGCCTTCGTCGCGAATTGGGTTGTTGACATTGGCGAAGGTCGTACTTGTGGAACTCAGGTCATTTTCATTACCAGCGGACAGAAGCACCACTGCACCGGCTTGGCCTCCCTGACTGACAATATCGAATGAGACAAATTCATTTGATCCATATTCGATACTCTTGACGACAACACCATTACCCGAGGTAGAAGCGGAGACGCCGGTTGTCTGCTTGAAGGTATTGATGGCTTCGGCAATGGATGCCAACGTGGTACCCGATGCGAACGAGAATTCACGACTGCCCTTGGAACCTGCAATTTCGAAGGTAAAGGTATCAGTGGCAGCGGTCAGATCCAAAGCACCATTGGTGGAAAGGAACAGACCTGCATGCTGTGCCGAAGCTGTGACAACGACTTCCACATCACGTGTTTCGTTGTGTGAGAGCTTAGCTGCGTTGATCTTGAAGCTATTAACTTCAGTCACCTGAGCCGAGATAGTGAAATCAAACGTACCATTAAGGAGTTTGACACCCTCGAAACTGGTGGCTTCGGCGATGCGGTCAATGGTTTGCAGGATGGAATCAACTTGAAGCTGATTGGCTTCTTTTTCTTCGATTGAAAGACCAGCATCGTTGGCCGATGTGCCGACGAGCCCTTGAACTTCCAGAAGAAGTGCGTTGATTTCCTGCAGACCACCTTCGGCGATGTTCATCACTTGATCAGCACGTTCCGTATTGGAAATCGCTGCTGAGATAGCGGCTTTTTCAGATCGCAAGTTTTCACTTGCAATCAAGCCTGCGGGGTTATCCTTACCACGGTTAATGGCAAGGCCGGTGCTCAAACGCTCGAGACTGGTGTTCAGCGAACCATTTTGCTGAGACAGAATCCGTTGCGAGATGAGCGAATTGACGTTGGTGTTGATGCGACTCATGGTTGTCGGTCCTCCGTGATCTTTTTGAGCAACATGCTCGATTAACTGTCCGGCATCCATGCCTTGAACGTTTGTCCCGAATCACTCCGATCGGTACTGATGCGTGTACACAGAACTCTGAAAACAAGCGGCCGGCCGTGACCTCCTGGTGTTGTGCCTTCTCTTTTGAGCGTCTTTTTCTTGTGCTCTTAGATTGGGCTTTTAAGACCAGGCTGTTTTGTCGAGTCCCGAGAACTCTCGTTCTGAAACTGTATTTCGGGAAGTGAGAGGTAAATCAATCAGCGTCCGTTTCGAAAGTTTCTTATCGGACCCCCGGAAAGTCCCATATGTTTTATTTAGCGACTCGCAAACACAAAAAACACTGAAAAACAAGTTGTTTTTGAAATTCAACACCCCAATAATCACAACTGAACAAGTCAACGAATTATCTGTCTTGCAAGGGGCTTTTTGGTCTGATAATCAATTAAACGGTCAGCGCGCATAAAAAAACACGGCAGTCGCGAGGACTGCCGTGTGTAAAAGGCTAAGTTACGGGTGTTTTTTTCGGTGATTAACCGAGCAGACCCAGGACTGACTGAGGCCGTGCGTTGGACATGGCCACCACATTGGTTGCCGCGGAGACCAGAATCTGGTTGCGGGTCAACGATGCGGTTTCTTCTGCAAAGTCCGTATCGCGAATGGCGGATTCTGCGGCCGACGTGTTTTCGTAAGCGATGTTCAACGAATTAATCGTCGAACCAATCACATTACTTTGCACTGAACCCAGACGTCCACGCATCTTGGAAACATGGTCAATGGCATTATCCACAATTTTCTGAGCATCATCGAGATTGTCGCTAAGCAGTGAGTTGGTCCCACCAGAAGCAAGTGAGTCTAAGAAGCCATCAGTGGAATTACCGATGTTACGTGCTGCAACACTTTGCATACCCACGCGGATCTGGTTAGCCATATTAATTTCCGCGCCGATGTTGAAGGTCGCACCACCACCGGTCACTGTCAAGGCCGCAGTCGTGCCAAGGGCTCTACCTGCTGTGGCGTTGAGCGACAGTTCGACATCCAATCCGTCAGAACTGACGGACATATTCAGGCCATCACCGCGAGCAACGGTACCATTGATCATACCGGCAATGTCTTGACCTTCATCACGGACCGAGGTGGTCGCAGCCAAAGCGACGCCGGCATTGACATTGGTATCATCATTTGCCGAAAGGGTGTAAATATCCCCTGCCTGGCCAGCCAAATTGGTGATATCAAAGGAAACGAATTCGTCAGAACCGTATCCTTCGGTCTTGAGCATAATGCCACCAGAGACAACTGCAGCCGACACGCCGGTCACTGATTTGAACTGATTGATGGTGGTAGCCATCTGAGCAGCAGTGGTACCGGATGAGAAGCTAAATTCACGTGTGCCTTCGGTGCTACCTAACTCAAAAGAGAAGGTGTCGGTGGCATTGGTCAGGTCAAGTGTGCCGGTGGACAAGAAAACGCCAGCATGTTGTGCTGATGCGGTGACCACAGCCTGAACGGCTACTGAAGAACCTGCTTCAAACTTGGCGGCATTGATCTGGAAGTCCGTCACGTTGGCATGAACCGAACTGGTCTGGAAATCCTGGCTACCATTAAGCAACTTCACGTCGCCAAAACTGGTGGTCGCAGAAATACGGTCAATCGTCTGAAGAATCTGGTCAACCTGGAATTGGTTGGCTTCTTTTTCTTCCGTGGACAGACCGGTGTCATTGGCGGTTTCACTGACAAGACCTTGAAGCTCGGTGAGCATGCTTTGGACTTCGTTTAAACCACCTTCAGCAATGTTGATGACCTGGTCGGCACGTTCGGCGTTACCGATGGCAGCCGAGATTTTTTCCTTTTCGCTGCGAAGTGATTCGCTGGCGATCAAACCTGCGGGGCCATCGGAACCACGGTTGATTTTCAGGCCGGTGCTCAGACGTTCAAGTGACTGGCTAAGACCTTTGTTATTGGATTGCAAAATGCGTTGACCGATGAGTGAGCTGACGTTGGTGTTGATAGTTGTCATTTGAGTTTCTCCCTGGGCTGTTGGCGATGGCAACCATTACTCGATGAACCTTCTTTGTTAATACATGAGTCTGATGGTGCCTGATTTTTCGAGTCTTGATCGCCAGTAGCCTCCGATTGTTGGTAAAAAATTTCCCTGTCTATTTCGTTTCATCCAACAACGCCCGGGGCCTCCGCCCGTAACGCCTTAATCAGAAGTCCGCAGGGTACTCAGTGCTTCTGACTTTCACACTTTGGGTTGCGGTAGCGAACCGCAGACTTAAGCCGCCATGCCTGTCGGAGTCATCCAACCTTGGCTTGGCTTGAAACTGATCGACGTTCTGAATCAAAGGAATCAGGAGCCTGTATATAAACATTGCCAAATATCACTTCGGTACACGGCATGTTCTGCACAGTCGAAAAACACGCGACAAATCACACAGAACGCACAAACTCACACAACACACCCAACTGCCAAACTCGATATATTCGATACAAACCAACCTGCGACAATGCGCAGCAAAAAAGGCGTGCCACAATCAGTGACACGCCTTTGATATGTAATCCAATCTATATATAAGCTTTCAAGCCATGATCAATTCATCAGGGCAACGGCTGATCGTTATCAAAACCCAATCCTGCATAGCTGCTGTCCTGTGCGTCAAAGGCATCATCAATAAAGTCCCAGATGACTGAAGTCCCCAAGAAGTAACGCCCATCACCATCAGTATCATCCAAATCATCTGCATCGACAAACATTGGGTTGACCGTGGTATTGGTCAGACTGTCACTGGCTTTCCCAAATAGTTTCACCGTGGAAGATGAATAGCTGATCCGTGCTGGCGTGCCAAAGTAGCTGCCTGTGGTCCAGTCTTTGGCAGAGGTATTGGTATTGGAGAAAATGGTGTTGGAGATCGTCGCCTGAGTCAGACCGGATGTCCCACCGTTGTCGATCTCAATACCTGTTGAAACATTATGGATCGTCGAATTGGTCAAAGTAATCACAGCATTGGGGTCAAGCCAGATGCCTGCACCGCCCTGCGTAGCTGAGGACCATTTATATGTCCATGCTGAGAGGATGTTGTCCATGACGATATCGACATTGCCCCAGATGCGGTAGTTGCGATAGTTGCCAATGGAGACGGTGTTGACGAATTCCACGTGATGGGCTTTAACATCAAAACCACCATCGGTGTTGTTGAAGGCTTTGGCACCGTGATAGTAGATGTATTCATTACCGCCCTCAGCGGTATAGCCGTCACCGTTCCAGTATCCGCCGCCGTTATCGTCATGGATATTCTGGCCGGTGGTGTTGATAAAGTAGATGTGTCGGTTGGGCGCGTCATCTGAATCGACTTTGTAAACTTCAAAACCGATTGCAAAACGTTCGCCATCCCATGCCACTCCTCCTGCATCGGCCAGGACATTGGTGATCACCACATTCTCAACACCATCACGAATCCGGACACCGCGTTTTTCAAAGCCAACGATGGAACTATCCGTAATGCTGACATTCGTTGAACCATTACCGTCACTACCTTGTGCGCCACCGTCAATATTAAAGCCTTCACGTACGGAAGTGATATGAACGTTGGTGATATGAATATCCCAATCCACCTGTGAGCTTGAAGACTTGTTGGAGTTATTGAGTTGGACACCCATTTCATAGTGGGAGATGTTGATGTTTTCGACTTTGATATGACTCACGCCGTTGTCGATCTTGATCCCGCGCGTTGATGCGGAGCCTGATCCCTTGTTCCATGTACCAGTAAGAGTCGGCAGCACACCATTGCTATCCGCAATACCGACAAGTGATTTGTAGCGTACTTGGCCGTCAACCACATCACCGCCTGAATTCAAGTCGAAGGTGCTGTTACTGAAGTTGCTACCCTGCAATGCTGCGGAGTTAATCAGGTAAAGCGTTTCCCCGGGATTGAGATTATTCCACGCCGTTTCCAGTGCCGCCATGTTCGCCACACCCAATGGACTGGAAGACGAGGAACCATCACCGGTGCCCCCTGCCATGACATAGATGCCGGTGACTGAACGCTGCAGGAGGATCTGACTGTTGGCTGAATCATGGACAATTTCAAAACCATCGGGAACTGCCGAGACATTGCCAAAGATGTTGGTACTGTCGGTGATCACGCTACCGCCACCGGAGTAGTCCACAAGGACATAGGTACCCGCGGTGAGGTTTGCTGGATCAATCGCACCACTGCCGGTATTGGTTTCAAACTTGAGCGTCATCTGCGAGATGTCGAGTGTGCCTTCGTTAATGACAAACTTGGTTTGTTCAAGTGATGTCCCGTTGTACCCAAGGTTAAAATCGACGGTGGAAAGATAGGACAAAGTCCCTGTGCCGGTTTTGACGAACTTGAAAGTCCGTCCGCCTGTGGTGACGGAACCTTCATAGGTGATATCGCCCACTGCTTCGATGGTATGGGTATAGGTTGATGTTTTATCACCCCCCGTGTTGGAATAGGAGCCCAGGAACAAATCAGCACTGCCTAGATTCCGAGCGGTGAAACCGCCGGAGCCTTTGAGCAGTGAATTGATTTCCTGATCCTGAGTCACCCCATCTTCGACGATGATGGATTGGATATCGAATCGCTTGCTATTGAAGGTATGTGCCAGGGCACCATCCATGAAATTGAGTTGGCTGATGGTGACGTTACTTGTCAGTGATATGGTTGTGGTTTGAGACAGGTCCCCGAAGTATGCGGTTTCGCCTCCACCGGGTTTGTCATCATCTACCCAGTTTTCGACGGTCTGCCAGGTGCCACTGACGTCGCCGATCCATTGCCCGGGGATGCCTTGGATTTGCTGCAAGCGGATTTGGCTATTGGCAGTGTCATGGAAGATTTCAAAACCGTCGGGGAGATTGTTTACGGTTCCGAAGATATTGGTGCTATCCACAATGACATCACCGGCTGCGTAGTCCACAAGGACGTAGCTTGAGTTGGTAAGTGCTGCCGGGTCGATACTGCCGCTACCGGTATTGGTTTCAAATCTGAGCGTCATCTGCGAGATGTCGAGTGTGCCATCGTTGATGATAAATTTGGATTGTTCGACAGCCCCGTTGGCACGATGTCCCAGATTAAAATCAAAGGTTGCTTCATAGGCCAGCGTCCCTGCACCGGTTTTGGTGACCTGAAAGGTTCTTCCGCCGGTGGTGACATTACCACGGAATGTGATATCACCTTGAGCGTTGATGGTATGTGCGTAATGCGACTCCTTATCGCCACTGGTATTGGCATAGCTGCTGAGCAATAAATCACCTGTACCGTTATTGGTTGCGGTAAAATTGCTGTGTCCTTTGAGGACTGAATTAACCGTTTGATCGTTGGTCACACCGCTGTCGACAACCACGGAGTAAATGTCAAAACGCTTGTTGGACAGCGTGTATGCCGACGCACCGGAAAGGAAGTTCAAACTGGATATTGTTGTATTACTCGAAAGTGTGATGGCAGTATTGGGACTATTGCCATCAAATGTGGCAGTGTCACCACTTGATGGCATCGTGTCGTTCTCCCAGTTCTCGACAGTGGCCCAGGCACCACTGAGATCACCGTCGAACATCACCGCAGACAGCAGTTGGCGAGGTTCAAGGTTCTGGACATAGACAGGCGTTTTTTTACGTCGGTTTTGTTTGCGTTTTTTAAGGCGTAATAGGCGTTTCATGCGGTCTCCGTAGATAGAGGTGAACAAAGTCAAGGCGCAGCGATAGCACACCGAAAAGGTGAATACATTTCGATCAGATCATTCAAACGCAATCATGCCCGGAGAAGCAAAAACAGACCTTAAACTGACGCAGTCCTGATCTAGTCAAAGCCAAACGATTGATGGCTGAAGATGACGCTCAGAGAAGTCTGCCCTGCGTGATTTAAAAAAAAGTAAGCAGCACAGTGATGAACAGTCAACCTAATTTTTGCAATTTATTTAAACCTTTATGCATTCCCTTCGTTTTTGGGTAAATGCCATCTGCTGGTAACGACAATTGAAAGCGCAGACAAGCAATCTATACTCATATCATTCCGCAGTCCGTCAGACTTTCATTAAACAGACAGTCTGCCCTTCCCATGTTCAACGCAATGCAAAGGCAATCCATCCATGCTCAACACACGCTGTTCTCGAATCGTAATGCTGTTACTGCTGTCCATCTGCTCTGCGACTGTTTGGGCAGAGTCGGTTGTCGTCTTGCCGGACGATGCACACATCCAATATGTCGGTCGCTTCACGGCTGATAAAACTTTTGGTTGGACGGGAAGCAATATCCGTTGCCGATTTGTCGGGACGTCCATCACCGCCAAGCTGACGACCAAAAGTAAAAAGATCGCGTTGCAGGTGATTGTCGATGGCGAGCCGACCCATGTAATCTTTGTCACGCCCAATGAATCAACCTATAACCTTGCCCAAAACCTTTCGCCCGGTGAACATCAGGTCGAACTCTTTCAACGCACCGAAGCCTACTTCGGTCAGACCACGTTTAACGGCTTTGAACTCTCCGAGGGTGCCAAGCTTTTGCCGATACCTCAAGCAAAGCGTAAGCTGATGGTGCTTGGTGATTCAATCACCTGCGCATATGGCAGTGAAGAGTCCGACCGATCCAAAGGCAATACGGCTGAAAACGAAAATGGTTACATGTCCTATGCCGCGATTACTGCCCGACAGGTCGACGCGGACATCATGATGATCTGCTGGTCAGGACGTGGCATGTACCGCAATCGTGGAATCAATGATGTGCCTGGCCAAGGTACGATTCCTGTGTTGTTTGACCGGGTATTGCCACTTAACGATAAGCAGACTTGGGAGATGGCCAGCTACGTGCCGGACGTGGTGATCATTAATCTGGGGACCAATGACTTGTATCGTGGCAAGGATCAAAAACCGGAGTTAACCAAGGAAAACTTCGTCGGCGCCTACCGCAAGACAGTTGATCGACTCAAGGCTGCTTATCCCAAGGTGCAGATTTTTGCATGCATCGGCCCGATGGCTCAACAACCCATCAGTGATTGGCTGGCGGATCTGGCATCAGAAGATGATGCAATCCATGCAGTCACTTTCCCCGGCTACAACGGCGTCAACGAAGACATCGGCGGACACTGGCACCCGGCTAACAGCAAGATGCAGAAGATGGCAGACCAACTCACCGGTGAAATCAAGTCGATTATGAAGTGGTAAACGCGACCAATGATGCATCAACGACACGCAATGTCGCAGCTATTTGGATATAAAAACACGCGCCATGTCATTGTGATGTGACGCGTGTTGTTTTATCTATTTCTTAAAGCGATTGATTTACTCGTCGGAGGTTTCGCGTTTTTCGATGTCCTGAATGTAGGCCATGGTGCGGTCGAGTTCACGCTTAAGGTGTCGGACGCGCAGCAAAGATTTAACGCGTGTGAGTAACTCAAGTTTGTTAACGGGTTTGGTGACGAAGTCGTCTGTGCCGGATTCAACACCGCGTTCGATGTCGCCCAGTTCGTTGAGTGCGGTGACCATCATGATTGGAATCGCACGGGTGTTGGGGTCTTCCTTGAGCTTGGAGCAGACTTCAAAACCACTCATGCGTGGCATCATCACATCCAGAAGAATCAAGTCCGGCATGGGATTGTCGACGTTTTCAATCCATTGCATCGCTTCCAAACCATCGTATGCCACAAACGTCTTACAGCCGAGTTCTTCGAGATACGCTTGAATGAGTTCGACGTTCTGAGCGTTGTCATCGACGACAAGAATGGTCGAAGTTGAGAGATCCATCTGGTCGGATGCCCCTGCCTGAGTTGATTCGGGTGTTTGTGATGTCGTGTTCATGTCTATATTGTCCTTACAAATCGCGTCGAGTTGATCCCGTAGCGCAATGAGGTCTGCATCATGTGTCACTTCCAACCGCTGACGCAATGCGGCCAGGTCGGCAGGCGTATCCACATCGTACCAATGAGCCCCGCTGGCCAGATCGATTCGTGCTTCACGTGCTGCCTCAATCGTCTGATGGTACACATTTGCCGAGCCCCAGTCGATCCCCATGAGCAACTGAGGCAGGAATTCACGGGCGGCAAGCGTCCAATAACCACCGTCGGCAACGGGCCCCAAAACGGCGTCGGCGCGACTCAGGACGTGGATCATATTCTCCAAATCCACACGCGGCACATCAGGACTGTCAATCCCAAAGAACATCACCGGACCTTTGCCAATGTGTTCCCAAACATGCTCAAGTCGCTGGCCCAGATCGCCTTGGCCTTGATCCAGTAACTCCCAGGGTTCATGAGCGATGCTAGCGTCCCAAGCCGTCGGCCCACCATCAATCGCCAGGCCAAACCGCACGGGTTGATCCTGTATCTGATTATAAATCCGCGATAAACGTGTCATCACGCATTGCATCAAAGCCATATGGATATCGGCGGCCTGCTGGTCGGATAAGTCGCCAACCAGGCGTGTCTTGACCTTGCCGGGAATTGCCGGACGAGTCATGACAACAATCCACAATATCTTGTCTTCGCCCATGTTACAGCCCGTATTGCCCTTTGGTCACTTCTAAAAAACCCGTGCTTCTGACTCGGCTATCGACAAAATCATAAGAACTTCTGCATGATTGGCCAGCCGGTCGGGATAGGGTTCAATCGTTATAAACCATGCCAAATTTCAATGAACATGGGTCACAAGCCGATTGCCGACTTGTCAGAATGGATTCCTGCTTTACAATAGTCGTTTACCTTTTTCAGGCTCAAGGCGCCTTGAACTGTATCTACCTTGATGCAACCTGAGACAGACTAGCGAGTAAATTGCAGCAGGGCAGACTTTTAGATGCTCAATGCACTGTTCCTGCCAACTGACTTTTTGGGATAATCTGACACGATGACACAAGACCTCACATCAGCTCTGCCTTGGCAAAACCGCTGGGCCACGCCAACGCTGGAAAACCTGCTTGCTCCGCTCAACCCGCAACATGCTGAAGTGTTTACCGAGTTGATGAAGGAACTCGAACAGTACGAGGATGTCACCTACGAATTCCACTGGTACGGCCCAAGCTGGAACTGGACACTGGAATACTACTTCATCAATCCCAAAGCCAAGGACAAAAAAGGCGAAACCCTTGGCTACTTCGTCCCCAATGTCATCGGCCCAGTCGTCTGCATCACACTCACCGATGACCAGATGGAAGGCATGCCCATGCGACGCTTGAATCGCATGATCCGCGAAGCTCTCAAGTCCGCCAAGTCCGCCGTCCAATTGCACTGGTGTACCTGGACTCCGACAACTAATGCGGAAGTCGTCCACCTTTCGGATCTCATCAAGCGCAAGTATAAAATGGTCACCGGCGAAAAATAAATGCGCCTGCTTTGCTTTCCCATTTGAATGCGAATCCCCACTCATATTCCATGTATGCGTCATGGATACCTGAACAATCACGTAATTTTTGCGCTTACCGCGCCAAAATTGCATGCCAGGAACCTAAAAATCCGATGAATTGTGGACGGGCCGTGTTACACTGTCCGCAATTGTTTATTATTGGGATCAAGCATTCCTACGATGTCTTGGATGTTGCAGGATGGGTTCCAGTCGATTCCCCCGCCATAGGGACGCCAAGATCAGTAGGAGCTGAACGTGGAGTCAACCAGGAAGTTAACCCGACGCCAGATGATTCTGGCAGCAATCGGTGCCATCGCCGCTGGATGCAGCGATACGCCTTTGGTCTTGCAGAAACGCCCAAGACCCAACTGGCCTACGCAAATGCCCCAGCCAAGGCATGACTACACCACCAGCAACTATCAGTCCTACAAGACTCTCCCCAACGCACCCCAGCCAACACCAGCACCAACCTATCAACAACCGCCAGTCACCTACGCAGCGCCGCAGCCTCAAAACAACTACACCACAAGTCTCACCACACCCAATGTCATCCCACGATCCGCCTGGGCAAAGATGTCCACCAACACCCGACGCGTCGATCAAATGAACGGCATCAACCGGATCACCCTCCACCACGAGGGATGGGAAGTCGTTAACTTCACCGACACTAACACCACCATGTCACGCCTGCAGCATATCCAACGCTTTCACATGAAAGAACGCAATTGGGGCGATGTCGGCTACCACTACATCATCGATCGTGCCGGCCGAGTCTGGGAAGCCAGACCCCTCAAATATCAAGGTGCTCATGTCGCTGACCTCAACGAACATAACGTTGGCATCATGCTCCTAGGGAACTTCGAAAAACAGTCCCCTTCCAACATTCAGTTGGCATCCGCCCAATCAATGATTTCATCGATCATGGGACAGTACAACGTGCCAGTGCATCGTGTGTACACGCATCAAGAACTCAAACCCACGCAATGCCCCGGTCGATATCTCCAACCCAGACTCGTTGCCATGCGTCGCTCGGGCTATCTTGGATAAGCAGCCAACTGGCCGTCCCATAACAAACGACTTTCAAGCAACTTGCAAAACAGGTTGGCGATTGTCTGAAAGTGTTTGGATAGTTTTTCCAAAACAGTGCTCTTCGAACTTGCCAGCCAATAAATTATCTGTATACTGTTCCGTCTAACAAGTCCTGACCAGATTTTGACTGTCATTGACAGCCGAAAACAAAAGCACTTGAAGTTGGTCCCTTCGTCTAGCCTGGTCCAGGACGCCAGGTTTTCATCCTGGAAACACGGGTTCAAATCCCGTAGGGATCACTTTTAAAGAACCGCTTTGACTCACCGTCAAAGCGGTTTTTTTATTTGTTTTTAAGGGGTTTTCTGAATCAGTCCCATTTTCGCTTAAGTCAGTTTGTGACATCTTGGGACCGGTTTTGACTGTATTTTCAGTCCCTATACCAGTCCCACTTTGAATGGACTTATCAAATCGTGGCAACTTCTCGATCAGCGTTTGAGATGTGACGTTCTGCATATGATTGTAATGCTCGACCATGCTGGACGTCTTATGGTTCATAAAGCTCTGGACGTCCTTCTGCCCCATTCCAGTCTGACACGCCAGCGTACAGGCTGTATGACGGAATGAGTGGAAGTCCAGAAACTTACCATCTGGACGCTTTCGACTTAAACCGATTTTAGCCAGGTCATTTTCCAAGAAAACCAAATCCCACTTGGGTAGAATCCCCTCAAATACTCGATCTGTGGGATTGTAAGACTCCCCACGAAGTTCTAGCAGCAATTGCTTGACATCATCACGGACGAATTTGGGATTTTCCGAAGCATTCTTTTCAATACTTGCAGGCACCCGGATCACAGGCATATCGGAATCAAGGTCGATATGGCACCATTGAAGCTTGTAAAGCACTCCACGCCGGTAACTGGTCAGAATGGCCACCATGTAAAGTACTTTCCGTTTGCCAGCAACAGTCAACAAACGATCAATCTCATCGACTGTGTAACAGTCCCGAACCTTTTGCTTGCCCTTGACGGACAACTTACGAACGCGCTTCAATGGCATTTCATCAAGTATGCCTTGAATCTGCATCCATTCACAAAATCCATCCAGAGCATCAAAATAATCGTTTTTAGATTTGGCTGACAACTTATCGCCAATCGCGGTACGCCAAGAAGTGAAATCAGTTCCCTTGATGTCATGCGGGTGAACCCATGAACAATCTTTGACCAGTCGTTTATTCCGACTCTTTAGGTCGCTCATGTACTGACCATTCAACTCATCCGACTCTTTTTCCTTGAGATACTTGGGCAGAAGTTCTAGCAATTTCAAAGGCTTGACGTTTTCATCATCCTCAAGACCATCTGCAATGCGTTCGAGACGTTTATAAACTTCTTCGCCCTTCTTTTTTGCCACTTGCTTGTCAGCAACACCAAGCGGATAAGGTTTTTCAGACAACATGCCGGGAAGCTTGTAGTAAAGCGTATAGTACTTATCCGGCTTAGATTTGCCGTTTTTTCGTCGCTTGCGCTTTCTTACACTCCAGCCCATGACTTACCCCTGATGATCCTTGAGACACCGCAAAACCTGTTCAGCATCAAATCGAACTGTGCGAGCGGTAATCCTAATGGGTTGAGGAAGTCGACCAGCATCTACCCATCGATAAATGGTCTTGCGATCAACGCCGAACATTTCTGTTAAATGTTTGTAGGTCAACAACTTTAGCTTGCTGATTCTCTCACTCACAGAATTCATTTTTTAGCCCCCTTCTTTTTCTGTTGCTGCCGCTTCTTCCCTTCACCGGTATATTGGGGAGCATTCCTCTGAATTCTGTCCCAATCATCATCAGTCATCGTTTCGCCCAAGATTTTTGAAATTGCCTGAATAATGGGCTTCGGTGTTTTGACGAGTGTTTCAAATATAGCCCGATTTAAAGGGCTTTCCATGTCTGAAATGACACTTTCCTTACCATCTACAGAATTCCGCAAGACTCGCTCTATGTAAGCAGAACGCGACTCAGCTTCCAAACGGCAAAGAGAATCGATTCGATCCAATAGATCAGGATCAATGGATATGGACAAAATTTTCTTCTTGGCATCGGTCATGCTGTCCATAATATTATTATCTTATTATCTTGTCAATCTTTTAATAAACTTACTATCTAAACATCAAACAATTTCAATGTTTGAGCATCAACTCTCTCTTCGTCGATTTTCAGCACCTTGCCATCAGGGTCATATACAACACCGTCTTTTTGAACACTTCTAATGCCCTTTTGAATCAGCAGGGATGTTGCTCCATAGTATTGACTGTATGTGCATTCCAATTTTTTCATCACATCTAAATGAACCCCTGGCTTCCAAGGCTGCGATGGCAATAATTCATCAACTTTCATTGCAAATTCCAAGTCAACTTTACAGCCACGATAGCTTTCTTTACTGTTCCAAGAAACCTGTTTTTTCCTAGCCCATTCATCATATCCAGCTATATCAAATTCAATAGAACACAAGCGACACAATTCTTTCACCATTTTCGGCCTTTTATAAGCGCGAGGATTTGTGAACAACTCGTCATTTGCATTCCAAAGAAAATCAAACACAACTCCCATCAAATCATCGTCAATATCCTGAATATTTAAACTCACAAATCCTTCACGCGCATATCCATAAGTACCTAAAATATTTGATATTAAATTAAAACCTAAAAGATATCTCCATTTTTTCAAAAAACCTTCCCCAGAATTCATACCAACCCGCCTTGCTCTCTGGGACTGTAAAAACTTATCAATCTTCTTGTATAACACAGCTAAACGAGGCCACATTTCCAATGGAACACCATCATTAAAAACCACACCATACGATTTATCGCTTCGCATAAATTTTGATTTCAATTTTGACGCACGAATAGGACTCTTCAAGCCAATAGAAACATATGCAGCAGCCAAATACAAAGGAGTAACTATTTCCTCTTGCAAATGCCCCTTATTAAAATAAAAATTAGTTCGCCTTTCATAGAAAACTCCATACCGTATCATTATATCTTCAATATCTCTTTGTATTTTATCTGTTGCATGCAATGATGCTAGCTCTACATTAGTCTGATTATTCGTCGACCGAATCACCGCATCTCTTACATCTGCGTCAGTAGCAACAATTACTTTGACAAGTATAGACCTTTCGGGATCATCCACTCCGCCGCACACAAAATGCCGATATATAGACTCTGAAGTTTGTAAGCCATTGACTATTTGTATATCTTTAAGTTCTATCAACTTCTTACCAATTACACACGCTTGACTGACCAACACAGTCACACCATTGTTTAGCCACCAAAAATCCGGAGACATATCATCCAGCAAAGTATTTCTTATGTCTTCATTAACTCTATTCAAACCCATAAAATCACGAACATTGGAATCAAATAGATATCGCCGCAAATCTTTTCCATCCATAATAAAATTTGCGTAATCTGAAAGGCTGGCTAACAATAAATAACTATCCCCCAAATGCAGAAAATCAACAAGTGGGAGCTCAAGCGTAAAATCTCGCATCTTTCTATTTAAATCAACAAGCTCAGCCGAACCCAAAAAATTAAAATTTATATCACAATTACTGAACATCCTGTTCGTTTCAGAAACTATCTGATTTGACCTTGCATCTACTGAATCACCTAATTTTGATGTATCTCCACGCGAAGCATACACGTAATTAACGTACAATTTACTTAAACGATATGACACCTTGCGATATGCACAGCAAAGTCTTTCGCGACACTCAATGATTTTATCTGAATACTTACCGGAAAAATCATTTTTATCAAGCTGAAAATCCAAAAGCTCAATAACACTAGACAACAGATTATCTAAAGGAGCCTGTTGAAATGTTTCTTTGTGCTTACAGGTAATAATGTACAGTTCGATTACTACTGATGATTTTGGCCACACAAACATTTTATCATCAACAAGCATATGCCCATTTATGAACACATAAAAACCATCTATACCTCCATCCAATGACCCATCAACCATCCCAGCTTCTATTTCATCTCTTGACAAATCTTTATTTTTCAAAACTTGCTCAAAGGTAAAGTATTCAAAAACTTTATTTTTTTGGTCAGATGGAAGCGACTTTTCAATACGTTCTTCAATAATCCCATCCAGCAATATAGTGTCATTTTTAGCCATGCTGCACCTGTTTTATATTATAAAATTAAACGAATTTAACTTGGTTTTTTACAGAACATTACGAACGTAACGCTGCTCGCTTTTGCCCGGTGACAAAAGCTCGTCAGCTTAACCGGCCATGACAAGGCCACGTTTGGTGAATCTATCCACCAACTTGCTTAAACGATCCACGGCATTTTTACCTAGCTTCACGTCACCAGCTTCCCACTTCTTCACACTGATCACGCTATAGCCCAGCTTTTCTGCGAACTCCACTTGGGTCATCTTCAATGCGATACGGACTTGCCGAATGTAGGATGGCGATGGTGATTCAGGCGTCTGCATGGCCAAAGCTTTGATGTTTTCGAGAAACTTAACGCCATTGGGTTTGATGGCCATCTCACCACTTCGATCATAGGTTACATATTGGCCGGGAATACGGACAAACACAGTGCGACCGTCAGGCAGTAGCATGGTGTAGGGTACCCAGTCATTTTGATTCTTTTTCGGTTTTGTCATTACTTCCCCGAAACAATTTGATAATTCAATTACTCAAAGCTTTGTCAATTGCTTCCATTGTCTTGATAGTGGGAGTCACTTTGCCGGACTCGATGCGGGAAATTGTTTCTTGTCTTATTCCTGCACGTTTAGCAAGTTCAGCTTGGGACATGCCAGCTTTTTGTCGGTCAGCAATCAATTGTTGAGCCATAATCACACGAACACTCTCAACTGCTGGACGACAGCCATTACGATCTGGCTTGGGTAACACAGGCGGTTTGTTTTCTACAAGTGATTCGTATTCCTTCTCAGGAATGACCACATAGCGCTTGCCCTGAATGGTAATTGTGTCTGTATGCATAGCCTAATTCTCCTATGCCCGCTGCTCGCTTTTGCCCGGAGCCAAAAGTTCGGCAGCTTGGCAGTTAATCTCCGTAAACATCTTTACGATGTGCAACGCGAATAATGACCACATCGTTTTTTACTTCAAATATCACACGCCAATCACCAGTGCGGATACGCCAGCATCCCGACCATTTCCCAGTTAACTGTTTGATTCCACTGACCTGTGGCCAATGCTCCAAACGCTCGACAATTTTGAGCACGCGCGTCTGAATCGGACGCGGCAGCTTTGTAATCTGCTTAAGTGCTTCATCCGTGACTATGACATTCATAGTAACCCCTTTATGACATTATATGTCTTTACTTTCATAACACAACAGTTTTTTTAATCATTCAAATGTTGGTAACTGCCCCCAATCAATCATCGCGGTCATGCCATCATCGTCAAACTGAATCCAGCCCTCAGGTGGTCCACCGATACAGAACCAAAGGAAATCGCGGATTCTTAGAAACAAAGCTTTATCTACAGCAAAACGAATGACGGTAATCGGGAGATTAGCACGGCCAATGATGCCCCACATACGACCGACCTTCTCCCATCCCTCGGGTAGTTCTTCGATGACCTTAGCAGTGTACTTGGCAGCATAGGACATGCAGCCACGCCATGAACGAATCAATTGGATATTTGTTCCAGCTCGTAAATGTCTTTCATCACCAGACCCTACAACCTCGTACCATGACTCTGTAAGCCAATACTTGCTTACATGTGGAACATTCAACAAGATCAGGTGATAGTGTGGTGCACCTCGCTTTTGTGGCTCAAGCTTCCATATCGCACAGGCATTGGGATAACGCCTTTTCAACCGCTTAGCCCATGTGTCCAAATGCTTTTTCCATTGCTTGGGATCACTTGGCCATTCACCGGGATAGGTCAAGGTGATGAAGATAGGCATACACTGCAAAGCTTCACGGTCGATACTTCCCACCTTGCGGATCAATCGACGTCTTGCGTTCTTTGAGAAGCCTTTAACCTCACCACGAACACCGCCACCGGCTTTGATATGAGTAGGTTTGCGTCCCTTGACGCTTACCACACTACCCCCTACTGCAATCTCACATGCCCATTTTTCTTTAGTATCTTTCCCTCGCGGTGAAATATGTGTTGTGGACAAGCCCAGGGCAGATGCAGCCCGTTGCACGGCTGCGTCCTTCTCAGGACACCAACCCGCTTTGTAGCGTGCGGCAACGTCCTCACATGGCGGGAGTGCCTTTTTACCCTTCTCACTGTCAACTTGATCAAAGAGGCCTGCCGACCTGCGAGCCATGCTCGCTCCGGCCCGCTGCGCGTGCCTCGCATGTCGGCAATCATCCTGATGAATCAATGTGTTATAATGCATTTTCTGGTTTTCCACCGCTCCCCGTGTCGTCGCCAAACAATCACGGATGCGGTTTTTTTATGGTTATTGCGAATACGTTGAACACCGGCAGCACGTGCAGCCGGATCAACTCCCCCCCGCCCCTCAAATTCTTGAGGGGAGCCCCCCGGAAGAGCTCTTGGCAGTCAGGCTGCTATGGGACATGGCTAGACGCTTGCAGCAGTGAGCGCGTAACGACAGCTACCAGATCGTTCATGACTGGTTCTCCTTGATATGTGGTGATGATGGGGAAGGTGTAGACGTGGTGGATCGATCAGCCGCCGGAAATGACTGCAAGGACTCACGCCTTGCAGCTCCTTCCCGTCCGCTGATAATCGACAGGATCACGTGCCGTTCTGTTTGTGACAGTTCAGGCCATGTTGTGACAACTTGTGTAAGTTCAGGGAATCGCTCTAGATTCTCAGCCGTCTCAGTCCCTATACCAGTCCCACCCGCATTTTTGATAGCGTCAGGGCTGTTTTTTCCGGGTTCAAATCCCGTAGGGATCACTTTTAAAGAACCGCTTTGGCTAACCGTCAAAGCGGTTTTTTTATGCGCGGTGGTCTTCGACTACAATGTAATATAGACCTGTAATCCACGGGGGAGAATGATGAATAGATCCAAACGGATGCATGCGGTAACTGGGGCGTATGGCTATAGCGGTAAATATATTACCCGGCGACTGCTGGCAAAGGGGGAAGAGGTCATCACGCTGACCAACTCGCCGGATCGGCCTAATCCGTTTGGCGGCGAGGTACAGGCTCGGCCGTTTGATTTTGATAACTTAGCCAAACTCACCGAATCTCTGGCAGATGTCGACGTGCTCTACATTACATACTGGGTCCGGTTTAATCATCGACACTTTACCTATGCTCAAGCGATCCATAATACGTTGACACTCTTTGATGCAGCAGAGGCAGCAGGTGTCCGGCGAATTGTCTATGTCAGTATTACCAACCCTTCAGGCAATTCACCTTTGGAGTATTTCCGGGGCAAAGCCAAACTTGAAAAAGCGCTGCAGACTTCAGGCTTATCCAATGCCATCATTCGACCGACGGTGCTGTTTGGGCCTGAAGATATATTGGTCAATAACATCGCCTGGACACTTCGTCGGCTGCCGGTGTTTGGGGTCTTTGGCGATGGGCAATACCGCTTGGAGCCGATACACGTGGATGACCTTGCAGCATTAATTGTTGAGCATGGTCAACATGATAAAAACGTCACAGTCAATGCCAACGGGCCTGAGATCTTTTCGTATCGTCAGATGGTTGAAACGATTCGTGACATACTCAAACTACGTTGCAAAATTATCGGAATCCCATCGCGCGTTGCCCATGCGATTGGCTATCTTGTAGGCAAATGTGTTGGTGATGTCACGATCACGCGCGATGAAATTCATGCCTTGCAAAACGAACTTCTATTTGCCAACACACCTCCTACAGGGACAATCAGACTCACTGATTATGCTGCTGAACATGCACCTGATCTTGGCCGATCCTATCACAGCGAGTTAAAGCGCAGAACCAATCGCATTGCGGCTTATACCTGATTCCATATTCGGCATCAGCTCGCAAAACACCTTCCATATAACCTGCGGTAGGACTTTAATGCGACACAAGCCAGCCACTATTTTTGCCGATATATAGTGTTGGATAATAATTTTAATTTCAGGGCTATTGCGGTATGGCAGCACTGATTAGACATATCAAAGCATGCAAATGGACATGCCTTGCTCTGTTGACAGGGGCTGGGATCATGGCCTGTTGTCTTGCGTTTGATCTGGACCCTTACGAAAACCTCCATCTGTTTCTTGAAGAAATGGATCACTTTGAAATTGACGAGTTATTGATCATTGCTGTCCCCTTGGCAATAGGCATTATGATCGACTTGATTCACGCTCGGAATCTCAAACGCCAACAGGTTCTGAAGGTTGAACAACATCTTGAAACGCTCGGCTCGACACTTCATACCGCTCAGGACATCATCAACAACTTCCTCAATAGCATACAGCTTTACATCCTCAAAGCTCATGACCAGAAGCTTGATGCAGAAGACGTCGAACGACTTGATGACCTGATCATGAACACGACCCAGCGACTCAGTGATCTGGAGCAGCCAATCCTTGAAGCTGATGAAGAAAAAAGACATCTCAATCATGCCGATGAAATCAACTTGTAAGCGGGTCAATTTTTCTGATCTGGCATCCTGATTTGCAGATCGTATGATTCATCAAGTGTGTCCCATCAAACTCATCCTGTTTGGGTAAATTCGGAACACTTTTTACCCCTTTTGGGTATGTGTTGGGCACAAAGTGAAAAAAAATGTGACCGGACACTTGAAAACAGCCAAGTAGGCCGCCTATTATGTCCACGTAGACAACTTGTCCACGTAGCCACAAAGGATTTTCATGTCCACTCTACAGGAAGTCGCAAAACAGGCAGGTGTCTCGTCACGAACGGTGACACGTGTGATGCGGGGTCAGATCAAGGAAAGCTGGCCCAGCGCGGTGCGTCGTGCCGAGCGGATTCGTCAGATTGCCCGTGAGCTTGGCTATCGTCCCAACAGTTCGGCGTCGGCCATTCGCAAGGGTCGGTTTGACTGCCTGGGCTTACTGCTCAGCGCGGATCATGGGCGAAGTAACTTGCCACCGATGCTTCTTGACGGCATTCACGATGCGTTGCTTGAGCGGAAGATGCATTTGTCGATTGCTCGTTTACCTGACGAAGCGTTGGCCGAGGAAGGTGCGTTCCCGCGAATTCTTCAAGAGTGTTGCTGTGATGGTTTGCTGGTCAACTACACCGACCGGATACCTGCACAGATGCTCAAGCGATTGGATGAAGATCCGGTCCCATCGATTTGGCTTAACTGCAAACTCAAGCGTGACTGTGTCCATTACGACGATCTGCAAGCCGGTGAAGATGCAACGCAGGCCTTGATTGATCGCGGTCACAAACGGATCGGTTATATCGACTTTACACATTTTGACACGCATCCGGACAGTCACTACAGCCGTGTGGATCGCCATGCCGGTTATATGAAGACGATGAAAAAAGCACGACTCAAACCCACGGACTATCGTGCGTTTGCAGGCTTGCCTGGCAAGCAACGACTCCATGCATTGATCACATTATTCAAGTCCGCTGATCGTCCTACTGCGATCATTGCCTATGACGGCCCGGAGCGCGTGTTACTTGCTGCAACGATGGCAGGACTAACCGTGCCTGACGATCTGTCACTGATAAGTTTTGATGAGATGATCACACCCGGTCAACTGCCCAGTGATGGTGAAAATTACATTGGTTTGGATATCGCCACATTTCGGATACCCACTATCGAAGCAGGCTTACAGGCTGTGGATTTACTGATGCAGAAAATCGAAACACCTGGTCTGACATTCAAGCCAACAGTCTTGCCTTTGACCTTTGATCATGGTGACACACTTGCCAACGCGAGTGTTTAAACAAACTGACAATTGCTCATTGATTCAGAAGGAATCGATCATGAAAACCCAAACGCCAACGCAATCGCATCGCGCGTTCACATTGATTGAACTGCTTGTGGTGATCTCCATTGTCTCACTGTTGATCTCCATCCTTCTACCGGCATTGGGTAAGGCCCGACAAGCTGCGTACAAAACCTCCTGCCTAAGCCAACTGCGTCAGCAAGGTCTGGCCTACGGGATGTACATGAGTGACCACCGCGGGTGGACATGGAAAAGTACCGCAGCCGATGACAATTACCTGCTGACCAAAAGCACCTGGCAAAGTACCGGCCTGCTTATCGGGGGCGGATACCTCACCACCGGTAAACTCTTTGGCTGCCCTGCTGTCAAAACCCGTGTCTATCGCAACTACATCGAAAAACCCATTTCCCCTGTCCCCGGCTATTGGTTCTCTGACTACATACACCGATTGGGCAATACCTTTTACGGCCCGTTAAGTATGGAACAGACACCCGGCAAAGCTTTGGAAGCTGACAACCCCCGTGTCGACTGGCCAGGCTTTGACAATCTCTACCACGGTGATGGCTGCAACGTCCTCTACGTCGGCGGACATGCAAAATTCATCAGTGACCGTGATGCCCCTGCTGCGCAAAGCACCAGTGAAGCCAGACGTTGGTTACAAGACTACTGCGAATAAAACAACCTCAAACAAACGTTCAGCTTTCAATTTTCAAAACATCAGCGTTGCGTCGCAACGCAGCTATTCCTATCGCATCCTTCAAGGAGATCAAAGTGTTATTTCGAACTTTGCAATTAGTTGTATCCGTTGCCATGACTCTCGTGGTGATGACTGCACTGACCTGTTCAGCCCAATCCATTGAGCCGTTGACTTCCAAGGGTAATGCCTTTGTCAACAGTAAAGGCCAGACCGTTCGCCTATGGGGGATGAATCTTGTGGCCTTGTATCCAAGCAAGCAGCAGGCAGAACAAATCGCCCAGGACATGGCCGACTCTCAAATCAATCTTGCCCGTCCGCATCACATGATGCGCCCGTCACGTGACTGGGTCTGGGGTTCGAAAATATTCACACTCAATGACTACGGCACAGGCAACACCCGTAAGCCCAATACCGAAGCGTGGGATCGCTTTGACTATCTCAACGCCAAGCTCCGCGACAAAGGCATCTACCTGATGCTTGCCGGCCGATGGAGTCGAACGTACTTGCCTTATGATGTGGATGTCCTCAAGACCACCGAGGAAGACGAAGCGGCATGGATCATGGCCATGGATGAGCTTAACAAACGTCATTGGAAAAAGAACATTGATTCGCGAAAGCTCTTGCCACTCGTCGATGAGCGTTGTGCGGCATTGGACATGGAATTCATCAAGTACACGCTGACGCATGTCAACCCGTATACCAAACTCAGTTACGCCAATGATCCACAGGTACTCACCTATGAGTTATCCAACGAATTCTCCGCCGACTATGTTTTAATCTGTGGCAACAACCTTACGGATTACTTCCAGAAAAAACTCGTCGCCAAATGGGAAGCCTTCGCCAAGCAGGCAGGACTCAGCGATATCTGCGACATATACAAAGCAAACACGGATGAACAAAAGCGCGTCCGCGCAGCATTCTTCCGTGATCTGGATCAGCAGTACTTCATCAAGGTCAAGCAGAACATGCGCGAGCTTGGCTTCAAAGGTGCCATCACCTATTCCAACCTCTGGCGTGGGGATTCGGCATTGCAGATGCACAGCGAACATGCTGACTACATCGAAGACCATGCGTATGTGAACCCGCGTGTCGTCGATAGTCACGAAGACTTCGTTTATCAGAAAAGTAAAACCATCCTTGCCAACAAACCCTACATCATCGGCGAGTTTAATGAATCCGAAGGCGGACGCGTTAAAACCGAAGGCCCCTACCGCAGCCAACTCATGCTCGCTGCTGCTGCATACGGCGTGCATCAAGGCATCGACGGCATCGTCTGGTTTGCCTGGCAACATGGTGACCGTGACCTGACTGCCGAAGGTAAAGCAAAAAAACCAGGACGTGAACCACACATCGGCACGATGGTCGCTGACGATATGATGCGCGATCACCTGCGAACTGCTGGCATGATCTATCGCAACCAACTCGTCGACCCATCCTCAAAACCCGTCACCTTCGCAGTGGGCACCCCACACGTCGGCACCGACTACAACGCCCTGATGCGTCCGACCAATATCTATAAACCCGGCTGGCAATCCGTCCATGCCGTTGGCAAAACATTCGACGCCCCGCCGCCAACGCAGATGGTCAAGCCCTGGATGCGCAGTACACCCAGTCAAATCGTCACCAGTGACACCGGCCAGATCACCAAAGACCTCGACGCCAAACAACTCCGCATCATCGCACCCAAAGCCGAAGCCTTCAGCGGAGACATGACCGGCAACACCATCCAAGGTGACTACCAACATCTAACGGTTGGCAATCAACAAGGCTTCGCCACCGTCATCCTTGTCAGTGCGGATCACAAACCCTTGAACCAGTCATCCAACCTCATCATCAGTCGCACCGTGTTAGATACCGACCAAAAGGAAACCGACAAACTCCCCATCACTCTCAAGGGACTCAAAAAGGGTTCGGCCAAAGCCGTTGAATTTTGTATCACGCGCCCACAATACAAAGCCATCACCATCTCAATTGGCGCAAATGGACAGCTTGTCCTGCCGGATTCGGATTGGCATGAAGCGGAAATTCAATTCAAATAAGTTGACATCGCCACAATTTACAAAACTCTAAATATTTAAAAATTAACCAATTACGACACAACCAAGCCCATCGCTCAATTATTCGAGCGATGGGCTTGACTTTTGTATTGCACGCGCCTTCAATTGAATGATATGAAATCCATTGAGAGCAATACTAAATCCCGTTACCAACAGATCGCAGATGACCTGCGTTTACAAATTATCCGTGGACAATCTGAACCGGGTGAAAAACTCCCGACCTTTGATGATCTGGTGACCAGCTTTGATACCAGCCGTTCCATCGTGCAGATGGCGGTCGGTCAATTGCGTGATCAAGGCTTCGTTCGATCCGATGGCAGGCGTGGCATGTTCGTCGAAGACTACCCGCCGCATCTATACCGCTATGGCATTCTCTTTCCTGGACATCCGGGTGATTCGTATTGGTCGCGATTCAATGCATCACTGTCACAGGAAGCGATCCGCCTTCAGGCTCAGACGCCGGGGTATCGATTTGAGTGCTACTACGATCTGCATAAAACGGCCAAGGCCAACGGCATCGATCATCTGCTTGATGATGTTCGCCAGCAAACACTTGCCGGACTGATGGTCATGCCCTTCTGCGATCACGTACTTGAACATGCGACGGTCGCTCAAAGTGGTATTCCGATTCTGCATCTTTTTGGTTCAACAGAATCAAATCGCTTGCCTTCACTGACCACCGATCATGACGACTACCTGACTCAACGTGTCCTGCCACAACTCAAGTCTTTAGGCGCTCATCGCGTCGCTGCAGTGAGTATGGCTGAACACCCCAGCGCGGAATTGGTGAGCATGGTCCAGTCGGCAGGCCTTCAAACACGTAAGTCCTGGATTCAATATGTCAGCCGCGATTACCCCGAGACCATCCGTCGGATCATCTGGTTGCTCTTTGAGTTGCCGGTGGATCAACGTCCTGATGGTCTGCTGATTCTCGACGACAACCTCATTGAACATGTGATGCTCGGACTCAATGATTGTGGCCTGGTTGTGGGTAAAGACATTCACGTTTATTCCCAGAACAACTGGCCATGCGAGAGTCCAAACGTGTTGCCCATCCATCGTTACGGTGTGCATACCGGGCAGATGCTCGTTAAAGCCTGTCAGATTCTCAATGACATGCGTCAGAACATTGATGTCCCGCAGTTCCAGAGTATGCCTTCCTGGTTTGAAAAAGAGTTACCCAAGTCTGTCACGTTTGATGATGAAATTCCCGACTGCTTCATGCAGGAATAGTGGAATTACAGCTTAAAAAACAGTCCATTTGACCCTGAATCGTAAGGAACAGAGCCATGCACTTATCATATGCCCATCGCAAAGCCTTCACGCTCATCGAACTTCTGGTGGTGATTTCGATTGTCTCGTTGCTCATTGCTATTTTGTTGCCAGCGCTGGCGTCGGCACGGAAAGCAGCTGGGCGTACTGCGTGCATGTCACGTCAAAAACAGTCAGTACAGGTACTCATGCAATACACCATCGACTTTATGCGTGGGGATATCTGGCTTCCAGGCGGGGATAATTTCGACGGGCCTATTGAATACTGGGGCAAACGCATCGTCGAAGCGGAATATTTGCCCAACATGAATGTGCTTCAATGTCCGAGTTGGAATAATAAGCAGACCGCAGGAAGTATGTACAAGCCAACCTTTGGGGTCCGGGACCGACTTAATTGGGGCATACCGACATACACCCCCTATGAGATGCCGACACCTGCCAGCAACTTTGCCGTCGGCGGCGATACCATCGAATACCAAACGTACTACGATTCAGGCCACCCGCAAAATGGACGCCTAGACGGGAATATCAGCAGAATCCACCTGAGGCATCTCAACGGAGCCAACATCTTTTATGGTGACGGGCATGTCAGTGCTGTGCCTGCAACTGACTTCCCGAATTTTTCACCGACGTCAGAAAACTTCATGTTCCAATCCGCAGTCGTGTTTCAATGATCACGACATGTCCCCAATCCTTGATTACGATTTAATGATCCTGCTTTTCATTTAAGGAAACCTATGAAAACGTTTTGCACCAGTTTGATTCTGGCAATCCTTGTCACATTCACAATCCATTCGCCCTATGCGATCGCCCAACAACAATACGCCCTGCTAACGCGTCCGGTTCTGGAACTCTATCCCAATGGCCCGATCGCTGGCGGCCTCACACGCTATGGCAATATGGTTGTGCAATCGCGCAACGAAGCCGATGAAAAACTCATTGGTTTTGAGCAGCCTGATGGTGGTGGTCACTGGGCCATCCGCTGGTTTGCCAATCACACGCCGTTGGTACTCGACAAACTTTCGACCACCGACAAGCTGCACTTTGCCATCCAGATCCGAAGTGACAAAGACACCACCGCGTCACTGACCCTCGACTGGAAAGTCGACAATCGCATGGCAGGCAAGAAACCAGCTCAAAGTCAGCCGGTCACCTTCAAGGCAGGTCAATGGACCACGGTGCTCATGCCCATAGCCCAGACCGAATTGACTGCCACGCTCCAAGGTCTGTTCATGCAGATGAGTCAGCCTGGAAGCTATGCCGTGCGCTCAATTGAATTGGTGACCCCCAGCGACATCCAAGCCTCACCGCTTGCCCGTGACATCTTCTACAAACAGAACGCCGTCCAACTCACAGGCAATGTGTCCGCCGGCATCCCCGTCGTGCATCTGTCCATTGCCATGGATCAAAAGGATGGCCAGCATGTCGTCGTCGACAGGAACATCGCCACCAACAACAACCAATTCACCTACACGCTCAAAGCCGATCAACTCAAGCCCGGCAAGCTCTACAACATCCAATGGCGAACCAACGCCGATACCCCCAACGTCATCGAACAACCCGTCTTCGCATACCACCAGTTCACCGGCAAGCAACTTGCCAAAGCAACCGTCGAAAACGGCAAGCTCATGGCAAACGGCAAACAACTTGGCTTCCTTGGACTCAACTACACCAAGTTCCAATTGGGCTACTCCAACAAAACCGACTTCGAAAAACTCACCCGACACCTCACCCAACTCAACGACTGGGGTGTCAACACCGTCCGCCTGACGCTCAACATGATGATGATCCAACCCAAACAAGGCGTGTATCCCGAAAGCCCGCAATACAAGGACATTCTCAAGCAACACAACCTTGATCCGCGATTCATCGAGTTGCTTGACTACCACATCAAACTTGCTGGCGAACTGGGAATCTACACCGTCTTTGACTGGCATGAATACGGGACTCGCCCCTACCGATACTTCGTCGGTGGCATGCCTTCGGATCAAAAAGAAGGTAAACCCGGCACCGCGTTGGCGTGGCTGGCACCGGACAACCGCACAGGTGTTGCCTACGACTATGCCAAGCCACTGCATCGCACTGCACTTCTGGATTGTCATGCATGGCTCGCCGGACACTTCAAAGGCAATCCCAATGTGCTGGGTATTGAAGTGCCGTTTAACGAACCGCACGACCAGTTCGCGGCCGTCGAAACCAACCTGCGAAAAATGATTGATGAGTGCGCTAAGGCAGTGAAGCGTCAAGACCCGGATCGTCTGTGTTTCGGCATGACCAGCAGCTATTCACATGACAATGCCACCCCCACCAGCACATGGCTGATCCCTGATCGCGTTGATGGACTTGGCAGTCACTTTTACATGGCCAACGGTCCGATCCCATTGCGTCCCGATGCCAGGACATTCAAGCAACCCTGGCTTGCCCGTGACATTGACCAGACGTTTTACCTGGGCACTGCGTCCGTGCTCAAGCCCTATGCCACACAGCTTTACCCCCAATACAACGGCGAAGACGGCGATCATGGTTACAAAGATTTTCTACCCGGTGTTGAAGAAGAAGCGGCCTCCCGGATGATGATCGAAAACGGCATGGTCACCAACTACCTTGCCGGCCAGGTCGGGTATCTGCTCTGGACGATGCATGAAACCGGAGACTTCAACAAATTCCACAAACCGGTGTATGAAGGTCTGTACAAAAAATACGCCCCGGTGTATCAGGCAGGCCCCATTGATCGCAGTCACAGCGATGTCCTGTTTATCCAGAATCCGGCAGCAGAGAAAATCGCCAACGGCCACAATTACAGTTGTGTCCCCATTGCCAAACTGGCCATCGATCTGCATCTTGATCCCGTGCATTACATGACTGACGATCAGTACATCACCGTCGGCGTCGCCCGTTATGCCAAGGGACTTGAGCAGGTCATGGAAGGTTCACGCGACCTGTCCTACAAGGCCATCATTCTCGACACGCGCAACTGTGATCAGCGTGTGATCAAGGCAGTGCAAAACATGAAAATCCCAACGCTCATCACCGATGACATCAGCAAGGTCACCCATGATGAGATGGCCAAGTTCCTCACTGATGCGGGCGTCGCAGTCGATGTGCAGACACCTGCCAGCATTCACCTTGGTGTTGGCCCCAAGCATGTGGTGATGTACAACCACACTGCCGAAAAAGTCTCCACCACCGCATACCCACGCGTTAAACGGGACAGTCAATTCAAACTCGTCACCGCCGATGGAAAAACCGCCTTCACCGGCACAAGCCAGCAGTTGCAAACCCAAGGCGTGGCAGTAAACATCGACTCACGTACGTCTGTGATCCTTGAGATTCAGTAAACCCAACACATGACATAAGCAAATGTCATTTGGCAATTGGAAACTTAAAAAGCAAGCACGGAATCTCATCCGGTGCTTGCTTTTTTTGATACACTTTGGGGTATGAATCGGGGAAAAGCCAACCATAAAAAACGTACTCGCAAGCGACAGTTTCCGCTCAACCTGTTGGTCATCGTTGCGATCTGGTACATCGCCTGTTTAATATCATTTCGCGCCCAATGGACTGATGATCGTTTTGGCGGATACAACGGAGACTTCTCCATCATATACGGCATGGTCTGTTTTCAAGTCGTCCCTGGCATTGGACCTCGCGAGGATCATGAAAAGGAATTGGAATTCCACATGCAATCCAATCCATTTCAACCATCACTCCTTTATCGGCCTGTTTTTCTGTTTGAGCAAATTTCATTCGAGTCATATAAATCCTATTGGCTCATATTTCCACTTTGGCTCATCGCTCTTTTCTGCGCAACATGCATCGGTCTTGAAATAAGGTTCCGGAAGAAACAATCAGAATGACGAATGATTCCTTCACCAGACAAATCAACGAAAACGCCAAGCTGTTGCGTGAATTGCATGACCGAATCGGAGAAACCTACCGTAAACAACCGCATGGTCCTGAACATAGTGCTGCATGCGCAGAGTTTCACAACCAATATGACCAGTTGGCATTTCCCGGTGGCATGCAGCGAGCATTGGCTCGATTACTGGAAAAAGACAAATCAATCATCGAGCCAACAATCAAGTATCTTCAAGCTGACCCGATGTACTTCTACTCAGGTTACGCCAAAGTAAAAATGATCCGCCGTCTTAAGCACTGCCCATTGACTCCCGGCCAACGCAAACGGCTTGCAGAATTACTCATTCATAGTGTCGATCACATCAAACATCGTGAATATCAGGAATACGCACGCTTGGCTCATTTGATCCCTTTGCCAAATGTTAAAAAAGCAATGCAGCAGCGCGTAGCAAAATGCGATCGCATCATTGCATCGCGTGCAGAATATGTATTGAATGTGCTGTCACATTCATTAAAAAACAAACCCTTGCGTTAAGACATCTTCAATCAAAACGTCACGGCAACGTGTTCGATGAGGGTGCCTTTGGCGAGTTGTCGGTCGTTGCCATCGGGATCGTGGTAGATAACTCTTAAGCCGTCGGTGTAGACGTAGCTGCCATCGGAACAGATGTCGAAACTCAGGACATTGCTTTGCAAAATGGTTTGACCGCCGTCGGCATCCTGCTTGATCAACTCCCAATCCTTGGGGGCGAGTGTCGAAGCGTTGGCGGCATCGGCTTTGTTCTGCTGCTGCATCTGGATCATTCGCCCTGCAACAAGCATCCGTCGGACATCGGGGCCTTGCTTTTTGACGCCACCGGCAGCGGTGAGATGTTTGCCGGTAAGGAAATGGCTGAGCATATCCAAAAACGTGAAGATGACCACGCAGACGCGGACGGGGAAAAGCAGGATGTCTTTGAGCAGTTGCCAGGGTGACAGATGCGAGCGGTTGTTGATGGACTTGTAGGGACGGCGGATAAAATAGAGCGTACCATCGGTGAGTTGACGTGGATGAAAGCAGTCGTAACCGGGCATTTGAGCCAGTGTATGCAGGTCGCCGGTATCCAGGTTGATGGACTTGATGGCATACTCGCTCATGTCCACGGGCATGCCGTTGTGATCACGTGCGATGCCTGCGGATTGGTAGACGAGTGTTTTGCCTTGGCCTCGCACCCAACGGGGCGCTTCGTCGTAGGAGTCACCTTCGGTACATTCGGCCATCTTGCCACCGGAGGCGCGCATGGTTACAAGATTGGCTGAGCCATCTTCAAAACCGATGCTGCATACTGCGATGTCTTCGTCGGGATGGACTGCAAGCTGCCGGAGTTGCAGATTCTGTTTATGGGCGATGCGGTCTTCGGTGTCGGTCTTGAGGTTGTATCGAAAGATGCCACCAATGGTCTGGGTGTTAAGCGAGTAGAAGATTTCACCTGACTGCTGGCCGATGCAGACGGAGGTGATGTTCTCCATGCGTGTGGCTCCTGCCAAGGCCGCGCCCTGGACTTGCGCGATGGCTTGCCAATCCTGTTGGGCGGTGACATTCCACGCAGAGCCGGACTGCTTCCATGATGAGCGTTGACTGTCACGATTACGACGGTCAATCAACTCCTGGAGGAAGTGACTATCAATGTTTTTTACATCTTGCCCGGAAGGTTTGTGATACAGCTTGCCTTCGGCCAGATACGCTATTTCAGGATCAGGCGTGGTCATGTGGAGATTATAGCTTTGATGATGTGTTGGTGTTTGGGATATGCATGCATTTCTTTGACTGCTGGGAACCGAGTATCATGTGCCAAGTACAAATCGAAATGAATGTCATGGAAACAGGCTACTTTGATACAACTCACAGAAATTAAACTCCCGTTGGATCACTCAGAAGCGGAACTGACAGCTGCGATTTTGGAGCGGCTTGACATCCAAGCTTCACAAATGCGCAGCTACAAAGTCCTACGCCGAGGTGTCGATGCCAGGCGGCGACGAACGATCAGTCTGATCTACACAATCAACGTGGAGGTTAATGACGAAGCACAGGTCCTCGCCAAGCATACTGGCCGACATGGAATCGGCATCGCTGCGGATTTGAGTTACCAGTATGTGTCAAAAGCACCAAGTGACCATGCAATCAGACCGGTGGTGATCGGCACCGGACCCTGCGGACTCTTTGCAGGTTTGATCCTTGCCCAGATGGGGTTCAAACCAATCTTGCTGGAGCGAGGCAAAAGCGTACGACAACGCACCGCGGATACCTTCGGCTTTTGGCGTGGGGGAAAACTCGACCCCGAATCCAACGTGCAATTCGGTGAAGGCGGCGCGGGAACCTTTTCCGATGGCAAGCTCTACACGCAAATCAAAGACCCAAAACACCAAGGCCGAAAAGTCCTCGAAGAACTCGTCAAAGCAGGCGCTCCCGAAGAGATCCTCTACCTGAGTAAACCGCACATCGGCACGTATCGTTTGGTGGGCGTGGTTGAAAAATTAAGAGCAACAATCGAATCACTGGGCGGGGAAATCCGTTTCCAAAGTCGCGTCACAGACCTGCTCATCGAGCATGGACAAGTCCGCGGTGTCATGCTCGATAACGGCCAGCAAATCCAAACCAACGCGGTGATCCTCGCAGTCGGTCACAGCGCACGCGATACCTTTGAAATGCTCCACAGTCGGGGCGTGGCAATGGAAGCCAAGCCCTTTTCGATGGGCTTTCGCATTGAACATCCACAAGCGATGATCGACCGCTGCCAATATGGACCTGATGGCGGGCATCCGATACTCGGTGCAGCAGATTACAAGTTGGTCCATCACTGTCAGAATGGTCGCTCGGTGTACAGCTTCTGCATGTGTCCGGGCGGGACGGTGGTGGCAGCAACATCTGAAACCGGGCGCGTGGTGACCAACGGGATGAGCCAATATTCGCGCAATGCTCGCAATGCCAATAGCGGGATCGTCGTCGGTATCACCCCGGCGGACTTTGGGGGCTCAACTGAAAATCCGCTGGCAGGTATCGCATACCAAAGACAGTGGGAACAACGCGCGTTTGAACTTGGCGGCAGTACCTATGAAGCACCAGGACAATTGGTCGGTGATTTTCTTGCTAAACGCGCGTCCAAAAAATTAGGCGCCGTCAAGCCGTCCTATACTCCAGGTGTGCATCTGTGTGACCTGAGCACGTGTCTACCAACGGAATTGATTGAAGCCATCCGTGAAGCGATCCCAGCGTTTGGTCGGAAGATCAAAGGCTTTGACCGTGAAGATGCAATACTCACCGGCGTGGAAACACGAACTTCTTCACCGCTGCGGATACCTCGTGGCGAGGATTTTCAGTGCCTGAACACCAAAGGCCTCTACCCTTCCGGCGAAGGTGCAGGCTATGCGGGTGGGATTATTTCCGCAGCAGTGGATGGGATCAAATGCGCTGAAGCATTGGCATTGCAAGTTACTGCGGGTTGATCGCATATTAGCTTCATAGAAATAAAAACACACAGAGATTTGAACCTCTGTGTGTTTGATTTGTTATTGCGTTTGATCTCAACCGCTCTTGGCGTCTTGGCGGTTCAAAATATATTTACAGTTGGACTTCTTTACCCGTCTTGGCGGATTCGTAGATGGCGTCGAGAATCTGGATCATGTGCACGCCGTCCTGTGGGACGAACATGGGCTTATCGCGTCCCTTGAGGACATCGACGAAGTGATTCAAATACAAGCCATGCACATCCCAGACATCGGAGGGAACGCGAGGCAGGATATCGCAGAGTGTGCCTTCGATTTCCGTAAAGAGCTTTAAGGGTTGGCTTGAATCCAGACAGGCGCCGGACTTCTCGCCGCGGAGTTCGACGAAGTTCTTTTCCTGTTCGATGTTGCTTGCCCATGAGAATTCGATTTGCAGACAGGCACCATTATCAAAACGGACAAAGCCCATGGCCAGGTCTTCGACATCGAACGTGCCATCGGCTTTGGCTTCACCGAAGGTGCTGTTGACTGAATCACCTTTGACATCCGCGTTGGCAAATTTGCAGTAGGTGCTACCGGAGACTGCAACCGGTTTGGGATTGCCCATCAGCCAGATGGCCAGGTCGATCATGTGAACACCCAGGTCGATGAGTGGACCACCGCCGGAGAGCTCTTTGGTGGTGAACCAGCCGCCCTTGCCGGGGATACCACGACGACGAATCCAACCGACTCGACCGGCGTAGATGTCACCCATGTTGCCTGCAGCGATGTAGTTCTTGAGAAACTGAGAGTCGGGACGCATGCGGTTGTTACGCATGACCATCAAAGTTTTGCCGTTGGCTTTGGCGGCGGCGGCCATGCGTTTGGCTTCCTTGGCGCTGACGGCATCGGGCTTTTCGCACATGACGTGCTTACCGGCTTCCAACGCGGCAACTGCGATTTCACTGTGGAATTTATTGGGCGTGCAGATGTCCACCGCATCCACGGTCTTGAGTTTGAGAATGTCTTTGTAATTCTTACAGGTCTTGGTGACCCCGTATTCCTTGGCCAGCGCTTTGGCCTTGGATTCGACGATGTCACATAACGCAACCACTTTAACATCCGGATTGGCAGTGAGCGGTTTGATATGAACGGACTTGAAAATATTACCCGTCCCGATCCCTGCAACACGCAGTGGGCCTGATGAAGTTTTGGTCTTGGGAGCAGTTTTTTTCACGGTTTTTTTGGTTGTTTTAGCCATTGGGATACCTTGTAAAATAGATCGGCTCAAAGGATACGCCCTTGGGAAAGAGACTGCAAGGTCAGATAAGGTATCATGTAAAATTATGTCCCAAAGCAACACCCCAAACATAGCATCCGAGCCGATGGATTACCCCTGCCATCGACCTTTATGGATTGATCTGATCGGCGTTTTAGCCGGAATCCTGCTGTTTTTCACCGTTGGATTGTGGTTTACAAAACTTTACACGGCCAGTGATTCCAACGACCAACTTTTTGGTCTGGTGTTCCTGGGTTTTGGCCTGAGTCTTCTGACATGGCTGGCTTCGTATTTCGGCTGGTTGATGTTGTCCAATCGTCAGCGTCGCAAACGCCTTGAAACTCATCGTCGCAATGCCAGAGAAAACTACCAACTCGGACAGGTACGACAGGACATCGACACACGTCGATAATGATTCATTTTCTCAAAGTAGACCCCATGCGTTATTCTGACTTAATCCGACTTCTGCCAGCAATGGCTTTGCTCTTCTTTACACTTTGTGATCCTCACCCCATGTCAGCAGCAGACACCCCTACCGACGAACTCACACTGCCCCTTCCTGCTACGTTACCTGCTCATCCGAGACTGATGCTCACGCCGGATGTCAAAACGCGCGTCGCTAAGCTCATCAAAACTGACCCGTTGGCCAAGCGTTTTTTTGAACGTATCCAACAAGGCGCCAAGCTCGTCGAGAAGACGCCGGTGATCACGCGCAAGCTTGATGGTGATAAACGCAAACGGATGCTGGACACGTCACGTCTGGTGCTTAACAACATTGTTTCGATGGGTATCGCTCATGCCTTTTCGCCTGATGCAGGATTACGGGATCGGATGATTGCGGAGATGACCGCGGTTTCAGCATTTGAAGACTGGCATCCGCAACACTTTCTGGACACCGCGGAGATGACCCTGGCGATGGCGTTAGGTTACGACTGGTTGTATGACGAACTGACCGAAGACCAACGCGCGACCATCCGCCGGGGTATCGTCAAGCATGGTCTTGAAGCTGCCCTGGCGAATCATGGTGGACTTCATTGGCATAACAACTGGAATCAGGTCCGACACGGATCACTTACGGCAGGTGCGTTGGCGGTCTATGAAGATCAGCCACAGTTGGCTGGCCAAATCCTCCAGCAAGCCAAGGACCATTTCCCCATCGCACTACATGCCTATGAAGGTGATGGCGTGTATCCCGAAGGGCCGATGTACTGGGACTATGGCACGAGCTTTTCATGGATCATGTCCGCGTGTCTGACATCTGCATTGGGTGATGACTGGGGCATCCTCCAATCACCGGGATTTGCCCAGAGCTTTGAATATGTCAAACAGGTCACCACGCCCACCGGACTCCTGTTTAATTATGCTGACTGCATGCGTGGCCCTATGAGTCAATCGCTGCACATCTGGGCTGGCGCCATGCTCAATCGCCCGGACTACATCCACATGGGTATGCAAAGTCTTGAACCCTACTTCAGACACGTCAAAGCCAAAGGCCCCCGTCTTACCCCCTTGGCAATACTCTGGTATCAACCCGTCGAAGACGATCAACATCTGACTTATCCAACCTGCTATGTCGGGCAAAGTGATCATGTCCAAATCGCAACCATCCGCAGCAAATGGGACGATCCCAAGGCAAGCTTCATCGGCATCAAAGGCGGGAACATCCAAATCAACCACGGGCATATGGACATCGGCTCATTTATCGTCGAAGCTGACGGCGTCCGCTGGGCCGAAGACCTGGGGATGGAACAGGAAATTTACGACCGCACTGACAGTTGGGGGACAAATCAGGACGCTCGCCGTTGGATCTTTCTGCGTGCCAACAACTTCGGCCACAATACGCTGACACTCGGGGGTAAACTCCAACAGGTCAAAGGCATCAATCCCATCCTCCGTCATGGCCAAACCGAGGACATGCAATTTGCCATCCTTAATATGTCTACAGCCTACAAAGAGCAGGCCCAACAAATCCACCGTGGTATCGCATTGCTCGCAGACCAAAGCATGATCGTCCAGGATGATCTGATTGGCATGGATGAATCATTGGATCTGCAATGGACCATGCTCACCGCAGCAGACATTCAACTCGACGATGACAAACGCTCAGCAACGTTGACATTTAAAGGCCAGACGATGCAGATGACAATTCAGTCGCCTGACAATGCCACGTTTGTCATCAAAGATGCAACACCAGCAACCCTGGCAGAGAATCCCAACAAGGATTACCAACGCCTGCTCATCACCTGCCCTGCCCCGGTGTCCGACGGATCACTGACCGTCCACTTCACGCCCGGAAGCTTATCCTCAAGCTCAGTTCCAATGCTCCGATCACTTGCGGCCTGGTAGTGAATTGCGTCTGACAAAAGCCAACAGCCAACCGTTTTGACCGATATCTACGGCACCGGTATGCCTATACATGTCCAAACATAAAACCCAATATATGTCTATACATTTAAGCCTTATCTTGAACATTAACAAGATATCCTGCGACTTGTGAAAAATGCCCCGTAAAATCCATAATGCCATTTATTTAAATAATTTAAGCTACATTTCAGACAAACCGCTTACCATTAAGACATCAATATTGTTCAATTATCTCATGTTGTATATGGACAATTTGTTTGACTCTATTTCCATGTACTCATAGAAATACGACAGAAGGTTTGACACATGGCAACGATGAATACGCAACACAATACGGCAATCCTCACTCCCTCTGACACCGCTCGTGGCAAGGGGCCGTTGCATAAGTGGCTTGCCAGCGAAATCCGCAATCATGTCAAGACCTACAACCTTGAACCGGGAACGCCACTGGAACCGGAAGTTGAAATAGCTCAGCGCTATCAGGTGAGTCGAGGCACGGTACGTCAGGCCATGGCGACACTGGTCAATGAAGGATTGATCGATCGCATTGCCGGCCGTGGCTCGTTTATTCGCACCCGTATTACTTCGTCAGCCGATACCACCCCCAATTCAACGGATCATCCCTGGGCTGGCATTTCACCCAAGACCAATCGCATCCGCGTCCTGGCTGACTGTAATGGGCAACCTGACCCGGGGCACTTTATTCTCACCCAAAGTATCGAAGGCTTGAATCTTGCAGCTCAGCAAATGAACGGCAGTTGCAAACTTACCTTTGAATATCATTCCGTAACACACGTCAACGATTCGGTCGCTCATGAATTCATGCAACAGGACGATTGTGAGGGCATGATCATCCTGCCAGTCTCACAGGATTGCATTGCATTTATCAACGAGATGGGTAAACCGGCCAAGCCTACTGCGGTCTTGTATCGCCACGTGACCAATCCGTATGTGCATCGCTTTGTGATTAACAACTCGATGGGTGCCTATCAGGCAACGGACTATCTTTTGCGAATGGGACATCGTCGCATCGGACTGTTGATCCTGACTTGGCCGTCGGCATGGCCCAGTACACTTGAGCGTCTTGAAGGTTATCGCAAAGCCATGCAGGAAGCAGGATGCGAAGACAAGTCTCTGGTTGCGACCGCCAACAATGCCAAAAATCCAACTGAAATCAAGACAGCCATTCGCCAACTCCTAAGCCAGGGCAACCGCCCCACCGCGCTGCTGGTCAATAATTTCAGCAACCTTCAATACGCATTGGAAACGCTGGAGGAGTTGGAATTGAAAATTGGTGACGATGTCTCCCTGATCGGGATAGACGAATCGGATTTAGCACAAAATCACGATCCGCAAATCAGCGTAGTGCACATGCCACTGGTCTCTAATGCAATGCGTGCGATGGAACAATTACACCAGGCCATCATCAATCAGGATCAACCTGGCCATGAGAGACTCACCTGTCCGGAACTGCGCCTTCGTCAATCCTGCCATCCGATGTTCCCGCTTGAGAATCTCAAATAACTCAAACATTCTGAATCAACAAGGATGCCACAATGTCCACTTCACACAAAAACAAAGCATTCACGCTCATTGAGCTTCTCGTGGTGATCTCCATCATCTCGCTATTGATTAGCATCCTGCTTCCGGCATTGGGCGCAGCTCGTCAAGCCGCACAATCCACCAAGTGCCTGGCCAACCTCAAGCAAGTTGGCATGATGCATGTCATGTACGACGGGGATAACAAGTCCCTACCTTTGGGCTCGGAATACAACACCTCACTGAATAAGCAATGGAAAAGCTGGAACTGGCGATACTACACCATGGGGTACACCCAGTCTTACGGCATTTATGATTGCCCATCAATTGACAATGCCACCGGCATGCAGCAACTGCTCGGTGACACCGATGCATACGCATCCGAAAGTGGCAGCCAATGGTCACGCTGGATGTATGTTGAATATGGCGTTGCAGTCAACAACATCTTCGGCAGCTACCGCTACTCCACAACCGGCGGTGGTGGCTCAAGCGCCCCTTACACCTCATCAAGTCATCCCGCTCGACTGGCTGATTTGAATAACGCTTCAAAAATATACAGCACCATGGACACCACCGCTTTTAATGCAAGCACCCCCCGAGGTAATTACACCGTCACCGACTGGCGTGCAGCCCCGACCGCCAATGGCGAGATCATCCCCGGCGCCCGTCACGCCAGTGCAGTGAACGTCGTCTGGGCAGACAGTCATGCCAGCTCACAAAAAGTCGGTGATGTCACCGATCCCTACAACACAGGCATGTCCAGCAATGCAGTCACCGTCGATGGTTGGAACTATTGGAACCGTTACAACTAAACAACTGGCATACCGATCCGACACATTGCCCGAAAATCAACATCATGAAACCAACTCAAAAAGCCTTTACTTTAATTGAACTATTGGTGGTGCTTTCCATCATCGCTTTGCTGGTGAGTATACTCCTGCCGGCGTTGAGTCAGGCCCGACAAGCTGCCTACGCCATCAAGTGCATGACCAATCTCAAGCAGTATGGCGTGGTCTATGCCAAGTACACCGCCGACTTCAAAGGCTACTACACCCCCATCGACTATGGCTCAGGAACCTTCCCCTTCTGGAGCAAAGCGTTGTACAACATCCGTGAAATTGATGAATCCATGTTCCAATGTGCAGCATGGGCCCAGGCAGACTTCGGCAACGCGGATCACGAAAAATTCTATCGCATCAATTACGCGCCCATTCAAGGTGTCTTCCAACGCGCCACCACCGGCGCATTGCGCGAATCAATGATCCTGACACCCTCAAATAAATTCATGCTCCTCGACTCCAAACGCAACAATGCAGGTGACCAGGTCGGATGGTATCGCATCTCCAAATACGATGATCCATTTAACAACAACTGGGGCTCACCTGACCCACGTCATCACAGTGCCATCAACACGTTGTGGTTTGATGGACATGCTACCGCCATCAACGTCAATGGCTCGTTTTATTTTTCCCAATGGGATCAGGATCAATACAAAAATCCATTTGTCATTCAATAAGTATTACCACCATGAAAAAACTGACCACTATCGCCATCATCAGCATGATGCTGTTGACCACAGCTTCCCTGCATGCACAGCAAACGCAAACAACGCCCCAGGAAACACCCGTTGTCCAACGTGAATCACTGGTTACACAGACTCTACCACCGCACCCGCGATTAATGCTCACGCCCGATGTCAAAGCACGCGTGGCAAAGGTGATTCAAACCGACCCATGGGGCGGACGCTTTTTCAACCGCATCAAACTTGGCGCTTATGCCGTCAAAGAACTACCGGTGATTCAACGCAAGCTTAAAGGGAAAAATTACAAGCGTATGCTTGCCACTTCACGTGATGCGATGCACAACATCTTCACGATGGGATTGGCACATACCTTTGCACCGGACCCACAACTTCGCCAACGCATGGTTGATGAAATGATCAGCATTGCCAACTTCGAAGATTGGCATCCAAAACATTTTCTGGACACGGCGGAAATGACCCTGGCCATGGCAGTGGGTTACGACTGGCTCTACAACGAATTGACGATCGAACAACGCCAGATCATCCGCGATGCGATCATCGAACATGGACTCAAAGCTGCTCTGACTCATAAAGGTGGTTTGTCTGTCAACAACAACTGGAATCAGGTTCGACATGCCGGACTGGTAGCTGGCGCGTTAGCAGTCTACGAAGACGCGCCGGAACTTGCTGAGGAAATTCTGCACCAGGCTCATGACAATTATCAACGCGCGTTAACGCCCTACGTTGGTGGCATCTATCCTGAAGGTCCAACCTACTGGGGCTATGGCACAAGCTTCTCGTTTCTCATGTCCGCCTGCCTGCAATCCGCTTTAGGTGACGACTGGGGAATCACCAAAACACCTGGATTTTATGAGAGTTTTGATTTTGTCCTCCAAACCACCGCACCGACTAAAAAGCTATTGAACTTCGCTGACTGCTCTGAAGGGCCGATGCATCTTCCCATTCACATGTGGGCGGGGAGCATCTATAACCGACCCGACTTCACGACCGTCAGCATGCAGAGTTTTTACCGCTATCTGGACAACGTGGACACCACCAGCTTCCGTATCAATCCCATGGCATTACTCTGGTACAAGCCCGTAACCGACACCCAAGCCGGCACCCCCTCAACCCTCTATGTCGGCAAAGGTACCAAGGTTCATCTGGCAACCATGCGCAGCGAATGGGGCAACTGCAAAGCCAGTTTCATCGGCCTCAAAGCCGGAGCCATCCGAGTCAACCACGGCCACATGGATATCGGCGCATTCACCATCGAAGCAGACGGCGTGCGATGGGCAAGTGACCTCGGAGCCGAGCACAAAATCTATGACGGGCGTGATGCCTGGAGTACCGCCCAAGACAGCAAACGCTGGAGCTATTTCCGCGTCAACAACTTCAGCCATAACACACTGACCCTGGGCAACAACATCCAACAAGTCCAAGACATCAACCCCATCATCGCAAGCAAACAGGACGACACCGGCACATTCGCTGTCTTGGATATGACCAACGCCTACGCCAATCAAGCCAAACAAATCCATCGTGGCATCGCCTTGCTGCCTGACAAAACCATGCTCGTCCAAGACGACTACCAAGGAGTCGATCCGACCATGGATTTGCGATGGAACATGATGACCCAGACGCGAATCATCATCTCCAAAGATGCAAAACACGTACAGCTCCAACGGGGTGGGCAAACCATGAATGTCCATCTGCTTCAACCAACCGATGCGACCTTCCAAGTCACCCCCGCTCTGCCACCCACCGAAGCGGAGAATCAGAATAAAGGCTATCAACGCTTAAGTATCATTCTCCCCGCCCCGGTGTCCGACGGATCACTGACGGTTGAATTTGTACCTGGCAGTAGCACCAATACACAAGACCCCATTTTGAAATCCACCGACCAATGGTGTGAATAATATTGCTCAAGCCAAGACGTATCTCTGTCCATTCCCTGTGAACTTCTATTTTTTTAAAGTCAATCCATGTCCATTGAAATCGTCACCATTGTCGTCTACCTGCTACTGATGCTTGTCATTGGCATCGTTGTCCAGCGAATGAATAAAAATGTCAGCGACTACTTCCGCAATGGATGTCGCGGGCAATGGTGGCTTGTGGGCGCCAGTGCGTTTATGACCATGTTCAGCGCGTGGACCTTCACCGGCGCAGCAGGTGTTGCCTTTACCGCAGGCTGGAGTGCGATGATTATTTTTGTCGCCAACTTCATCGGCTTTATGCTCAACTTCCTGTTCCTTGCCCCCTGGTTTAGACAACTCCGCGCGACCACCGCGCCGGAAGTACTGCTCGCTCGGTTTGGATTCACCACCCAACAGTTCTACGCATGGGCGTCTATCCCGACAGGATTGTTCTATGCGTCTTTACATCTGTACGGACTTTCGATTTTCAGTTCATCAGTCTTTGGCTTACCCATCAATGCCGTGATCATCGGCGTGGGTTTGGTAGTACTGGTCTATGCCACCACCGGCGGGAGTTGGGCGGTGATGAGTTCGGACTTTCTGCAGTTTCTGATTCTCATGCCGATGACGTTATTACTTGCTTTTTTAAGTCTCAAAGCTTGCGGCGGGGTCGACGGATTCTTTGAACTTGTCAAGCAAAAACAACTGACTACTGAATTTCAAATGATCAATTCACCCCAGCAATTTGGTGGCGCCAAGTTCTCATTATTCTGGGCAATCGCCATCAGCTTGCAGTTAATACTCGGCGCCAACACGCTTAACTCTGCCCCCAGATATTTTGCAGTCAAAGACGGACGCGAAGCACGCAAGGCAGCATTACTCGCAGGAATCATGATGCTCCTGGGTTCAGTGATCTGGTTTATCCCCCCCATGGTTGGACGTCTGCTTTTTGAGCAGGAAATCAACGCCGTGGACATCACCACACCCGCCGAAGCAGCCTATGCAATCACCAGCATGAAACTCCTGCCAGTGGGCATGACCGGCTTGATGGTCGTTGCCATGTTCTCGGCAACCATGAGTTCGATGGACAGTGGGCTAAACCGCAATGCTGCGATTTTCACCAAGGACATCTACCCGGCATGGTGCAGGTTCCGGGGCACAAAACCCCTTGATGACAAGGCGCTTTTACGATTGGGACAAGCCTATTCACTGGTCATGGGTGTAGTCATCATCTGTCTGGCAAGTTACTTTGCAAACGTCACCACCGACGGCATATTTGTGATTATGAACAACATCGGCGCACTGCTTGGACTCCCACTTGCAACACCAACCTTGCTTGCGATTTTTATCAAACGTGTCCCATGGTGGAGCGCGATCTTCTCAGCCTGTTGCGCACTTTGTGTCTCGGCATACAGCCTGTCCGTCGAAGTCCCCATGCTCTTTCATGTCAAAGTCTTCACCATCTTGGGCGTGGGTTGGACAGCCTTCCTGTTGACCATCCCCTTCTGGTCAACAAGCACACAAGCCTACCGCGATCAGGTATCAGCCTTCTTTAAACGCATGTACACGCCGGTGGACTTTGAAAAAGAAATCGGTCAAGCCAACGACTCAAGCCAACTGCGTATCGTGGGGATGTTCGCCATCATCATCGGACTTCTCATCCACCTGCTGTTGTTCGTCCCCAACAGCCTCGCAGACCGAATGGGCATCAGCTTCGTCGGACTCACACTCCTGGGTATCGGCCTGCTGATGGTCTGGGCAGGTGGTCGGATCAATCGTCGCAATGCTCAGACAATCAGTCGCGCGTCAAACGATAGTGACGAGGCGTCTGATTCGTCTCACGCTTAAAAACACGGTGAAAATGACGCAAATCCTCGAATCCGCTACGCGATGCAATCTGACTTAAATCAAGATCACTGTGACGTAACAATCCCATTGCAGTCCGCAATCTGGCTTCAAGCAATAACGCGCGAAACGACCGGCCAAACGTCTCCTGCACGACATGACTGGTTCGACTTTCGGTAAGCCCCAACACCTTGGCAAGGTCGTATAGGTAAACCCCATGCGTATGCTTATGCAGAATAAATGTCTGTATCACAATCCGTCTTTGTGCTGCGGAGACATCATGTTTACCTGTCTTGATGTCCAACGCCTGCAAATCCTCAAGCCATCGCCCAAGCCTTGCTGCCAATTGATGCAGGTGTTCAAAAATCAATACTGATTCAGACTCAAGGACCTTCGGCACATCCATCTGCCCCAACACCGGTAAACGAGTTGGCTTAACTGCAACGTTTAACGAGCGTGACGGCAAACGAATCCCAGCAAACAAAACCATCTCCAAAGACTGCTCAGAAATCACCGGCACGACCCATTCCACAAAACCCGCATGACAGATATGAACACGCCCCTGGGGCTGCTTAAGTAACTGCTCCTGTAATGCGACACCTTCAAAAGCCAGACACTTCGCACCACGCATGGAGTTCTTGACTGCCTGACAGTGAGGCAGATCATGACGAAAACGAGCAGGCTCTAAAAACGGCCAAAGCATCCCCGACAGATCATGCACCGTCACGCGCAATTGGTGAAGTTGATCAAAGGTATCAATGGCAAGTTGTGGGATCGCGTAGAAGTCCATCAATACACAATAGCATAAAAAGCCATAAATTCAGCATCTGTGACCACGATTTTCATACCACCGAATCATAAACTTGTCCGCATGAAAACCTTTGAATTAAAGCGTCAAGTCCCAATCGACTCATCGTACGACCTTGTTGTCTGTGGGGGTGGCCCTGCGGGTTGCTCAGCAGCTATTGCCGCAGCAAGACTCGGTGGCAAAGTCCTGCTCATCGAGGCGACCGGCTGCCTGGGGGGCATGGGATCAAGTGGCCTGGTCACCGCATTCGACCCGATGGCCAATGGTGAAGTTGCTTTGGTGCGCGGGATCATGGGCGAAATTGTCCAGCGTGTGCATGACCGAGGCTTCACCGGCCCACAGGTCACGCCGGACTTCTGGAGCAAAAATTATCACTGTTGGACACCGTTTAATGCTGAAGGTTACAAACTCATTCTCGATGAACTCTGTGCTGAAGCTGGCATTGAAGTCCGCTTCTTTACGCGACTCATTGATGTGGATGTAACAGGCCAGCATGTCAATGGCGTAATGCTTAACAACATTGAAGGACATCGCTATGTCCCTGCCAAAACGTTTGTCGATGCGACGGGTGATGCGGTGCTGACACATTTATGTGGCGCAGCATGTCGTGAAGCTGGACGCGATACAGACCACATCATGCCCCCGACACTTTGCTCGGTGATGAGCAATATCCATTGGCAAAAAGCACAGTCGGACCTCTCGCGCACCGGCCCGGATGAGCAACAGAAATATTTGAATCAGGCAGTGGATGATGGATTCTTTTCACATACCGACCGACACCTGCCCGGACTCTTTAAGATCAGTCCGACGATGGCAGCACTCAACGGCGGGCACATGTTTCACACCAATGCTCTGAATTGCAAAAGCCTGTCTGACGGGATGGTTCGCGGCCGTCAATTGGCTCAGGAATACCTGGCGTTTTATCGCAAGTATGTCCCCGGATGTGAAAACATGGAACATGCCACCACTGCGAGCCTGATGGGGATTCGTGAGTCGCGGCGGATCGTGGGCGAGTATGAATTGAACGTCAACGACTACCTTGCTCGTCGTCAATTCCCCGATCAAATTGGCGTGTTCAACAAGGCAATCGACATTCATGTGTATGACGATTCACCAGAGCAATACGCACGTTTTTGCGAGGAATATGGCAGTCGCGGACGCCTTAATGCCGGTGAATGTTTCGGCATCCCCTATGGTATCCTCGTCCCCAAAGGTTGGCAGAATCTATGGGTCGCAGGCCGATGTGTCAGCAGTGATGTTCAGGTACATGGCTCGATCCGCGTTCAACCGGCAGCAAGCATGATGGGACAGGCCGCAGGTACCGCAGCAATGCAAAGTATCCGCAACGATGAAGTCGCATGTGAATTAAACACCGCAGTCTTGATTGAACAACTACGCAAAGACCATGCGTACCTGCCACAAAGCGATCTGAGTCCGACGATGACTCGCGGTTAAACGCAGGCGATGCATCAGCGACATGTCCGCGGAAGTGTCGCAGCTATTTATCACTGTGCAAAAACATCTCACTCCACGATCAACTCATAAGCCAATACAGCCTGATTGCCTTGCTTGGTGTTGAGTTTCATGTGGACTTGTGAACCATCTGTCTTGAGGTCGGCTGCTGTGATGCGTTTACCCGAACAGTCGATGGCAAAGGCTTTGAGTTGCGATGCGTGATCGCTGGAAAACCCAAGTGTCGCAGCACTGTCACGGGCAAGTAATGGCAAGACTCCAACCTTCTTGAGCAGTTGACGTTTGTCGGTGGCAAAGACATTGCCAGTGTTCTGCACATCCGACAGATGCAGGACCAGGACGCGTTTACTTTGCTGTAACGGTTTGTCATCCGTTGCTGCAAGGTAAACGACCACGGGCAGAATATCCTTATTTTCAAGGGTTATTTGCCCAAGCTGGATTTTGCTTTCCGCCTTGAGAATTGCACAGGCAAGCTGTGGTGTGTGGATGGACATTTCACCTTGGGTATTATGCATAACAATTTGACCAGTTTGCGAGGTGTAATGACCTTTGCGGGTGTCGACCTTTCCAGTACCTAAAGCAGTCTTAATGGCGTCGACGTTTTCAAGGAAATTTTGACGTTCCAGGCCAACACTTCCATCAGTGGAAATGGTGGCATCCACGTTCTGAGGCGTGTTGGCTTTGTCACGTGCATCGTAGCTGCCAATCTGCACTGCAAGTCCGAGCTTGGTAAATGCATTGTCAAATTGTCCCTTGTTCCATGATCCACTTTTGGGATTGCGCATATCCGTTTGCGTCACGGCATAGGCAATTCGACTTGATGCTGGCTCCACCTTGTTGCGTCGAAAGCAATCAATGATGATCCGCTCACTGAGCCACATCATGGGATCTTTGACGGTATCAAAACGATGCATGGGTTCACTCTCGGCAAGCGCGTCAGAATGGTGTGCATAGGCAAAGCGGTAGAGTCCGTCCCAATCCTGTAAGGCTGCATAAGCGCCCATGATTGGGCCGGCTTCGGCGCGATAGCGATTGGGGTAGGTGAAGTTGAACTCGGTAATCATGTAAGGTTTACCAAACTGTCGCGCTCCCATAATGGTGCGAGGCGTGGGGCAAGCTTCACTCATGGCAGTGGTGTTGCGATACTTCTCAGGCAATCCCCATCTGCCACCGGCAAATTGCGGGTGATCCCAGTAGCCATGTGAGTCGACGAAATCCATGGCCTGCCTTGCAGGTGTCACGTGGTACTGCCCGAGCATGTTGGCATCGGTGAGAAAAGCTTTGCAGCCAAGGTCACGGACAACCTTCTTGCAGCGTTCAAACGTCCGCAATTGAATATCCGCATCAAACTGTGTCCGCCATGCTTTGCGATCGTCACCTGACACATCGCTTTTGCCCTGCTTTTGAAGGTATTTTTCAAACGCGGCATCCACCAAGTCCTTCACCGGTCGCATGCTTCGACGGTAGGTTTGCGTAGCATTGTTCTCGTTGGTCATGCACAGTGCAAAGAGAGCGGGATCATCTTTCCAGGCAAGTTTGGTATAGGGATTGACATGGTTAAGCAGATTGCGGGTAAAGGCCGCCCAACTGTTAAATGCTTCGTCGTTAACCATCATCAGCGCTTTGAAACTGGTGGGGTCGATTTTTTCAAATCCAGCAACTTCATTTTTGCCAAAGATGCGGGAGACGAACATGTCGATGGTGATATACATCCCCTGCTGTTTCATCTCGTAAAACAGTTGATCGAGGCGATCCATATTTTCATCAAGCTTCGTGGAGTCGCCGGACTCATGATCGGTGATTTCCCGGTCAAAGTGATGAAAGCGGACGGTGTTGTAACCCATCATGCGAAAGGTGCGAGCCAGGGATTTGCATTGATCCGACGGGAGGATGTTGGCAGAGAAGCAGAGGTTGTTGCCATAGAACCGGATGCGCTGATTGTTTTTTTGCGTGGCAAAGTGCCCGTCTTTATCGATGATAATTCGACCGTATTTACCGGCAGGTGCATCGACGGTATGTGACAGGTCCATGACACTGCCCGGTTCGATGGTTGGCATGAAGGTGATGGGCGTCCAACCTTCACCGGCGACCACCTGTTCGGAGACCGCATCACGGACACCTGCATGGGCAAGACCAGACGAACCGACCAAGAGCAACAATACAAACAGCAGACACAGGGATCGACGCATCACATTCTCCATGATGATTGGGGGAAATTGACTGATAAAACAGGAACAAATTCAGGAAGCCAAATTCATTCTTCCTTAAACAACTGCCCGCCGAGTAGTGACCAGCTTGCGTTGTTGACATTGGTGCCTTTGAACTTTTCAAACTCATCCACGTTCTTGTAATTGGCACCATGTCCATCGACGAAGGCGACATTCATCGAACCTTGATGCCATGAGACGGGGCCTTCATTGATATCGTCCATCGCGAATTTGCCAAGGATGCTGTTGTTGGCTTTCCATTGGTTGGGATGTTCAGCGATCATGCCGAGCTTACCAGCGGTGAGGACTTCACTGACTCGACTGGGGTCCTGCAAAAAAACTGGATTGGTTGCGACGGTGTTGACACTGACCATGATTTGACGATTGACGGTATAGCCGCGATAGACTTGATAAGAAGTCACATCCAGGAATGCCCCTTCGGGAAAGTCCGGGCAACCGAAGACTTGACTTTGCCCACGTTGGTCATTGGTCGCAAGTTCCATGTTGTAATTTTGGCCAAGATACAGGGTGTCCAACCTGTTACGCCAAGTGATTTTCGTCCCACTGAAGCTGTCTGAATACGTCAGGCCGATCGGGAAATACTCTTTGTGATCGGTGGTGTATGTTGCGGTGACGAGACTGAGTTGCCTTTGATTGTTCATGCAAGTCATCTGTCGAGCGCGAGCACGAGCGGCTCCCAACGCTGGTAATAGAATCGAGATCAACAGCGAGACGATGGAGATCACCACCAACAGTTCGATCAAAGTGAATGCCTCAAGCTTTGATCGCGACGGGATGATACACTTTGCGGTGTTCATGATTGTCTCCTTGGTGAACCTGTTGATCTAAAAGTTCAACAGCCATCTGTGCGATTTGATTGACGTTTAATGCAATCGTCCAATTGCCCCAGAGTTTGCGATTACCATCACAGCCGATGACTTTGACGCGTTGGCTTAACTCCGACTCATTGGCATGCATGAGGGTGACCAGATCAGCTGCAAAAGGATCATTGACACAAAAGACTGCATCAATCTGCGGGTTGGATTTCAAATACGCAATCGTCTCTTCGGGGGTGTCACAGACAACAGGCTGGTCGTTTGGTGCTAAAGCAAAAGCTTGATGGACGAAGCCGAATTTTTGTTGTCGGTTCACATCCCATTGCTCCAGTTCACAGCCGAACATGATGTTGGACACGCCCTGTTTTTTGAGATCGGTGATGATGGTTTGGTATGCCGAATCAAAATCAAAATGCACATCCGAGGAAAGCTCTGGGCGTGGGTCGCGGTTGTTGATGGTGACAATCGGGCCGGCCTGGGCGATGTCATCAAGATTCGAAGAGAGTGCCTGGGAGACAATCGACCCGCAGGCACAGGCAGCAACGTTGATGTCCTTGATATGTTCGTGGCCGATGCAGGCGATGCCGACGTAGCCCTTGTCATCCAGTGCCTTGATGATCGCTTGAGCCAGTGCGCCGAAGTACGGGTTTTCCAACTGCATGATGCCGAGGGTGACGATGTTGGTCTGCTTCTTACGCAAAGCGCGAGCCATCATGCTCGGTTGATAATTGAGTTCCGCAGCAGCTTCGAGCACACGTTCGCGCAGATAACTCCGCACCGACTTGTCATTGTTGAACACCTTACTCGCAGTAGCGATGGCGACATTGGCTTTTTGTGCGACTTGAGCAAGGGTCATGATTAAGCGTTCCAGATCAAAGTTAGCATCGTTACTAAAAATAGTATCGATGCTATTTTAAAAGTCAATGGCACGTTAATAAAAACTTTACAAGCTCCCGCCCTGACTAAACGAACTCAGCTTATAGCTATTAATTATTTAAAAACAGTATTTTATAATATATATCACACCCAACAACCTGTGCGTATGCCAAAAATTTAAAGCGCATCGCTTGTTGACTATGCGCATCTTTTTAATAGGATTACACATTCCCAAACAAGGAAGATTCATGATTGTCAAAAGCAGTAAAGTCGAACAGCTACGCGAGCAACTCACCCATAGCATTGCCAAGATGTCCGAGGGCGAACGCTTTCTGTCCGTACGTAACATCATGAAGCAATACAGCGTCAGCCAAACCACCGTGGATCAGACGCTCAACCTCCTTGAGTCCAACGGCCTGCTCCAACGCGAGCGCGGTAAAGGCATCTTCATTCGCAACACACGTGTCGATCGCCTGAACATTTGCTTTCTCACACCGCAGTGGCAATCCATGAGTCTCATGGAAATGCAGGAAGATTTGCAGACAGTAGCCAACGAACAGGGGCATCACCTTCAAAGTCGCACCTTTGCGATAGGCGATGACATTTGGAATCACCTGCCAACCCAGGAATTTGACGGGTTGATTTATCTCAATGGCTCGGATTACATCTGCCCGGAATGTTTAAGCAAAATGCTCAACGCTCCGATCCCCGTGGTCTTCCGCGGTGCAGCGTTAAAGGAAGTGCGCGTCAGCAGTGTCACCAGCAACTCCATGGCAGGTGGCGCCAAAGCCGCATCCCATCTCATCGCCCAGGGACATCGGAATCTGGCATTGGTCCTTTCCAATCCCATCACGTCCTCAGCGATGCGCGATCGCATGGACGGCTTCCTGTTGATGGCACAAATGAACGACGTCCCCGTCACCGTCCTTGACTGCAAGATCAAATCAGGCGAACAGTCCACCGAAAAAACCTACGACTATGTGCATCGTTACCTCAATGAAAACAAAATCGAATTTACCGCGATGCTGGCCATCGAAGATGAAACCGCACTCGCGGTGATCCATGCCTTGCAGGACCATGGCATGAACGTCCCCGAAGACATGAGTGTCATGGGCTATGGCGGATATCGCCGCAGCGCGTTTTTCAACCCGCCGTTAACTTCGATTAAAACCGATACCCATACCGAGTCCATAGAAACATTCAATGCCATCGCCCAGATGCTTGTGGATCGCAGCCAGGTAATCAAGAAACTGGTCATGCCCAGTGTGATCCAAAGGCAATCCGTTCGCAAGTTGGTTTAATAATCTATCCCATTGCATGGGCAATGAACCGGCGTTTACCCTTCAGGAGTCAATCGCATGCTGTCTTACGTTCGTAATTTATCTCAAAGCTTTTTGCACGCAGGCATGCTGGTTTGTCTCGTCTTGGCCTGCAACCTGTCTGTAATTGCTGCATCCGAGACTCCGAATCTTGATTTGCGCAAGTACATTGATGATGCACTTGCAAAAAACCAACGCATGATCGTCCTGCCAGCGGGGACTTTCCATGTGGCTCAGACCACGGTGTTGGATCATCGATATGCGGATTTGACCCTCACCGGCTTGAACAAGACCACACTGGTGATGACGCGACTTGAGCCATTGTTTTTTTTCAAAGGCTGTCGCAACATTACCCTTGATGGGATCACATTGGATTACGATCCATTACCCTTCACCCAGGCGAGTATCACGAAAATCACCGGCAAAACAGTGGAATTTCAAGTTCACGACGGATACCCGCGTTTGACTGCTGCATACCTCACGACACACCAACTGCTACTCTTTGATAAAGACTCACGCAACTGGAAATGGGGACACAAAGACAATTGGCAAAAAGACCTCAAACGCATCACCGACAGCACTGGACAATTCACCTTGGCACATCCCAGTGACCACGTACAGGTTGGCGATTTGATCTGTCTGGACTCGCGCGTGGGACGTGCGTTTTTCCTGCGGGATCAGGCTAAGGATATTGCGTTTACCAACATCACGCTTTTTGCTGCACCAGGTTTGTGTTTCGACGCTCGTCGCACAGCCGGTCAACATCGTTTTAACAATGTGGTGGTGACACGCGGACCAACACCTGCGGGGGCAACACAGGCACGATTGATTTCATCTTCGGCCGATGGCATCAACTATGCCGACACACGCCAGGGGCCGATCATTGAAAACTGTGACCTGTCATGGATGGGAGATGATGGCGTGAATCTGCATGGCAGTGTCTTACCCGTGATTCGTGTCGATGACGACGGCAGTTTCCTGACGGTCATGGGTTGGCGTCCCAAGGATTTGAACAAGATCATCCTGCCCGGCGATGAAGCCCGAGTGCTGGCATCCAAGACTTTTGCTGTAGCCAAGAAACTGAAAGTGGTGTCGTTCGAACCCATGGAAGGTCTTGAAGGCGTGAGCATGGCTCAGGTCAAACGGTACTACCATGCAGCATCGATTCATGAGATGGGCTTACCGAGTTTCATTTTGTACCGCATGAAACTGGCTGATGGTGTCCCCAAGGAAGGTCAGTACATTGATGTGCCTGGAGCTTCCTGCCCGGGGTATAGCATCACCAACAGTCGCTTTGCCAATCACCGTGCCCGTGGTCTTCGAATCATGGCAAGTCATGGCACGATCAGCCACAACACCTTTGAACAAATCCAACAAGCCGCCATCTACCTTGGTCCAGAATACAGCAGTTGGATGGAAGGTGGATGGGTCAATCACATCAGTGTATTTGGCAATAAAATCCGCAATGTCTGCCAAGGTTCACCTGCCTGGTCGCAGTATTACTACGGCCCGGGTGCGATCGCCATCAGCGGTCATCCCGATCAGGGAGACAACATGATTTACCCCGGCAACCACAACATCATCCTGCGGGACAATCACATTGATGGCTCAGGGGTAAGCGCCATTGCGATTCTCGCTGGCGAGCAGATTCTCCTGAAAAACAACACGTTTTCGCGTGTGAACACCGCATCATCAACTCAAAATGCCTGCCGGAGTTTTGGGGTCCAATACCAACCTGTTCCGATTTTTATCTGGGACAAAGCCACGCGGCAGATTCAGATTGATCCTTCTCAAGCCTTGCCAAACTGATTGCAAAGGAGCCTTGCCATGTATCCAAAACGCAAGGGTTTTACCCTCATTGAACTGTTGGTGGTGATCTCCATTATCTCGCTGCTGATTTCAATTCTGTTACCTGCTTTGGGTAAGGCGCGCGAACGTTCCCGGCAGATCAAGTGTGCCAAGAACCTCCATTCGTTGGGGTTGGCCCAAACGCTTTACGCGATGGATTACAAGTGCTACACCGCACCCGAATCGGACATCGCTGAGCCGTGGAACCAACACTGGTGGCCACACAAAATCCGCACCTATCTTGGGGACAATCGCATCCCCACCAGTTGGAGTACGGGACGTGAATTGATGAAAACGCCAGCATTGAGTTGCCCCACGTTATCCAATCCCGGGACATACAACTATGCCTACGCCATCAACGCCTTTGAAGCGTTGGCATTGAGTCCTTACAACATGTCGCCTATTCGCCATGTCACGTCTTACCTTTATCAAGCTCAACCCGAATCACAGCCCAAAGGTGTCGGTGCGAGCAAGATTCTGTTCATGAGTGAAATGGGTCATGACTACACGGCCAACGAGGTCACCCCCACTTCCATCCGCAACCGTGATCTTTACGAAGGTTCCCCCGGCTTAATGACCGGTGACTGGCGTCACAGCAATTCCAAAAACGCACTGATGTTCGACAGCCACGTCCAGGTGATTCAGCCCGGTCAAGTCACCTGGCAACTCTTCCTTCAGTAACACATCCTCATGATCAAACCCATTGGAGTCCGTACCGTGTCATTGTCTGTTTGTCATCGTTTTGTTTACCCCCTGATCCTGTTGCTTTTGACGCAATCCAGTTGGGCAGCCACCATCCACGTCAACAACGTCACCGGCAAGGATACCCACACCGGGCAATCACTCGACCAGTCAGTAAAAACACTGCAAATGGCGGTTAAATTGCTCCAAAGCGGGGACACCTTGCACATCGCCAACACCGGGCAAGCCTACCGCGAAAGCCTCATCATTGACCGGGATTTGGGCACGCCGGACATGCCATTGGTGATTGAAGGCAACGGCGTAGTTCTCTCAGGATTGGTGAAACTCGATCCGGCAAAATGGACCGAACATTCTGATGGCGTGTATGCCTATCCGATCCAACCGATGCCATCGAATTGGGCACCTGTACTGATCAATGGCTCACAGGTCATCCCCATTGCAGGTGATGAAGCATCGATGATTGAAGGTCAGTGCGTTTGGCAAAAGCAACGCCTGCTCTACAAACCAGTCACCGGTAATACACCTGCCACTTTGCCATTGGAAGCATCGTTGATCGATTCGGGTGTCGCCATCGTCAACAGCAGTTACATCACCGTGCGGAACCTTATCAGCGAACGTCATGCCAATGATGGCTTTAATATCCATGGCAACGCGCGCGGGATTATCTTTGAAAACATCGTCGGCCGATACAACGGTGATGACGGCTGCTCCATCCATGAAGATGGCCAACTCCTCGTCCGCAATGCATGGTTCCATCACAACCAGTTCGGCATCGAAGATGTCAACGCATCGACTTCCAACTATCAGGCGGTGCTCGTCGAACACAACCATGTCGGCATCCATTTCACGGGCGGATACCATCAACTCACCGACTCCATCCTCCGAAACAACACAACCGACCAACTCCAGGTCGGGCGAGGTTTCCCCTCCGGATATCTGGGTAAAGACAACACGCCCTTTGTCTACGACGGATTTTGTCTGGCGAAAAATCTTCAAATCTCCGGCGGTGCCAACGGCGTCCTCGTGGTCAATCGTGGCAAAGTCGCCTTGGCCAATGCACTGATAAGCCAATCAAAAATCGGCATCCTGCTTTTACATGGTGCCACGCTGGAATTACGCAGCAGCATCATCCAAAACTGCACCACCAGTGAAGTCCGCACCATCGAATCGCACTTCCTTGGAGACTACAATCTTTACTATCCCGGTCACCTGGATGTGGATCACAAACGCGGGATAAGCATGGATGCATTTCAAACCATAACCAAGGCTGATGCTCATTCGCGCATTGAGCAGCCGAGCTTTTCGGCAGACGCACCACTGATCAGCAATCAACCTTTTTCCCCATCCACCAAGGTTCCCGGACTGACGCATGTCTATCCCTTGCCATTGAGCAAGTCCGACGCCCCATAACCTTGGCCAGTGACAAGGATCAAATTGCGCATTTGTCACATTCGATCAAAAGACATATTTCCGCTATTATGGATGGTTTGTTGGTTTGCCCGTTGTTTTTACCCCAACCAAGGAGCCGCCCATGCCCGGCTATGAATATGAACCCGTTATCCAACTCGGCAAAGACACCACCGAGTACCGTTTACTGACCAAAGACCATGTCACCACGGTAGACCTTGGAGGCAAAAGCTTCCTGCAAGTCGATCCTGAAGGACTCAAGCTTTTAGCCAAGCAGGCCTTTACCGACATCGCGTTTTACTTCCGCCCTGCTCACCTTGAGCAACTCGCCCAAGAATTCAAGGACCCCGAAGCGTCGGACAATGACCGCTTTGTGATTCTCACGCATCTGCAAAATGCAGTCGTCTCCGCTGCCGGCCAACTGCCCTCCTGTCAGGACACGGGAACCGCCATCATCATGGGTAAGAAAGGTCAGCATGTGTTGACCGAATCCGATGATGCCCAGGCGCTGTCCATGGGTGTGTATGACACGTACCAGGAACGAAACCTGCGGTACTCGCAGATCGCGCCGCTTGAAATGTTCAAGGAAAAGAACACGGCTTGTAACCTGCCTGCACAGATTGATCTGTATGCGACGACCGGTGATGAATATAAATTCCTGTTCATTGCCAAGGGTGGCGGTTCAGCCAACAAGACGTTCCTGTACCAGCAAACGCCGGCCGTCCTCAATGAAAAGGACCTGCTCAAATTCTTGGATACCCACATCAAGGACTTTGGTACCAGTGCCTGCCCGCCGTACCACATCGCCATCGTCGTTGGCGGCACCTCGGCAGAAGACAACCTTAAGACCGCCAAGTATGCATCGACGAAATATCTGGACACCCTGCCCACCAGTGGCAGCGCGTCAGGCCGTGCGTTCCGCGATCTGGACATGGAAGCCAAGGTTCTCAAACTTGCTCAAGCGTCGGGCATCGGCGCCCAGTTCGGTGGCAAGTACATGGCTCACGATGTCCGCGTCATCCGCATGCCCCGACACGCAGCGTCCTGCCCGATCGGGTTGGCCGTCTCCTGCTCAGCGGATCGCAACATCAAGGGCAAGATCACTAAGGACGGCATCTTCATCGAGAAGCTCGAAACCGAGCCACAAAAATATCTGCCAACCGATATCGCTGAAGACGCCCCGCCAGTGAAAATCGATCTGTCCATCGGCATGGATAAGGTGCGCGAACTGCTCACCAAGTTCCCCATCAAGACACGCCTGTCGATCACCGGCACGATCATCGTCGCCCGTGATGCAGCCCATGCCCGCATCCGTGAAATGCTCGAAGCTGGCAAACCCATGCCCGACTACTTCAAAGACTATCCAGTCTACTACGCAGGTCCGGCCAAGACCCCAGAAGGTATGGCGTCCGGTTCGTTCGGCCCGACCACCGCAGGACGCATGGACCCGTTCACCGACCTCTTCCAATCGCACGGCGGCTCGCTGGTGATGATTGCCAAGGGCAACCGCTCCAAGCAAGTCACCGATGCCTGCAAGAAGTACGGCGGATTCTATCTCGGTTCCATCGGTGGCCCAGCAGCCATCCTCGCCCAGGACAACATCAAGAAAGTCGAAGTCCTCGACTTCGAAGAACTGGGTATGGAAGCTGTCCGCAAAATCGATGTCGTCAACTTCCCAGCCTTCATCATCGTCGATGACAAAGGCAATGACTTCTTCGCCGAACTGACCCCCGAACACTAATCCCCCCGGAAGTTTCCCCAGTACATCAACGTGTGCTTGGGATCATAACTTGTGAAATTGAAACGGAAGGCTCAACGATGAGTCTTCCGTTTTTTTATGTCTCAACAACCGCAATATCACTTGAGACTATTGAAAAAACCAACCCCATTTTTACCGCCAAGACGCCATGATCGCCAAGTTTAACAAGGCAGATATTTTGGTTTATTTTCAAGGTTTTTTCTCGGTTTTCAACTCTGCGTTCCTGGCGTCTTGGCGGTAAAAAAAGACATCAAGGCTTTTCAAATATCCTACGTAAAAAACCAATATTATTTTGACGTTCAATGGGCAATTGCTAGTATAAAGAAATTCGCATAACGACTGGCATGTAACATAAATATCGTTTTCGATACCTTAAACCGTGCCGAGTTTTTGACAGAAAGCAGTCCACCATGCCCGACAACAAACCCAAACCCTCCAAGCATCCCAATGTCATCTGGGTCTTTGGCGATCAACATCGTGCCCAGGCTTTGGGTTGTGCTGGCGATCCGAATGTGTACACACCCAACATCGACCGCATGGCGTCTGAAGGGTTGAGCTTAAACGGTGTGGGTGGCTGCCCGCTTTGCTGCCCGTACCGTGGTTCACTGCTGACCAGTCGATACCCCCACGAAATGATCCCAGGCCACGAGTATCCGATACCCGATGATGCCAAGACGCTGGCACATCCCTTTAACGATGCAGGCTATCACACCGCCTACATCGGCAAGTGGCACGTCGATGGACATCACGAACGTGAAGGTCGCGGCGCGTTGGCATATGTCAAACCCCATCGTCGTGGCGGGTTCAAACAATGGTTGGGTTTTGAAAACAACAACAGTCAGTGGGACAGCTTCGTGCACGGGCATGATGACCAAGGCAACGAAATCGAACACTACCGTTTGCCAACCTATGAAACCGATGCGCTGACCGACCTGACACTGGACTACATCAAAGAGCGCAAGGAAGATGACAAGCCGTTCTTCTGTGTGATGTCGGTTCAGCCGCCACACAATCCGTATGTCGCCCCCGAAGCATTCCAGGGCCGACACACCCCCGGTGACATCAAGTTCCGACCCAACGTGCCGGATGTGAAGCGCATCCGTGAACAGGCCGGACGCGATCTGGCTGGATACTACGGTATGATTGAAAATCTTGATCACAACCTTGGTCGCATTTTCAGCACGCTCTGGGACTTGGAGATGATCGAAGATACCCATGTCATCTTCTTTTCCGATCATGGTGATATGCACGGCAGTCAAGGCCAATTCCTCAAAACCAATCCCTACGAAGAATCGCTACGCGTGCCCATGATTTTCGGTGGCACCAATCCTAGATATGGCACAAAAAATGGGCAGAACGCTGCACTGGTCAACCATGTCGACATGGCGCCCACCACACTTGGGCTATGCAACATCGACGTACCGGATTGGATGCGCGGCACGGACTACTCGGCATTGCGTGTGATGGGCAAAGAACCACGCGATGACTATCCAGACTCCGCGTTTTGCCAACTCGTCGTCCCAACGAAACATGGCAACTCCACCGACAGACCCTGGCGCGGCGTCGTCACCACCGACGGCTGGAAATATGTTTGCCTGGAGCATCAACCCTGGCTGCTGTTTAACCTCAATGAAGATCCATACGAACAAATCAACCTGGCTCACAACTCTTCATTTGGCAAAAAACGTCGGGAATTACAGGATAAACTTGAACAATGGATCAAGGACACCGGCGACGAATTCCCCCTGCCTCAAGATATTTAATCGAACTTCACCTGGCATATAAACTGGAATACCAACATGGCTGACAAACCCAATCTCCTGCTTATCACCTCCGACCAGCAACACTGGTTTACCCTGGGCATCAACAATCCCAAGATCAAAACGCCCAACCTCGATCGCTTAGCTGCCATGGGCACCAACTTCACCCGTGCCTATTGCCCCAACCCCACGTGCACCCCCACGCGAGCGACACTCATCACCGGGCAGTATCCGTCGCAACACGGCGCCTTCACGCTTGGAACCAAGCTGCCGGAGAATGTGCCGACACTCGGTGAGTATCTGCATGATGAAGGCTATTGGACGGCGCTTGTGGGTAAAGCACATTTCCAACCCCTGATGAATCGCCCGGAGTTGGATTGTGAAAGTGTCGAATCTTATCCACTATTGCGTGATCTGGAATTCTGGAAAACGTTCAACGACAAGCACACGCCTTGGTATGGTTTTGATCACGTGGAAACCTGTCGCAACCACACTGACGAAGGACATGCCGGCCAACACTACGGCATCTGGCTTGAAGAACAGGGTCTCACCGATTGGAAAGAATATTTCATGCCACGAAATGATGGTGTGAAAGACAGCAATTCGTCGAAGTCTCCCAGCGTTAACAAAACCACACATTGGGAATTACCCGAAGACCTGCACTACACCGCATGGACGGGTAAGCGCACCATTGCTGCAATTCAAAAAGCCAAAGCTGACAACAAGCCGTTCTTCATCTGGTCAAGCTATCACGATCCGCACCCGCCTTATGCCGTGAGTGAACCCTGGGCAAGTATGTACGATCCAGAGGATATGCCCATTGGTCACTTCGTCGAAGGTGAGTTCGACAAGATGCCCCCGCCCCACCATATGACCCGTGAGCAGAAACCTGACTACTCATCGTACAATAACGACACACGTGGCAATCACGGTTACCACTCACATCTGCATGATGACGAAAAAATGAAGAAGAACATGGCCTGTTACTACGGCATGATCAGCTTCATGGATAAATGGATCGGCAAGACCCTCGACGCGCTCGAGGACAACGGCATGATCGACAACACCATGATCGTCTTCACGTCTGACCATGGTCACTTCCTGGGGCAACACGGCCTCATTGCCAAGGGACCATTCCACTATGACGATGTCATCCGAGTGCCGATGCTTGCTGCATGGAAAGACAAAATCCCCGCAGGTAAAGTCAGCGATGATGTCCAGTCACTGGTGGACTACGCACCAACCTTCTGTGCAGCAGCAGGCATGGAAATTCCCCGCAGTATGTCCGGCATGAATGTCCTGAACAACTGGACCGACAGCAAAGAAGTCCGCGACTACGCCATTGTCGAAAACCATCACCAGGTCGGCCCGGAAGTCCACCTGCGAACCATCGTCACCAGCGACTACAAACTCACCGTCTACCGCGGTCGGGATTGGGGCGAACTCTTTGACATGAACAAAGACCCCAACGAACTGAACAACGTCTACGACGATCCGTCCTACCGCGATGTCCGCGAGATGATGTACCGCAAACTTGCTGATGCGGCATTAGACGCAGAGATGACGCCAACAGCACGTGTTTACGGCGCGTAAGCCAAACTGTCATTTTCAAAACACAAAAACCACGGCTCTATGGAGTCGTGGTTTTTTATTGTTATGACAAGGCATCAGCGACACGCCCCCCGGAAAGTGTCGCAGCGATTATCATGTGAAGCGATTCAAACACAAAAGATCAATAGCTGCATCACTGCGTGATGCAGTTTGATCGAAGAGCAAAATGAAAGTCCAACATGAACACAACAACCAAACGTACCATCCGCTGGGGCATCATCGGCTGCGGTGATGTCTGTGAAATCAAGTCCGGCCCCGGTTTTTACAAATCAGAGAATAGCGCGTTGTCCATGGTCATGCGCCGTGATGCTGATAAAGCTGCCGACTATGCCAAGCGACATAACGTTCCTCAATGGACGACAAACGCTGACGAAGTCATCAATTCACCGGACGTGGACATCGTCTACATTGCAACACCGGTCGGCGATCATGCAAGCTATGCAATGAAGGTCGCAGCAGCAGGGAAACCGTGTTACATCGAAAAACCTTTGACACGTAATCATGCAGAAGCGATGCAGATCGTTGAAGCGTTTGCAGCGAAGAATTTGCCTGCATTTGCAGCGTTTTACCGTCGCCAACTCCCACGGTTCGTCAAAGCCAAGCAGCTCATTGACAGTGGCATAATAGGTGATGTGACTGCGGTGAATGTCATGTTCCAAAACGCCACGCACCAACGCACCGATGCCCAGAATTTGCCTTGGCGTGTCCAGGCTCAGCAGTCCGGCGGTGGTCTGTTCTTCGACCTGGCTTCTCACGCACTGGACGTGATCGACTACATGGTCGGCCCGTTAATCAATGTCACAGGTAGTGCGCGTAACGTCACCGGGATTTACGATGTCGACGAAATCGTGAGTCTGCGATTTGATCTGCAAAACAGTATCGGCGTGGGCAGCGGGTGTTGGAACTTTGCATCACAGTGCAGCGAAGACCGCATTCTCATCTCAGGCACCCAGGGTAAACTGGACATGGCATGCTTTGCCCATCCCCGATTAACGTTGACCACCCAAGATGATGAACAGGTGATGGAACTGCCCGACCCGCCGCATGTCCAGCAGGCGCTGATCCAAAGCATCGTCAATGAACTTAATGGTGAAGGTCACTGCCCCAGCACCGTGGTCTCCGCAGCACGCACCGCCAAGGTGATGGACGATGCCACCGTGTCCTATTATGGATCACGTGATGGCGCGTTTTGGGAGTCGCCGGAGACTTGGCCGGGAAGAAGGCGATGAACTTGTCGCTGATTACTTACTGATCTTCACGGGAGCAGTCCATGCTTCAGGTTGATCCCTTGCGCCCACAGCCTTGACCATGCAGCGAAGTTCCTTGCCTGCCAGATCGTCGGTGATTACCCATTGGTTTCGCATGCCATAGGTCAGTGGATACCCATCAGCAAACCAGTAGTAACGAATGTCAGTTGTATCTTTGATATTGGGATTGCATGTGACGGTTTGCCCGACGCGTGGTGTACCTGTTAATAGAGGTTTACTGGCAAAGGCGTCGGCAACATGATTGAGTTGGCTGGACTTTTGTAACACTTCAATCCAATCAACAACAAAATCCTGACGGGCACCATCCTTGGGTGTGCCATGCTTACCTTTGAGTGCATAGTCCAATTGGAGATCCATACGTTGAAGATATGTTGGTGACGTTGGGCATCGGCAAAGCTCAACCCATTTATCATTACCATTTTCGTCTTTATAGGTCACATTAATATAAAACATATCTTCGTCAACAACATATTCCCATGTATGGTACTCACCATCCCATATATAGAGTCCGCCGGGAATCCCGGTGCGTTCTTCGGTAAGTTCAGTCCCGTTGACCTTAAAACGTTTATAGCTCTTGGGGTTCAAAGCAAAGATATTATTGACATGTGCATAATGAAAATGCGTAGCAACACCATTAAGCCAACGTGGATTGAGACCATCAAATTCAAACCAGTCGTTTTCAATGCGATTACCTGTCCGCCAGAATAGCCAGTCTGTACTGTAAGACCAGAATGCAGGAAAGAGTCCGCCTGCGACTTCTTCTTTGCTGAGTTTGGGGAACATGCAACGGATGCGGAAAATTTTCGGGCCCATCCAGGTGTAACCATGTCCCAGATCGTTGACAGAGTAAAACGCACTACCTCGCCAGCGATCACCTTGGGCGACCAATGACAGGGTCTGTTTTTGGTTCTTGGCATCGTACGGATAGGCATCAGGTTTTTGATTGGGTTTGATCAAACGCGCACTGCCACCCACAGCCGTGTTAAAGCCGAAGCCCATCCACAAATCTCCCTTGCCACTGGTACTATCCTCAATGCGGTAAGCACGGAAGTCATCGTAGAAAACACGTTCAAAACCGGAGACTTTTACTGGTGGCTTGCCTGCATGAGCTCGTTTGGTTTGTCCCTTAAGTGTCTGCCCCCAGGCCAACCATTTTTCATTGTCATGTACATAGCGATAAGGAAAATCCTCAGCGTCGATGACCGGGCGTTTGTAGCGATAGGGATGATCCTTTGGGAGCCGATCGGCAAAGTTCAAACGGTGTGCCGCCCATCCGGTCATCTTCCGGACCATCGCTTCGGACGGTTCGGAAATGCCCAAGACCAGCGCGTCATAGGCCCATGATGCGTTACCCGATTGCGGTCGTCCAAGGAAGGTGGTGGTGTCATAAACCATATCGCCAGAAAAACGTTCCGGCTGTGGCGTTGAAGTTGTTAACACATGCCCATTGACTGAAGCGTACATTTGGCCGTACCGAATACCACAGACCACAACGTTCCATGTCTTGCCATCAGTATGAATGGCGGAGGTATTCATAATACGTTTATCCAACCCATCGACATTGTGACCGATATATTGAATATATAGTCCAGCTTTTTTGTCGTACCAGATTTTGGGGGATGATTTGTAGGACCCATTGCCACGATTTAAATCCAGCAAGACAGTTTGTTCATCATTACCTGTGTTTCCATCAATACGGAACGTGAAAATGCACCAGCGATAATTCCATCGGGCATCACGTTCACCGAGCATGGACATATGTTGGCCGGAGTTTTCGGCAAAGATGATGCCACTTTTATCACTGGTTTTTTGCGGTGTTTTAGAAGTATCATCCTGCGCAGCGTTTCGTAGCCGGATACCTCGAGCCAGATGCTCATTAACCTGCCCGATTTGAACATCTTCCTGAAAATAGGCGCACATCAGCCATTCAGGAAAAATATCAATTCCCCATGGAATCTGAACACCACTTTTGATGACTTCTTGTCCTATGGTCATGGACAAGGGATGACGCCCTTGTGTTTGCTCAAGGATCGTAACCTTGCCATCACCATCGGCATCAAATGTAGTATCTTTCAAGGATGGACAGACCCGCTGAAAAGTATCCACAAGGACTTTTCGTTCGGCATCGTCATAAAGGCCATTACCATCGGCATCCAACTCAACTGCATAAACCGGGACAACGGTCATCATGGTTGCGGTAACAAACAAGACATTCGTAATGACTTTCAACATCTTCATCTTCAACTCGCTCATATCTGGAACACATTATTGTTAATGTACGGATATCGACTGCTCTTTGAGTAGTTTTTTAATTAATTACTTATTTCAATAAATGTACGTACTAAAAATCATGCGGCTGGACAGCAACGTAGGTTTTATCCCCGTTTTTCATACGCTGATCATGATTTAAAACATCAGGCCCCTGAATCCATGCCACATGCCCATCGACAAATGCCATACTCCCCCCGTGATCCAGCGAGGACATACTTGAGCCTCGAGCATGATTCCACGATCCATGTGACTTGATATAGTCAAGTATTTTGTAAAGTTCAAAACGCATCACATCGGCAATAGCAGTCGTTCGGTCGGGATACAGTACATCAACCATATTCACTTGCCCCTGGCGGGTATTGCGTTTGTAAGAATATTTAATGTCCTGCCCCATGAAATATGCATATGATATCTCCGTCGCGGATTTCCCCGGCACACGCCCCGGAAAGTAATTTGCATTTTTTGCAGGATTGGAAATCCCTTTGTGAACATCCGTCGGACAATAGTAGACCTGTTTATCATTGAGGTAACTCTTATAAAAATTTGATCTTTCCAATCCCCAATCACGAAATACATAAGGCCAACTTGAATAACCATTGTCATGCGGCGGGAACTCTTCACCATGATCATCCATGGTGTATGTTGCCATCGCTATGTTGATCTGCTTGAGATTGTTCATGCACTTAAGCCTGTCCGCTGCTTCTTTTGCTTTAGCCAGAGCAGGGAGCAAGATCGCAATGAGTAGTGAAACAATTGCGATCACAACCAGCAATTCAATAAGTGTAAACGCACTGGAACTCCGATTGTTTCTGTCTGGCTGAATTTGAATATCAACATTGTCATATTGCATAACTATTTTCTCTCTTATTCAAGCCGAATTTCAATCTATACAGTGTGCCACTTGAAGACTCGTCCAATCACCCATGTTGGCATTGAAATATATACGTTTGCCATCGGCACTAAAGACCGGATGCGGGTGGGCCGGACGCCAGCTTGTCGTGCCATGACGTGGAGCCGGGTCGGTATGAATGCGATGCCAGTTGGTTTGATCATCACCTACTACAATGGCCCAGTGAAATTCTTTTGCGGTAAAGGCATCCCGTGCGACATCCATCACAAGCATTGTGCCATCGGGTGATGAGCTTGCATGTGAGTTGGATTGCGATGGATACCATGGAATTTCACGTGTCTGCATGGTATCCGTATCAATGATCACATTCATTCGCAGAACATGCTTTGAATCAGGCATCCATGCAGGATGACCCCACGATGGATACAGCCCCAGTGGTAATGCTTTATGCAGGTCATACACGAACAAACCCTCACGCAAGCTGGCCTTGTTCGAGCGATACTGCTTATCACCGACACATGAAAGCTTGAAGAACACGCGCGAGCCATCAGGGCTGAGCACGGGGTAAGCTATCGAATCCGGCACACGACCATCAAACATTCTTTCGATCACCAAAGCATGATCCGCAAGCACCTGCTTGAGTGTCACTGCCGTACGATATTCACCTGTGCGGACATTAAGCAACACCAAATCGCGATGCTCACCGGGCGCCCACGGCATACCGTACAGCGGTACATGATCCTGAAGCGGTTGCCCACAAAAAAGCTGGGCTCCTGTAAAAAGCACGGTTAATTCCCGTGTTTTCACATCTGCACGGATGACTTGCCACTGATTCTGGCAAGGCTTCATGTAAATTACATATTGACCGTTGGCAGACCATTGCTGCATGGCCTGACGGTGGGCATCTTCCACCTGTACCCCTTGATCCAGAATCAACGTTCTGTCAGTGGCACGCTCAACCAAACAGATGTCACCGACCTGAGCATCCGCCTGTTCGCTGACAAACAGCACGATCCATCTGCCATCAGGTGATTCGGGACAGCAGTTAAAATACGCATGCAGAGCATGGACCTGCTGCTCTGGCCAGACCGGTTTGATCTGACAGCCCTGCCATGATTGGCTATCACAGGACTCTGGACCTAATTGGTTTTGCATTACATGTTGCATCGCTGCTTGCCGATTGCCTGAATCACGATCGTTTAAAAATTCAAATAGGTGTAATCTTTACCAATCGCTTTACGCAGGCCAAATTTTTTCAGATCACTGGTTGCTTGCGTGGTGTAAACGTGGCCATCAACAAAGTAGAGATTCGCACCGGTCTGGTGTCTTAGATAGACATTCCCCACCCCGTTGCCCAGATAGGAACTGGGAAAAAAGTGCCAATCCCCATTGGGGAAATTCCCATCGGTCAGTGCAATGATTGAATCTGCGTAGAGGATGTATTTACCAGGCTTCTTGATCGTCTCAATATTGAGCATCATCGCTTTCCATGATCCGGAACTGTCGTAGAGTTTGACCTCAGTTTCGTTGTTGCCATCATTCCATTGGATCCCATAGGTCAGCCAACGGTTATAGCCTTGATAGGGTTGTTCTGGACAGCCGAAGAGGGTTTTGTTTCCTGTGAGGTATCCACCATTGTAGACCAGTTCCGACCAATGCTTGGTGCCGGAGAATTTATCGCGTTGCATCAGGTTCCCGTTATAGTCCTGCGCGTACGCGGTTGATCCCAAGCCGATTTGTCTTAGTTGTGTCGCACATTGCATACTGCGTGCTGCTTTTCGGGCGCTGCCTAACGCTGGTAACAAAATCGAGATCAACAAGCTGATGATTGAAATGACCACAAGTAACTCGATAAGCGTAAATGCTTTTTTGTTATGTTGAATCATCACTAGTCCTTTCATCGCATATACGAATTTCAAAATGATTTTGCTTGATTATTTAAAAATAAAGTAGGACCAACTCGTCGGATCTGACGGACGCACCACGACACCTTCAGCATCAATCTTCCAGCGTTCATGGGAAGTGTCCGCATCATTGACGCGAAGTTCCATGGCAATTTTGCTTCCCACCGATGGCACAAAGCCGGAGATTTCAGACCAGGGAATCGCAAACTCAGCGACCCAACCTTGCTGGGTTTTACCTGCGTAGAACGTGTCTCCGGATACATCAGCGGACTTACCTGCTTCACGATCTGTGATCTTCACACGTAAGGGTTTGCCCAACATGGATGTGGGGGTGACCATGAACTGGTAATCGTTGGGGCCATAGCCTGGATTGTTCTCACGAGGCTCAGCACTGATAAATAATTCAATGCTGTCCTGCTGATATATTTTGTTAAGCGGACGATTGTTGAGCATCTCATTATCCCGCATATCCACTGCAATATAGAGATTGTTTTGATCCCAACTCATATAGGCCTGACCGCTGGCATCTTTGCCGTTGACCTTGGGATTGGTCATGTAAAGCTGCAATGAATCGCTCCATTCGGTGATCTTCCCGTCAGCAACAATTGGCTTGTTGGCTTTGGGCAGATGTCGGGTCAGACGGACTTTGCCAGCCTCGTCGGCCCATCGGGCAGGATCGAGTTTGGTGGTTGCCTTTGCTTTGAGTTTGGGACTTACACCCACCAGATAAATCACGTTCGGGGAAGCGGTGACCTGAAGCTTGTCATCCTGAACCTGCATTATGGACTGCTTGCCCACGATGTCGACTTGCGTCAATTGACTTACCCCGGGATTGACGGTGATATTCTTTTCACCGTCCTGCGTCCAAATCGCCAACGTGTATTGGCCATTGCGTTCAAAGAGCAATGACTCGACGCCTTGATCGTAGAACAGATCACCGACATATCGGCTGGCGTCAATCATGCGTCCGCTAACCGCATGAGCAATCAAAACCGGCTTAGGTTCGTGGTTCAGACGGACAAAACCAAACCAGTCTTCATGGTATGTGGGATTGTGTTCACGCTGGCCGGCCCAGTGTGGAGTGAGGGCTTTGACATCTTCAGCATACAGTGCCAGGGATTGACGCACGACACGCTGGGCCTGCTCATTTTCACTGCGTCTTGCAGGGCCCTGAGGACAGGAATGTGAACCATACTCGGTGACGTAAATATCAATGGGATAGCCCATCTGATCACTGACCCACTGGCGATACTCACGCAACCACAATCGGTTTTCTGCCTCACTGTAGGGATGCAGCGCGACCATTTTCATGCCCTTCATCCCGCCAGCTTCGATGAACTTGGCGTCGTACTCATATTTACTGGTACTGCCACGGAGATTGGCACCGATGATGGCGTCAGGGCGCTCTGCCAGTATCACTTCGGTGATCCAGTTTGAGAGGGTTGCCAGGTCTTCGGGGGACATCTTATCCCAAGCTTCATTCCAGATTTCATAGACCTTCTGCTCTGGGGGCACGGTTGTGAGAACCTGCTTAAGCCATGCCTGATAGGGTTCTTTCTGCGGCAGGGTCTTGAGTGTCCATGCACCGCGTCCGTACTTGCGTTCGTATTCCTCGATGGGACCGTAACGCTGAGCGTCATAGAGTTCACGTGGGAAGCGTTCGACCTTGAAGATAGCATTCATCGGGTAAGCCTTGACGATCTCCTCAGTCGACAGATGCGAGGTCTGTTGCAGGAGAACCCGCGTCCACTGCAAACCGAGTTTGCTCATGGCATCAACAACTTCACGTTCATCCCAATCTGCGTTTCCGGCCCACCAAGCATTGCGGAGATAGTACATTTTCAGGCCAAAGCGATAGTTCCCCTGTCGGACTTCTGATGCGGTGCGACGGGTCAGATCAGCAACGGCAAAACAGACTTTTTGTGATCCCTCAACGGTTTTACCATTGACAGTTTTGACAGCTGCCTTGAGATTCAACTCATAATAACCGCGAGGGAGTTGTTCAAAAGGGAGGGCGACCTCCTTGCTGTCTGGAAGTTGGATCGTAAAAGTCTGCTTCGCGACAGTCTTTCCAAAATAATCCGTGACCGTAGCAATCAATTCTCCCTTACTGACCAAACCGCTATTGAGTGTCGCGTTAAAACTAACGGATTCACCAGGAGTGAAAAGATTACATGGTTTATTTCGTGACACGTTGATGGCAATGGTATTTTCCGACTTGGAAGACCTGGCCTGTTTACTGTTTGATATTGTCGGTTTGGCAGCTTCAGCTTTTGGAGCTTCTTCCTGAAAAATCAACATTGGCCATTCTTTGGGACGCTTTTTCTGCGGGCCGAATTGACTACGACGCCACCAGGGATTCCAATCATCTTTATCAGTCCGATCACGATCCCAAACTACGAATACAAAAGGATAGGACTTACCGACCTCAAGCTTGATATCCAGGGCTTCTTTGGGAATAGATGCTTCAACGGACCAGACGTTACCATCCACATTCACTGCCCATTTGATGCCGTTTTTAGCTTCACCGGTATCATCAGTGATCACGCTTTTGTCAGGCAGGTACAGCTTCATCCCCGGCTTTTTCGTATTGGTTGTCGGTGCGATGCATAGACGAAAAGTTTTGACTTGTCCTTTATGTTGCGCAACACGGAAATCCATGTTGTCACCCATCTGTAAACGAGTCAATTCATTGTCGTTAATCATCGCACGGTCAGACATGGACATTGCGACATAGATATTATTATCATCCCAGGCGACCAAAGCTTTATCGACTCTTAAGTCATCGACATTAGGCTTACTCATCACCAGGGATTGATGGGCATCCCATTCATCCAGTATGCCATCAATCTTTGGGGCTTCTTTGAACTTGCCAATGGTATGCGAATTAAGCTGAGCCTCAAGGGGCATTGCTATCCAACTCATACAGGTAACTATTAACAACGCGACACACAGCCTCATAACTTATCCCTTTTTTATTATGAACACTAAATATGTTCAACACCTACGCAATAAACATACGACAGCTTTCACGACAAAGTATTAGTTTGACGCTCAATACGAATACATTACTACTTAATTCAGCCTGTCGAAATTAAAACCTATCTGACGATCCGCGTACCTGACGCGTCTAATCATTAAACTTTTGAAGTTGACTGACGTATAATTAATTCACTTGGCAATAAAATTTCTTGCGGTTGATTCATACTCTCATATTGTTCACACTTGGCGGAGTTAAGCACTGTACTCATGGCAGCAAACCCCATTTGTGTAAACGGCTCGTCCACCGTCGTTAATGCAGGATCAGTCAGCTCTGAAATAATCAGGTTGCCATAGCCCACGATGGAAATATCCTGAGGTATTAAAAGCCCCATACTCCTTGCCACGCGCAACGCCACTGCCGCCATAAAGTCCGTCGTGCAAAATAGTGCAGTGGGTCGTGGCAAACTATTAAGCAGCGCCCGGGTTTTGTGATCCGCCACGTCATTAATGTGGTATGCCAATTCGGTTGGTTTTGGCATTGCCGGATCCCCAAGCAATTCGGCAGCCTTTTCCCAAAATGCCTTGGTACGGCGTTTGGTCACCGATGAATCCATATGTCCAGTAAGCACCGCTAAATTGCGATGTCCTAAACCAATAAGGTGTTCAGCTGCTTGATGTGACCCCATCTTGTCATCAGAAAGCACGTGATGGCAAGCCATTTCCGGGGCATTACTGTCAAGTAAAACCAGTGGCGTCTGGTGTTGATCGAGCATTTGAGTAATCTGCACTGCTGACTTGGGTCGGATACTGATGCCGATCACCCCCGCGACGCGGTTAGCCAGACATTGTTTGATCGTGTCCGACAGGTCAGTCTTGCCTTCGAGGATCATGAGCTTGATGGTGTAGCCCTGCTCCTGCGCCGCTTGCGCCATCCCGCTGAGCATCCGTCCGGTGTGTTCGAATATTTTGAATGCCGCCAGCACCGCAATCGTCTGGGTCTTACCCGACACCAGGGATCGCGACACCAGATTGGGGGTATAGCCCAGGCGGTCTGCGGTTTCCATGATCCGTTTCCGGGTCTCGTCCTTGATGCGAGGATCATTTCGCAGAGCCAATGAGACCGTGGATTGCGAAATCCCGAGTTGCTCTGCAATGTGCTTTGAAGTTATTTTCATGCCAAAACCGCTATTTCATACGCTTGAATTAAATTCATACGCTTGAATTGTATGACTGAGTTTCAGCAAGTCAACCATGAAAAAGAAAATTCGTCTCGGTTCGAACCGGAAAATTATCCCCAGGTCGCTTTGAACTGATCTTCCTTGAATCCGACGGTGTGCTTGGCTCCATCGGTGACGATGGGTCTTTTGATGAGCTTACCGTTGGCAGCCAGGAGTTTGATGGCATCGGCTTTGGACATGGCTGGGAGCTTGTCTTTCATGTTCATCTCACGATAAAGCACGCCGGACTTGTTGAAAAGGTCCTTAAGCTCGTATTCGCCGGACGCGAGTATTTTTTTGAGGACTGCTTGAGACGGCGGATTGTCGACAATGGCATGCTCGGTGAATTCGACGCCATGATCGCTGAGCCACTTGGCAGCTTTGCGACAGGTCGAACACTTGTTGTAGCCGTAGTATTGAATTTGGGACATCGTAGGGTAGCTCCTTGGCATTGAGGTCAGCAAGCAATTATACAGAGGATCCAATGCGTGACAGGGTCCGGGGAAACTGAACCACTACCGGCTGAA
>DLCK01000037.1 GCA_002480565.1 Phycisphaerales bacterium UBA7800 | reverse complement strand
CTTCAGCCGGTAGTGGTTCAGTCAAAAAATAATGATTGAAAGCATTCCCTTGATGGGGAAATTTATAAGTTAGATATGAAATAAAAATGGACTGTGAATCAGATGTGTGAGAACGATAACCGTGGGGGAGGTGAATCAATTGCAAGGTCACACTCATTGAGCTTGTGCTTTAGTTGTTCACAGAGGCTATGCAGATTGAATGTGATGAGCGGTTGTTCAAATGGATCGAGTTTCAGTTCGCAAAAACATTGCGAGCAATCTTCTGATTCAGTTTCCGAGATCGGAATGGATTCGCTATGTGTGTCATTTGACTTGTCGGGGCGTTGTTCTGGATTGCACGAATTGGAATGACAAAGTTGTGGCAGAGGGCTTTGTGATTGAGCTTCGGCGGACGATGTACATAAAAACAGAGTGCTGCATATCGGCAGCATCAATAGCGTACCGATAAGTATCCCGGTCACAATGTTTTGGCTCAATGTCAGGTTCATGTTATTCGCACTCATGTACCAACCAGTGATCGAGTCGGTTGCAACACATTTTACAGGGTTTGGGTCGGCATACGCAACACAAAACTCGTTCCACGGCCGACATCGCTATGACAGGTGATGCTGCCCCCATGTTCTTCAATGATCCGTCGGGTGGTGGGGAGTCCCAAGCCGGTCCCGCCACGGGTGGTGGAAAAGTAGGGCATGAAGATTTCCTTGAGCGTGTCAGGCTCAATCCCCGGGCCGGTATCCGTGACAGTGACGATCAATTGCTGGCCATCATTTTTGGTTCGCAGCAATAACTCGTTGGCTCCGCCGTGGGGTTTGTTCTTGGTTCGGGCCTGACTCATCGCTGCATTGGCGTTGATGAGCAGGTTGAGCAAAGCCTGTTTAAACAGTCCTTGATCCAAAGGGACAACACTAGGGGATGCGTCAAGCTGAGTCCGCAGATGGACATGTTCCATGCTGGCTTGTGGTTGGAAAAATTCTGCCAGTTCCGCAATGAGTTCGTTAATGTCTTCGGGATTTAAATCCAGCTTCATGCGACCGGCAAAACGAAGAAAGTCTTCCAGAATATCCTTGAGTCGCTGCGTCTCATGTGCCAGGGATGTGAGTCGGCGTTTGAGTCGGCTGACCTGTTCAGCAGCTTCCGTGTCGTCTGCCTGAATGTGCTTACTTAACTCATCAACATCTTCCTGAAGCAGTTGCAGATTCAAGCCAACGGTGGAAAGTGGATTTTTGATCTCATGCGCAAGTCCCCCGGTCATCGTACCAAGCTCGGCAAGTCGCTCCGCTGATTGGGCACGGTTCTCCAGCTGCCTGACGCGCATGGCAGTCCGCTTGGCAGTGTAGTAGATCATTGGGATCGTCAGCAGAATACCCACGGCGATACCGATTAACAGATACATAAACATGTCAGGAAGATACCTTCAGCAGTTGGTGTTGCCAAATAAAGACCGTATTGAATGCTATTTTCAACCAACAATAACTGGCATGAAAGACTGTCCCGTTGATCCTATTGAGAGGATGCGAGTTGATTGAGCTAAACGTCTGTGGAAACGGGCAGGATTATTGGGTACAGACAGAGTCGGGTACCCTTGCTAAGAAACATCCATAAAACACGATATTATTGAATAACGACAGGCATCCTTGCTGGTACAAGGATGCCTTGTATCAATAAAACGTGGTGTATTGAGCAAGGATATTGCGGCGGAAAAAACAAGCGCATAGACAACTACTCAAACGTGCATCTCGTATTGATCTTCAGTTACAAATGTGTAATATCGAAGATGCAATGTGGACGTTAAAATAGGGTATATCCGCTTTCGATTGGAGGCGGTCCAATACGGCTTCAGATAAAACGTTCTTTTCGGGATTTCCCTGGCTCAGATCAGGATCAGTTGACACTGTTTTCGGGAGTACTTTCGGCTTCGGCGCGTTGCACTTGACGTGCTTGCCAGCCTTTGTCTCCTTCGATCAGTTCGTATTCCACATCTTCACCATCTTTAAGCGAACGGAATCCGTCGCCGTCGATATGGCTGTAGTGGACAAAGACGTCCTGTTCCTGTGGACCAACGATGAACCCATATCCCTTTTTGGGATCAAACCACTTAACCTTGCCTTGTGTTGTTGACACAGGCACCTCCTATCACCGACAGCAACAGATCAAAACCGACTGCCGATATAACATGGGAGATATTCAGTTGGCGTAAACCAAAAAATGGCCCCTGGATTGTTTGCCTGCTCGTGAGTTCGAGGATGGATTCAAATCATGTTCATATCAGTGGCAATCCAAATCAACCTTGATGGTTAAATCAAAGCTTTTTTCAGATTAATAGACATATGATGATTGTCCTCTGACCTGTACGGTATCACGGTGCCTGCAGACGCTCCTGCTCTCATCCCAACTGATAATCCAGTCTGTGATCGGCCCATTCCGAAAACAGACACTAACTTATCCCCACTGACTCAGGTCGCATTTCAGACATGACCTGAATCAGAAACAACACATACTCGGGCAAGCCGTCACAATGGAGGGTTTGAGTTTTCCAGACTTCTCAAGCCATCCAATACTTCACAAATGATGGTGTCGAACGCAGCCCCGTTTGATGGGGGCATTTGTTCGACATCAATATTTGACATTCACCTGGTAACCAGAGTCAAGACTCAGTACACAGGAGATAAGCGATTGCCACTGGGAGTTGCGAAAAAGTGGAACTTGTTACGCTACTTTTCCCAGGGCCCCCAACTTGCCACGGATTATTGTACCGGTTTCCTTACCGAAACAAAACGAAAATCTATTCAGATTGCAGTCAAATTCTTCAGATTACCCTGCTGCACCATCATTTTCGGACTTTTCATCACCTGAAGGTGCTTCTTCGGCAGCCTTGATGGACAGTTTGACACGGCCCTGGTCGTCGACATTGATGCACTTGACCTTGACCATTTGTCCCATCTTGACGATATCGCTGACCTGTTTGACATACCCGTGACTCAACTCGGAGATATGACAGAGGCCTTCGGTGCCTGGTGCCAATTCGATGAATGCACCAAAGTCTTTGATGGAGACAACCTTGCCGTTATAGATGGTGCCAACCTTAAGCTCAGCACAGAGTTTTTCGACTTCTTCCAGACCGGCCTGAGCCTTGTCCAGACCGACCGCTGAGACGTAGACCGTGCCGTCTTCCTCGATGTCGAGGGTGGCGCCGGTGAGGGCTTCGATGGCACGGATGGTCTTGCCACCGGGGCCGATGAGCTTGCCGATTTTGTCGGGATGGATGTGGGTCTTGAGCATACGCGGTGCGTTGGGATTCAATTCCTTTGGAGCTGGCACTTCCGCTTCGATCATTTCGATGATCTGGATGCGGTTTTTCTTGGCCAGTTCGAAGGTCTTGCGAATCTGCTCCATGTTCAAGCCACGGATTTTAAGATCCAACTGGATGGCAGTGATGCCTTCGCGGGTACCGGTGACTTTGAAGTCCATGTCGCCGAAGTGATCTTCTTCACCCTGGATGTCGGTGAGGTAGATGTCTTCTTCGCCGTCGTTGTCCGCGGAGATCATGCCGATGGAGATACCACCAACCGGTGCGATCAGGGGCACACCCGCGTCGAGCAGGGCAAGGGTGCCACCGCAAGCCGAGGCCATGGAGCTTGAACCGTTGGATTCAAGGATGTCACTGACCAGACGGATGGTGTAGGGGAAATCATCGGGAGCAGGCAGCACGGGGACGAGGGCTTTTTCAGCCAACTTGCCGTGGCCGATTTCGCGGCGACCGGGGCCCATGATGCGCTTGGCTTCACCCACGGAGAATGGGGGGAAGTTGTAATGCAGGTAGAATTTTTCGCTGAATTCGTCAGCCAGGCCGTCAACAATCTGCTCGTCCTTGGAAGTGCCCAGCACGGTGGTGACCAGTGCCTGGGTTTCGCCACGTTGGAACACAGCAGAACCGTGAACCACGGGGAGCACACCGGTGTGACATTCGATGGCACGAAGCTGATCAAAGCTGCGACCGTCGGTACGGACACCTGAGCGAATAATTTCGCGGGTGATGACTTCTTCAAGGTCATGGACTGCAACCTTGGCAAGCTTGACGTTATCCTGCCAGGTTTTGTAGGTCTTGGCGCCAGCGTTTTCGTCGGGTTCTGGGAACTCGGTAGCCAGGAAGTTGCTGATGCAATCTTTCACGGCATTTTGACGATCAAGCTTATCACCTTCGGTGGTCTTGGCAGCCTTGAGCGGGCCAGCAAGCTTTTCGTTGACAAGACTGCTGATTGCTTCGGTGGGGCCGTTTGTTTCGCAGACCTTTTCCTTGCCGACTTTGCCGACAAGATCATCAATCATTGCAACGATCTTGAGGATCGCTTCATTACCAAATTCGATGGCTGATGCGACCTGATCTTCGGGCAGGATATTGGCACCCACTTCGATCATATTCAAGCCGTCTTTGTGGCCTGAGAGCACCATGTCCAGGTCGGAATATTCAACCTGTGCAGCGGTGGGGAAGAGGACGAATTCGCCATCCACACGGCCGACACGCACGGTGGCGATGGGGCCTTGGAAGGGGACGGAACTGATGGACAGGGCTGCCGAAGCTGCGATGCCAGCCAGGACGTCCGGTTCGTTCTGGCCGTCTGCAGCCATGACCCAGCACTGGATTTGAACTTCGTCAAAGAAGTGGTGCGGGAACAAGGGGCGGATGGGGCGGTCAATGTTACGCATCGTCAGAACTTCCTTCTGATTCGGTGCGCCTTCACGCTTGCGGAAACCGCCGGGGAATTTACCAGCAGCCGAAAGCTTTTCACGATAATCAACGGTCAAAGGAAAGAAGTCGATGCCTTCACGGGGTTGTGCGCGAACGGCGGTGCCCAGGACGACGGTGTTGCCATATTGCACCATGACCGCGCCGTCAGCCTGTTTGGCGAGTTGGCCGGTTTCGATGCTGAGGGTGCGACCTGCGATTTCGATAGATACGGTGGTTTTTGCCATGCGAGATGGTCCTTTCTTCTGCACCCATTCCCGCTTCAAACGGGATTCCAATAGTGGGGTGCTCTGTTGTCTTTAGCGGTTCATTTACTTGAGGATACGGATTATAGATGCAAAGTATCCGAGATAGCAAAGTGACCGCCGTAAAAGTGTCACAACAGGTGCTTGTCAGAAAGGTTGTCGAGTTGCATGCAGAAGACAGAAGGCTCGAAGCGGTACATTTGGTGCCAGTTAGAATTGGCTTCAATCAAGTCACCCGGTGAGGTTTAGAACCCCGTTGGAAATACCCGGCAGGTTAGAAGCTTCTTCCGTGAGACTTCCAACTTTGAGAATAGCGCTGCGAGCCCACTGCCGCCTGCTCCGATACGACGATTCATTCAACGAGCAGTATTGCGACATGTATGAAAAGGAGCATGACTGTAGCCATGCTCCTTGTATAAAATCATTGTATTCAACTATTAGCGACGCAGACCCAGGCGGCCGATGAGCTCTTTGTAACGAGCTTCGTCCTTGTTAGCCAGATAGCGAAGCAAGCTGGTTCGCTTGGACACGAGCATCAGCAAACCGCGACGGCTTGCAAAGTCATGCTTGTGGGCTTTAAGGTGTTCGGTCAGACCTTGGATGCGTTCGGTGAGGATGGAAACCTGCACTTCAGGAGAGCCGGTATCGGTCTCTTCGCGACGGTAATCCTTGATCAGTTCCTGTTTGCGTTCAGCGGTAATGGTCATAATGCGCTTCTGCCTATGCTGGCCTTATCTGGCCGTTAATCAAAATTCTGTTAGTCCGTTTAATACAGAGCGAAGTAATTTAACAGATCGGTTAGGGTTTGGCAAGTGGGAATACCTAAAAACAATTGATGATTCATTTTCCACTTATTCTGATTCATATGGTTTGGATTGGCGGATGTCGGTTTCTGATTCAGAATTGCGAGAGATTAACTCTTCACCAAACATGATGTCAATTTCATCCAGTGGTTTGCGAGACTGATAACGGATGTAAAACCAATAGGCGACACGTAGTATGGTCTCGATCAATAAAACACACGCTGCACATGCGGCAACTAAACCCATCAAACCCAAAGGTGGAACAATGAAGAAAACCGCAACTACTTTTTGTGATAATGTTTCTGTCGCAAAATCACCCGGTGCCAAATCACTGGGATAAATCAACATGGCCATGATGAGATAAATAATCGGTAGAGCAATCCCACTATAGGAAATCCGCCTGATGATGTCCGCCTGAGTTTGGGTGACATCAGAAGTATTACATGAAGGCGGTGGTTTGCTAGGTGGCGTCATTCCCATCTCATCTTCCCCATTGGTTCGATATACAGCTGCTTGACTGCCTTGATCTCGTCCGGGTGCTTTAGCATTTTGCACGCTTCGTCAAAGGCGTATTTGTGTTCGTTGGCTTGTTCGTGTTGTTGGGCAAGGTTGAATGCTAAAGCTGCTGCGCCGTGTTTGGTGACGATGTCGAATGTCTCCTGCTGGTCACCGGCTTGTTCGCCGATGGCTAGACATTTGAAGGCATAGCGTAATGCTGCATCCCCATCACCAGCGATCAGATACACATGGGCCAGCAGATTGTATGCACGTTGGTGATTAATCAAAGCTCCAACCTGCATCCAGTGATAACATGCACCATGAGCGGCATGGATCATCTCTTGGATTTGATCCTCCGTGCGACTGTCCGCTTCGACAATCTCCCATGCAAGGTTGTTGAGTTCCACAGCAAACCAGCGATGCGCACGCTGGACATCAAACGGCGGTTGAGTCATGAGGTTCCCCCGATAATTGGCTAAAGGTTCAGTTTATTGTATCCGTCGCTTGTATCAATCAAAAAATTTCACTCGCCAACGCACATTACTCTCTGGTAAGATCCGTACGCGCAGGACTTGGATGTCTGTCTGCATTCCCGTCACCTGTATCTGCCAATCCCAACCTACATCACCAATCGCGTGGCCCAATACATATCCCTTGGCAACCTGCAACACGCGCCCACGCCTGCCGGAGACTTTGCCCTGGTATGTGAGGTAGGCCAGACGGTGAGGTTCGAGAGGTTCAGCAAGAAAGCTTTGACGCTCTGCCCATTGATTCGGTGGGCAGGGGATACGGAAGCCGGTCAAGTGATCACGAGACACCGGGTCAAGCCACAGCCAGTCGTAGTGGCTGCCGGTGTGGACTTGGTGATGCAGAATGACGGTGGGGAGTTTGAGCATGTTTATTGTGCGTCGATGACAAAATCGACATTCTTGTCCGCTGCACCTGCATGATGTCAGCGAGTTGTTTACAATGGTCACTTACTTGTTTGAAATAGGTTAACGCAATCGCCTTGCACGAGGAAGCGGAAGATGAAAGTTACCACCCATTGGGCCATGATCGGGATGCTGACTCTGACTATGTTCGGATGTCACATCACCAACCCGACACTCCGTGAAAAAGCCATCAACGCTAAAAAGGATGGCAATACGGAACGTGCCTTGAAACTATATTCCAAAGCGCTTAGTCAGATCGATACCGATTGGCGTGCCATGGAAGGTATAGCGAATATCCGATTTGAACAGCAGAATTGGATCGACGCTCAGCTTGGCTATGAAAAAATCATCAGTCTCCAACCGGATAACGCACGTGTATCGCATTGGCTGGATCGTGTCGCTGAATGCCTGTTTAAGCAAGGTCGTGCAGATGCTTTGCAGGACATGCTTCGCAACGCCAACGAACAGTACGGCAGCAGTTCCGATTTCCTGCGTCAAGCCAATTACCTGACCAAAGTCGGTGACATGGATCAAGCACAGGTTGCCTACCGCAAGGCCGTTCACTTCGCGGATAAGACCGACGATGCCCCGTGGATTGCCATGGCTGCGTTCTACGAACTTGTGGGTGACAAAGGTCAAGCCATTGAAGCCCTGCGTCGCGCTCATGCCATCAACCCGGCCAATCTAAGTGTCGCCGATCGCCTGCGACACTACGGCATCGTCCCCGGTCCCGCAGCAGGTATCCAACCGACTCCCGCCGTCCCACCACTCCCACAGGTCGAGCAAGTGGTCACGGAAACCGCGCCCGCTGAATAATGGTAAAACTCACTTAAGTCAGTCTCATATAGCAACCGCCAAACCAAAGCATAAAAATGCTCATGATCACCATGAACATGTAAGCAGCTGAGAGTGTAAATAAAATCACCAACACGGTGTAGAGGTTATCGTTTGCGCTCCAACCCATGCTCAATCCCAAGAGCAGCATGTATAACAACCAGATTAGAGCAATGGTGGTAACACCAAGATTGCTGAACATCATAAACAGTGCAGGTGCCTCACGGTCATACATGGTCGCAAAACGCTCGGACATCAACAGTCCAATCCCCGCAAATAAACATAGAAAACTCAGCAAAACCGGAGTTGCGATACTCAAAGCCTTGAAAGTTAAATCATCACTGGCAAACGGGAAGGGTTTAAAGAAATGTTTTCTGGGGAACATCGCATCACCTTTTGAGAATCCTGCATTATCCATCCTGAAAATAACGCGTGTGTTGGTGTGAACCACAATTAGGGTTTGAGCGCCGGATGTGAATCCGGTGCAGGCTTTGTGTGTCAATGGATGCCTGCATCAGTAAGACGTAACGGGCAGGCATCTGTTTCTCAAAAAGCAGTAGACAAGAAAAAAAGCCGAAGGATGATAAGTCATCCAACGGCTTTACTATTTGTGTTTATCTGACGCGTGCTGATCTGATCAAACGCGATTCATCAATCATTCGGTAGCATCCAGGGGATGTTGCGTTTGTAGACTCCAAGCATGTCTTCATCCAGATCCGCACGAGGTGTCCGGGCGATGTGGCCATCAAAGAAGGTCACGTTGGCTGAGTTGTCATGACGGTAGGCAGTCATGTACTTGCCACCGGTGTTCATTTCTTCATGGGTATAGTCGTTTGAATACCAACGATTGAGGCTGTGGTTCAAACCGTCAGCAAACATGACTTTCTTGCCAGGTGTCAGCAGTTCAGATGCTTGGATACCTTCGGCTTGTTGTTGAGAGGAGAGATTAAATAAGTTGTAGCCGTAGCTGTTAGGCATGCTCCCGTAGCCGTTACTGGTGTGATACGTTTGCATCTGAGCGCGACTGTTGGGGCAGAGGAAATTAAACTTCCAATCCCAATCGCCTGCGCCGGGTCCGACAGTGCTAAAGAAATTTTCCTTAAAGGCTCGCACGGCATACCAGTTAATTGTTGGCTTCACCGGCAGGTATCGGTCGCGGTTGATCGTCGTATAAATTTCATTGGAAACGCCATACTGTTTGAGCAAAGACAGACACTGTGTGGTCTGTGCTGCTTTACGTGCTTTGGCTAAAGCTGGCAGAAGAATCGAAACCAATAACGAGATGATCGAAATGACCACAAGCAGTTCGATGAGTGTAAAGCCTTTTTTCTCAGTCCAGTTTAATTGATAAGACATCCTTGTACCTTTCATGGCATCTATTGAATTATCCAGCTGATTCGCGATGGATAAATTGCATGTGAACAGCTTCTCGACGAGATGGAAGCTTGAGATTCTCAAGGCGCGTATCAAGCATGTGCTTGAGTAAATTGGACAGCTCTTGACGTTTTCGATCACCGCTGGCTAAAGCAGGCTTCCAAACATGACCGACTTCAATATCATTGAAACCCACAACCGCAATCTGCTCAGGGATGTTGATCTTGCGATCCTGCAATTCACGCATCAGAAAAATGGCACCGATGTCATTGAACGTGAAAATGCTATCCACTGATTCAAGAAGCGTTTTGTTGTCAGGGAATCGCAAGTTAAACACTTTGGCATGACGTGGCCCATATTCATCGGGGCTCCCGAAATTGCCGACCTCCATGAGCATGTTGGGATGGACCATATCATGCTTTTGGCAGCACCTGGCAAATGTTTCGAACTTGGGCGGGTTGTGCTCCTGACTCATATTGATGCAGAACACAGGCTTCTTTCGTCCCGTTGCTGCAAAGTGTTCGACGACTTGTTCAATGGCCTGCATACGGTCGTAAAGCACCAGGTCGCCAGGAAAGTCAGGCAAAGGTTCAGGGCAGACGCCAATGACCATGGGAGCCTTGGCGAGTTTTTTGACGACGATTGGCGAGGAGAGTTGACGGGCTGACCCCTGTATCACCAATCCATCAACCCGACGGGCAAGCATTTCATCAATTTGTTGAGCAATTTTTTCGTCTTCATCTGGTAATTGTGCCTGAAAAACCTGCAAGCCGTTGCCTTGAGCGTGTTGAAGCAGGTTTAAGGCAATATTGGCATCCCCAGCCCAGGCATCCGCGAAAAGCCAGATAATGCCGATGCTATTGGTTTTGGCGCCGCGCAGTCCTGCTGCCAGATGATTGGGGCGGTACCCCATTTTCTCCGCAGTATTAAGAACTTTCTGGCGCATGCTGTCACTGATACGTCCTGAAGCTCCTAGCGCAATGGACACCGTGCGTTGATCCACTCCCAGCTTCGAAGCGATTTGTGATTGTGTGACAGGCATAAATAATCCAATTTGATCCTACGTAGGATCATAGGCAGCCGATTAGCAAAAGCAAGTCACCAACGGTAGAAAATTAGAGGTGACCGCTGAGTAGGCAATTTATGGGGACTGATGCTAGCCAGAAGAGATATTTCTGAAGGTACGTGTCTATTTCATAGCGGGTGACGATTTTTCTTGACTTGTGATCTATGGAGATGACAATCAGATTGAACACAATCTCAAAATGCAATTTGATCCGCCAGATCACGTCTGGTTTGATCAGGACACAGGGAGTGTGCAATGTCGATCCAAGCATATTTACGCCAATCCACAGGTGACTTCCCGCTGCCCAACGTGCAGGGTGTTGCCGGTTCATGGATGGATCTGTGTACGTTGACATTACAACATGGCCGACTTTGGGCAGGCGATCCCTGGCTTGCAAATGATGATGATGGTGTTGTGTTCAACGTCAAATCAGGCATGTATATCGTGCAGGTCATGGGGATGGATTTTGAAGGTCATCGGCGTATTGCGCGGGTTCGTATTTTTGATCAAACCGCATGGGATTTTGAATCGCAGCCAACCCAAGTTACCGTCAAGGATGAGATGGGGTTTCTGGGCATATGTGATTTGACTGCGATGAATCATGCCGTTGAACCGGATCACTATGAAGATTTTACCGAGGACTTGGACAAGGTGATCGACGAAGATGCGGTGGAATGCATTGACTTTGCTTATGCGGGGCGACACTTCGAAATGGTGATGCTTCCCGCAGGATTAGGTGATGGCGAATATGATGTTTTCCAACTCATGGCACATGGCAAAGTGGTTGGGATGGAGATAGAATTCCTGCCATATGATTTCATGGTTCGATCACAATGATCGACATCTGAGCTTAGGGGGGCTTACACTTGGCAGCGTACGACGACCGCACACCCGCATACACCTTCGGGCCTGACACCATCGCTGTATTTACATTTATCGTCGGTGGTTTTTTAGGTTTGTTCTGGCCGTTTGTCTTCTATGCGTTGATCGCTTTTATGTGTACGACTGGAGCAACTGCAAAAAGTCAATCAAGCAATAATGCTGACGCGATCATGGCATTTATCAATGATTTGAATCAACTGGGGCCATTGCGTTATTTGATATGGGCATTTGCGATGGCCATCGGATTTGTTGTCACAGGCTTTGTCAGTGCGCTGGTGGTCTTTGTGTGTAGACACAAGTGGAGTGGGTGACGACAAAACTTCCAAAGTCAAATGTCAACGCTGCATGTATTTGAGATCCAGCAATTTGTTCTGATGATCAAAGGTGATCGTGAGATTGGCAATGTCTCTTGGTTCAGTTGCAAGTTGAGCTTGATCACGATCGTAAAACCACCATATTTGCTGACCGTCGATGACTTGCCGTGCGTTTGGGGCTCCAACAATCATCTGAATTTTATTGGGTGACATGCCCGATTGAAGTTGTGCAACCGACTCATTGTTGACTGTCGGAGTTGTGCAACAATACAGGGCATAGTACACGCCAGCCATCACCAGAATGGCAAAAAGCATAATCGGAATGATTCGGCATCGACATGCAGATGAATTTCCGGAGCAACTTGTTTGCCTGGGTTCAGATTCGTTTGTCATCATCTTCACCATTGATCCTGACAGGCATTTTATCGCTGGGATTTACTTCGTGATCATCTCCACCACATGGGATGCAGGCAAAGTCAAAGCGCCATGGGCACGGGCGGCGGCCTGGGCTTTTTCACCCTTGGCGGTCTGTACGATTTTCAGAATCTTGTCGATCTGGACATCGGTGAGCAGGTTGCCGTGATGTGTGGCTGATAAGGCAAGACTGTTGATCAGCGAAACCTGAACCTTGCCTGATCGCTTGGAATCCAACGCGGCGTTGCAGATGGCCTGCTGGGCATTGAGATTGCCAAACAGGGCAAGGATGTCAGCGGACTTCATGACCACCGCTTCGCGGTCATCGCCCAACGCATCAATGAGTGTGGGTTGCGCGTCGGCAGCGTTGTAAACCTGTCCATGTCCAATGGTGATTTCCCAAAGCATGTCCAAAGCGTCAGTGGCAAATTCAAGCGCTTCGTCCTTGCCAATGGGTTGGCCGGCGAACTGCTTGATGGCGGTGTCAATCGCAGGCTTCAGGGCATCGGCACTCTGCGTGGCAAGGATCGGGTAGACCGTCATGTTGTTCTCAAAAATCGCATTCATCTGAGCCAGCTCAGCATTGTTCTCCGCCAAGGCGATCATCGGGGCAGCCACGAGTTTGTAGTTGCTTGATCGACTGTGTTGCAGATCCATCGTGCCTGTTGAGTTGGCTGAGGTGATGATCAGATCAACACCAGGACCGGCAGAAATCGCATCGGTCACGTCCTCAATCGTCTGGCCGGCAGCGACTTCAAATTTGAGTTCTTCACGCAAAATGCCTGCAAGCTGATTGGCACGGTCAAGGTCGGGGCTAAGCACCACCGCAAAGCGTGTGTCAGACTGACGGACCGCTTCGCAGAGAACAGGAACCACGCGGTAGCTGCCGTTGTAGGGTTGGTCAGGGCGGGCGTTTGCCATGGTCAGTGCAGCATTGAAGCGCACGCGTCGGTCTGGATAGCTCAACGATGCGATGAGCGGTTGGACGGTACCTTGGCGGTTGACCAGGGCATCGGTGCCAGCGGTTAAACGCAGTGCGCCGATGGCGTCGAGTGCCAATACATAATCACGATCCTGCAATGCACGGTAAAGCACATCATGCTGACGCAACGGGCCGGCCACCTTCAAGTAGTAGTCCGCCGGATGCCAATCTTTGGGATAGCTTTTATCCACGCCCTTGGCAGGCATGTTGTTTTCACGCGAAAGATTGGCCATGAGCCACAGTGAAAGAGCAGGGGACAGATGCTCGTTGAGTGTCAACGCCTGTTGACTGGAACGCATGGCAAGAACATAGCCAAACACCGGGCCAGGTACTTCAATAGGTAACAGTCCTGCACGACGATCATAGGTCCAGATGATGCCCACTTCATCCGAGGGCACGTATCCGGGAAGTACTTCACGACGCACGGAGGCGCTGTAGTGATTCTGAGCAAGTGTCATGAATAATTCCGAGGCATTGACACCTTCGGTGATACCTGCGCGTGCAGCAAGATGAGCATAGGCAGCCTCACACATTTGCCGAGTTGCAGCATCGGTCTTCTCGTTTTCAATGACCTGCTTGATGTAGGGCAGGCTTCGTGGATATCCGATTTCTGAAAGGATGCGAGCGACCTGGCCTTGCTGGATGGGTTCCAATTCAGCCAAAGCTACGGCAAGGGGGTAGACCATCGGGCGACCGATACCGACCATCGCTGCCATCACATGAGGGTGCAGGCGTGCTTGACTTTCGTCTCGCAGTGTTTGTAGCAGTTGGGGTGCTGCAAACTGACCGGCAGAACGCAAGCGTTCGACCGCGTTGATTTGTGCCCGCGTACCATCGCCAAGCTTTTGGATATCGGTTCTGATTCGCTTCGGATCACGTGAGCGTTTGATCAAAGCTTGTTGAAGCTTCTCTTCAAGCTTGCCTGCCACGTCCTTGAGTCCCTGAATTTTCTGGGCTCTAAAGAGTGTCTTTTCAAAGTCGGTGTAGGTGCTCACTTCCACTGCATCGACGAGTTTGTCGGAGTTAACCTTGAGCAATTGCTCGCCAAGGTCTTGAGCCAGGTCCGGCCGTGCAATGAGCACATAGTGATTAAAATCCTCCCAGAGTCCGAGTGTGCCCGTGGACTGTGCCTTGGACAAGGGTGCGAACACCGTACACAGAATCAAAAAGATCGTCCCAGACGCAACGCGCAGCGTGCTACTCATCAAGTGCCTCCTGGAGAGGAAAGTCGAAAAATCCATCCGAATATAGTGATGCAATTTATCTGCCCTAAGCGCCCTAGTCAATCGAGTTTAGAAGCACAGGGCATAGGTTGGCTTCGGTTGGCGGTCATTATCATCACACTGCCCCTAGCGATATCGTGTGGATGCGTCACTTGGGGGCAATCTTACATCGTTTGGCAGGTTGCAGTAGTATAACCGACATGTTGGCTGCTCTGCACGTTTTAATCTCAATTATGGGCCTGATTCTGATCATTTTTCTGAATCTGCTGGCCGTGTTCATGGTCCTGCTGCAACTGCCAGGCACTTGGATGATGCTGCTTTGCACCGGACTTTGGGCATGGTGGTACTGGGATGAGCAGGCCATAGGTATCTGGACTTTGGCTTCATTATTAGTTTTGGCAATTATTGGGGAAGTGGTCGAAACCTTTGCCGGTGTCGTCACCTCACGACAAGCCAAGTCCAGTAAACGCAGCATGCTCCTTGGACTCGTCGGCGGGATTGGCGGGGCGATCCTTGGCACTACCATGATCCCCGTGCCACTTTTTGGAACCCTCATCGGAGCCTGCATCGGGGCAGGACTCGGTGCCATGCTCGGGGACCACTGGGCAGGTCGAAACTGGAAAGAAGTCAAAACCGCTGGCAAGGCTGCCGCCAAAGGAAGACTCTGGGGAACCGTCGGCAAAGTCATCATCGCAGTGATCATGTTCATCATCGCGACGACGGCAATGATCTTCTAAATTGAAAATCAACAAGTCCAACAAAATATAAAACAAACATCATCAACACCAACTCACGGCCGATTCATAAACGGATGTGAACTGGAACCGTCAAACGGCACCGGCATCGATTCATTGCCTTCGCTGTCCGTGGCAATGATGTACGCTGACTTCTCTGTCGGTGTGGTCTTCAGTGAGTCGATGTAAACCATATGCGTTTGCACCTGGCTATCCGCTTTACCTGCATCCAACCGACGCCCGGTCTTGGCTTTTTCAAAGTCCGTGAACACGTGAATCCGACTGATCGTGATCGGTGATGGCTTGGGGTTTTTTCGAGTTCCCTTGAGCATGATCGTCAACGTCGGGGACTTTTGGGCTTTGAGAAAGCCAAGCATTGGTCGCACTACTGACATCTGCTTGCCACTGTTTGAAAGTCCAAACGAGCTGCAAACATCAAAGCGGTTTTCGTCACCTTTTTTATAGTTGATGAGTTTGTTTTGACAAGGGTAATAAATGCTGATTGAACCATTGGTGGTGTCCGCAAATTCCAATGCGATGTACACCTTCTGCGATTGGGATGCACGTAACATTTTAGGACTCAGGCCAACAGTGATCGGTTGATTGACAGCAAGTTGATAGCCACCATCAACCGTACGTCCAGGTTCGATGCTGGTCACGCCGTGATACCTGGGTTTGTTGTAATCCGAAGCGTCGACATACAGGTCGCCATGTTCAGCTACCTTGATGGATTGGATGGCATTGCCGGTATCCGCAGCGGTTGCGACGATAGCCGGCGCCATCGGCATGTATCGGACATGGGTGATCATCGGTGGTGTTTTGTCGACACCGTAAAGTGTCTGCCACATCCAGGGGTCCACGGATTCCTTGACAGGAAGTGGCGGGGCGGTGAAGGTTTTGCCTTTGAGTTTGGCTAACAGCTTGCAGTAAAAATAGGGATCACCGTCGAGCACATCACTTTGCCAACCTGGTTCGATGGCGGTGTTTTCCTGCCAGTCATTCCAACTGGTGAGCATGTGAAAAGCAGGTTTGACTTTCTCGTATTCTTCAAGACATTTGATAAGCGTCTGCCCTTTTTTACGTGGCATCCATCGGAAGCTCGAACGGTTATCGCCAAAGGCTTTGGGGGACTCTTCAAATCCGCCATACACCCAAAGGCCAATGTCTTTGCTTGGATACTTTTTGGCAAAGGCTTTGGCTTTATTGAGTTGGTCAGTCATCATCGGCCAATCCTCTTTAGGGGTTGGCGTGTAACCTTCGACTCTATGATTTAAGGCATTGGTGTTGGCCATGGTGATGAATGAATCAACTTGTTCCAAGGCATATAGCGCATCATTGGGAGCCGCATGCAGGATCCAATAGATTTCCATGCCTGCGGTCTTTTCAGCCAACTCGATCATTTTAACCAGGTCAGTATTAGGCATGGTTTTGTTGAAGTGGTTCCAGAATTGGAACGCGACTGCAGGTTTGTTGTCGATTTTCAAAAACGATGAACGATGCGCATATTGCTTGATGAACCTGCCGATGCGGTCGCCCATGACATCCCATTTTTGAGCTGGTTGGCCGATGCGAAATTGGACTTCATCGTGCATGCCGATTTTGTATCCGAGTTTGTCTGCTTCATCCATGATGACATCCCAGACAAACGTGCGGTCGAAATATTTACCTTGTGTCCATTCGGGGAACATCTGGACGAACGTGCCATCGACACCGGTGTTCTGCATGCATTGGAGTTGCCATCGGATAACGTTGCGGTCTTCGGAGTTATACAGGCCGAGCATGGGATACCCGACCGGGCCTTTATCGCGCATCCAATCCGGGCCGATTGCGTGGTCGATCCGACTGTTTCCCATGTCCCAATGTACATAGCCGTCGGGTGCTTCGATGCCGAAGGGCGACTTATGCCAGATGTGATATTCCATGATGTACAGCGGCGTCTTGATGGTTGGTACATCACCGAGTTGCGTCATGTCCGCTTCTGGGAATTGGTGTGGTGCTGCATGTGTGATGTTACTGCAAATGAGCAGGCATACGACAATGGACAGTTTTAAAAATGGATTGGACATGAAAGACCTTGTCTTGAATTGCAGGTTGAGATGAAGTGATTCGTTGCTTGTTATTTACGGGACCACATGCGACGGCCGGACCCATCGTTGTGTGCCAGGTTTGGATCCATCAGACTTGCATGTGCATCGGTGAAGAGAAATGACATGGAACGTCCATGATAGAACTCGCCGGCCGGTGTTTTGGGGATACTGCTCGAACCCAACCAGCCATCGGTGTACATGTAGGACGTATGATATTGCAGCCCGTAACTGGTGGGTTGAAAGTCCATGAGATAGATGGTCTTGCCGGGTTTGAGAATTTCACTGACGCGTGGCGGGGGTGCCAAACTGGTACCCGTCCAGACCACACCATAATCAGCGTTACCGTTTGAGCCGACCTTGGGAGCGGCATATGAGCGTCGATTGGCTGCCCATGTGCCAGCACGTCTGCGCCAGTCACGAGGACATTGGAAGACTGTCGAGAATTTCAGTGAGTTGTAATCCGATGTGTTGTAGTTGTTGTTGATCCCCAGGTAGGGTGCCAATTCAGCATCCCAGTTGTCGCCGCGGTAATACGACGAACGGACACCTGTATTGACGTTGTGATAGAACAGCACCGTTGGGAAAACTTCATCATGGTCAGACTGATAAGCGGTGGTGGCGACGCCCAGTTGTTTGAGGTTACTTAGGCATCCCATGTCCTGCGCCGCCATACGAGCCTTGGCCAACGCAGGCAGGAGAATCGAAACCAGCAGGGAGATGATACTGATGACAACAAGCAATTCGATAAGTGTGAACCCCCCTTGCGGGTTGGGTTTGGTGTTTGCAGACATGTTTTGTCTCCAATGGTTAGGGTTTTTTACTTTTTAGGCGTGGTGATTTTGACGTTATCAAGCAGGCTATGTGTGTTGCCACGCAAGGCCACGTAATCAAATGATTTGAATTCGGTATCCGTGACGGTTTGCAAAACTTTACCGTTGGCTGAAAGTGTGAGTTTGCCTGTTGCAGCTTCCCATGTCAGAGTGAGGCGTTGGAACTTGGGATCATTGACCAGCTGCATTCCTGTAATGGGTTTGCCAAGGCGTTTGACATCGGATTTAAAAGCGATCTTGCCTCCATCTTTGCCGACGACTTTGGTGATGACCAGCATGCCTTTGCCATCAAAGTATTTTTCCAACGAGGAGTCCCACAAGGCTGCATAACCTTGCTTGAGTTCCTTGTCATAAAGTCCAATCGACAGTCCACGTGAGAAATTGGTATGGCGCACATCTGCCTGGAGTGTCCAGTCTCCGGTGAGTTGTTGTGGCAGTTGAGCATAGGTGATGTTGTTGCCCATCTTCATGTATGGAGCGTGGTCAACTGTGTCATCGGAAGTGACTAACGCTGGGCCTTTGGACCAGTTGTTGAGTGTGTCCATGGCATCTTCGAAGACCACTGATTCATCTGCCAGTAATGGAGTGCTCACCAGTAGACCCAAGCAGGAAATAAGAGTTGCAATGTTGCGTATACTTTTCACGATTAACTGACCTTTCAAATGATTCCGATGCTAAATGACTACTTGTATCAGCAAGATGTCGTTATCGATGGGACTGCTGCTGATGTTTTACGTTGCATCAGATGGCAGGGGATTAATCGACTTTGTGCAGGTGCCTGTTCATTGTCGAATTGAGTTTGGAGCAGTTCTATGACAGCTTTGCCATACAAACTCATTTCCATCTCAATGGTCGTCGCAGGTGGGTAGAGATACTCACCCATGCGTGCGATGTTGTCGGAACTGACCACGCTGAATTGTTCGGGGATACTCAAGCCTGCTTCATGGATCACACGGTTGGCAACAAGCCCCATGTCCATGTTGGCGCAGACTACCGCTGTAATTTTATTTGGATTTTGAGAATACCACTCTTTGAAAAATGGATAAGCAATATCAATACTGCGGGTGAATGGCTTGCTCTGGCAGGCGACGACCATGTCATCACAGTCATGCACGCCGATTTCGGCCATCCCACGTTTGTAACCTGCAAGGGCATCCTGCATGGGGGCAGTGACCGTGGTAGGCAGGAGAATGCCAATGCGGTGATGACCAAGAGAAGCCAAGTGCTCCACTGCCAATTGCATGCTCATACCGTCGTCAGTTCTAACGGTGTTTAATTCAAGACCGTCTATAAGGTCTTGAGCTAGGACCAGTGGTTTACGTGTGAAAGTCAACGCATCACGCAGATGCTCAGGTACCGGTTCAGTCGTAAGCATCAAGACCGCTGCATCGTTGTCACCAATCAACCTGTCAAGATCGACACCTGTATGTGAACGGAAATTGACGATGTCAAACCGCCAATTCTGAGCATGCCCCGCATCGACGATCGACTGGCTGATCCCTTCAATGACTGATGACGGCCAGTCTGGTCGAACAATAGCAATGTAATGATCCGCCGGATCACAGATTTCTGATTTGACCAGGCGTTGCTTGCCCGCGGGGCGTTCAATGAGTCCTTCCCGACGAAGGCGCGTTAATGCCAGCTCAATGGTGTTTTGAGAAACATTGAAGTCCTTCTTGAGTATCTGCTGCGTCGGGATCGCATCGCCGGGCTTCATCTTGGCAATCAAAGGCCTAAGTTGCCGTACCAGTTGAAAATGCTTGGTTGAATGTAGTGTCTTGGGCATGGCAAACCATTATAGGTGTAGGAGACAAACAAGATGAAAACAAAGTTAATTCATGTTTACATCAGTGTAATGTTATACGGGTGTAAGTTGATGTCAAGAGTTTACAAATATATTTTCAACGAGTCTCGAATCCTGAGACGGCTTGTATGCCATTCCAACGATACTGACACCATCGCCAATTGGCTGTGATCTTTGAAAACCAGTACAGGGTCTGATGTCAAAGCTTTTGTATATCAGGCGATGTTTTGTTTGATCCCTTATCTGATAGATGACCGAGTCCATGGGATTTTGTGGTATTCCGGGGTATTCCGGGGGATTTCAGAGGATTCCGAGGATCATTTTGCCAATTCTGCCGGGGTATTCGTAGTATTACGATCCGGAGATTTCGGGTTTCCGGGGTTTCCGGGGGCTGGGTTTCCGGGGGCCGGGGCCGGGGGCGGGGGTATGGTGACACTTTCGCTCTGCATGTTGATGTTCCGGTCAGCATGCAGGGCGCTAGGCGTCGCTTGTGCATGACTTGTAGTGATGTCAGTTGTAATTCAAAAGCAAGCTTCAGATACCATGCTTTATCGCAGAGTCTGTCGTCTCAATACATGGTCTTTACATGGATAGATAAGCATTGCGATCAAACTGTCGCCGATTCATTGCCATAAGATGTGATGTATCAGTGATTCAAGTTGGATTTGTTTGATTTGGTGAAGTTGGTATTCAATCCACCAGGTTGATTAAACCGTCACAGGCCAACGCTGCATTATGCCCAAACGCAGGTAGTGTCATTTCGTCTTCAAACAGATTGTCTGAATCAAAGCGGTGGTCGCCCAACTGCGTGGACATCAAGTGCGAGTTCACGAATCCTGCGTGATTATCGTTCCAAACCACACTGCCGATCCATTCGGTGACATTGACCAGAGGGTTGGTGTGTATGGATTTAATGCCCACACCGTTACCAATAGCACGATCTGCCATGACGGGGGCTTCACCGTTGCTGGTTTCACGCCATTCCAATTCGCGGTCACCTGCATTGTTCGGATGAATCATCAGCATGGCATATGAATAATGATTCGCAGTGACCGTATCGCCGGGCATCCAAGTCGTTCGGCCGGTCTCCTCTGGGCTGATGATGTATTGGCCGGCAAAGTAATTCTGATTGAGCATCAATTGGTACCGGTTTTCAACCGTGGCGGTCGTGCTGGTCATCTGGCCTCGACTGTCTATACCCGGATACCAAGTCTTATTGGATTGGGCGAATAATGTCAGGCTCGCCTGTATCCCGCGGAGCTGTGTGGTGCTTTGCATCTGTCTGGCGCTGGATCGTGCCGATGCCAAGGCAGGCATCAAGATACCAATAAGCAGGGCGATAATGGAGATTACCACGAGTAACTCAATAAGAGTAAAGGCTTTGGAATGTTTCATACGATGCATCTCAATTCATGCCATTGGGAAATAGGCATCTCCCAAGTTCATCTGAATGTGCGCGCATGAATAACCATGCGTGACAAATTTCCCTCTCAATTTGTCAAGCAGGTCCTGTATTTGTCGATGACTAACCAAACAGATACACCCGGTACAAACCCGGTGTTCTTTTTGCAACTAAAGCCAGTTGTCACCCCCATTGGCCAGTCATTGCCTGAACATACTTGCGTATGATCCTGTAATGACAAATCAAGCGACCAATGCTTGCCTGTTATGAATGTAGGTAAACATACTGGCGAGTCAAGAGCAGATTACCCTGTTGTCGAAAATTAAATCTTTTCAGTCATATAAGCACACTCTTTGGCCATTTTCACGGTTACAGGTAGATTGATTCTCCTATCACATTGCGCATTTATCATTGAGCCGAGACACCGGTTAGGCGATAATACATGTCCCGCCATACGCACATCTCAACTTGGAGTCCAAAATGTACCATTTGCTTCCCTGCTACCAGGCTATGGCTGTCATCACAGTTTTACTGTTAGGCTCGCTGACCACCGAGGCTCAGATCATCGGCTTCAAACAAGCCCAGCAAGCAACCCAACTCACACCCGCTCAAGCTCAGAGCATTGCCAATCAGACGTGGTTATTCACCCATGCTTCTGTGGGGGGAAACATGCTCAAAGGTATGAACGCATTGGCACGTGAGGATGCTGACCGTTACGTGTTCAAGATCAAATCCTTTAACGCCCAGAATCAAACAGGTCTCGATCAACTCCAGTCAGGTTGCGTTTACCACGCATCACGTGGCAATCCCGGTTGGCAAAAAAAATATGACATCTTCGACTCGCTCATCCGTACTGCCAACCCCTCAGCGACCAAGCTCGTTGCCATGGACAAGCTCTGTTACATCGATCAGTCCGCTGATGCGGAGACCTATCTGAACATGATGGCAAAGCTCGAAAAGGACTTCCCAGCCATCACCTTCGTCTACACCACCATCCCCATCAAATCCAACAAGAACCGTCAGAACCTTCAACGTCAACAATACAACGACACGATCAGAAACTACATCCGTAAAAAGGGTGGCCTGCTTTACGACATCGCGGATATCGAAGCGCATTCCCCCCAAGGTGAAGCTCAGACATTTAAGATTGATGGCAAGCAATGCGAAGCCATGTGCGACAGCTACACCCGCGACGGCGGACACCTTAACGACGAAGGTGCCAGGCAGGTTGCTTTGGGGTGGTATGCCGTGGCGTTGGCTATTGCAGGCAAGTAATCAACCCATGGACATTTTCACGACTTGCCCCAGGGTGATACCGCCCTCGTTAAATGCGTCGATGCGCACGTGGTAGGCCCGATCATGATCCAACGCGCCAAGGTGGAGTTGGTTTTGATCATAGACCAACCAACTGTGATACAGCTTATCCGGTGATGTCCCCCAAAGCACGTTATAGCCAATGGCATCACTACTGACTGGCCATGAAAGTGCGGCATCCATCGATGAGTCACGATGACGTTGAATGTCAATTTGATTAACTGCAACTGGCGTTGGTTGGTCTGTGGTGCCAAACACACGCAATCCACAGAGTGCAAATTTACCATCTGCGGGGATGTGATGGTTGACGATTTTTACGAATCTTCCGGTGACCGGCTTTTTAAAATGAACCATGTCATGTGGTAATGCAACAATCGAGTCAGACTTGTCACAGATAGTCTGCCATTGTTTGTCATCATCCGAAACCTGTAATACATAGCCGTGTGATTGATTGGTATGGTGGATGGCATCCGACGCGCAATGCATCTCTGCGAAGTTGATCTGGATGGCATGGATCATACAGGGACGCTGCAAGTCCACGCTTAACCATTCGCCTTGATTGCCTGTGCTGGCTGACCAAAACTGTTGGATGTTTTCGTTGAATGCCAAAACCGTTTCATGTCCATCGAGTACGGATGATGCAGTCGCCGGTTTGTTGTAGGAAAGTAACATCCAGCCGGCAAAAGCATCAACCCATGGGTCCCATTTACCTTGTGGTAGTATCGTGGGATAATCCCCAAAATGTGTATTGCAGTAGAGATGCCCATCGTCATCGAATCCTGCGGGGAAGAGTCCGAGTCTGCGTTCGAAAGCGTGTTTGACACTGATGCGCATGGTGGACATATGCCAGAGATTGCCATGGACATCGTAGAAGGTGCTTCCATGTCCGGCACCGGGTGCGAAGCCGCCGGGTTTATAGGAATAGGGATTGTTCTGTGCGTAAGTGTACGGGCCAAGCGGGGCGTCTGACACATACACACCATCGGCGTAGACATTCCATTCCGTCCCCGGGCCGGCGTATTGCAGGTAATACCGTCCCTGATGTTTGGTCATCCACGCGCCTTCGATAAAGGGTCGGGCGTCCGTGCTGTGATTCTCACCACAGCGTTCCCAGCCATGTACTTCCGGTTTGCCACCAAACAACGCGACAGGTTCGCCGACGGGTTGCATGGTTTGTGCATCCATCTTCACGCCTTGGATTGGCACCTTGTTGGAGCAGCCCCAGTAGAGATAGACCTGCCCATCTTCATCCTCAAAAAGATTCGGGTCCCAATATGCAAAGGGTTCGCAGACCTTTTGCCATTGATCCAACTCTGGCGTTTGCGTGCGAAAAATCGGGCATGGGTTTTGATTGTCCGATGCTGTGAAATACAACCAACCATCAATCACACGGACATCTGGTGCATAATCTTCGACAGGCAAAACGATGGATTTCACAAACTGCCAATCATGCATATCCGACGAGTACCAATACCCGCCGGACTTGGAAGCAAACAGCCAGTAGCGATCATTAAACACCACGACCGACGGGTCCGCTGCTTCGCGGAACGCTTCGGCTGATCGGTCTGGAAATTGGAAACGGTAGGGCAGATTGATAGGGTTGCAATAGACATGCGAAGGTTGAGACATGGTATGTCATTTCACGAATAGGCAATAGTTGCTCGGGCAATAAGGTACTGATTCAACGTGCTCTTATCAAGTGAATAAAGTAAAAACGCACAGTCAACTGACCGTGCGTTTTTTGTTTTGTGATGTTGCTTAATGTCTTGTCGTAGTGAATTAGAACGCAAGTTCAATCATGGCCCAGACGCTGTGAATCGTGGCGTCGTTGGACTTGTTAAGTTCGTAATTCATCTTCAGTGTCAGATCATCATCAAGCTTTGTGAAGACAGCTGCGCCTGCAACGAGTTGGCTGCGTGCAGTTCCGTCGGTGGTGCTTGCCAGAGATGATGTGGGGTTGGCAGCATAGGATGAGTTGATGTCGATATCACGGTCGAGCCATTCGTACTGCCAGCCGATCCATGCTTCGGGTGTCAATTGCATATTACCAAGCATGATGGGCATGCTTGCATGGACACCGATTAATGATTGAAGACTGTCAGAGTCAACATCATCCACATTAAGGTTGGCTGTGCCTGCGCCGGACTCCGAGTAGCTGTCTGTCATCTGGTGGATGTAGGTCAGAGCCATCGTGGGTGTGACGGTGACTTGGCCGATCTGCTTGTCGTAGCTTGCTGCACCATAAACTGTGATGTCGTAGCTGTTGTAGTCGGACTCTGCGGTTCCCATGATGGTGTTACGGTTGGCATCAACCCAGTGGATACCACCGGTGAGTGATGCGTCGATATTCCATGGGCCGTTGGTGTAGGTTGCATAGGGTCCGAATCGCAGTGTGTCGATGTTGGAGTCGCCTGCGGATTGGTTCATGCCGATGTCGGTATTGATGTATCCGAGGCTCAAACCCAACGTCGTATTGGGCAGACATTGGTAATCCAAACCAAAGATCGCGCCGTAGGCTTCGAAGTTGTATCCGATGCGTGAGGATGAGTCGTCAATGTTGCCGAACTGTCCAAAGGGCGATGCGAAAAATCGGTATTTGTTGTCTGTTGTGTCTGACTGTTGAGCAGGTTGTTGAGCATCTTGTGCCAGGGAGTAGGGATCGTCTGTGAGTTGCTTGAGGATGCTTTGTCCAGGTGCCGTGGCCATAGTTGTGTTACCACTAGTCACAGTGCGTGCAACTTGGACGGAACTCTGGCTGAAATTTTGTGCGTTGGTAAAGACGGTGTGAATGGGGGCACTGTTGGGTGTGAGCCTGTCCATTTCACGACGCAGATCATCTTCGTCGCCAATACCTCGCATGGCATCACGCAAGTCATTCATACTTGCCGGCAGATTATCCAGAAATAAACCCACACGACGTTGATTGGGCGTACGGGCTTTTTCTTCAAATTGTGCAATGTCAGCTTGAAGGGTGACATAGTCCGTGTAATAACGCGGTATAAAACTAATGACAGCTGTATTGATCAACGCAACGTTGACGTCGGTGAACGTGTTGTTCACCAAGCCTGTTGTTTCCAAAATGACGTGTTCATCGGCGGTCACATTTTCGACCAATGGGATGATGTTCAAAGTTGCATTGGCTAAGTCGATATCGCTATTGAGTAGAAGTTTGTCATAACCTGTGGTATCCACTTCGATGTTGAGGTTTGATCCAGCTTCAAACACCACAGGAGTGCTGAGGATCAATGTCCCAATGGAGTTCCCCGGGGCGATGCTGCCACCGCTGTTGACAGTGAGATTGGCAGATCCGGTGATTTGCCCAGTGCCTGAGAGTGTGGCACCATTTCGGATTGTCCCCTGTGTGTGCATGTTGTAGATGTGACCGTTGACAGCCAGTGTGCCACTTGCAATATCAAGCGTATTGGCACTGACTGAATTGTTTTGATCAACAGTCCATTGTGCGGTTCCCTGTTTGGTTAATTTTTCGAATCCCTCTACAGAACTGGCAAGGTGTCCGTTGACATTCGCATCTGCTCCATTATCGAGTATCAGATGGTCATTGTCTGTGTAAGAGACACCGGAAATAATGCCTGTGGTACTTGAGCCGGTGTAGAGAGTCACGGTGTCGTCGCCGGTTGTGCCATAGATGGCATATTGTGTTTCTTTGGCGGTAATGGTGCCATGGTTGTTGACGACGTTTGCACCATAAATAGCGTTGTGATTGGTGTTGATGATTTGACCGGTTGCAGCGTTGTTGACCGTTAATGTACTGTAGGATTGGATGGCAGCTCCGCGGTTGATTCCCTGGAGAGTTTGAATGGTGCCGGCATTTTCAATGGTTGCAGTTGCCCCAAGATATATGGCTGCATCTGGTCCATTGTAGTCATTGGTGACGATGGCATTAGTTTGAACTTCAATATTGGCGTTGCCGCTGCCGATGTACAAAGCCATGTTTGATGTCGTGACGTAATGCTCCGCGCCAGACTCATAAATAATGCTGTAGTTCGGCGGGCCACCATAGACATTTTTGAATTGGGTATAGGGATTGGGTGCATTGGTGTTGAATATGTAGATGCTGCTGCCTGCTCTACTTTCATCCAGATCAGCAATGACCGAACGGCAATTGATCCAGACCAGCAATGTGATCATCGTTGCCAGGACACATTGCAACTTAGTAGATTGATAAAGTTTCATGACCCCTCCTCAGTGGTAATTTTGAAAGTGAAACTCGATTGATTCGACGACCGGAAAAATTCCGAAAAAAGGTTAATGGCACATGATGAATATCAAGGTTGCCAAACGGCAATTAATGTAGGGTAAACCACCTATGAAAACAATGAAGTCTTTTTATAAAACGGTGTGGATTATTGTCGCATATGTCTTATGACGAAATACTTGCGTGACATCACATGGGACGATTTGTAGGCTTCTATGGATGATAGCTAGTGATGTATCGATGTTTTGGAAAGGTAAAAAACAAGCCCAGGGTTTGACGCCTGGGCTTGTTGGAAATGCATATTCAATTGTCGTGAGTCACCTAGAAAAGATTCCATTAACTTCGAATACTTCACGCATTCTCAGGGAACCTTCGGGGAATTTACTTACCGTTGACGATGGCGGCCTGAGCTGCTGCCAGACGTGCGATGGGCACGCGGAACGGTGAGCAGGACACATAGTCCAACCCAACGCGGTGGCAGAAGTCGATGGAGGACGGATCGCCGCCATGCTCACCACAGATACCACACTTCAGACCCTTGCGGGTTGCGCGGCCCTTGGCAACGGCCATGTCCACGAGTTGACCCACACCGGTTTGATCCAGTGCCTGGAACGGATCCTTCTCGAAGATTTCCTGGTTAAGGTAATCAGGCAGGAAGGAGTTGATGTCGTCACGGCTAAAGCCGAATGCCATCTGGGTCAGGTCGTTGGTGCCGAAGCTGAAGAACTCAGCGACTTCAGCGATTTCATTGGCAGTAAGTGCTGCACGGGGAATTTCGATCATGGTGCCCACGGTGATGTCGAGCTTGCCGGTGAACTTCTTGGCCTTCTTGACATTGGCAATGGTTTCCTTGGCAAGATCGGCAAGAATTTCAAGTTCCTTCTTGGAACCGACCAACGGAATCATGATTTCCGGCATGGCCTTGATCTTCTTCTTGGTGCAGTTGATCGCAGCTTCGACGATCGAAGTCACCTGCATGACCAGAATTTCCGGATAGGTGATGCTCAAGCGGCAACCACGATGACCGAGCATGGGGTTGAACTCGTGAAGCGCTTCAACACGGGCTTTGACTTTGGCAGGGGTGACCTTGATGGCCTTGGCGACTTCCTTTTGACCCTTGGCGTCGTGGGGCAGGAACTCGTGCAACGGGGGATCGAGCAGACGAACCGTCACGGGCAGACCCTTCATGGCCTTGAAGATGCCTTCGAAGTCTTTACGCTGATAGGGCAGCAACTTCTTAAGCGCAGCTTCACGGGCAGGCTGGGTGTCAGCGAGAATCATTTCACGCATGGCAAGGATACGGTCGCCTTCGAAGAACATGTGTTCCGTACGGCAAAGACCAATACCTTCAGCACCAAAACCGCGGGCACGAACAGAGTCAGCAGGACTGTCTGCGTTGGTGCGAACCTTGAGGGTGCGGTACTTGTCAGCCAAGGTCATGACCTTTTTGAAGTCACCGGAGAGCTTGGGTTCAACCGTTGCCATCTGGCCAGCGAAGACTTCACCGGTGGAACCATCAATGGAGAGGGTGTCCTTGGCGGTGTACTTCTTACCACCGACGGTGATGGACTTGCCTTTTTCGTTGATGACGATTTCGCCAGCACCGGCAACACAGCACTTGCCCCAACCGCGAGCCACAACAGCAGCGTGGGAGGTCATACCACCCGTGGAGGTCAGAATACCAGCAGCGTGATGCATGCCGTCAACGTCTTCAGGACTGGTTTCCTTGCGGACCAGCAGGACGGATTCACCGGCCTGGGTGCGTTCGACAGCTTCTTCAGCGGTGAAGGCAAGCTTACCGAAAGCGGCACCCGGTGATGCGGGAAGACCCTTGGCAAGTGCCTTGGCCGATGCCTTGGCCTTGGGATCAAAGCTCGGCAGCAGCAGTTGGGTCAGGTCGTTGGCAGGGATGCGGACCAAAGCGGTCTTTTCATTGATCAGTTTTTCTTTGATCATGTCGACTGCGATTTTCAACGCAGCAGCACCGGTACGTTTGCCGGTACGGGTTTGGAGCATGAACAATTTACCCTTTTCAATGGTAAATTCGATGTCCTGCATTTCCTTGTAGTGGTTTTCAAGCGTTTTCTTGACACCCAGGAGTTGCTTGTGGATGTCTTTACCGAGGGTCTTGTTGTCGGCGGTCTTCCACTTGGCCATTTCCGAGACGGGCTGCGGGGTACGGATACCAGCCACAACGTCTTCGCCTTGAGCGTTGATGAGGAATTCACCATAGAACTTGTTGGTGCCGATGGAGGGGTCGCGGGTGAAGGCAACGCCTGTACCGCAGTCATCACCCATGTTGCCGTAGGCCATGGACTGCACGTTGACGGCCGTTCCCTGGAGACCGGCGATTTCGTTGATCTGACGATAGCGGATGGCGCGAGGGGTCATCCAGCTCTTGAACACAGCTTCGATGCCCAGTTCCAACTGACCCATGGGATCTTGTGGGAAGGCCATGCCGGCGTGCTTTTTGATGCACTTCTTGTAAAGTTCGCAAAGTTCGCGAAGGCCCGCAGCATCGACATCGGTGTCCAGTTCGACTTTCTGCTTCTTCTTGACCTTGTCGAATTCAGCTTCAAAGTGATGGTGATCCACACCCATGACCACGTCGCCGTACATGTTCAGCAGACGACGGTAGGCGTCGAATGCAAAACGTTCGTTGCCGGTGGCGGTGGCCAGACCTTCAACGGCCACGTCGGTGAGGCCCAGGTTCAACACGGTGTCCATCATGCCAGGCATGGAGACGGCAGCACCGGAGCGAACGGAGACGAGCAGGGGATTTTCGTCACAGCCGAATTTCTTGCCGGACTCTTTTTCCAACAGGGCAACAGCTTGGGAGACCTGATCCATCAGACCCTTGGGCAGCTTGCGGCCTTGCTTGTAGTACTCTGCACAACATTCGGTCGTGCAGGTAAAACCAGCGGGGACGGGTAAACCGATGCTGGTCATTTCAGCAAGGTTCGCACCCTTACCGCCGAGCAAAAGCTTCATTGAGCTTTCACCGTCGGTCTTGGTTTTACCAAAGTAGTAAACCAGTTTCGTCACTGAACTTTTAGACTTCTTTGCCATTGATTCATCCTTTAGAAATAGGCATTTGTCAAACAACCCCGTTGCTCAGTCGTGGGCAACGATCCTTTAAAACCATCAACCATTTGGCGGGGGTTGCGTAGGTCTGTTCCCTATGTGCTACCGAATTTGCACAAAATGGAATGTTGATTCTAGTGAAATGAAGATAAACGTCAATTTTACTCCGGTTATGAAGGAGGGAATTATCGATCCGGTGCGATAGCGACGTCTATGCGGGGTCTGAATATCAGGCAAACCAAAGGCGGATTGGCTATCCAACAGGCGTAAAAACTCACAGGTTTTTAAAAATCGCAAGTGTCCGCTGGCGCGCTTTAGCGTGGTCTATCATGGGCATGGGATAGTCGCATGAACCGCGGATTAACGGTGGCGGATCGTGTATCGCTTTGCCTTCAATGTCTGCTAACTGGGGTAAATACGCGCGGATGAATTGCCCCTGTGGATCGAATCGTTGACTCTGACTCGTCGGATTGAAAATGCGAAAATACGGAACAGCATCGGTCCCCGTGGATGCGGCCCATTGCCATCCTCCATTGTTCGAAGCAAAGTCTCCATCAACGAGTTGATTCATGAAATACCGTTCGCCCCATCGCCAGTCGATGAGCAGGTCTTTGGTGAGGAACATGGCGGTGATCATCCGCAGGCGGTTGTGCATCCAGCCGGTTTCATTGAGCTGTCGCATCGCCGCATCGACAATCGGGAAGCCTGTCCGCCCATCACACCACCCCCGGAAGTGTTGCTCATTGTCTGACCACGGGATGTTGCGTGTCACCGTTTTGAAGGGGTGGTTTCGACAGACTCTTGGGAAGCCGATTAACACATGTCGGTAAAACTCACGCCAGATTAATTCCGAGAGCCAGACTCGGATTTGTGATTGTTGGCCAGGTGTTGCCTCGCTTATTGCTGCAAGTCCCTTCGCATAACACTGCTTGGCACTGACCACGCCACACGCCATCGCCGCCGAGAGTCGGCTGGTGCCTTCAATGGATGGGAAGTCCCGTTGATCGTTGTATGCTAACAGTCCGCCATTGCAATATGCTTTGAGTTGTTTGTGTGCGACTTCTTCACCTGCCGGCCAAAGGTCAATCACCTTTTGCGAGGTCGGATGCTTTTGGATCAATGCCTGCCAATTTGCCGAGGCGATATCCAACGGTTTCTGTTTCCGGGGTTTGGGCAGGACTTGTAAATAATCCCCCTTGTCCAACTCTGATTCCCATGCTTTGCGGTAAGGCGTGTAGACCTTGTAATACACATCCGCCAACGTCTTGATCAGATGCGGCGGGATCACCGTCTGGCCATGGCTGCGATGTACGTCCACGTCCAACACTTCTAGTTGTACCTGGACTTTTTCGTCCCGTTGCTCTTCGTTGACTTCCAACTCATCGTTGAAATACACGGCTTTGGCGTGATGCTTTTTGACCAGTTTGATCATTGCCCCCGGAATTGAAACAAAGTCCGTTGCATCAAGTTTGAGCAGAGGGATATTGAGCTTGGCCAACTGTTCGTTGAGTGCTGCAACCTGCCGAAGGACATAGTTGATTTTGTTTGCGCCCCAATCGTGCTTTTGCCATTGCTTGATACATGGGGCAAAGATGCCGATGACTGGCAAGCCGGACTTTGCTGCGTGATATAACGCGGGATTGTCCGCGACACGTAAATCAGATCGGAACCAGACCATGGCGGTGTTTTGCATCCCATCAACATAAGTTCACGCGATTGCCGATGCAACCAAACATCCAGGGGGCTATGATGTGCGCAGATGAAACCGCATGGCAACCCGCTACAGCTTGATGTTTCGCCGATGCAGTTGCTTGCCCAACTCGATCCGGCGGTTCGTGTCCTGATGCTCCACTCTGGTCGATTGGATCATACTTGGGCCAACTGCACCCTCATCGGATTCCCCAAAATCACGTTCAGGTTCACCAAATTTTCGGCTGGTGATCCCTTTGCCCAACTCCGCCAAGTCACGAAACAACATCAACGCGGCATCTGGATCGGGCATCTGAGTTATGACTTGGGACGTTATGTGGAGACCTTGCCAACGCAGGCGACCGACGACCGTGATTGGCCGATCATGCACTGGGATTACTGTGCGACTTATCTGCTCTATGACCATCTGGCCAAGCAGTGGTATCAATGTGGCGACCAACGACTGAAACTCAAAGACTACATCAAGGCATCACAGACTGCTGATTGTTCGATCAGCCCTGCGCAAAGTGTCTTTGCATCGCGCGAAGACTATGAGCAGGCGGTACAGAAATGCATCGACTACATCCATGCAGGCGATGTCTTTCAGGTCAATCTCACGCAGCGATTTACAGCGCCATACACCGGTCAATACCCACATGCCCAACGCAACATGTTTGCTTCGCTGATGAACCATTCGCCTGCATGGTACGCAGCATATCTCGAACAACTTGATCAACGCGTCATCGCATCAAGTAGCCCGGAACTATTCCTGCAAGTTTCTACCGACGGGCAAGTCATCACACGGCCAATCAAGGGAACGCTTGGGGCCTCGGTATCCGCTGACGAATTGGAAAACAGTATCAAGGATCAGGCGGAACTGCACATGATCGTGGACTTGATGCGAAACGATCTTGGACGCGTCTGCCAGTTTGGGACCGTCCAAGTCACCAAAGCCCGAGAGATTGAATCACACCCAACCGTCCATCACGGGGTGGCAACAGTTCAAGGTCAATTAACTGAAGATAAAGATGTGTTCGACCTGCTGCGAGCGACCATGCCCGGCGGGTCAATCACCGGTGCCCCCAAAGTCCGAGCGATGCAAATTATTGATGAGCTTGAACCTGTACGCCGTGGCCCGTACTGCGGCTGCATCGGCTATATCTCCGCGGAACATGGCTGCAGTTTGAACATTGCCATCCGCACCATGCTCATCGAGCAACTTGCTGACAACAGCGGTCGGATTGATTACAGCGTGGGTGGCGGGATTGTCAGTGATTCGGTCCCATCACAGGAATACGACGAAACCCGCATCAAAGCCCAAGGCATCGAACGCGCTTTAGGTCTCAGTAAATAACTGCGATCCCAAATAGCTGCGAGACTTCCGGGGCGTGTCGCTGATGTCTTACTTACAATATGTGACCGTATCAGAACGTAATCTCATCGGGATGCGGGCCAACACGTTTTGTTTCATCCAATGCGGTGATGGCATCCATGTCTTCAGGTGAGATTTCAAAATCAAAGATGTCCGCGTTTTCCTTGATCCGGCTAGGTGTCATCGACTTGGGAATCGTGACGATTTCAGATTGCAGATCCCAGCGGAGTACCATCTGTGCTGCGGTCTTGCCATACTTGTCCGCCAGATCAGTGATCATTTCAATCTCTGCAAAACGCCCTTGGGCTAAAGGCGACCAAGCTTCAAAGACGATGTGATTGTCTTTGCAAAACGCTCTGAGCTTTGGGTCTGAATGTTCAGGGTGACACTCGACCTGATTGACCATCGGAGTGACTTCACAGGAGGGGAGTAGTTTTTCAAGATGATGTGTCATGAAGTTGCTCACGCCGATCGCCCTGGCTTTACCCGAAGCATAAATCTTTTCAAACGACTTCCAATAGGAGACGAAATCCCCCGTTGGCCAGTGGACAAGATACAGATCAACATAGTCCAATCCCAACCGTCCCAGTGAAGCGTCAAATGCCTTGAGAACAGCCTGTGGGCCTTGGCGTAGATCCGTGTTCCAACACTTGGTCGTCACAAAAATTTCTTCACGGCCAACACCACATTCACGGATGGCTTTGCCGACAGTCTCTTCATTTTTGTAAATCATTGCTGTGTCAAAATGCCGATAGCCTGCATCGACGGCACATTGGATCGCGTCAATCGTCTGGGCATCATCGGGACACTTGAAGGTGCCATACCCGAGCATGGGCATTTTGACACCGTTGTGTAACTTGGCAGTGGATTGGATCGACAGATTCATATGAAAGCTCCTGGATCAACGGCGGGAAGCTATGAGCGTACCGGTAACAAACTTGGCGTCAAGTTTAAATCTCTGTTCATGGAAATATAAAAAACAACCCGCTGTCGATAAGACAACGGGTTGGCGAATTTCATGATTGTATTGCTTGTTTATTTATCAGGCTTTTTGACATTGGCGGTGTTCTGCTGCTGTTGCATGATCAGTCCGATGACTGAAGGAACCGCAATGAGCAGTGGGATCACAATCGGATGAGCCGTCAGTGATGACTGTACGGTCTCCTGCCAAAGTGGAACCTGTAGCAGCAGGGCGATGGCGCCAAAAACTGCGATGGTCGATCCACCAAAACTGGTGAACATGACCACGGAGAATTTAAAGACGATAAAGGACAGCATGCCACAGACAAGTAAACCAATCAGGGCACCGATCCAATAGTTTTGCATCATGGCTTCGGCGCGGGTAGTGTCCTTCATGACTGCTGCAATTGAAGCCCATGTATTGGCCCCGATAAACGCACCTGCCATCCCGCCGATCACAGCGACTGCATACTTCATTAACGGCCAGCAACCCACCGCCATAAGAATCGAAAGACAGCCGGCGACGATGTACGCTGCCTGGTTTTCCAATTGTTTACCCAGTGCATAACCAGCAAAAGCGCCGATAGCCGATGCCGTGACAATGATCACTGTCTTGTAGCACTTGTAGCCGTTGAGCATGGTGACCAGTCCGGCGACGAGGAAAATCGTCCCCCAGACAATGGACATGCTTCGCAGGGCAGTGGTCAAATCTTCAGGATGTGCCAAGGTGTCACCGCGAGCAAAGATGCTGTTGACAACATCAAAAACGTTCCCGTCATTGATACCAGTTTGGGCTAATAGTAGTGATAACATTTGCGTCTACCTTTCAGTCAATCTCGGCCATCTGCCATGCAGACTCCGTTAGGACATAGATTGAATATCGGCATTTTTGCATATGTCGTTTATTTAGCAGTCGATTTTTTTCGCCACATGATCCATTGTGCGATGATGCCCATTATTGTTATCAGACCTACGGCGATGGCAACCTGTGGGGCGGATGCGATTTTTTCCGTTGGAATAGGCACTTTAAAGTGCGCAGCAAGGTTCCAGAAGCCGATGAGCATCAACATGCCCCCGAACAAAGAGGACTCCGCGGATGTTGCCAGGTATGGGAAAACCAGTCCGATAAACAGGCCTGAAAGTGCGCCCGCTAACGCCAGTGCTCCCATCGTATGTCGTGTGTCGGTATCCAGTTGATCTCGCCAATTGCGGATCGAGTCACGTTGGATGGTCACATTTCGATGCAGGAACGGCTTGACCTCTAAAGCGATTGGGATCACATCCTTGGTTTGAACACCTTGGGCCAAGTGGGGCGTGACGTCGGTTTCGACCTTGATGGGGATGACAGGTGGGAGATTATCACGCCATGCCAAATCAGCAATGGGTATCGCTAAAGCAAGTGTGACCGCCAAAGTCAAACCACTTGCGACCCGAAACAGAAACCATGCAAGTAAGAATCCGACCACTCCACCAATACAAACGGCGATCAATAGTGACTGTGGTGACTCATGGGATGAGGGCAAAATCATGGCAAAACTCACCCCAGCCATCAGCCCTGATATGCCGCATCCAGAGCGTGCAAGCTTTCTGCCAAATACCCAGAGGATCATGCCAAAGAAAGCAAGAAACCCAAAGGCAATCAGCCGTGGCTCAATTGATGCCACCATTTCGAGTTGTTCGGTGGGTAAACCTTCCATGTCATTTCAAGGTTCGGCTAACAAGGTCTCTTGAATAAGCCAGATGGACACGCAACGCAAAATACCGGTGGGATTAGTCGGTTTATAAGGGAAAGATGGGCGAGGGGGGGGATTGGATGTTGGGGGGATTGTCCGATTTTGTTTTTAACACGAAGGCGCGAAGGACACGAAGAAAGACATTTGTTTCTGAAAAGACAGATCTTCAAATGTTTCTGCATGTCGAACATCGTCTGCACACTCAACCTGTTTGGGTTTGGCACAAATTTTTTGTCTTAAACTTCGTGTCCTTTGTGACCTTCGTGCCTTCGTGTTAAAAACAAAACTAACGAAGTTCAAGAATCACAAAATCAACATCGCATCACCATATGAATAAAACCGATACTTCGCAGCGATCGCCTGTTGATACCAGTCCATCAGTCGGGGCAAACCAGTGTCCGGTAGCGTGGCTACCATCGCCAGCAAAGTCGACTCAGGCAGGTGGAAGTTGGTCATCATCGCATCGGTAAAGCGATACGTGAAATCTGACCGCTCGGGATAGATGTACAAAGACGTGTTGGCTGCGTAGTCTCCGTCGATCTGCTGCCAATTCTCCGGCAGGGATTCGAGAGTCCGCACAGTGGTTGTACCTACTGGCACGATACGTCTGTCTTGTTGCCTGGCGCGTTTGAGTTGCGCTAGTGTCTGCTGTGTAACGGTTATCGGCTCGCTATGAATCGGGTGGTCTTCAACACGTTCGGTCCGGACAGGCATGAACGTCCCCATCCCCACATGAAGCGTCACATAAGCAAGCTCGATCCCACGGGCGGTTAAGGCTTCAAGCAATTGAGGCGTGAAATGCAAACCCGCAGTAGGGGCAGCGACCGAACCAAACGTCTGTGCGTAGACCGTGTTGTATCGCGTCTGGTCTTCGTCGGAGATTTCTTCGAGACCTTGCTGGCGACGTGCCTTTCGGATGTAGGGAGGCAATGGTGTTGAACCGACTTGTTTGAGCAAGTCAAGGGTCGACAGGGGGCTGTGAACCTCGGCAAGCCATTCGCCGCCATCAATACGCTCAAGTAGTTGAAGGTGACTGTCATCTGACAGAGCGATCGTTTCACCGGCTTGGAGTTTGCCCCGTGATTCGAGCATCACCTGCCAATGGGTTTCGTCGGTGGCGTTGAGGTACAGGCCGGTGACTTTACCACCAGTAGCAGTCCGACTGCCTGATAGGAAAGCAGGTAACACGCGCGTCTGATTAAAGACCAGCAGGTCACCGTCACGCAGTAAGTCGGTTCGGGTGGCCAGGTCTTTGACATGCAGATGTTCAAGTTGATTCGTCGAGCGATCACAGACCAGTAGTCGCGAACTGTCACGTGGCTGTGCAGCTGTGGTAGCAATGAGCGAATCAGGCAGGTCAAAATGAAGGTCACGTGTGAGCATGGGCCGACAATGGTAACGCCTTGACGTGAAATTTTGAATTGCGATCAGAAATTTAACGTATCAAAAAACCGCTTGGGGCTTGTCGCTATTTTTGTCATTTGACAAGAAGTGCATTAAAGCAGTGTCTTCGGTGACTACACATGCATTTGATGGCGATAGGGGAGGATACACGACCTAAGCCCTTAAGGACTGGCAGATCAATTGAGGTGCCACGACAGGTCAATATCGATTTGATTTAGGCTAATACAATTGTCGCATTCTTTGTCGACTTTCGAGACTTTCTTTTACCAATCCTGATTGGCAGTAGTCTGAATAGCCTGAAATCCGGTGCTGCATTGGCTTTCCTGATGTCTGATTCGACATTGCAAATCAACGGCTCTATCCCGGAACTGTAGCCAAGTCGTATTAATGACTTCAACGGCTCGAGTACATTTTTAAAAGTACTTACCGGAAAGCAAGGGCTGTTTTCTCATTGATTCGAAAACTGATTAATTGTCGATATTGATTCGTATGGACGTGCTTTGCAGTACCAAATAGGCACAGTGGGTCAAAATTAATTACAAAATAATATTAAATATATAAAATATTTCAATTAAACATTTTACAAATAGACACAGAGTCCTGTTATTGTGTGGTGTTTGACCTTTTGGGTTCAGGTTCTATGATTAAATGACTCTTTGTCATCTTTTGAAGGACTCTATCCCTATGACGACGTTTGCCAGTTCCAAGCCCCAGCGATTAACTGATCGACTCAAGCATGAGATCCTGGAGCGAAAATTGCGCCCCGGCGATCCGTTGCCTTCGATTCGTGCTTTGATGGATCTTGATCAGGTCAGCAAAGGCACGGTTGTTCGAGCCTTGAAGTTGCTTTCCGAAAGTGGCTTGGTGGAGCATCATCCCTGTCGTGGCTATTTTGTCAGTAGCAACGATTCGGAACAGGTGGCAAGTGATGTATCACAGATTGTCATGGTTTCTTTGGCGCTGGATCGCGATTTGATTCCCTATTACCAGGGCTTGTGCAATGTGGTGGGCAATCAGAATGACATGTTGCCAGGGATTTATGGTTGTAATGCCCATGCTGCGGCCTACCCGGAGATGATCAGTCGGGTGCTTCGGACGCGGCCGGCAGGTCTGGTGCTCAATGTCGTACCTGAAGAAGTGGTCAAGCTCGATTGTGAAGAACTGGCCCAGTCGAAGGTGCCCATGGCGTTTATAGGTTCAGGTTGCGAATCCGTTCGGATGGATCGCGTGATCATGCCAATGGACATGACTGCCCGGCGCATGGTGCAATACGCTTTGGAAAAAGGCTATCGTGATTTTGGAATTCTTTCGCAATCGCCCAACAACTCCGACCAGATTAAATGGGAACAGGCCATCATTGATACATTGGCACAGGCCGGGATACAGATTCCAACTGCGCACATTATCCGTGCTCATGGCGATCATGGTTATGCTGAAAATCCCGATCCGGTGATCGACATGCAACAGGCTTTGGCCCATGCCTTGTCACAAGGCATCAAGCCACGCGTTCTCTTGGCAAGCCATGATTACCCGGCGATTTCCGCATTGCGAGCCCTTGAGCAGGCCAATATTCGTGTGCCTGATGAAGTGGCTGTGCTTTCGTGTTTCAGTTGTTTTGGGTATGACCAGCAACCCAATCTGCCAAGACTCACTACGATTCATTCACAACGTCAACGCATGGGTGAGTTGGCTGGCCAATGCCTGTTACAAAGAATTAAGAATCCGGATTTACCGGTATGTGTACATCATCTGCCGATTGAACTGGCCGTGGGTGAATCGGGTTGATCCTTTTACCAGAATTTTCCTGCCTTAGATGTCATTAAAAGTTATGGTTTCCCAGGAAAGGTTTCTTATGAAACACACAGCTATCCATCGCGCGTTTACGCTTATCGAATTGCTTGTGGTCATCAGCATTATCTCGCTGCTGATTTCAATTCTTCTGCCTGCACTTTCCAAGGCAAGGGAAGCTTCGCGAGCATCAGCCTGTCTGAGCAACCTCAAGCAAATCGGTTTGGCGACGGCGATCTATTCGCAGACCTACAAGGATTATCTGCCCATCGGATTTGACCTTGATCCTGGTCGCCCTGGCGGTATGTGGGCTTTCCCCATGTCATGGGATGAATATCTATGCGTCGATGGCGGCCTGGGGCGTCCGGTTTATCAGAGCAGTGATAAACCACGTATTCTGGTATGTCCAGAAATTGGCCGGACTGATACGAATAATCCGCGATGGGGTCACTATGGTGCCAATTCAGAATTGTTTGGTTGGAAAAACGGCTCGTCGACGTGGGCCCGTCAACCAAGCAAAATCACTACGCCAATCCAGGCATCGCAAACCATTCTCATTGCTGAACGAGCTGATCGCAAGGAAGTCAATGACCTATCACAATGGAATGTCATGCTTGCATTTCGTGAACCCTATGGCACGAGTACCTTGCTCTCCAATCGTCATAATGATGCGGGCAATATTATGTTCTTCGACGGTCATGTTAAAAGTATCAAAGATCCAATGATAAACCTCTGGCATGTGGCAGCTGGTGGTGTCTTATATGACAGCGTCTATCGCCCACTGTGGTTCGGTAAGTATTGATCAATTCGTGATCACCAATCATCATTCACAAGACATATCCAATTCATTCATCATGAGGTATTTCCAATCATGAACGCCTTTAGACCATCCAAAGCCTGCTTAAGTAAATTCATCGTGTTGCTAGTGACCTTACTGCATGGAACTTTCACACAGCATCTCTTGGCAGAACCTCAGACGTTACCAGTCCATGAGTCACTGCTCAATGGTGATTTCGAACAAGGCAACACGCATTGGCATTTCGGGGCGCCCAACAAAGCCAAGGCAACGATGGCGGTCGACAAACAAACCATCCATCAGGGCAAGATGAGTATTCGTCTGACAAACCAAACCCCCAGGACACCTAATGTCTTTGGCACGTTTTACCAGACGCTCAAAAACCTTTCGCCAATGACTGAATATCGCCTGACCTTCTGGTGCAAGGCACAAGCTGTCAAGCACGCATGGATCGGCGGTGGCCCCAAATGGAACATCCGTAAACAAATTCCAGATGGGACTTACGATTGGAAACAATTGGAGCTTCGCTTTGCCACTGGACTTGATGAAACCCAATTCATCTTGCGTATCAATGTCGATGGTCTAACCGAAAGCTTGTGGATTGACACCCTCTCATTGCAAGCCGTTGGTCGGGGTAAACTCAGCGTTTCCAAACCACAGATCACCAGCGATATCCCCGCATCAGCTGCTTTTTACCCTGCTTTTCAAGGGGCAATCGACACTCCGGCTACCGTGCGATTGCGCGATGAAAAAGATAAAACACTCGGGGCGGACATCCGCATTAACTGGGATATGCAGGGGTTGAATCTGAATATCAACGTCATCGATCCCACGCGTGATCCTATCCAGGATGGTAGTGGGATGTGGGCTTCGGACAGTATTCAATTGGGATTGGAAACCCAACTGGATCAAGCCAAAGCATCGTACAGTGCCACAAGCATCGAGTTGGGGTTAACCGTCGATTCAAGCAATGTACTCCGCCAATATGCATGGCACCCGACTTCGGTTTTGACTCACACGCAACTTCCTGGCAAAGGTCGCGTTCATGATGATGGGTATGATATCTCAGTGACCATCCCATGGGCGATGCTTAATCTCCCCGAAGGCAAACGCCCCAATATCATGGGAATCAATATCGTGATCAATGACGGTAACAACGGTAATCGTCGTTGTGTCGCATGGACACCGGGGATCACAAAAACGAAAGATCCATCGCGTTTTGCGCTATTGCAATTACTTGATGCCAACACGCCCACAGCCAACGCCGTGGTGTTGAAAGAGGGTGCCAACCTTGCGTTGGATGTGAAAAAAGACCTTGTATTTGGGCATATTCTCAGTTATTCCCAGAAGACTGTTGACTTGCAGCAAACCGCATTGACTGCGCGTATGACCCAAGGCGATGCTCATTCGACATTAAGTAAGGTTCAGATCCCCGGTCTTGAAGCTGGGCAATGTGCCATGATTCGTTTTGCATTACCAGCAAGTCAGATGCCTGCATTGGGGCGCGCACAGTTCAGACTCAACAACACGAAGACCCAACAGAATCTGGCTGTTTCAATGCCGCTGACCGTTAATGACTATGAAAACAATCTTAAAAATCAACTTCAAACTCTGAACCAAAAGCTATCTCTGTTCAACGATACCTTGAGCAAGCATCCGCTGTTGGCTGACGATGCACAGCTGAATCTCAGCCAACACATCGTGGATCGGTTTACCAAACGTGTGGCACAAAACAAGCAGTCGCTTCCCTGGAGTCTGTTGCAATTACATGAAGCCTCCATTGTGATGGATCAGGCTAATGAGCGTCTTGCATATTTGCAGGATCATCCCGATGCAGTATTCACAATGGACATCCCCAAGGGGGTAATCACGCATCGAGACGGTTTACTATGGAATCAAGACAACGGCGAAGAGCGTCCGGCTTTTCTCTATGGCTATGGGCATTTTGCACAGGTGATCCGCGATCTTCCCAATATGAATACTTTGGGCGCAACGGTCATTCAACGTGAACGCGGCCCGCGTGATGCTGGTCCAGATGGCAAACTCACCAAAGGTGCTATGAGTATTCTTGACACATTGGATCAAGCTCAGGACAACGGGGTGAAATTGGAATTGCTGCTTTCGCCACACTATTTCCCGACATGGGCGGTGGATGAAGATCCGAGTGTGATGATCAAGCCGATTCCCGCTAAATTTATCAAGTACAACATCGACCATCCCGTGGCACGTAAAGCCATCGGGCAATGGCTCGACGGAATCGTCCCGTTTGTGGCCGATCATCCCAACCTTTTGTCACTGTGTCTTGCCAATGAACCGGTCTATGAACATGCCGGCAAGGACAAGTACAGCCGCATGGCGTTCACCGCGTTTCTCAAGCAGCGTTATCAAAGTCTGGATCGACTCAACAAGAACTATGCAACGAATTATGCAGTGTTTGATCAGGTGCCTCTGCCTGAGGCTTGCGGTGATGATGCACCCATTTCCCAGCGACTTGCTTATTACGATTGGGTTCGATTCAATCAGCAGCATTTTGCCAACTGGTTGAACTGGATGCATACCCGCGTCAAGAGTCACACCACCAAGCCACTGACGCACATCAAGCAGATGGCGGATATCTATAACCGCAGCACATTCAGTCGCGGGACCGACCCGGAAATGATCAGCAACATCACCGACCTTGCGGGCAACGACTGTTGGGCGTATCCCAGTCCAGGTGGTACATGGTGTTACAACTGGCAGGTCGAACAGATATGGTATGACCTGCTTCACTCCTTTGGTGGCCAGGCTGTCTTTAACTCGGAGAATCATTTCATTCTTGACAATTCGCCTGCTCAGACCATTGCACCGGAATTGACACATGCGGTCATGTGGCAAGGAATGCAGCACCATGTTGCAGCAAGCACACTCTGGGTATGGGAGGAAGCCAACGGCATTGATGATCTCAAGGGCAGTATCTATTACCGACCCGGAAACACACATGGCGCAGGCTTGGCAATGATCCGTGGGAACCAGTTTGCTGATGAGTTGGCTGCGCTGAATCAAAATAAAGCCAAGGTCGCATTGCTCTACAGCTATCCCTCAATCTACTGGCAACCGGATCATCCCAGTACCGTCACCGACATCTACACCGCGCTTTCGCTGCGTGGGCAACCGGTGACTTTTATCAGTGAAAAACAATTGGCAACAGGTCAACGTTCTATCGCAAATGATCAGGTTCAATTGCTCATACTCCCGCATGCTACGCATATGACCGATGCGGCCTTTGAGGGACTTAAACAGTTCATCGCAGACGGTGGCAAGGTTTTAGCCATTGGCAGTAACTGTGCTGCGTTTGACGACTATGGTCAACCGCGAGCGACTCAACCCCAATGGTTGGCCCTGTCACCTGCCAACGCCACGCAGGAAATTGCTGGCCAGTTGGAAGTTATTCTGAACCAGTACAAACTCGCCCAACCTGTTTTGGTCAATGTCAAAACCAGGCAGGCTGCATGGGGCGTGGAATACCGCGTGATTCGTCAATCGGATCATTACTTGATCTCGATGACCAACTTTAACAACTCTGATATGGAACTTGATTTGACACTGTCACAGGCAAGCAGTCGCACAGGAGTCGATTTGCTTCAAGAAAAGAAGGTGTTGATGCAGCGTATTGATCTTAAGCCTGCTCAGTCGCGTCTGATTCGTTTGCCATTGCAGGCTCAATAAAACTTGGTCCCGAGGCGGGGGACAAAAACAGGTCATACCCGTCCCTTTGTTACTGAACCATAGAGCGCATTGATGAGAGTGATGCTTGTGGTGTCGGTCTGTCTGCATGGGTTTGATTTTCTGTTTTGTGGCATCTTGCCAAGCAAAGCAGCGTTGATTCGCTGCCGAATACTTCCGGGCCATTTGTGTGTCATCTGTCGCACGACTTGCATCGTGCCTGTTTAAGTCGCAACACAACCCGGGCATCGCATTTTCACAATGCGCTTTATTTGAAGTATCAGTGATTGGCTTTTCTTGTTCACAGTGCAAACTGCATTGACGCAATGCGGTTGGCACACCTACGGAGGATCATTCATGTTCATCGCAATCAAACGCACGCCGGTGACAGTCAGTTTTATTGTATTGTTGGCCTGTGTCGGAATATTAACCAACAAGAGTTTTGCCAAAGAAGTCGCAGCGGTGTCTGTTGATACCTTTATCGATTCAATGGGGATCAACCTTCATCATCTCGATAGCAACGAACGTGCCTGGGTGACGGAGTTGGGATTTCGACACATCCGCGACAACTCTTTAGCTTATCCGGGTAGTGCTGATGAATCCGCGCTGACCGAGTTGTACAACACCTTCGGCATTAAGACTGGCTTTCCTGCACGAACACAGTGGACCATCGCGCAGCAGGTTGCCTTTGCACGTAATGACTTTATCGATTGGGTTGAAGGGATCAATGAGCCTGACGGTGCCAACCCTGCCATCACATATAATGGTTTGACGGATCGTGATTCGGGAGCCGACGATTATGATGCGACCATTGCGTTTCAAAACGATCTCTACGCAGCATTAAAAGCCGATCCTCAGACCTCGTCGCTTGCCGTGTTGCCACCGGCGATGGCATACGTCAACAACTCTCGGCACATTTCCAATCTATCTTTTGATATCGGTTCGATTCATTATTACGCAGGTGGTCGACAACCCATTGGCGGCCCTGGCGGCCCAGTGCTTGCGTCGGTATTGAACGATGCACTGTGGCTTAAGAATCCGAAAAATAATGACATGCCCATCATTGTTTCAGAAGTCGGCTATCACACCTACACCAATCAACCCGGACACCCGGGCATTAGTGAAATGGCATTTGGCAAGTATGCTCCGCGCATCTTTGCGGAGTATTTTAAGCAAGGCATCATGCGCACCTATCTCTATCAATTGCGCGACGATATCCCGCCAGTGAATCCGCCCAAGCCCATGGAATACTACTTCGGATTGGTGGACTACAACGGCAATAAACGCCAGCCATACTGGCGAATCAAGAATATGATCACGCTGCTTTCGGATACCACTACATGGAATGGCAGTTCATGGAACTATCCAAACTTCACAGCTGGCGCGATGGATTACACACTGACCGGAGAGACGCAAAATGTCCGCCAATTGCTGCTGCAAAAAAGCAATGGTGAATTCTATCTGCTCCTCTGGCAAGAAGTCAGTTCCTACGACTATTCGACGCACACCGATATCAGCAACCCCAATGCGGTCGTGTCATTGAATATCAATACACCCATCGAACGTGTTGAAACCTTTTTGCTGGATTCCACAACCGCTAAAGCAAGTTACTCCAATCATCGATCCATCACCCTAAACGTACCCGATGAAGTGATGGTGGTAAGGCTTGTACCTCGGAGTCTTTCGTTCCCGTGGTCTCAAAGCGATATTGGATCAGTTGCTCTTTCCGGCAGCAGCGAGCAGAGTGGCAACCTATTCACCATCAAGGCAAGTGGTCAGGATATGTTCAGCACCGCCGATCAATTTCGCTATGTCTATCAGAAGTTACATGGTGATGGCTATATCATCGCGCGGATTGAGTCTATGGAGCATACCAGTGGATCAGCAAGAGCTGGTCTGATGATGCGACAGTCTACCAATTCGGGAAGTGAGCATGTGTCGATCTTTGCACGTCCCGGTGGTGAACGCGCATTTCACTGGCGAGCGGTTGCCAACACCAACGCACAAACCCTAAGCACGCAACCCATCTCCGGGCCATACTGGCTTAAGCTCGCTCGCACTGGCGATACCTTCAAAGGATATTATTCCACTGACGGGTCCAACTGGACACTTGCTGGAACACAAATAATCCCCATGAATTGGGAAATTTTTGTCGGCATGGCAGTGACATCAGCAACCAACTCTGAGCTTAATACCGCGATCATTGAGCAGACCTATCTCTCACATCAACAGGTCATCGTCAAACCCGTGGACGCAATTGGGCATGAAGGAACTTCTCCGTTGGATACTGCGACCTTTGCCATCCAGCGTTCGGGTTATATCTACTCAACCTTGCCAGTGACTTATACGCTCCAAGGCAGCGCGGATTGGAATTCGGATTACACGTCCACCAGTTGGATCGCCAACTTCCCCGCAGGAGTCGATTCCTTGTATGTATCCATTGATCCTGTTAATGATGCCCACATTGAAGCTGATAAGACTGTCGTGCTCAAACTCCAGTCCGGTGCCAACTACGGAATCGGTAATGCCTGGCAGGCGCAAGCCACACTCTACGATGATGAAAAAATTGGCACGTTTGAATCAGCCTCGGTTCCCGCAGAATGGAATGCAACCGGCCAGCCACGTTCAAGTGTCGCTATTGACATTGGGAAATCCGATCCTGCGGGCGGAGCGCAATCATTGCGATGGACTTACAACGACAATGACATTGATCGATGGGGCAATGAAATACGATGTGACTTTGCATTGCCCCAGGATTGGCAATGGGCCAACAAACTCACTTTTCGATTCGCCTCACCGGCGTCAGTCTCCGGGAAAACCATCTATGTCAATATCAGAAACAACGGCATTGCTCCGACGTCTTCAGGCATCGCCCAATTCCACTTGGCACCAAATGCTGAGTTTCAGGATATCGTTGTTGACCTCAGTGGCTATGAACGTGACCAGATCACAAGTCTGTTTTTCTATCTTGATGGTGAGCAATTCCCCGGCAACCCATCGGGTGGGATTGACTATCATTTCAATATTGATCAGGTGGCCCTGTTTGACCATGTGGATGTCGCGGACTTTGAAGACAGTGACTTGGCTGTATGGACCACTCAAACGTATTCCACAGTATCAATTGAAACGACTCAACTTGATGTCGCTGGCGGGAAAAATGCACTTAAATGGACTTTTAATGCAGACGGTTCCTCTGCATGGGGTAATGAGATTGTGTTGAATCCGTCAACGCCATTGGACTGGACTTGTGGCAAGGTGCTGAAGTTCCGATTCGCAACCACATCATCTCTATTGGCAGGTAAACACATTTTCCTGAACATCAAGAATAACGGTGTCGGCTACAGTTCATCTGGTGTTGGGAGTTACGTATTGCCTGATGACAGTCTGTATCATGATGTGACAATTCCCCTTGTGGATGTCCCCCGTGATCTGGTGACACACCTGTCATTCTATGTTTATGGACTTGAATTTGCTGCTGGCAGCCATACGTTTCTGATTGATAATATCCGTATTGAGTAAGCAATTTGTAGTGATTGTGTTGTGGTCAGATTGACTGGTTCCCGAAAATACATTCCATGAGTTATGACAGACTCTCATGAAACTGGATGCTTATTGGGAAAGCCATGTTTAAATACAGGTGGACACATTGTTCCAACTCTATCAAAACGGACAAATCCCATTCGAAGACTTTGTGGAAGAATCTTCTCAGCAAAGCAAGAGATGGTCGCTATCGACCTTCTCCCACTTTTACTCATTCAACAACGATGTGGCAAGAGGATATCGAACCACATGCAGTTTGGCATTCCAGGAATCTGTTGGAGAGCAAAACATATTTTGTCTTGCCAACATCGCTAAATTACAGGCGGTTTGATATTGATTGAATTGCGTCATCAGGCGGTGACGTTGAGGTTCTGGCCGGAGCTTGAACCTTGAAGCATATCACCCATGGCATTGTAGCTGTTACCACCAGAGGCGCCAGCAGCCATGAGCATCATTGCCATGGGGTCGGACTCTTTGCTTTTTTCGTCGTTGCCATCTTCACCAAAGAGGACGGACATCATCAACGCTGCGCCGAGCATCTTGCCGGTCTCCATGGCATCGTTAAGTGGTGTACTGCCTTGTTCGCCACCGCAGGCAGCTTGGTTGGTGGATGCCTGTCCCATATTCGGGGACATGGACTGACTCATCATGGCTGAACTTGCACCTGAAACTTGCATTTTCTTTCCCCTATCAATTTAGTCCGGATACCCGGCTTTTGGATCGCGTCTGAGAAAATACCTTGCAGTAAACGTGCCAGAGACGTTTTGCCTGCCTACAATCTCCTAAACGATGGGTGGGTACAGCCTTAGCAGTTACCCTGATTAGGCCAAAGCAAGGTCTGGTTATGACGGTTGTTGCACGAGGCCAACATGCATGTTGACGCGAGACATCTATCAGGATGGTCTTGAGTAATCCCGGGCAAGGTTGTTGTGCAACTGTATGCTGTCAACCGTTTTGGAGGTTTCATTGGGAATGTTGTAGTTTGTTTTGAGAGTTAATTTGTCAGGGAAATCATATCCACCGGTCAAGGTTTTCGATGCGACATGAAGGTGTCCGCCATCAACCTGACAGGGGAAGTCTTTTTTGACTATAATGCCATGTCACTGGGAAGTGCAGGGGATTGAATTTAGATGAGAGCTGCCTTGGTTCTTATAATTTGCTTGCTTTGTCCGTCGCTGGCGATAGCCAGGGTTGGTATGACTATTCAACCTGCGGTGGGGCCTGTCGGTGGTAAACATTTCAATAGCTTTAGCCAAAACGCACATCATGCACTGATCCACAATCAGTCTGTGGTTGGCGATCCGCAAAACCAGCCGTCGGCATATACTCAGGTCTCGCGTGTCTTCCAAGGCCAACTCATCGTAACAACCTATCCGCTCTGGTACGGGGTGATCCAACCACCAGCACCATTTTCTGCAGAGCGTGGTAACCGACTGTACCTGCCGATTCGGATTCAAGGCAACGGGCAGAAAGTCCGATTGGCAAACCTGCAGGTTATTGTCGAGAGTAATGACGCCATGGAGGTGCTTAATTACCAGGGCAGCTTCTCCTCAAGTGCCTACAACCGGCATCGGGTGGGGATCGACTACGGCCCGGATGGTAAACGTGATACCTCCGACGATGTGATCTATGACAACAACCAGCCCGGCGGGATCGCAGTTGACGAAATCGTCTATACCGGTTTGGGGTTAGCGGTTCAGGCCAACGATGTCCGGACTGCAGTTGGCAAACGCGAGTCGGAACTCAATAAACTCATGGCCAGTCTTCTGGGGACTCAAAGTTCATACCAGATCAAAGCGACCTACAAGCTTCTGGATGATGATGACACCACGGTTCTCGCAACCGCAAGCTCCACCGTCAAAGTCACACCTCAACCGAGCTTTGTCCAAATCGGTCCAGTGCCTGAAAGTCCATGGCCACTATTCGTCGGGGCAGGTGCAGGATTGGGGCTCATTCTTCTGGTTGCAGGTACACGCCAGATGATCCGCCGACATCGGCATCGCTTACTTAGCATGACACCACTTCCCGATGAAGAGTTGGTGTGATCAAGCTTTTTAATTTCCAAACAGAATCTTAATTTTTCTGGAATCATCAGCATATATTGCCGGTTATGTTATTGTTCACGCAATATTCATTCGTAGTAAATCAGGACTCGCCAGATTATGAAGCAAGATCAATCACCGGATATGCAAGCTGCCGTTTTGGATCGTTACAAGCAAGGTGCCCGGCAGGTTCAACCGGCACTTTGTTGTCCAACAACACAATATGACAAACGATTTCTGGATGTCCTGCCACAGGAAATTCTCGACAAGGATTACGGCTGTGGTGATCCATCGGTCTACATTCAGCCCGGTGATACGGTCGTCGATCTGGGATCCGGTGCAGGCAAAATCTGCTACATTCTCTCGCAAATCGTCGGCTCAAAAGGCAAAGTTATCGGCGTGGACTTCAATGATGAAATGCTCAATCTTGCCCGCAAGTACCAGGACGGCATCTCCGACAAAATAGGCTACCGCAATACCCATTTCGTCAAGGCACGCATTCAGGATATGGCATTAGACCTGGATCGTGTGCAACGCCGATTGGATCGCAATCCGATCAAGACCATTGACGATGTGATGGCGTATGAATCCTACTGCGATGAAATCCGCAAATCCGATCCATTGATTGCCGATGACAGTGTGGATGCGATTGTGTCCAACTGCGTACTCAATCTGGTGGACACCAAGCAGAAAGCCCAACTCTTTGGCGAGATGTATCGCATACTCAAAAAAGGTGGTCGAGCAGTCATCAGTGATATCGTCTGTGATGAACAACCGACGACTGAGATGATCAACGATCCTGACTTATGGTCCGGCTGTATCTCCGGTGCGTTTGTCGAAGCTGAGTTTCTCAAGATGTTCGAAGATGCCGGATTCCATGGCGTGGAAATTCTCAGTCGCGCCGAATCACCATGGCATACCATCAACGGCATTGAGTTCCGTTCGATGACTGTCCGTGCATACAAGGGTAAAGAAGGACCCTGCCTCGACCGCAATCAATCCGTGGTCTACAAAGGTCCGTGGTCACAGGTCAAGGATGATGATGGGCATACGCTTTTCCGCGGCCAACGCATGGCAGTCTGTGATAAGACCTTCAATCTCTACACCGATCCCACCGGTCCCTACGGATCAAACATCATCGGCATCGAACCCCATCAAACCATCCCCATGGATGACGCCAAGCCATTTGATTGTCGCATCAATGCCAAGCGTGATGCACGACAGCAAAAGGGCGAAGACTTCAACGATACCATTTCGCCTGACGGTGAAGGGTGTTGTGATGAAGGTGGTTGTTGCTGCTGATCCCTTTGAGCTTGCTGCAAACCTTTTTGGCTGAAACCACAGTGCCACAGCGTTCAAGGCAAGAAACATTCATTTCAAGCCCAAGTCTGAGCAGAGCGAAGACTGGGATGCGCACACCAACAGGTTGTTGTTGCTATCCCATGCTTCGCTGCGCTTAGCATTGGGCTTGGTTTGTTTAAAATAATCTCTGTCTTGAACTCTGTGTCTCTGAGCCTCTGTGGTAAAGCCGTTGAAGCATCATGGTTTGCACCAACACCAACTCAAATTTGAAAATCCAACTCCTGAACTGACTCTTTGGATTTTTTACCTTTGCGTCGGCGTTCACGGATTTCCAGTTCCTGAGGTTTCATGCTCACCGTGTGGTTGGCAGGGATTGCTTGCGTGAGGAAGACACTACCGCCGATGGTGGTGTTACTGCCGATGATGATGTCGCCTAGAATGATTGCGCCGCCGTAGATGGTGACGTTGTCTTCAATGGTCGGATGTCGCTTGCATCCACGCCATGCCTGCCCGCCCTTGGTGGACAGTGCGCCGAGGGTGACACCTTGATAGACCTTGACGTGCTTACCGATGGTGCAGGTTTCACCGATGACCACGCCGGTGCCATGATCGATGAAAAAGGATTCGTCGATGGTTGCGCCGGGATGGATGTCAATGCCTGTTTCGTTGTGCGCGTATTCACTCATAATGCGTGGCAATAGCGGAATCCCAAGCATAAACAATTCATGAGCAACGCGATGGATAAATGTCGCATCAATACCTGGGTAGCAGAAAATGGTTTCGTCGGTGCTGCGTGCAGCCGGATCACCGTCGAATGCTGCCTGGATGTCGGTGGCGAGTAAATGTCGCACGTCCGGCAAACGCTTTAGGAATTCAGCGGTGAGACGAGCAGCTTTCTCATCACATGTTTCACCATCGCAATCTTTCTTGGCATCATCACCAATGAGATTCTCATCGTAGCGAATGGCTTGGCGGATTTGGTCGTTGAGTAACGCCCGCAATTGAATGAGAAGGTCACCCACGTGATAGGGGATGATCTCAGAGGTGAGTCGCGTATTGTCAAAGAAGCCAGGAAACATTAACCGCCGCGTGAGTTCAATGATCTCAATGGTCCGCTGACGATTAGGCAGAAACTCGGCATCCAAGTGACTCATGCGGTCATTGGCGTCGTAGGTGTCTACGAGCTTGCTGACTAGTTCCTCAAGTGGCACCCCTCCATTGGCATGAGCCGCTAGAGTCGGGTTGGCAGGTTGCTTGTCATTCATGGTTCAACTCATTTCGCGTGGACGTTGTTACTGCTAACAATGCACTGTCGATTCATTCTATTCCAATGAGGCAATTTGTTTAAACCGCCAAGACGCCAAGGACGCCAAGTCTGAACTGAGATTATTTCTTATCTCTTCTCATCCGGTCTTTGCGTTCTTGGCGTCTTGGCGGTTCAATTAGTTTAACTATCCTACCCAACAAAAAACGGCTTGCCACTGGTGACAAGCCGTCGATGGTTAGATTGTTCTGGTTTACCGCCTGGGCCGTGCGGTGGTTTTTGCGCGAACCCCAATGTTAGGTGGGTGCGTTGCCGGTGCATCCCTGCCTTCCGCTCAGTGACGGCCTGGCATTCGTGACCAATACCTGCTCCCTTGGGATTCTACAAGGTTCGGGCAAATAATATCTCACCGTCGGGCGTACCCTGCAGAGGCCAAAACAATCAGTCATTCACTTTTCATTGCGCATCATTATACCGGATCACCGATCCAATGCCCAAGAAAAACAACACGTGATAACCGTGCCACTGCGTCTGGGGAAGTCTTAACGATTGTAATGACGAAGGCTATAACCAAACGGATTTTTTATCCACATGCACAAGGAGCAACGTTCAACCCAGTAATGAACTGATGTGCATTGCTGCGGTGTGGATATCTGCAAGTCGTTGATCGCCTGCTTCACGCTCAATGACCAGATGGTCGTTGTAGTTGATCTGCTCTAATGCCTTGATGAATGCCGGCCAATCCACTTGACCTTCACCGACAGCCACTTCGCTGCCCCATGTGCCGGGAACCTGTGCGCGGACGCCGTCCTTGATGTGAATCTGTTTGACACGTTTGCCGACTTTGAGGACGGACTCCACGGGATCACCCATGTTGTAAAGCAGCATATTGGCAGGATCGAAATTGATGCCGACGTTGGTGGCATTGCGTGTTGCCAACGCGTCAAGAAACTGGTTGAGGGTGTCGGCTGTCTCCTGCCCGGTTTCAAAAATTAATGTCAGCCCGTGATCGGCAAAGCAGTTGGCGACTTGCGTGAGTCTAGTGGCAAGTTTGTCGATGTTTGGATCATCTTTGGTCGTGGGCAGGAATCCGGCGTGGCCTGAAACCATTTCAAGCCCCATGTTTTGAGCGACCTTGGCGACCTGCTGAACATTGGCCCAGTTGGTGTCCCACGTTTCGTCCCGCAGCATCCCGCCGGTCTGGCGAATGGTGTCCAGTGTGCTGTAGTCTTCGCCTTCACAACCGAACATGCCTGAGACGACATTGATGCCAGCGTCTTTAAGCAACGCAGGCGCATTGCCCCAGACCTCTGCCTGTTGGAACAAAGGCATCAGTGCTAATTGGATATTGGCCAGGCCGGTTTGCTTGACGTTTTCAATGAGTTGCTGGGGGTTACTTGGTTGTGTGGACCAGCTGCAAAGAGCCATGCGTGGGTGAATCGTGGACATGTCAATGACCTTGTGATTGTTTTAGTGTTGATTCAAAACATCCCCGCCATTTTCGACGAGGATGTTTAACAAGTTTACAGGATGATGCATCAGTGATGTAGGATCAATACTGTTTGCCGTTCCATCGGACGAATGCTTCGATGCCTTCGTATTCAGGCAAGCCCAGTTGATCGTATGTTTTGGCGGTATTGCGATTGCGGTCTTCTGCACGCTGCCAGAACTCGCGTTCATCGACACCGGGGAACAGTGCCCGGTCTTTTTGCGATTCGTGTTTGAAGATGGCGTTACGCTTACGCAGAATTTCCTGAGGGCTCAGCGGGACTGCCATCTCGATTTTTTCCGGTTCCCATTCCTGCCAGGCACCGCGGTACAACCACACATCACAGTCGGTGTACCAGTCATCTTTTTTGACCACTTCCAGTGCTTTGGTGATGGCGGATAAGCAGACCCGATGCGTGCCATGCGGGTCTGACAGATCGCCTGCTGCATAGACTTGATGGGGTTTGAGTTCACGTAACAGATTTACGATGATGTCCACGTCATCCTGACTTAACGGCTTTTTGCGGACGCGACCTGTTTCGTAAAACGGCATGTCCAAAAAGTGACAATTTGTTGCAGCAGGGACACCACATGCCCGGACACCCGCGCGGGCTTCACCACGTCGAATTAAACCCTTGAGTTGTTGAATCTGATCCGAATCCACCTGACCGGGCTGCTTGTTACTGATGTACTGTTCGATGTGATCTTCCAGCGATCCGGTGACCTTGGTGTCAATGTTAAACACTGCATTGCATTCGCTAACGAAGTCGGTAAACCGCAAGACGTCATCGTCAAAGACCGCGATACTGCCGGAGGTCTGATAGGCCACATGCACATCGTGGCCGTGGTCTGCCAGACGGATGAGTGTACCTCCCATGGAGATGACATCGTCATCAGGATGCGGCGAGAAGATCAGCACACGCTTGGGATAGATGCGATCCCGTTCGAGTTTTGGATCATCTGCTTTGCGCGCCGATTCGGGCTTGCCGCCGGGCCATCCGGTGATGGTTCGCTGCATGGTGCGAAAGACGTTGACATTGATGTCGTAGGCAGGCCCATGATCCGCCAAGAGGTCTTGGAGGCCTGCTTCGTTGTAGTCTTCATCGGTGAGTTTGAGGATGGGTTTGCCAAGGTGTTGGGACAGCCAGATGACGGCGGTTCGCATCGCTGTGTCATTCCACTGCATCGGTCCGACAAGCCATGGGGATTTGAATCGCGTCAGGTCACTGGCAGCAGCAGTGTCGAGCATGTACTGGCAATTGGGATGCTGCTGAAGGAATGTTGCAGGAATCGCAGGTGACACTTCGCCTTCCACCGAGCGTCGAACGATTGGGGCTTTGTGTTCACCAAAGGCAATGAGAATCACACGACGGGCTTTGAAGATCGTCCCAACACCCATGGTGATGGCGCGACGTGGGACATTCTCCTCAGCAAAGAAGTCACTGGCAGCGTCCAGTCGTGTGACCTTGTCGAGCGTGATCAGTCGCGTCATGGATTTGATGCCCGAGCCTGGTTCGTTAAAACCAATATGACCGGTTCGCCCGATACCCAGCAGTTGCAGATCAATGCCGCCCATGTCGTCGATTTTTCGTTCGTATGCCCGACAGTACGCATGAACTTTGTCCGGCGACACCGTGCCATCGGGGATGTTGACGTTTTGACTGGGGATGTCGACATGATCAAACAGATGCTCAGCCATGAAGCGGTTGTAGCTTTGGAGTTCATCAGGCTGCATCGGGTAATACTCATCAAGGTTAAACGTCACCACATTGGCAAAGCTCAAGCCTTCTTCCTGATGCATGCGAATGAGTTCGTCATACACACCCACAGGTGTCGAGCCGGTGGCAAGTCCCAGCACGCAAGTCTGACCTGCTTCATTACGCTTGCGAATCAGTTCTGCGATTTCCAAAGCGACCGCTTTGTTGACCTCGACAGAGGACTTGAAGACCGTTGCCGGCACCAGCTCTGATTGTGTCAGCGAATCTAATTCCATGTCAGAGCCAACCAGTGGATCAATGAGGGCGGTCATGTGCTGTTCCTTTAATTAATTCGTTGTATGAATTAATGTAACCTGTTATTGCAAAGTATCAAGAGGCAATTGGCAGGTTTTTTGAGTTTTATGTCAGGCAGGTAACAATGCCAAGTACAGACAATGCTGCAAGTCGTTGAAAATATGGAAATTCCGACAATCCATGCAACGCGCATAAAAAAACTGCATTTGTGGGAAAAATACAAATGCAGTTGGGGATTATTGATTCATGAACGGATGTTCACTGGTTTTTAGCCAATATGCGATGGCTTGATTTAGACTGTCACACCTAATTGTTCCATCCGCCATTGGCGTCCTTTGAGATGCGCTTCGCCATTTTCTTCCGCTTCCTGGGGATACGCATGATGTCCAGCCGTGATGACGTAGAGCTTTCGCAACTCCGGTTTGACTTCATTGTGTACTGAGAATTGTCCTGGTGGTGGGACAGCAGGGTCAAACAATGCACAGCTGAAACTCGTCGGCACGCTGATATGCCGAGCGTGGTTGGCTGCATCATGAAATGCCAATGTATGAAGCACGCGCGGATGTGAATGGTAATAGGCTGTGACAGCGTTTTGCGAACCGACACAGGGGATGGTCAGGCGCAGCGGGTAGTTGCCATGACTTGGGACATGCAGGTGGGCGGATTGGATTCGCTTATCCCATGCGACACAGATCGCGCCCATGCCTCCGCCGAAGCTGCCACCTTCGTAATCGACTTGCCCTTCGAGTTGTGGCAACTCAGCTAGCAGAATGCTATGGGCGATCCACATATCCTGAACCACATGACGATGGATGTAGGTTTCGACATGATCAATGCCGATCAGCACGTGCTTCTGTCCTTCATTGTTGATTGGCAAGGATTCGTTTTCAGAGATGTGAAACCCACGAGCAACCGGCGCGATGATTGCAAGTCCGTCCTGAAGGTCTTTGCACTCAAGTGATTCACGACCACCGTAACCATGTCCCTGCAAACGCCCACGGGTGATTTCGCCAGTGGGGATCGCCATCCATGCTCCGACGCGCATGCCGCCTATGCCGGTGTACATGACTTTGTAGAGTTTGAAGCGATCATCGTCTTGTGGTGTTTCGATTGTTTCATAGTCAAGCTTCACAGCCATCGCTGCTTTGAAGCTATCGTTCCAAAAGCTATCAAATCCATGCGGTTGTGGCGGACTGGCAACGCGTAGCAGTTCGTCGAGGTCATAACCATAGGTCGGATCGAAAGGGTGTTCATGGACAAGTGAATGGGGATCGAGTGTCATTTTAAATCCTGTTTTGAAGGTCAAACGTCAGGTCATACAGGATAGTGTGCTGGTGTGCTGTGGCAAATGCATTGAAGCAGGGAGCGAACCGATTCGCAATTATTTTCCCATGTGTTATGGCAAAGGGACTAGTGACTAGCCACTAGGGACCAGGGCTCAGATAAGTGACCAGCCTGTTTAATTCGGTGCCATTTTACCTTTCCCTAGTCTGACGTCACTAGTCCCAAGTCCCTGATCAATCTAATCTGTCCATGCTTTTCACTACTCATTTTCGGGGGGTTATTCCATTGCAAAATAAATCTCCATGAGCACAAAATCGACGGGATGCACTTTTGACTTTGCAATCTTTAACCACTTGCCCGATAATCTGTACCGGCAAAGGGGAAAGACTCGCCACCGAAGTACGAATAGGTTAAGCATGCTCAAATTCCAGGTCTTCAAGGACGAACAACCTGCAACGGATTTCCCGTTGCGAAACGCTTATCTGCTAGGTGCAGATGGCAATGCCATGCGCGGTGATATCGTGTGTGACAAAGGGGTGATCTTCTGTCAAAAACGTGAGACCGGCGTTTGCGCTTTAGCCTTGCAGATTCCCACCGGAGACTGTGGCACGTTGACCCTTCAAACCTGCCTGCTTCCAGAACGCGAAGAGCCGTACCTGCTGAGTCTTGAACTGGCTCGCCATCGTCTGATGACTTTGTACAACAAGTCCGAAGACTGGGGCATGCTCGATATCAAATCCGAACACCCCGTTGCCAAGCGAATGGACAAAGCGCGATCCTGTTTTATCGAAGCGCTTTGTCTACGCAAGGATCATCCGGGTAAAGCAGACACTTTGGCGATGCAGTCGCTGACCGCTTCGATTGATGGCTCTGAGGAGTTGGCTATCGCTCATGCAGACCTGCTGCTTAACCGCCGTCGGACGACAGGCTCAGTCCCGCGTCACGTGGTGGGGACTGGCGTTGCATTGGACAATACGCATCAGCATCTTCGCGATGCGATTTATACGCATTTTGATTACGTCACCATCCCCATGCCTTGGAAAGTCCTCGCGCCTGAGGAGGGGGATTACCAATGGGAAGTTCTCGATGAATGGGTCAACTGGGCTCGTTCACGTGAGATGCCTGTCATTGCCGGCCCGTTGGTGAGTTTTGAACCAGCCAATCTGCCGGACTGGTTGTTCATCTGGGAACATGATTACGAGACGGTTCGTGATCTGGTTTACGAGCACATTGAAAAGGTTGTCGATCATTTCAAGGATCGCATCAGTTCATGGAACGTCGTCTCCGGGCTTCATGTCAATAATCACTTTACGGTGGCCTTTGACCAGCTTATGGACTTGACGCGCCTCTCTGCGATGGCAGTCAAGAAAATTCAACCCAACGCACGGGTGCTCATTGAAATCCGCGAACCGTTTGGCGAATACTATGCTGGTAATCAGCGATCCATCCCGCCGATGATGTATGCCGATTTGCTCATTCAGGGCGGGATCAATTTTGATGCCTTTACCCTCAAAATGCTCATGGGCCAATCTGTAAATGGACAGCATACGCGAGACCTCATGCAGATCAGTAATCTGCTGGATCACTTCGCTCCGATGGGCCGACCGATCAATCTGGTCATGGGCGTTCCAAGCTCAATGGTCACCGAAGAGATGATTGTCATCACCGACACTGCTCAGCAGATTGATCCTGATTGTGGTTACTGGCGTAAGCCTTGGACACCGGGCGTGCAGAGCACGTGGCTGGATGCGATGATGCATATTGCGCTGTCCAAACCGTTTGTCGAAACCATTACTTGGACGACGGTGATTGATCATTCGCAAATGGATTTACCACTTTCAGGTTTGGTTCAGGAAAGCATGCATCCCAAACCTGCACTGAAACGACTGACTACTTTCAGGCGTAACCTTGCCAATGTCCGAACAGAAAATGCATCCGCCGGCTCAGCCAATTGATCCCCGACTGCTAAGTCGCATCCCGCTGGTATTGGCTCAATTGGTCATCTGCCTGATTCTCGTATCAGGTCTCGTGATGGCTCAAACCCGGACGCTTGATCAACGAGCGATCACGATCCAATCACCACAGTATCTTGTCAATATCAATACCGACGATCTTGGTGACCTCATGCTGCTTCCGGGGATTGGCAAAACCATTGCATCGCGGATCATCAATCATCGTCAGACCCATGGCCCATTTGCCAGCCTTGATGATCTGGTCGCCATTTCTGGTATCAGCTTTCGAACCGTCGCAAGACTCAAACCCTATCTCATGCCAATCACAGGAAAATCCAACCCATAAAAAACGTCATGATGCATTGGGCGCACCATGACGTACAGAATGGAGTCTATGAACGTTCAATCAGGCGGCTGATCGAAGTGATTTACGGGTTTGATTGGTCTGCTCATGTCGCAGGGCTTCTGCTTTAAGGTGATCAAGCAACGCACTGAATCCGCCAACCTTTTTCGTGACGGGTTCGTTTACCATTTCAATGGCTTGGGATTCGCTGATGCCTGCTTCCTGAGTCATCGGTAAAGATGCAGGTGCTTGATCCACTTCTTCTGGACACTCGTTAGCAAGGTCACACTTTTTGACGTTGTCCTGGTCTTCGACATGATCGTCACTGACAAATAAGTCATCTGTCATTTGCACCTGGTCAAGCAGGTTGGCAGCGATTTCATCGGATTTTTTAGCTGGTTTACTCATCTTATCTCTCCGTTTTGGGTTGGTTGCCCCCTTGGAACTCACCGGATACATTTACCCGGATGTACAACAGCCCCAATGCCTATCTCGGCTTTTTATCGTCTTAAATGAAGCGCCGCTTAAGCAAAGTTTCAAAAATGGAAAAAGTAGAGTTGGATTTATCGCTCAAATGGACTGAGCGTATTGCAGGTTGTCCTGCAGATGAGACAGGTTTAACCCGCCGACGACGATGTTGGTGATCGCTGGATTCTGGAGCACGAATTGGATCGCGTCTCTAGGAGGCAGGTGTCCGGAGGCAAGTCCCTTTTTGCAAAGGACTCCGATGCCTTTGTCTGCTGCATCGCTGATGAGTTGAGCATGCTGGGTGTCGTTGATGTTGTACTCGATCATCAGGACGTCCGACCACGCCATCGCCAACTCAAAGCCATGTGTGGTCTTGCCAGAGAGTCCGATGAAACGGACATCGCCACGAGCTTTGAGAGCCTGCATCGTGGGCACGCAGTCGGTGAGTTGTTGAAGCGATACATCATCCGCTGGTGAATGAATCAGCAGCACATCCAGTCGGTCGGTCTTGAGTTTTTTGAGGGATGCTTCGACGGATTGGCGGACATGCTGAGCATCAAAGCAATAGCTGGATTTGCCATCGACAAAGGTTTCGCCAATCTTGGATGAGAGGATGTATTCATCTCGACGATGGGCAATCGTCTTGCCGATACGCTCTTCGCTTAAGCCGTATGCCGGGGCAGTGTCGATGTGGTTGATCCCCATATCCAGCACACCGTTTAGGAGTCGGGCGACGGCATCCATGTCCGGCAAATCATAAGCCGTTGGATACTTGGTCCCCTGATTGCGGCCGATTTTAAACGCGCCAAAACCGATAGGAGAAAGTTCAAGATTCGTATTGCCAAGTTTTCGGAGTTGCACTTGCGGAATACCTGGGATTTCAAAGTAGGGTGGGTAGAACGAAGTGAAACCCACCGAGTGTATTTAACTTTTGGCGTGATGGTGAGTTTCGCTTTGCTCTACCCACCCTACGTTATCCATTCAATCAAGTTCCATCCAAGACTCGACCAATTCCCACGGTGGCAACGCGACATCCGGTCTTGGCCAGTTGTCGATGCACACTGGTTCACCTGTGGGTTGCATGGCTATCTGCTTGATGACATCATCGGCAAGCTGTGGAGCCAATACCAATTTCGTCGGCCAAGCGGTGATGACGTTGCCATCGCACATGAGCGTGACACCTTCAGGACGACGACCGCTGGACGTCTTGAGTTCCGCGCGATCCACGCGGTAGGTTGACCATAGAGCATTACTCAAATCCACATTGGGGACCACAGCCAACACTTCACTTTTGGCATGCTTGACCAATTCTTCCGGGGCCATTTTGACACCATCTTCAGAGACCTGCCCGCCCACGGTCCAGACGGTTTGCCCGTCATTGGCAATGGCTGAGGTGACGGTGATGCGCGTCTGCGAAAAGTCAGTGCAGTGTCCATTGAGAGTCGGCAAATTGCCTTTGACCATCACCATATGCAAAGGGCGAATCTGCATCGTCTGTTCATCAAGGCCGAGCATCCGGCGAAGTGTCGCATTGCCTTTACCGGCAGTAAGCACAACTTGCTTTGGAGCCAAAGTCAGGCTTTGATCGTTATGAGTCAGTTTGATGGTTGAGACATTTCCCGAAGTGTTACGTTCAAATGTCAATCCATTGTCTGCATCAATTTTGAGCAGACGATCTTTGTGCAATGCAGCGAGATTGGCAATGAAACTGGCAGTGTCGATGACCTGTTCAGGCAGGTTGTAGACTTGGCCATGCAGTCCGCTTAATGCCTGGGGCCAATCGGCCTTGGGGATTTCAGTTGGCTTGACGCGTAACACCATTCGGGCGCCGGTCATGCCAAAGCGTGATCTTGCTGAACCGGTTCGCCACAAGTGACAGAAGTCGGCCCGGAGTTTGGTCTGTGATAAGTCGGGCTGACCTTTACCAGCTAAACAGTCACGCCAGATCAGTGGCATTTGAGCGACTGCTTTAGCGCCGGGATCGATGAGATTGCTCAGCGTGTACTTCATCCCGCCGTGGAGTATGCCCTGGGAGGCAACGGTCTGGCCGCTCCCGAGTTGGTGGGCTTCAAGCAGGACACAGCGGTAACCTTTGCGATGCAGGGCATCGAGTAGCCAAAGTCCGGCAACGCCGCCTCCAATGACGACGACGTCCATGTCAATAGGATTCTCTGTGGTGGACATCAGTTACTCGAACCAGGATCGACGGGGGGAATTTCCAGAGTCACACCAGCCTGCAAGGTGTCGGGGTTTGAGCCGATGGCTGCCTTGTTGGCGTTGTAGATTCGACGCCAGAGTCCGGAGTTGTTGTAGAACTCCTGGGCGATGGTGCTGAGATTGTCGCCAGCTCGGACGGTGTATTGCTTGCCTTTACCATTGGATGCGGTCTTGGCGCGTTGTGATCCGGTTTTACGCATATCCGATGGTAATGGGAGTTTGATGGTCTTGCCGGGTTTGAGTTTAAGTGGGTCAATCGTGGGATTGGCCTGAGCGATTTCAACCCAGTAACGATCCGAGCCATACAGTGTCAAAGCGATGCTGCTAAGCGTGTCACCGGATTGAATGGTGTATGTGGTTGGATAGCTGGTTCTCGCTACTGACGTTGTTCTGGATGTATTGCTGCTAAGTGTCGAGGTGCTAGGAGCAGGCACATTGGTGATTACAGGCGGTGTGACAACTGGCGTTGAAGTTGTTGTGCTTGCTGGCGGCGTGGCAGTGAGGACATTATCGACGGGTTTGCCACCGAATGTCAGCATGGTGGGTTTGATGGGTTTGGTTGCAGTTGAAGAGGTTGTTGTATTAGAACTTGCTGTGGTACTACTTGTACTGCTGGTATTTGCTGATGTTGTCGTCGTAGCAGAGGGTCTGGTGAAATTGGACGTCACCGGCGTCGACGATACCGGCTTGGCAGATGAGTTGTTGAGCTCTGCTAATTGTTCTGCAACCAAGGCATTGAGATCCTTGGGTTTGGAGTCACTGCCAATGGGTTTGGGCGCGATGCCATTGGATCGAGCCGTTGTGGTGGTGGATGTCGGGGTGGGCGCAGTACGGTCTGTTAAATCGCTACCTGTGGGGGTTGTGGAATCTCTACCTTGGGTCAGCATATAGACACTGACCACAGCTAGAAACACGACCGCAGCCAATAGTGCGATCTTGTAGTGAACCTTCATCGACCATCTCCATGGTTTTTTGACTGTTGCAGGCGCTGGATCCTCCAGCACCACTTTCATCATGCAGATATGATTCTAACCGCTTGTCACAAAAGGTTCCATCGAAGGTGGCAGATTTTTCGCAATGATGTGCAGAGCCTGACTCAAACTGCGGCTAAACCAAGGCGCTCATACGTTTCAGCAGGAGCGTCCACTTCACCGAGTAACTCGCTCATCCGCTTGCTTAACTGGTCGATCACCTGCTTGTCATCCAATGGATTTTTCTGAGCCGGATCGGCAGTCACATCAAAGAGCATATCGCCAGTCGAGTTGTTAAACGCAGTCTCGCCATCAACTGTGGATTGGTTGGCAGGCATCTGCAATATCGGATAATTGCCCATGAAATCCCACTTGTCTTCGTCAGTCATCATGGTTACACCATTGGGGATGGACGTATCTTTCATGCCCGGAGCGGTGAGGCCGTATTGATACATCTGCACTCCTGCTTTGTGATTGCCACGCATGTAGACATACTTCCCATCGGTGATATTCACGCGACATCCGTGATAGCCAAAAATCGCAGCATCACGCACCGGCGTGTCATCGGCAATGGCAGGAGCAAGGTCTTTACCGGTCATGGTGGTTGGAATCTCAAGATTAAATAAGCCCAGTAAAGTCGGAGCAAGGTCCAGACACGGTTGCACCAAAGCCTGGCGACGTTCATTGCGTTTACCATATCTTGGGTCCCAGACAAAGAAGGGCGTATGTGCAACTTCCTCATACAACGGCATCCAGTTCTTGGCCCAACAGTCATGCTCACCAAACATGAACCCATGATCCGTGCAGACCACCAACATGGTGTCGTCCCACATGTTGTTGGCATCCATCAGGTCCAAGATGTCGCCAAGCTTTTTGTCACATAGACTCAAAAGCGATGCGTAATTGTACTTGGCATGCTCAACCTGATCAGGTGTTTCGGTCACTTTTTCATAGCCAGGCCAGTCGAACTTCGGGCCGGTGTAATTGTCATAGTGTTCGGCATAGCGATCTTTGTGTTCACGGTGCGTAAAGAACGGCTCATGTGGATCAAAGGTCTCAAGTTGCAAGAACCAATTATCGTCATTCATGTTTCGCTTGATATAGTCAAGGCCGGCATTAAACGACTGCGTAATCGGCAGCTTCGCATCCGTGTCCATGTATTCGCGGTTGATCCAGTCCTGGGGACGACCTTTGCGGTTGATATTCTCCGGCACATCAGGTTCAGCAACTTGCCCAATCCACGGATCACCTTCCTGGCCACGGAAAAATTCCCACGTGTTGTACTTGGTGTGATAATGAACGCCACCGTCTTCATAGTAGTGATAGTGATCCGTCACCAAATGCGTATGAACCCCCGACTCCTTGAGCATTCTGGGGACCGACACATCAAAGGGTTCCAACGGTGACCACCCACGGTGAATAAACGACGGACGCCCCGTATGCAGATCACGTCTGGCGGGCATGCAGGGCATCGAGCAGACATACGACTTGTCGAACGTCAACGTCTTTTTGGCAAGCCTTGCGAAGTTGGGTGTGTGTGTCCAGTCACAACCGTATGGCGAAATCATGTGACGATTCAGTGAGTCGAACATAACCATAATGCATTTCATTTATCTGTCTCCGTGTGAAGGCCAAGCCGTTGATACTGTTCTGCGGGAGCATCGTTTTCTTTGAGTAGTGTCACCAGGTGATCAATCATTTTCTTTTCGACTGCTTCATCCTTGAGGGAGTTTTGCTGAGCGTAATCCGATTTGAGATCAAAGAGCATGGTCTTTGAAAAGGTCTCATTGCGTCCGCCATTGGCCGTGTTGCATGGTGTCTTGAGAACAGGCACACCTTTGGTGAAACTCAACGGTTCACTTAGCGTCATCTCCTTGAGTTCATCAGGATGGAATCTGTTACGCATATGCGTGGGCATCAACGTGTAATTGTTCAATGGCACATTTTCATCACCTGCATAGCCACGCATGTAAACATACTCACCATCGGTCACATTCACCTGCCCACCATGGATGCCAAAGATCGCAGCGTCGCGGATCGGCGTGTCATCGACAATGGTCTGCGTCAGTGATTTGCCAATCATGTCCTTGGTCGGTTGGACACCAAAGTAATCAAGCAGCGTCAGTGGGATGTCGATGGAAGGTTGCACCAATGCCTTGCGTCGCTGACCTTGAATGTCGATATTTGAATCGAACTTCCGGGGTCTTGGGTCCCAGACGAAGAAGGGCGTGTGTGCGATTTCCTGATAGAACGGCAGCCAACACTTCGCCCAACTGTCATGTTCACCGAGCATGAAACCATGATCCGTGTTGACGATGAGCATCGTGTCGTCCCAGAGGTTATGCTTGTCCATCGCGTCAAGCACCTTGCCCAGGTAGCAGTCGCACATGGCAAGTAATGCTGCATACTCATAGCGACAATGTTCGACCACTTCACGCGCTTCGGTCACCTTGCCATAGCCTGGCCAATCAAAGTCCGGGCCGGTGTATTCAGCATAGTGTTTCTCGAAAAATTTCTTGAACTCCGGTTGTGTGTAAAACGGTTCATGCGGGTCAAAGGTTTCGATCTGTAAAAACCAATTATCCGCATCGTGATTGCGATCAATAAAATCAAGCCCCGCAGTGAACGTGCCATGCTGAGGCATTTTTTCTGAGTCGTTGCCAATGTACTGACGATTGATCATGTCCTGAGCGCGCATGCCCTTGGGCTTATTAGGATCAGGATCCGTTTTTAAATGGGTTGGAGAAAAAGGCGAGCCACCAACTTGGCCGATCCACGGATCACCTTCCTGGCCACGATGAAAGTCCCATGATGAATACCGTGTGTGATACGTACAGCCACCATCTTCAAAGTAGTGCTGATGGTCTGTACTCAAATGGGTATGGACACCTGCCTGCTTGAGCATCTGCGGAACCGAGTCGTCAAACGGCTCGATGGGTCCCCAAGACCTGTGCAGAAAATTCGGACGCCCGGTATGCAACTCCCGTCGAGCAGGCATGCAGGGCATCGAACAGACGTAACTGTTGTCGAAAGTGACTGTTTTTTCACCTAAACGCGAAAAATTCGGAGCATGCGTCCAGTCACAACCATAATTGGGCAGGAAATGCCGGTTAAGGGTGTCGAACATGACCATAATGGCTTTCATTTTCGATACTCCGATTTTAAAAAGAATAGCAAAAAGGATGAAATGTCAAGCGTACCTATCTCCTTGGCGAAATGCAAGCAACTGTTTCAAGGCGCTTTATGCCGACTGCGACTGGATTGCAGCAGCTTGTCTATCCCTAATTTGGCTTGACACTTAGCCTCAGTGTGTCTAATTTACAGACCAGTAAACGATTCAGGAGACTTAGTGATGGCCGAAGGCGAATCGCGCCTCACAATTGAAAACAGTGAACAAGTGATCCGTATTGGATTTCTTGATCGAAACATTCTTGAGGAAGCGGCAATTCAAAACATTGGCGACCAGGTCGCTGATTTGATTGATACCACACCGAATCCCAAGTTGCTTATGGATTTTGCAGATGTCGATCATCTCTCGTCTGCAGCATTAGGCATGCTCATCACGATCAACAATCGTGTACGTGCCAAAGGTGGGCAATTGCGTTTGGCAACGATTGACCCACAGATTTACGAAGTCTTTGCCATTACCAAACTCAACAAGTTGTTTAACATCTGCGACACAGCCGAGCAGGCCATGAGCAGTTTTAAATAACGCGTCGATAATCGGCAGGTTGGAGACGACCACCGGTAAACTTTGTGTCGGGGGCGACACGGCATTAGACGTGCAGGTCGTGATTTCTCAGGGTTGGAGACAGGCCGGTTTTGAATATGGGACAGCCTCGAACCAGTAAACCTATGGTGATCCCGAGCATTCTTGCTGAGGGTGTCAAAGTGGTGGAAGCCGTCATCAACGCCGTCCAGCCATTTGGGTATTCTGACACTGCGATGTTCGCGGTGAGGTTGGCATTGGACGAAGCACTGGCAAACGCCATCCGGCATGGCAATCAATCCGACGAATCAAAAACCGTCACCATCGACTTCACCGTCGATGACGAACAAATCGTCATCTCCATCACCGATCAAGGCCCCGGTTTTCATCCCGATCAAATCCCCGATCCAACTCTTGATGAAAATCTCGAACGCCCCTGCGGTCGAGGTGTGATGCTCATGCGGGCCTACATGACTGACGTCTACTTCAACGATTCGGGCAACTGCGTGACCATGGTTAAACGCAAAGACTGCAAGCTCCCCCAAGTGCCTGAAGACTGATCCAATACCAAAACTCAAACACGTGTTACCACGCATTTCGCCACAGCTATTGCTGGTTGGTTTGCAATACCAATACGGGGAAATTCAAATTCATTTTTACCGCAGAGACGCAGAGGACTCAGAGGAAGAGAGATGAAAATTAATTTTTGTTTGAAATAAGACAGTACTCAATCCCAATATTTAGGGAAGCGAAGTATGGGATATTCCAGCAACCATTATTATTCGTTGGTATCCCAGTCTTGGCTACGCTTAGACTTGGGCTTGAGTCGTCCTGTATCAAACAATCAAAATCCCGCTCTCTTACCTCTGAGACCTCTGCGCCTTGTAAGTTGTTTT
>DLCK01000076.1 GCA_002480565.1 Phycisphaerales bacterium UBA7800 | reverse complement strand
TTCAGCCGGTAGTGGTTCAGTTCAAATAAGCGTGATCAAGATCAGTGACCGGGAGCACCTTCAATCACCACAGCTGGTGATTCACCTTCAGGTTCACGGATACCTTCGACCATGTCCTGAACTTCCTTGGTGGGCGGTGGGAACATGGGCGTCAGAGCGAGTGTCACAAACAGATTGAGCAACATGCCAACTGACCCGATACCTTGAGCGTTAATCCCAAAGAACCACGGCTGGCGAATCGCGGAGTCGGGCGGCCCGAAGATTGCTGCAGCGACTTCCGCATTGAGCAGGATAGCGTCAGCCCGTTGCGTCATGATGTAGAACATGGTGAAAGACAAGCCAACAACCATGCCGGTCACAGCGGGGATGGTGCCTACACGTCGTGAGAAAATACCCAGGACAATCGCAGGGAAGAATGAGGCTGCCGCCAGTCCAAATGCAAATGCAACCACTTCGCCGACAAACCCGGGAGGATGAATACCAAAGTATCCAGCAACGAGGATCGCACAGCCAATGACGATTCGGCCGACGAGTAAACGACTTGCTTCTGATGCTTGTGGGTTTGCAACGCGGTAGTACAAGTCATGTGCAATGGACGAACTGATGACCAGTAACAGTCCAGATGCCGTGGAGAGTGCTGCCGCCATCCCGCCTGCTGCCATGAATGCGATGATCCAGTTGGCCAGTCCTGCCATTTCAGGTGATGCGAGTACGATCATATCCTTGTCGGGATGATGCTTGGCTCCAAGTGTAATCAATTCCTTGAGTGCTGACCCGTGTGAATGATTTGCCAGCCAGGTTTTTGTGTCCGCCAACATCACTTCACGCTGAGCCATTGGGATGGCATCAATCTTGAAAATTTCGTTGGGTTGAATCTGTGTCGGGCCACCTTCACGTTGTTTATCAGCAGCAATGCTAACAGGCGCACCAGTCATGTTATTGGTGAACTGGACTTTGCCATCGCCATTAAGATCAAACCATGAAACCAGGCCACTCTTACGCCATGAGTGATACCACTGTGGCAAAGTTTCCTGTGTTCTGCCATTGAGTCCGGCGGTTGAATCGAGCATGTAGTAACGTGCGAATCCTGCCAATGCCGGTGCTGAAAGGTAAAGCAAGCTGATAAACAGCAATGCCCACAAGCCTGACCAGCGAGCATCTTTGACGGATTTGACGGTATAGAAACGGATAATGACATGTGGTAATCCCGCGGTGCCACACATCAACGCCAAGGCCACGCAGAACACATTGAGCTTGTTCCATTTACCATCCATAAAGGCCGCTGTGTAATTGGAGAAGCCAAAGTCTTGATTAATCTGATTGAGTTTTTGTAACAAGTACGGCTGCATTGGATCGACCGATTCAAGCACTTTGGAACCTAAGCCGATCTGTGGGATGGGTGTACCTGTAAGGTTCATGGAGATGGCAATGGTTTGCACGAGAAACGCAGTGATCAGTACCCAGTATTGGGCGACTTGCGTCCAGGTGATGCCTTTCATGCCACCGAGAACCGCGTAGATGAAGACGATTGCCATGCCGATGAATACCCCGGTGGTCAGTGAGACATCCAGGAATCGTGAGAAGACCACGCCGACACCTTTCATCTGTCCTACGACATAGGTGAAGCTCACAAAGATGGCGCAGACCACGGCGACGAATCGCGCAGGATTGGCTTTGACGCGACTCCATAGATCGTTCCTGTCACCTTGATAAGCCACATTGTAACGGTCACCGATAAAGTCCGGCACAGTGAAGTGTCCAAATTTTCGCAGGTAGGGGGCAAGCAGTAATGCCAGTAACACATAGCCGCCTGTCCAACCCATAAGGTAGACGCCACCGGAGTAGCCCATTGTAGAGATGAGTCCGGCCATGGAGATGAATGATGCAGCACTCATCCAGTCTGCAGCGGTCGCCATCCCGTTAGCAATGGCGGGAACGCCTTGGCCTGCAACATAAAAACCTTTGGTGTCACGGACACGACTGATCCATGCAATGAATAAATAAAGTCCGAATGAAAGGCCCACAAAGATGTAGGTCCATGTTTGTACTGTCATGAGGGTGGTCTCTCTGAATCAAATGAACTTGATGATGAAATGGATTTACTGCTGATTCTTACGCAAGGCTTCGAGTTCCTGATGATGCTTGGAATCAAGCTTGTTCATCATGATGCAATAAACCAGGATCAACACGACAAAGATCAGAATGGATCCCTGCTGTGCAAACCAGAATCCAACCGGAAAGCCAGCAATGCTAAACGCGTTGAGCTTGTCAGCAAAGAGAATCCCAGCGCCCAATCCTGCTGATGCCCAGATCAGTAGTAAAACGCGCATGATCATCACATTGGCTTTCCAATAGCGATCAAGCGAAGCATGTATTTGGGATTCATTAGACGAACCTGTAGCAGATTCTGACGTCGACTCGGCGGGGGGCTGTTGCCCTGAAGTCATATTCAATCTCCATGAATGAGGTGTTAAGATAGGCTGCGGATGCATGTGATCTTAAACTCGTCTGGAACTCAGTTCAAGCATTTCAAATGCTTAATGAGCAAAGTTTTACTAAATACATACAAGTCTCATATGCAATGCTCTGTAAGGATTTGCAAACGACATTTAAAAAGAAATATTTGTCTGCTGACGATACTTGTGGCACAATTCACGTTCTCCAGTTCACATTTCACCGGGAGCATATCCATGCAACGTATCCACAGCTTGATAGCCGTCTGTTTTCTACTTGGTATTTTTTGTTCAATTGGATATGCCCAATCCAAGAACTTTGGGATTGGCAGAATCCCAGATATCACCGTCGATGGGAAAACAGACGATTGGAACATGGACGACGATCAAAAGTCCGGCCTTCAGATCAATATTTTCAATTCCAATGGCAAGTCAATCCCAAGCACGACAGACTTCCGTCCAACCTGTCGCTTTGCCTGGAATGAGCAGGGGATTTATCTGCTTGCCATTGTCAAGGATGATGTCTTCACCGAATCTGCCAACACGTCGGACATCTGGCGTAACGATGCAATCGAGTTTTTCATGGCAGACGCAGTGGGTGGCAAGCAACGCCTGCAACTGCTCATCGCACCGGGCATGGACCTCAAACATCCCCAGCCACGCTATCACTTAAACAATCAGTCCGCGAATAAACCTGATGGTGTAGAAAAATATCAACCTGTCATTGCGCGTACCAAACAGGAACATGGCTATACGCTTGAAGCGATGATCCCATGGGACATTTTGCAGATTGATACCAGGAAAAATCAGACAATTGGTTTGCAGATATTCTTTAACGATGTGGACGGTGAATCACACCGGGATCAATTGTTCTGGTATCCCAGCGGGAGAACGTATGCAGACAGTTCGATGATGCAATCAGTGTTTCTTCGTTCAAGTCCAAGTGCGCCTGTAAATGCAAGTGCCAAAGCCACCATTGAATACTTGAGTTGGTTGAAGATTGATGTGACAGCGGTCGCTGAGTTAGCTGGCAAGCGTTGCTCATTTGCCACAAGTAACCATTCGTCTACTTCAAAGGTACTCAAACCTAAAGGTGACTTTTCACATGCCACTTTCCGGGTTCCAATTGACCTCAATAAGTCAAGACCACAGTGGATGAATGTGAATGTTGAAGGTTCTTCTGACTGTCCTATCGATGTTCCAAACTTGGATGACCAACGTCGCGATATGTTGCTTAAAACCGAGTTGCGTTTTGAGCCCTCCACCATTTTCCAAACCAGTGAACTGCCTCAATGCAAATTCACACAGCCCTTGGTGATGGAAAAACTGCTTGGCCCTTACACCATCCAGACGGACTATTATGATGCGAATTGCAATGCGGCCACTTCCGCTGAAAAGCCCGGTCGATATGCTGCGGTGATCAAGATCCACTGTCATGATACGAATAAAACCATCACGCGTTACCGTGCTCTCTATCGCATGCCGGTGAATGTCGAACCATGGGATATGAAGTTTGAAGGTGATATCAAGCTACCAACTCAATACGGTATTGACCCGGCAGTGGTCAAAGCATCGCAGCTAAAAATCAATAATGCAGTTAACTGGTCGTTCTGGGATATTGCTCAAAATGCCAGTTTCAATGCGTCACTATTAAGCAGTCTTTCGCAGATCAAACCCGATACAGACATTACCGTCTACAACGGCGTCAATACCATCGAAAAACAGTATTGGACGACACTCGAACGCAAGATCAACGGCAATGACAAAATGTTCACCCGCAACTTTGCCTTGCCTGCCAAACTCGACAAACCTGTCACATCATTACACGCCGGAACAATGACCGAAGCTGGCATGACCGAGGACGCACCGCAGAAAATCGATGCCATCCTCACTGAATGGGCCAAGGACACCGACGAAGCCTTCATCGCATGCGTCGTCCGTAATGGCGTGATCGTCCATCACAAAGCCTATGGCACACGCGACGAAAAACCCATGACCACTGACACAAACAGTTGGATGGCATCCCTGTCCAAACTCATCTCCGGCACCATGGCCATGATGATGGTCGATCAACAACTCATCAATCTCGACACACCCATCGACCGCTACCTGCCTGAGATGCAAAACGCAGGCTTCAACCAAGTTCCCACCATACGAAATCTCTGGACGCACACTGCTGGCCTTACCAGTCACCGAGGTGAAGATGATCCGGATCTCGAACACCTTATTGCATCCATCGCACCACAACTCAACGTCGGCAAGAAATTCGAGTACGACGGCATGGGCATGGAACTGGGCATCCAACTCATGGGCCAAGTCTCCGGCAAGTGCTATCCCACCATGGTCAAGACGCACCTGCTTGATCCCCTTGGCTGCAAAAACACCAACTGTGAAAATGCTTCATGGAATACCGCATCCACCGCAATGGATATGGCAAAGATCGGCCAGATGCTCCTCAATGGGGGAAGCTATGGTGAGTATCGGTTCATGAGCCAACAAACCCGCGATGCCATGCTCCCCATCGACATCAGCACCATCACCACCGATAAGAGTCCGACGAAATACGGCATCGGTACGCAATGGTACACCGGCGACGGACTCTCGGACATGTGTTTTGCCCACGGGGCGGCATCGTCGGCGACCCTGCGAATCGACCTGAAACACAACCTCGTGATCTCCATGACCCGCAATAACGCTGGCAAGAATTTTGGGAAATATCACTCCAAGTTCATCAAGACCATCACCGACTGCATCAAGGACAATTAATCTCAATATCTGACTTCACTCTGTGTCTCTGTGACTCTGTGGTTTAGCCATGGACTGTCATCTTCCATACCTGACTTTACCCGGTGACTCGAAAACGGTACATTACACGGCTTCCAATAACTCTCGACGGAGACTTTAAACAATGGCTATCGAAACTCTTTATGACAAAGACGGTTCACTGGCACCACTTCAGGGCAAGACCGTGGCTGTACTCGGATATGGCTCACAAGGCCATGCTCACTCACAGAACCTGCGTGACTCTGGCGTTAACGTCATCGTCGCCAACCGCAAAGAATCGGCCAACGGCAAGAAAGCCATCGAAGACGGCTTCGAACCGCTTCCCGTAGCGGATGCCGTCAAGCAGGCTGACCTGGTCATCATTGCACTTCCTGACGAAGTACAGCCAGAAGTCTACGAAAAAGACATCGCCCCGAATCTCAAAGCCGGTGCGACCCTCGGTTTTACTCATGGCTTTAATGTTCACTTTAAGTGCATTGTCCCCCCTGAAAATGTCAATGTGATTATGGTTGCCCCCAAGGGACCCGGTCACACCGTCCGCAGCGAATTTGAACGCGGCGGTGGCGTCCCCTGTCTTGCAGCAGTCCAGCAGGATGCAGACGGCAAAGCCTTCGACATTGCCATGGCATGGGCTATCGGTGTGGGCGGTGGACGCAGCGGTATCATGAAGACCAGCTTCAAAGACGAATGCGAAACGGACCTTTTCGGTGAACAGGCAGTCCTTTGTGGTGGTTTGTCTGCCATGATCAAAGCTGGTTTCGAAACCCTCGTCGAAGCAGGCTACCGTCCCGAGATGGCATATTTTGAAGTGTGTCACGAACTGAAGCTCATCATCAACCTCATTGAACGTGGTGGTCTTTCCTACATGCGTTACTCAATCAGCAACACCGCTGAATTTGGTGACTATCACACCGGCCCCAAGATTGTCACCCCAGCCGTCAAACAGGCCATGAAAGAATGTCTCACCGACATCCAGTCCGGTAAGTTTGCCAAGGTTTTCCGTGACGATTATGCAAACGGATTCAAGTGGTTCAAGGAACAGAAGCAAGCTGACAAAACCCACGGCGTGGAAGTTGTCGGTAAAGAACTCCGTGCCATGATGCCATGGGTCAAGCCCGTCGTTATCGACGACTAACCCATTTGAAGTCCTCTAATGTATTCCCTCAAAATGCAGGGAAGCTTCAGGACGTAACGGCTCCCATTTTAATTATAAAAAAACAACACCTTCACAATAGCGTGAAGGTGTTGTTTTTTATTTGACATAAAAGATTTCGTTTTTAGTTTACAAGCTTGGCATGTCCCCAAACACCGCGGTCACGAGATGCATGCTTGGTGCCGTTAAAGAGAACTTGCTCGCTGCGTGGGGAGCGTACATTATTGGTGCTGTCCAGTGCAATATCAAAGAGAAGAGTTTGATTAACTTTTGGGGTCATGTCCAATGAAGCAAATGGAATGCGAGCTTCAATAGTATATCCCTTGCCATCAATATTGGGGACAACAATGCTATCAATGGTTTTTTGAGATGGAGCATTTGCAAGCCACGCATTGTTCTGCCCATCCTTGGCAGGAGCGCCGCGAAGAATAACCTGTCGGTCAGAGTAGATCATGTTCCCCACACGATCCAGGTCTTCGTAGCCAATGAAAAGTTCAACTGCATCCCCATTCCAGATACCGCTACCATTTTGAAAATTGATCATTGGGAATTCATCAGTGACCTCAATAAACAGATACAGGTTTTGAGTATCCCATGCGACACGGAAGCTTCCTTCAACTTTCGCACCGGCTTCAGCAATACGATAAGGTGGTGTTAAAGGCCATTCCGAACGATTGGCATCTAACTTGAAAGCTTTAACCATACGGTCAATTGTGACTGTTTTCTTGGAACCACCTTTTTGCAATGTGAACCGTGGATCATCCAGAATATATGCTTTACGTGAGCCATCTATGACGCTGAACCAATCATAGTTGGTGACCATCACATGCTTGAGCATATCTTTGTAAGGACGATCAGCAACATTAACAAGACCAGTGTTGTTTGCTTCACCATTAAAACCTTGGAAGAATCTACCAGTGACGGTTTGATCTACATTGATGAACCATTCAATACCCACTACATAGCCTGTATTCATCGCTTGTTCAACATAGCTACGGTAGGCAAGTCCACGTTTATCTTGGGAAGGTAAACCGCGTCCTCCTTGCAATCCCGACTCATCGGGACTGGTAAAGTAAAATTCACTGAGAATCATTGGTTTTCCACCGGACCAGCGATGGATTCTGTCAAGGTAATTGCGGTCTATCCCATCGGTGTAATAGTTGACCGAAATGATATCCATGTACTTACCAGCCGTACTAACCAGTATTTCATTGTTTGAAGTGCCTGGCATCCAACGATCACCAATGAGCAAATGGTTGGGGACATGTTTGCGGAAGGCGTCATGAACCAATTTGTACCTGCGATCAAGAAAAAGACCTAAATATTTCTGCATGTCCTCTGAGGCTTGCTTTGTAGTAATATTTAAGGGGAGTTGGCCAACTTCATCAAAACTTGATGCCTTGATATTCCATGCTTTAGAAAAATCGGAGACGGTTGGATATTGTTCTTTTAACATCTCGACAAGTTTAGCTTTGGCGGCACAATCACTTGCTTTGAGTAGTGGAATAACTTTGGGTATATTTTCCATGTTGGGTTCATTAACAAGGAAACTACCAATCAGAAGGGGGTCATTATTGTATGTCTGGCCAAACTTGGAGAACACCTCGTCAAACTTCTTTTCAATTCCCTTTTCAAATGGATCCCAAACTAAGTGGATGCCAAGAATTTCCTTGAAGGATCGCATTGGCAAATGATTCACAAAAGGATAGTTGTGCTTACCAAGGACTTCACGGAATTTTTCTCCTGTCGGGCAGAATGCACCAAGACTATTAAAGCCCCATTTCATTTCGCGCGTCAGCCACATATCAGCATAGTCATAGATATCAAATGGCTTGCCAGTCTTTCGGATGCGGTTGGCTAACAAGTATGAGAAGACACCTGGATCATTTGGCCTCCATGCAGATTTAAATTCTGGGTCATGCTCTGTTGGTAGCCATTCATAGATTTCTTCACGACCGCGGACTCTTGTATAGTCATCACAAGGCGTCCATCCGCAAACACCTAATTGGAAATAGGCATTACCATCTGGTGTAACAAGAATATCTCTGCCATTGATCTTCTCCAAGTGAAAGAACCCAGTAGCTTTGAGATTATATTTTTCTTTTGTACCGGGTATCCCCCCAAAGCTGTCGCGTGTTGGTGGAGTAAGAGAACCGTAGTATGCTTCATCATCTATCGCATCTTGTTTGAGTTCTTCAATACTTTTCACTTTTGTGGGATAATCCGATGCAACCCATTGTCCGAATCGGTCCACAACAGGTTTTGCTTTTACAGCACCACCGGGTAAGTCGCCAATCTTAAAATCAAGTGTAAACTTGGATTGGCCAGAGGGGATGGTTACACCATACCACCATGCAAAAATATTCCAGTTCCAGTGTCGATTGTCCTGTAGCTGTTGATAACCGTACTTGGGCATAGTCAGTTTAAAGCCAGGGCCTGTCTGGTGCGTTAATGTCAGACTTTCGTTGTTACCTTGATAAAGAAAAGGTTTGGCTTGTTTTTCGGATGGAAAGGGTTTGAGGGATTCATTCCCGATTGAAAATTTACCTCCCTTTGCCATCCCGATTGGAATAAGCATTTCCAAACGGGCTGTCTTAACTTGATCATTAAGATTGTCAAAATCAACTTTCACATTTTCATTTTGATCCAGCTTAACGACAGCTGAAATACCATCAACATATTTCAGATGAGTCAGTGTTGAAGTAACATTGTCTACGCTAACAGGCTTGTCGGGTTTCAATCCCATCAGTTTAGGATAAGTCAGTGTAAAGATACCACCACTATTAAGATCTATCGCAATACCTTTGCTTGTGAGTTTGGTTTTGACGCCATGGGCTTCAATTGGCTTGGGCTCTACGTTAGTTTCAGCTTGTTGTGTTACAGTGCCTTCTAATGTTATACCATCTGCAGTCTTGAATTCTATGTTGTAGTAAGAATTGTTGCCATTTGTCCGAGGCATTTGCGTTGCAGCAAACCAATAGAATTTCGTGTCATTCCATTTACGGTTATCTTGCAATTGTTGATAGCCATGCTCGATACGCATGTTAAAGCCAATGCCATCTTTAGCAATACTAAAATTACGCGCATTTCCTTTGTGTAGGAATGGATCGTCTTGAACCTTAGCAGGAAAGTTTTTAAAGCCACTATTGTCAATATCCCATTGCAGTGTATTCACAATAGATGCTGGCAAGTTCATGCCAAAATTCATTGACTTGACATTGGCTGGTAAATCCTTGAATTGAAATGAAAAACGACCTCCATTTTGACTGATAATTAAAACGGTACCATCTGTATATGAAACCGTTGTTTTGGGGCCGTTAATTTTAACATCACCATCTGGTTTAACTTTTTGTTTTCCTGATGTTTCCAGTACCGGATAGTTAAGCGTAATGTTCTTAAAAACATCAGTTTGTATTTCTAAACCTTTTTGCGTAGGTGTGATTTCCAATGCATCTACAGGTGCAGACATCAATATTAAACTAAGGATGCTGATTAGATAGACAATTCGTGACATGAACAAACCTTTACCAAATTGTGATTACAAGAAATAACACTATCACCATTAATATGATTATTGTGTACAAATTTTAAATTAACGGACATTGTCCAGGTCAAACCATATCCCAGTTTTTGACCAAGATGAATATGGGCTAAAGCCACCCCCTGAAGTCCCATCGCCATAGTTGTCTTTAAAAACATCAAAAGCAACCCAAGTGCCAGATCCGTCAAGATAGCTAGCATTTATGCCTTGGGACAAATGAGCTACGTTTTGCAGTTGATTCCATGGGCGTGATGTTGAGTATTGAGGAATAATGTCTGATATAGTTGCTACATTTGTCTGAAAATCTATTGTCCGTGGCAATAACCCATTGCCAGTGAGTTTCCATCCTGAATACGGTTGTGAACTTGGTGTGGGGTAAGCATAGGCTTCGGGACGAACACCATAGCCGATGTTCATGCCAGTCCATTTCTGCATAGGCCATGGGTTGAAACCATCTACATTAAACCGACGATGAGGATCTTTTTCTGCTGGACAATAAAAACCACGTATCGCATGACCTAGATTCAGACTCATTAATGCATCGCCCAATGGTGTAAGCAAGATAGTGTTGTTTGGTTGTTTAGTTTGACCGGTGTTGATTTTTGCATTGTCATGTCGTGCGCCCCACCAGTATGACAGTGGGATAAACTCGTTATTTTCCGCTGAATACATGTTTAACGCTAAGCTTAACTGTCTTTCATTACTTAAACATGTAATGGTTTGTGCGCTGAGTCTAGCCTTTGCCAACGCTGGCAAGAGGATTGAAACGAGTAAGGCAATAATGGATATTACCACCAGGATTTCTATGAGGGTGAATGCTTTATCTTTGATTGATAGGTGTTTCATATGCTATCAAATTTCTATATTCAACATGCCGTATTTATTCAAGAAGAGATATTACATATTTATAGATGGTTGATTTTTTAAAACATGAATATGCAATACAAATTACGGTGTTCTTGTTGTGATCCAAGTATCTTTAGGCCACCATCTTACTTCAACATCTTCTTTGACTCGTGTTGAAGCGTGACCATCCACATAGCCCATGTTGATTCTCCCATCATGGACGTATCGATCAGGATGAAAAATGCTGTCATCACCAGGAGTGGTTGTTGGCTTAGCGTTTACCGTCCAAAAACGTCCATCTGCAAATGCAACCAGTGTTGCCAATGGCTTATTTATTTCATCATCATGCATTGCATTTTCAAGGTCTTCATTTCGCGTTGCGCTACTGTCAGCATAGCCGCCTACTTTATAGGTATATGCAGTATTGACACTGGCACCACCGCTGAATGATTCGCCTCTTGACCTAACCCAGCCGGAGTTGGTCGGATACGGAGTCTTTTGATTTAGAACAGAGTGGTCAGGGAAAAGAATTTCGCGAGTAGGACAATTAAAAATACTGTAATTACCAGTGTAGACTTCAAGATAGTTTTGCCAACGATGAAAACCGGGTTCTGACCCCCAATAATTGCGACGATTTAAATTTTTGCAAAGTGGTACATTGTAACCATTGTAATCGCCTTGATATGTATAGTTCGCGACCAGGGATTGACGAAATTGAGATAAGCAGACAGATGTTCTGGCTGCATTACGGGCTTTCCCCAGGGCTGGTAACAGGATTGAAATCAATAATGAGATTATGGATATAACAACCAGCAATTCGATAAGTGTGAAAGCTTTTTGGTTTTTCATAATGCTCTTCCCTTTAGATTGGCTATTTTGCCAGACAATTATAAGCCTGTACTTACTGTTAATTTTTATCTATTCTGATTTAATGCTGACTTAAATTTACTGAAAACTGCCAAGATATTCTTGTTTTTTACTTTTCAAGAGATTTGTATTCTTATAACCTATCGATATTTAACCCTAAAGAATAAATTACATGAAGCATACAACTGTACTGTTAGGTTTAAAATTGAAGAACTGCCTTATTCTGTATAATGCGAAGTTGAATTTCTGATTACTAACTGCGGCATGAGTCTTGTTGTGACACCTGTTCCATGACGAGATCGATTAAACAGGTTGTTATATAGAATTTGACGGGCTGCTTGTTCACCCATTTCTCGCAATGGAGCATGTAGTGTTGTTAATGATGGAGTAACCATTGCAGCAGCATTAATATCGTCAAAGCCAATAATGCTTATTTGTTCAGGTATGGCAATCTGTAATGTTTCTGCAGCTCGAAGTGCTCCAAACGCTGACCAATCACTGGCGCAAACCAAAGCTGTAGGGCGGTCAGTTTGACTAAGCATTTGCTGTAAACCTTTGGTTGTGTCCTGGATTTTATTGCTACCTTGATAGACCCATTGATTGTTTATTGAAAGACCGGCTCCTGTCATTTTCCACTTCCATGTAACCCAGCGTTCTTCATAACTCTTGTTAAATGGTGCCCCGACATAACCAATTTTTCGATGTCCCAATTGAATCAGATGATCCATTGCAAGACTTATTCCAGCCATATTGTCAATGGTAACTATGTCTGCAATACCAGGATGAATAATGTCGACAAGAACAACATGTTTAGTACATTTTTCCAGGAATGTGTCGAGCTTCGGAGGGTATTCACCAAGCAGGATAACACCACCAATTTCACTTTGGTTCACCGCTTTGAGGAGTGACAAACTCATCAAGTCGGTAGAAGTTTGAATCATGGCTCGTTTGGAGGCACTGGCTAACTCATCCATCACACCTGAGATGATATGCATGTAAAAGTCTGCTGTGAGAGTAAAATTTTTGCTGAAAAGAAGTTTCTCCGTAAGCATTCTTGAAGAACCAACTGTCAACTTTCCAGATTCAGCTGTGAGACGTTCAGCCGGAGTGCAACGATACAAAACTACTTCAAAAAGGTCATGCTGATTATTCTTGCGTTCGATCGATACCTGACTGTTGCTGCTGAGCGTTTTATGTGTCCGTCTTGGTATATAACCGGATTCTTTTACGGCTTTTAAAACATTTTCTCTCACGCTGCCACTAACTGGCCCACTGCAATTGAGCACACGTGAAACTGTTGCAGGAGAACAGCCGGCTTTGGCACTGACTTGAGCAAGTGTTGATGCGTTATTTTGTGACATTACCGATCTCAGACGAATGGAAAGTGATATGAAACTTTAGGCCTAGAACTTCAATGAGTCAATGCAATAAAGTGAAAACAAGTGAAAGAAAGAGGATTTGCAGGGCGTAATAGACGTGTAGGTCTCTAATAATAAAAGAATTGCAAATACGATGGATGGCAAAAAATGTTGTGAAATATATGAGATGTTATACTAGATGTCACTTCTTTGATTAGAAGTTTTATCCAATCCCAGTTCAATGAATAAAAAAGGCATGACCAGTTGTGGTCATGCCTTGAAAAACTAAATTCGGTAAATGTAGATTCGTATAATCAGTATGCCAATTTCATGATGCCTTGGGTTGCGAATTTAGGGAAGACCTGATTAATCGCACTTGCGAATTGAGCTTCATTGACATTCCAGACTTTACCTTTGAATGCTTTGAACTCTGTTTGATCGACGACTGGTTTATCATAAAAGAGTGTCTTCTTGCTTGTAAGTGTTGTGTAAGATTGAGGCCAATAGTTCATTGTACCGTTTGGCATTTTAGACGATTTTAGATTGGAGAAGGCGCGAATGGATGATCCAGGTTCGAGACATGCTTGGCCTTTGAATAATCCAACCCCAATGAGTACACGAATTGCCATATCAGCTTTGAGTTCACCCATTGCGGCATTAACAGCCTTCATGTTCTTAGATTCACCTAGCCCCAGGAAACCAGCACCCATCTGGTCCATACCTGCAGCAGGATAGATTTCGGCTTTTTGACTTCCCTTGCCACCGAAGAAGCCGTGGTAATAATTTCCGCTCTTCTTGGAGCCAGCTTTACCTTTTTCAATATCTTCCAAGGCTTTGCAAGCCAATGTGTCTTCGAGCGAGATAACTTCATAACCTTGAGATTCAAGGTGTTTGACGTATTGGTTATAAAGTTGGGTTGGATATTCAGCTTTGAATGAATCATCGAACTTGTATTCACGACGTCCCACACCAGCGATGCGCATCATTGTGCCGAGGCTCAGGGAATTGTTACCAATTTTGTGATCGCGGCTTGTGACAAAGACGACGCCAAATTCCGCTATGAGGACACGTTTGGTCTTTGTGATATCGACTTTCTTGCCTTCGCGTTTCCAGTAGTTACCTGCCTCTTTCAAGTCAGCAGAACTTGGTTTGACTGCTGTATGATTTGCAGTTGGTGCAGATACCTCAGTAGATATTGCATTGGAGTGACTGGTTGTCTTTGTAGTTGGTGTACTTTGAAAACTGCTACTGCCGTTGTATGCCTCAGGCTCATTGCAAGCAGTTAAAATCATGCAGCAAAGGACGGGAAGCAAAGCATTGAGTACAATTCGCTGGATCATAAGGTTTCCTTAAAAAAGGTGGTGTAAACTGGACCATTGATTACAAGCTGGAATATCATCTATAACTAACTTTCACATGTCAATAACATATTGCTGGTATTGCATTTAAAGATACATGAGTGTTTTAAACCATGGTAATTCAAACACCCCCAAACCCAATATTGGCTTGCATTGCTCTGGGGAGCAATATGGGGGATTCCCACACCCATTTGTCACAAGCATGCGATGCAATGGATGAATTGCCAGGCACCCGATTGGTTCACCGTAGTCGATTTATTAAAACACAGCCTGTCGGACCAATTAACCAAGCGGTCTTTCTTAATGCAGCAGTTGTGATGGAGACAAACCTTTCACCATCAGGTCTTTTGAAGTCTCTAAACGCAATTGAATTAAAGCATGGGCGTGATGATTTAACTTCAAGAGTCAAGTGGGGGCCCAGACCGTTGGATTTGGATATCATCTTTTATGACAGTCTTGTTTATGATGAAGAAGATCTTGTTATCCCGCATCCATTGATGCACGAACGTTGGTTTGTTCTTAAGCCATTGGCTGAAATTGTTCCTGACTGGGTCCATCCAATTCTTGGTTTGACTGTTGTGCAGATGCTTGACAATGTGAAACCATAACACCCAAAGGCTAAGATAATACGCATGAAACTTCCCGTCAGTAATTCTTCCGCTACGATCGATGTGCCACGACTGCAGATCAATGAGATGTTTTATTCCATACAAGGTGAGAGCACATGGTCAGGCCTGCGTTGTGTATTTATACGCCTAAAGGGATGTCATCTTCGATGCAGTTATTGCGACACTGAATATGCCTTTCATGAAGGCCAATCATTCACTGTTGATGAAGTTCTTTCACAAGCTATTCGTCATAACTGTGACCTTTACGAAATCACGGGGGGCGAACCCTTACTGCAAAAAACGGTTCATCCATTGATGACGCGACTCTGCGACTTGGGGAAGACAGTCCTTATTGAAACCAGTGGTGCATGTGATATCAGTGTCTGTGATCCGCGTGTCATACGTATCATGGATATCAAAACACCAGGCAGTGGTGAAGTGGACAGGAATCTATGGACGAATATGGATCATCTCAATACCACAGATGAAATTAAGTTCGTACTTTGTGATCGTGCAGATTATGATTGGGCCAAGAAGATCATGGTTGATTATGATCTTGCCAATCGCGTCAAAGCTGTATTGATGAGTGGTGTTAATGCAATGCATGCGACCAAGGAGTTGGCTGGATGTGGCGCATTACCCATGATAGATTTGGCTCAATGGATAATCGAAGACAATCTGCCTGTTCGCATGCAGTCGCAATTGCATAAGCAAATTTGGGATCCATCTGCACGTGGTGTGTAAATATCCGATCAAGGTTGGACATGATTCTGGATCGGGACTTGTGCCAAGGTTTGCTCATCAGACGCAGTTAATTCCATATCCATATCATCGACATATGAGTAACTCGGTTCGATGATATTGACTCTTGCATGCTGTGTCGTGGTACACCCTGAGATTGATATGCCGCCCAAAATCAACATCCACAAAGCCAAACGGTTACGCATCAGGAACCTCAATTTCAATTGGACCCTACCTCTATTCATTATCGTCCGGGGTCATTCTTGGGGATGAGCCTCCTGCTCTAAAGTAGTTATCGGATACAAGTTTTAGAAAAAAAGACCACATTAATAGCCTAACACGCCTTATACAGACGTATTGATTCGATTATGTCGTTTGGGTAAGTTTTACTTACTGTACCGGTAAGGTATCGGGCACAGTTACATGGGGCTGTTGTGATTCCACACCCGTATTGGTGGGTTGAGGTTGCGGCGTTTGCTGTGATGAATTGGCTTCATCAGGCAACGCAGGTACCATGGGCGGCTCAGCAGGCGTTGGTGTAGTGGCGGGGACCTGTACAGGGTTAATCTGCTTAAAACGTGTAAGCACATCATTGGTAATGTCCGCATTTACTGAAACCATCAGTACGGATTCAGTACGTGAAATGACAATATCAAAACCACGCTCACGCGCAACTTGCATGGCAATTGGATCAAGTTTCTGCCGGAACTGACCTACCATTGTCGTATGTGCTTGATTACTGTTCTGCTGAGCTTTGTTCAGTTCTGCACGATACTGTTGGTCGAGTTGCATGGATAGTTTTTCAAACTCAACTTTTTGTTGATTCGTCGGTGATTCGCCCCAATTTTTCTGTTTGCTTTCCAATTGGCTTTGTATCTGTTTTTGCAGCTGTTGCAGATGGCTACCAATTTGCTGATTGAGTTGGGTCATCTGCTGGTCAAGCGCTTTGTCAAAGCCGGTCGCCTGCGCGATTTGATCCATATCCACGACTGCCACATTCCCAACTGCAGGCGCAGATTTCTTCTGTTCGCAGCCAATGATTAAGCACATTAATACCACCATTGTCCCAGTCAATCGTTTCATTTAATCTCTCCCTTGCGTTTTGAAGCGTTTTAATCTTGACAGACAGGCCGAAAAAAGCCACACTAGGCCATCCTTATGAAACCCGAACAAACCATCCCGCTTTTTGCTGTTTCTCCGAATATGCAAGCTGACGAATCCTCGGATAAAAACGGAGCAACTCAATCCTCTACGCCCTTGAACCTTTGTGTCCTAGGCAGTGGCAGTGGTGGTAACTGCACCGTGATCCAACATCAAGACCAAGCCATGCTTCTTGATGCGGGGCTTGGCCCGGTAACCATCAGCAAACGCCTTGGGCAAGCCAAAAGTTCACTGCAACACATCAAGGCAATTGTCATCACGCATCTGGACCAAGATCATTTTCGCCCAACTTGGATTAACACAATGGTCGGCTGGCGAATACCACTGTATTTACATGCTTGGCATATGACGGACCTTAAGCGCATGAAGCATGCTGCTCCTCTTATTACGTCCGGTCTTGTTCGTGAGTTCGCTGAAAAATTCAACCCATTACCAAATCTGGATTTTCATCCCATTCACCTTCGACATGACAGCCAGGGAACCTTTGGCTACCGCATTGATTCAGATCATGGTTCGATTGGTTTTGCAACAGATCTTGGGCATGTACCTGACACGTTGATTCATCAATTCACCAACGTGGATATCCTTGCCATCGAAGCCAATTATGATCCAAAGATGCAGCAGGCCAGTACGCGTCCAGAACGACTCAAACGCCGCGTCATGGGACAGGCCGGCCATCTTTCCAATGAGCAGGCTTTTGCCGCCATACAACGTATCGATCGACGTTCTGCTGACGGCCAGCCTGCCCACGTCATACTGCTGCATCGATCACAGCAATGTAATACTGAAGAGAAAGTTTACGAAGTTTTCTCGCAAGATCAGACCATTGCCAAACGCGTCATTCTCACACAGCAACGACGCAGAACCCGCTGGTTTAAACTCAACTCAAACCGCAAATTTCCTCACCCGGTGTCTAACCAATTGACGTTGGGTTTTTAAGTTTTATTTAAATCAATTCAATTCACAGCGACACTTGCTCTGGCAACTATTTTTTTGAAACAAGTGTTCAGCATTTAAAATTTACGATACCAACTGCTGCGCATAAAAAGTGCGTGGTGATGAATCGCAAGCTTTCATCACCACGCACGAGGTACTTCAGGATTGAATGTCAGGCGGTCAGGTCACCTGGCGAGTCTATCCCGGAATTTTTTTATGGCGTCCCAAACCATTTGAGTAGCAGATCAAGTGTGTCGATCTGGCCGATGGGGAATTCACCAATATTAAAGAAGTCATCATTAACATTGTCACTATCCCAGACATTGGATGTACCAAACTGCCAACGGATAAAGAATTGATCAAAGCTGCTGGCAGGTCCAGCGGACATAATGTTGTACCAGTCGGTACCAAGACCAGCCGAAGGTGTCAGCGGATTATTATCCAAGTCGTCTTCCACTTCAAAGATGTTGGTGTGGTTAAAGCCGAGAATATGTCCTAATTCATGGGCTGCAACATTGGCTATGAAGGTACTCACTTCATCAAACTGAGTTTGATATGTATCATCATCACGGGTGTAGTCCGAATGGAAGTTCTGCAAGGCAATATAAGCCACATCTGACTTATTCATGTTCATCAGGTCCACATCAGAAGCCTGCCCGTATTCACCGACTCCAAATCCACCTTGTGTTTGGGTTACTTCACCGAGGAAGACTGTGGAGTACTCAACTGCATCACCATTACCGTCCGTGTAAGTCGACGGGTCAACGGTGGTGAAGTAAATACCGTATTGAGCTGCTGCAAAGATGTCGAAGAATTGACTGTCAGCTGTTGTCGCTGTCACGTCATCAATACCATCACCATTCGAGTCGGTGGTGTACTGTGTACCGTCATAGAGCCATGTGTCACCGAGCAATGCATCAGCATAAGTGCCATACACATTATTGGTGATTGCTTCGATCAAATCAGCTTGGAAGGCAGCAAGTTCTGCATCATTGTAAACATTAAAATCTTCGTCATAGAAGTTCAAATATGGAGCATATCCCAGGTCTTCAATGTCGAAGGCATCCACGTCGTAACTGATTGGATTGCCTGCATAGTCCGTGTACCCGGTTGCAAGACCACCATCAAAGTTGAGGTAGACCAGTTGCTTGGCTTCGTTGTTTGCAGTACCTGGTGTGTATGCAATCTGATCGGTTGGATCACCATTTTCATCCAATGGCACATCAATCAATGACGCGTCACTGTATAGACCAACGGTTAATTCAAATTCAGATTCATAGTAATAATCGTCTGAGAAGTATTCGTTGTAGTAGAAGTATGCTGAATCGACGACCAGGAAGTAATTGCCAGCATCTGCCAATTGCATAGCTTGGAAGCCAGTGTTGCCAGTAAGGTAGCCATCTTCGTCGATGGAATAATCGCTGTATTCATATCGTCCGACCAGTTCGAAGGTATCATCGCTGACTGACTCGGTTCCTTGATCGTCCTGATAGAACACGCCGATCACAGCATTATCAAAGTAGAAGCTGTTGTAGTTGTAACTGAAGAATTGGCCTGCCTCAGCTTCAAAGCCCATCACAAATGGATCCCCGCCATAGTCATTAAAGGAATCGTTGATAACGACTTCTTTATTAACATCAAGGTCGGTCTGATTCAGAAGTGCACTGAGGAATTCAAAACCATCAGCATTATCACCGAGTACAAATGTTTCATAGATACCTCCGGATTTACCGTCAGCATCACCGTCGATAACTGTGCCAGCCAAGTCGTCAATAAGACCATTGAACTGATCAGGTTGTCCGTCTTGGTTAAAGTCACTCATCGCTGAGCGTGACCACTTGCCGAGGCTACCCATCGCAGTACCCGATCGGTCAAGCACTGCCTGGTGACCATCTGAACCATCGGACAACGAGATATAAGTCAATGGACTAAAGCCTGCGAAGTCCGTACTCTTGAGTCTAATTACACCGATCGTTTGGCCAGCAGCATTGGTTCGTGTGACATACTCGATTTCGACACTGTCGATGAGGGTTTCATCAGCAGTGAAATCACGGATGGTGATTGAACCAAGCGGGTTGTCACTCGTTGTCAACGACAATGTATTGGCATTGAGTTCTTCATTAAAGACGATCTCAATAATCGAATCAGATGTCTGCGTCACGGAGACGACTTGGGGGCCGCCTGGTTGATCATTATAGGTTGCACGTCGAACAACACTGTTCTGTGTACCTGTAATGGCATCGGGAACACTGTCTGCTGCAACGACAAGGTTAAAGCGACCTGTAAGGTCATTGCTATTAATTGCCTGATTTACGGAAACTGAACCGATAGAGCTTGGAAGGATACCACCAGCTTCAACGGAGTAGAAGGTGTCGACACCATCGACGGTTTCGGTGTTGTCTTGGAAGTTAAATGCGTTGATCGTGCCTGCTTCGATCTGTCCACGTTGTGAGGATGGCAAGACACCTGCAGCCAGGACAGTATCACGCATTGTGCCAATAGTCGCAGAGGTAAGTGAACCACCTGTAATCATGTCATCTGCAGTGTTGAGTAGACCATCAGCACCAAGCCATGCACCATAGATCAGATAAGCATCGGAACTTGTGCCTGTAATGTTGAGTGTACTGCCTCCCAAAGCGACGTTGTAGATTGCAGAATCCACATTTGCCAATGTACTGTTGGTGACCGAACCAAAGACTGAAATCGTACCGCGATGCGTGCCGCCAACGTTTACCGTAGAGATATCACCATCCACCTGTACCATGGTCGAGGAACTGGTGCCACCGGTGAGGGTCAGTGTGGACATGTCGCCATGTACATGAATATCCACGTCGTCACCAAGAAGTCCACCGATGTTCAGGTTACTCATATAGGCGCTGTCGAGTTGTCCGTCAAAGTCACCCACAACAGTCAAGTCGCCCAGGTAGTGATCCACAGCAATAACGGCTTCAGACCCAACACTCTTGGAGACATGCATGGACGACATACGTGATGCAGTAATCTTGCCATCCATCACACCACCGAATGTCAGTGACAGAATTTGATCGTTGATATCCATGACTGCATGGCTGCCGAACGTGTCGGGCAGTCCGTTGTTATATAACGTGAAGTAGTTGATATCTTCTGCCACGATCGAACCATTAAAGTCTGAGTAGTAAACGATGATGTTGTTGATCATGTTATTTGTAGAGATAACACCATCGAAGTTGCCACGGATGATCAATGACTCAAATGCTCGTTGATTGTTATCCGCATTCGTGGAGACGACGCGACCGGCGAAGGTTTCTCGGCCGGTTGTACTCAGGTGATTCACCACATTGATTTCACCGTTAACAACACGTCGTGCCGTGATGCCACCCAGTTGATCCATAGTGGTTCCAAAGAAGTTCACCACATCGCCGTCAGCCAAGCCGGTGATCTGGTCAAAGATATCGATACTCAGGTCAGACACTGAACTGTCAACAGTGCCGGATTCGGTGCGTGCGGTGACAGTGGCATCAGTAATGTCGATGGAGACGATACGACGTAGTGCCGTGTCATTACCAATGAGTGTACCGTTGGAGTCAAAGACAAGGCTTCCGATTTGAACTCGTTCTTCTGTACCGTTCATCTGCAACTGACCAATGTCTGTCACAGTATTGGTGTCAAGATCAACCGACCAGAGTCTTGGGTTTTCACCAACAGTGACGATGTATGCCGTGTTATTGGCCGCATCGAATGTCATGCTTGAACCGATTTGGTTTTCGCCCAGTAGCAGTGAAGCTGACTGGAGGAAAGTGAAGCTGTTGTCATCAAGTGTACTGTTATCTGCATCCGTATTGGTCAGCGTGACCGTACCAAGAATGGTTGTCAAGCTGCCGGGTTTAGCACTCTGGAAGATTGTACCAGTAGATGAATCTGAGTAACCAAAGGCAATTTCGTTACCATCAACCAAACCGATTGCAAAGGCCGCAATTGAACTATCAACGGCACCGGTGTTCGAGGCGGCATCAAGGCTATATGTATAGGCAAGTGTGGTGGTGTTGTATGTCAGATCGCTGACATAAAGTGTTCCATCGGTGCCGTCATTAACTTGAACCACCAAGTTGTTATCTGCATCAAAACCAATACCTGTAACGTTGGCTGATGCCATCAAGGTATCGGTATCGTTTGTGGTGCCTGTATCATCAGACTGCAGGACAGTAGCTGTCGAGTCGGTCTTGGAGAAACGATAGATGATGTTGCTTGTGCCGTTGTTTGCTGAAGCATAGAAGTAACCGTCTTCTGTGTTGTAAGCAAAGCCAGTGACTTCAAGTCCTGTGATCAGATTGGTGATCGACTTGCGAGCAAGTACAGCTGAACTTGGGCTGTGAGCAGCAAGGTATTGATCATCACCTTCGAGTTCAGCAGCATCAATCTGCATCATTACATACTGTGTGGTGACATCCGGGCCATTACCGTTATCACGGCTAAGGAGAATCAGATTGTCATCTGCATCAAAGGCGATCTGCACAATGTCAGGCCCGTAAGTGGTATTGCCCACATCGTATGTCAGGCCCAGCACGTCTCGGATGGTGCCCAGATCCTTGGTTGTTCCATTCTGTGCCATGACTTCAAGCACATGAGCCAGACCATTCGAATCATAATTGACAGTGAAGACACGACCTTCACTGTTAATTGCAAGTCCTGCATAATTACTTGTGTCGATGCTGCTGACGACTTCGTTACTTGGCAGATAACTTGTATCAGTCGTCATCGCAACAAGGTTGTCAGACAAGTCATATTCCAAGCCTGTGATGTTGGTGCTTTGACTTGAATAAGTCGTCACAAAAGTGCTGAAGCTGTCATAAATATCGATACGACCTTCGTAGGTGATTGTTTCTACATCATCAACGGTTTCACTGATCTGGACCACATAGTAATAAGCTGCATTACCTGTGGAGTCGATGGCATAGAATTGATAGCCACTACCGACGACGGTTTCTTTGATGGTCGTGTTGCCAACTGTGGAATCAACCAAAGCGATGTCCACAGTAGCTGAAGTATCGACCGTGTAACTGATGGTATTGTCTGTTCCTGTTTCGGAACTCATTACGATGAAGTAGTTCAAATCGCCAGCAATGTTAAAGCGTGCACTGGAATCGATTGTACCCAGTCGCAGTTCCTGAACACCGCCTGCAACGTAACCACTGAAGTTGGCAGCCACCTGCAAAGTGTCTTGCGTGTATGCACTCGTCGAACGGATATAGGAACTACCGTTTGTACTATCAAGCCACATGTCCGGCGTGGTGCGATCACCGTCACCTGCAAACCAGAGTGTGCCGGTATTGCCGTTGAGGTTGTAGACATCAATATTTGCAATACTCACATCATCCGCAGTGATGATCTTACCGATCTGAACTTCGTTATCTGTGAAGTATTGGATATTGATTGAAGTCGCTGAGAACGTGGTATTGCCAGCTCCCTTGACGACATAGATTGCATCAATAAAGTTATCGCCAGGAGTCGTGTCGCGGATGTAGATGGTGTCCTGGCCGATGACCTGAATTCTGACGTAATTACTACCATCTAATGAATATTCCACATTGCCATCAGCCTCAACCTGTGCATCGTTGACCAGATCAATACCTACCAGTGATTCGCCAATACTGTTAAAGAACTGTTCATCTGTCGGATTAAATGTATTGGTTGTGGTACCTGAAGTTGTGTTGGTTGAAATTATCGAATCTGCAGCAATGTATGTGTTGGTTGCAGTTCCACCACCACTAATGTTGGTGATGTTACTTCTGCCGCCACCTTGGAAGTTGCCGAAGCCCAGGTCTCGAACAATGGCATCATCGTTGAAACCACCAGCACCGAATATGCCGTCATCACCCACGTCGATACCAGCGATGATATTGACATTGCTGGCATTGCCTGAACCGAGGAATGCAGTGGTGATGTCACCATAAAGCAAGGTACGGTTTGCATCGGCCAACAGACCGGTGCGTTCAGCAGAACTGAGTACCGAATCATCGTTGTCATCATTTACCAGATTACGGTTAAGCAGTGAGGCTACCGCTGAATGTCCAAGGACAAAGCCCGAGACCACAGAGGAGTTGTCAATGCTTGTATTGGCACGGAATGAGTCAATACCATTACCTGCAGCAATAATACTGTTACTCACGATGCCAGCGGTAAAGCTGATAATGCTTTCAAGTGTACCGCCTTCGAAGAGGTCCGCAGAATCGCTGTCAGAAGCAAAGATACCGTCATTCCCTGAGGATAAGCCAGCCTGGAAGACTGAATCACTGACAGTGCCCGACACGTTGACAGTACTAATGCGTCCACCTGCGACGACTGTTGAATCGTAGATATTATCTGCTGTGACAGATTCAAGGCGTCCACCAACGACCAGATCTCCGTGCATGTCTCCGCCAACTGAAAGGCTACCATTGTTATGGATGTTGATCCGTGCAAGGCTGTCACTGGCGATTGGTGTATTGGGATCAATATTTTCACCTGTACCAAAATCACCGTTGACTACGACAGTTGCGTTGTCAGTAAAGGTTGCAGTTCCGTCCATATCCCCATTGACTGTGAATGTTGGGCGAGTTGCATTGATGCCATCGACAAAGAGGGTTCCGTTGAAGTCCCCACCAATTGTGGAGTTTGAAAGATCGCCCAGTGTGATGCCAACACCTTGTTCGACATCACCTGTGACGTTGAGCGTGTTGGTTTGGTATTCACTACTGACGGTAACACCGTTTCGCATGCTGCCACCGACGGTCATTGACAAGAGTTGTCGGGCTTCGATGGAAGTTCCTGCCAGCAGATCGCCACTAACTTGTGGTGCCGTACTGCTGGTATTGTCAGTTGTGGTGAAGCTGGTGATTGAACCGTTGGAAGCAATGACCTGAGCATTGACATTACCGCGTGTGACATTGACTGTGCCAATGTTGCCAAAGGCAGAGGAGAGGGTGATACGTTCACCGAGTCCCAAGCTACCATCAGTCACAGAGAGGGTATTAATACTACCGCCTGCAAGGATATTGCCAGTGATATGGCCGGAAGTCGCTGTAAGGTTGTTTAGCGTGCCATGGACTACAACATTGCCGGTGATCAATGACAATCCGAATTGGGCTTGCGGGTCGGTCTGATTTTGTGTCTGGTAGAGGACATCATCAATCCCGCTTGCGTTGTCATTAAGTTGATAGAAAACACCTGTATTGTAATCAGAGGTATAACCTGCTGCATCAGAAACCGTACCGATAGCAGTGGTGGCTGATGTGTCAAAGTTAGTAGCTGTGAACGTCGAGTACGCTGGGATCACCAGTGTGCCTGTTGTGCTGGAACCACCAAAGTTAGCCACTGAAGGCGTACTTGGGAAAGAACTCACACTCGTGTTCGAGAAGAAGCCCGTTGCAATCACAAAACCATTCACCAGGCCAGGGATGTTGTAGCTGCTGGTTGATGGATTAGCCATTTCGATGATGCTGCCGTTATCCGGGTCAGTTGAATCCGCGACATAGATTCGCAGATTTTGATCCGCATCGGTATCCATCGCTGCAACGTACATGATGGTGTCGTCAAAACCGTCTGGCAAATCGATCTGGCCTTGAGCATTGATAGCTTGGGTGGTCAAGTCGATCTTGTAGAGTTGGTTCACATAGACGTCATTTGTACCATCATTGACAACAGTGGTATTGACCATGTAAAGGCTGGTACCGACGAATGCCAATGAGCTGTATTCTTCAGTCGCCGGGTCCACATCAAGTGTGATTCCGGTAGTGACTGCGGTGCCATTGGTGGTGTCAACAGTATACAGTGACAGTGTGCTGGCACCATTGGTCTTGGCGATGACATACAGTTTGGTGCTGTCGGTGGGATCGACTTCAATGGCCTGAACATCACTGAGATTGGTACCATCACTGAGCGTACCGATCAATGTAACTGCATTGAGCGAGCCATTGCTGTTGCGGGTAATGGATGAGAGTTCAAATGCACCACCTGATGTTTCATCGATCACGTAGAGCAGACTGTCTGAGTATGCTGTGAGATCGACCACATTGTTAAAGCTATGTCCAAGCAGGGCACCGATATCATTGCTCACACGTGTTGCCGAAATCTTATCAGTGACATCGCCAAAGACCTGTACATCGCCGGAGATCACGCCGTTTGCCGTGAGGGTGCCAAGATTGCCTTGGACGATCAAGTCCATGAGCATGTCACCACCAGCACTGTTGCGACCGACCGACATGGTTCCAAGATCACCGGTGATGGTCAATGCACCGCTGGCATCATCGCCAACATTGATCGTAGTGACATCACCGTCGACATAGAAGTTGTCACTGGAAAGGTTATGGGCCACATCAATGATGTTGATTGCTGCAAGGTTGGATTGACCACCTTCAACCTGAATCCAGCCATTAAGATCACCATCAATATCGATGCTGTTAACTGAACCGGAAACGATCAATTGTCCATCCATGTCTTCAGTGACATCAAAGTTATTCAGATAGCCGTTGTAACCTTCCATAGTCAGTGATGAGTCTGCATCAAAGGTTCCACCCACTGAGAAGTTGGTCAACTCACCGGCAACATGCAGTTGAGAGTTAATCATGTCAGAACCGACACTGAAGGTGCCTAAGCTACCTGCGGTGAGTTGTGTGCCCTTGACGACATCAGTCACCTGGATGCTAGTAATCTGGTTGATGAACTGGATGAGTGTGCTTTGGTTGTCGAATTCGTTATCACTTCGGATTTGATAAGCCTGGACTGTACCCAGATTGCCTGTACCTCGTAGATCGGAGTTGGCAAGGATACCTGCCTGAAGAATATCAGGTATAGACGCGCCAGCACCGGTATCCTGAAGGTTGTCAAAGAATCCAAGATTCGTCAAGTCAGCAATAGCAACACCATCGTTGTAATCATTGACCAAGTCCATGAATTCTTCGAGGGTCATTCCATTTGAATCTGCAAGGTAATGCAGCAGATCCGTAAGGGTATTGGCTATACCATTGGTTTGCATTGAAGGACGCGCACCAAGTGAGAAGAGTGTTGGATCGATATAGCGTGCTGCCGTTTCCAACGTCAATGTATTGATGTTGTTGCCGCCATAGAATCCAGTGTCACGGATACCGTAACCATCAACATCGACAACCCCAAAGTCAAAGCCTTCATTAATTGCAAAGTAACTGTTGAGCAGACCAAAACCATTATTGACGTAAATGTTGTTGATCTGGTTGCCCAGGAACATCGTTCCGATGATACCGCCGGTGCCATCGGTTTGAATATGGTTGATACCGCCATTGGAATTGTAGCGTCGAACTTCACGATTATATTGAGCTTGAGCAATTGCTTTTTGGGCACTGGTCATACCGGAATAGTCTGGATCTTCAGGCTCTGTGACATTCCCATCAGCAAGGGCTTTACCAACCCACTCCAGAGAATCTGCAATGTCAGTGATGACCATGATATTGCTGTTAGCAATCACGCCACTGGTAAGGATGATATTGCCGATACCTTCTTCGGACACAATATTGCCGAAGATATCTGAACCTTCACCTTGGTTGACCACATCAAAGATAAAGCCTTGGGCATAGATACCGGATTGTGCGAACTCGCCATTACCTGTTGATGCCAAGCCTTCACCGATATTCACATAGTAGATGTCACCTGTTGCAAAAATTGGGCCATCTATACCTTCAAAGACAGTTGGGTCATTGGTCAGGTCGGAATTAGCAGTAATTGAGCCAATATAACCATCAACTAGAATGTTCCCCAATGCCCCTGTAGATCTGATGTTTGCAATGTTACCTGAGACAATGCCCAGGTGTTGTGAGAGGAATGGATAATCATCAGACAGTTCACCGCGTTGATTGACCGCAGAACCGGTTGAGGAACCTGTCATTCCCAATGTACCATGAACATCAATCGTATCGATTGAAGCCGCCAGGACATTGACAATTTCACCGCCGGTGTAGTTTGCGATTAAATTGAAGTCACCTTCACCAATTGTCAGTGTGGTTGTCGCTTCGTTACCTGTGGTGGGGTCGACTTCTGGATAGTAGTCTTCGTTACCCGTTACACGCCAGACATCAATTCTGGTTCCGTCGGTGGATCCAATGATCACATTCAGATCACCTGGATCATCCGTGGTGTCATCATCCGTTCCGGTGTCAGTCCCAGTATCGGTATCAGCGTTGGCATCGATTTCATCTGGATCTTCGACAGGAATACCAATACCAGTGGCAATGATTGTGCCAATTTCAGCACTGTTGCCCACACCGTTGGATGTGCCGTTGATACTTACGCCACCTGTGGACGTGAGGCTGATGATAACCTGGCCACCACTGCTGCGGATACCGTAGGAAATCATCTCAAGATTGGCCAGCGTAACCTTTTGATTAAATTCGTTGTACTGCTGGGTAACGTCTATCGGTGAGATATCGATCTTAGCACCTGAGTCGTCGATAATGGATATCGTTTCGCCAGGATCGTAACTCTGAGTCACAGGGCTACCGCTACCAAAGAAATTGTCCTGGTAGACCTGGCCACCCACTTGGATATAGCGGACGTTACCACCTAGTCCGGTACTGATTTGCGGACCGCCAACACCTTCCGTGCCGAAGTCACCTTCGACATCAATCAGGTCGATACGTCCATCTTGATTCAGACCATCACTGTTAACACTGATGATACTTGGAGCCGTTGTACCCATATCACCAGCACGAATCACACCCAGTGCACCGTCAATTTCCAGATCAACATAGACGGTTTCAAGACCATCTATGACCTGTATATCACCAGCCACATGTGCTGAGCCGATGGTCAGATCGCCGACGTTGCTCATAATCAAGCCAACATTGCCGTCTTCAATTTCCAGATTCAGACCAGTTGAGCTAAGCGTTTCGTCAGTGCCAATTGTGCCTGCGATATTCGCACGCAGGTCGCCTCGTCGGATATTGATATTAGCGGCATCATTCAATAGACCACTAAAACCACCGCCCCAGCGGTAGAACTGAGTATCGGTTGCCCAAATTGCACCCAGGTCACCATTACGCACGATAACCGAAGCTGCATCAAACTCACCGAAGATATGTTCACGGGCGACAATACCGCCGACTGCCATGTCGCCGACACCCTTAATCACTAATTCGTAATGAGCTTCACCCAATAGGTATGTAAAGCCATCGTCATTGTCACCTTCGTCACCATCACCATTGAAGTCACCATCCCCAACCCATCCCACTGCGATGCGGTAGAGTCCTGGTTCATCTGCGGTAAATGTGAATTCGGCACCTTGGAATTGGTCGCGTTGAATATCACTGATATCAGAGGCCACTAAGCGACCTTCCTGATCATAGACACCAACATTGAGCAACTCACCCCAATCACTTGTAGTGAAACCTTCAGTATCAATTGCTTCAAGGCCACTGAGGTTGATGCTGATGGTCTGACCACCCATCAATGCTATGCCGTAGTAGTCTGCCATGTCGGCTTCGTTGAATCCATCAAGGAAGCCATGCAGGCGGATGATGCTGTCTTCGGACAGACCGTTTTCACGAACTGCGCCAAGCACTTGAGCGGTTTCAAAGGTGTCGTTGGTGTATAGCTCCTCGTCACTATCCAGGTAGCCCATTTCAAACAGGTCGCCTGTGGTCATATCATTGACGTTAAGCTTGTGTTCAATTTCAAGCTGCATCACTGAGGAATCCAAATTCACGATACCAGCAGAATTATTATCCACTTCGATTTGGCCACTAATGGAGTTGGACGCAAAGACCTGCCCAAGTCGCCCACCGACATGGAGATTAAATCCTGTGCTGTAGTCGACATCATCACCTGAATTGTTGGTTACTGTCACCGCGTTGGTTCCAATGAAGGAAGCCACTATGAGGTTTCGTAGGTCACCGCCAACGTAGAAGTTGTCATCAACTTCCGGTCCGTTTAGCGAAGTGCCAACTTGACCATCTGACACGCCGGTGAGTAGCCAACCGGTATAGAACTCATTAACTGAACCTGAAAGGTTGACCTTGCCGGTCACGGTACCAGCGATAAATATCTTGTCGATGTTCTGTGCAAATGCTGATCCTTCATCCGTACCAGTGAGTTCCATGATGATTGCTGAATCATTCAAGGAGGTGGAACTCAGTAGTGACGTAGCATTGTCAGCAGCAAGGAATCGATCATTGATAAAGTCATAGCTGATTTCCGAAACAGTGTTACGCAGCGTGCCGGCAGGGGAGATGCCAGCAATATTGGCTGTCGTTCCATCAGCATTTGTGTAATCAATTTCAATCAATCGACCATTGGTCAGATCATGTGCAAACAGACGGTTATCCGCATCAAAGTCCATCGACCCGATGGTCAAGCTTGCATCAACGTCGTCCACATCTGTGATGCTGCCCAGCAAGGTTGTTGAACCGCCGGACGCGATATCTACCAAGTACAATTCGTTGCCATTGGCAACCATGTACATCGCCTGGTAATCCGAAGACGGATCGCCGTTAAGATCAACCAACGGGTTGTTGGCAAAGGCGATTGTCTGCACGGAATTGATTCCACTGAGCGTACGAATTGGACGGAAGTTGACCACGTCCGTGAACTCATTGGTGTTGCTATCCACATCAAAGATCAGCTGTCCCAGGACAGGAACGTCTGCTGTGGATTGTTGAAGTATGAACGTACCGGAATCAGCATCAATGTTATAGAAGAAACCGTTGTTGTCAGATGACATTCCGACATAGGTGGAAGCTACAGCATTAGCATCGGTCAAGGAGACCGCCGAAAGCGGGTTACCTTGAGCGGCTCCAGCTAAAAGGTCATTGTCGACAAGAATCAATCGACCTGTATTGGTATCAACAGCCACAAGATTGTTATCCGCATCTGTGTCCATACCAGCGATTGAGGTGTTGGCACCATCAAGTTGGATCACACCCATCTGTTCAACAACTGATGGGGTTGTCAGATTGATGCGTAAGAGTTCGTCAGTTGAACCATCATTAATCACAGCAAAGAGATATTTCTGACTAATACCAAGCGTATTGGTGGCTGTTGCAAAGCTCAATGCATTGACGTCGCCAGTAACTCCCAATGGCAAGGACAGTGAAGCAACCTTCGAAGCAACGATGTCCAAGACACCATCGGAATCGACATCCGTCGGGTTGGTCCCGATTGTGTAAATTGCCAGTGCACCACTCGTCGTGGAATCCAAGTCGTCAGCAATCACATAAATTTCACCACTGCTTGGGTCGGACTCAATGGCGTGAATGCCAGTGAGTAGACTGTAACCCGTGGTGAAGTTATTGCTGTCAATCGCCATGATATGGCCAAGTGTGGTCGACGTTGTGGTTTGACCGGAGATTGCATTACGGTCGGTTCGAATCAATTCGAAGCTGTTAGCCGCATCGTTATTGATCATGTAAACCGTACCCGCAGCATTGACAGTCAGGTCGATGAGCGTATCAAGTCCGGTGACTGATCCCATGCCATTCACAGGCAGATAGTCATCAATTTCCGCCACTGCATAGAGTGATTCGGTGGCATCGTCATCAAAGACGTCGGTTAATCCAAAGTCGAGTCCCAGAATGTTGGTGATTGCGGTCCCAACACCTTCTAGGAGAATTTGTTGAGGACTGTATGTCACGCCATTGATGATCAAGGCCAGTTCTGTACCGTTGATGGCTGAACCAACCGCATTGGAACGGTCATTGTCGATCACAGCGATGACCGGGCCATTGGTACTCTGACCAAGATTAGTCTGAGAAACCGCCATCGCAACAGTATTGTCGATATTGCGGCCGATGAGTTCTTCTCGGAAGGTGATGTCTGCAAATTGACCTGAGTTATCAAGGTCAGGTAATACCAGAAGGTTTTGAGCGACAAAAACACCGGCAGAAAGGTTGTAAGTATCATCGTTGAGAATGTCATCCAAACCTACAGGACGCACACCAAGTGAGCTTAGAAGACTTCCTTCTGTGATAGGAATGAATGCTTTTTCAACGTTGAGGTCTTCTGCATAGTTTTCCGTACGGGCACCGATGTAGACTTGACCGGTATTGTCAGGAGCTGTGACTGTAATATCATTGGCCCCAATGGTCGGGTGAACGAGCAGGTCACCAATTGTGCCTTCAAACGGCTGCATCACACGATCATCCGGTTCGGTGGAATCTGGATTGTAATCCTCGACATAGCCAACAATGATCTGCGAGTTTTCACTGGCTTGAGCAACGTAAATCTGGAACAGCGATGACGTCTGAGGACGATCGCGATAATCAATGTAAACAATTTCATCGGTGACTGAATCAGTTGCAATCAATGCACCTAACTCACCGGTAAATGGATTGACCAATAACGGGTTGTATGTAAGGCCACCAAGTGATTCACCACGGATCGGTAGATCGTTGTCATTAATGTCATCAGGATCAGACAATGGGCCGACCACGTTTACAACGCCTGTGGCAATGTCAATTGTCAACAAGCGACTATCTTCGCCATTTTGTTCAATGGCATAAAGTGTGTCATCGTCCGCGTTGGGGTCTTCATCGATAAATGATAATCCAGCAATTGTACTGATGGATTCGCCAAGATATTCAACCGCAACTGTCGAAGTCTGGAAGACCGATGTGGGTACATCGTTGGCATCACGAATTACCGTCATGCTACTCAATTCGCCTTCACCGTCTTCGTTAATGCGGTAAACCAACATGCGTTCTTGATCACCATTGCGATCAAAAGCGAATGAGGTGATAGTTTGGTCAACAGGGGTATCGTTGAGGGACACATCCAGACGCGTCAAGCTGTTCTGAATGGCTGAAGCGTTACCTGCTTCAGTATTGATGGTGTAGATAAAGTCTCTAGATCCATTGTCTGTTACTTCGTTGGCAATAATATACAGCAGGCCATCAATCGGACTGAACTCAGCGCCCAACACGTTGTTAGCAATCGATTCTCCAGTGGTGTCATCAACTGACAGTGAGATGGCCGAGCCACGAATCACATCGCCATTAAACGTAGTGAACAATAATGGACGCGTTGACCCTTCGGAGTAACTGGCAAGGCCGTTGGAAGCAACTGTCGATCCTGCGTAGTTCATTGCAGTCGCAGTAGCATTCTGAGTACTGATTTGGATCAATCGTGAACCGTCATCGTCAGCATGGTCAATACCAACCAGAATTTGTGTGCCATCGGCATCAACTGCAAAGGCTAATGCCTGTACGTCAGTGGCAGTAGATCCAAGTGTCACTTCACCGATCAAATCAACAACAGCGGTAGAACTAAAATCACCAAAGTTCAGTTGATGCAGTTCAGTCACGCCATCGTCTGGTTCCTGCTGATAAGTGGCATAAATCGAACCATCTTCATGGAACGCCATTCCCAGGTAATCACCAATGACTTCATATCCGCCAAGTGTGATCGGCTTGACATCACTGCCAAAGAAGTTGGTGCCTTCGGGTGCAATGAATTTACCTGAATCCTTGTCAATACTGATCAATGCAACGTCAGTGGGTTGCGGAATGTTGTTGTTATCCGCATCGACTTCTGTTGTGGGCAGTTGACTTGAATCGATGAGAATATTGCCATCAAAGTCCTGCGAGATCACATACAGGTTTCCATTGGCATCAAAGTCCATTGCATGAATCGTGCCAACGGTACTGTTACTGTCGAGATTCAATTCAATCAAGCGACGCTGGCCTTCACCCAGTGAGTCGTCAATCGCAACAAGACTTGATGTACCTGTACTGGCATCGACACGTGCTTCCATAGCTGTAATTTGCGTGTTATGCCCTTCATCGGCAATTTCAACTTCACCAAAGTCAATAACGTTGCCACTGACGAGGCTGATACTCACCAATTTGTCAGTGTGGACATCGTTAATGTCTTCTGCATAAATGCCGAACAGACGATTGCTATTGGAGCCAGCAAGGAATGCCAGAGCAGTAATGGCGCCCGCAGCAAGGTAGCTGGTGTCACCATCAACATGCAGTGTCTTGGATCGTGTTGCCTTGGCTTCACCGGCGCTGAGGTTATCAGCTTCAATCGTGAAGACTTCGACATCAGTCTGACCGCTGCGACGGCCGACAAATACAATGTCACCGCTGTTAGGATTGGTGGTCAATGCATAAATGTCATCAAGATCCTGATCACTTGGGCTAAGTATGTCACCCATGATCGTTACAGCTGTCGGGTTGGACTGCTCGAAACGTCCGAGTTGATAGCCATCGACATTGTTACCAATCACGGCATAGACATATTCAATGCCTGTAACCTGATCGGTCGTCACAGTGATATCAACGAATTCATATTGATCACCCAGATCACCTTGGACATTGGAGAAGACTGTTGCAAGTTCTCCATTGATATTGGTAACTGTGCTTGAACTGTCAGCAAAGACAATGGCACTGTTTAATGGTGCATCATTGGCAAAGGAGTACAACTCAAAATCACCCGTGTCAGGATTAATCACCGCAGACAAACCTGAGATATCAGTCGATGCACGTCCCAGGCCAACCAATTCTGTGGAGAGTGATGGATTGGATGTGTTGATTTCGATAAAGCGACGAATGATTTCACCATTGACACGTTGTGAATCGTCAAAAGCAACCAATTCATTAACACCGTCTCCATCAATATCGATAAAGTCGATACCAGAGACCTGAGTGTCTTGACTATCTACACGGATAACTCCGACAATTTCGGAGACCGTCGGAATCCCGATGGTGATTGTGCGGTAGTTACCATCACCTTGGCCAGCATCAATTGCACCAAGTGTTCCATCTGCATGCAGTGCCAACCCAAGTAAGCTGGTGTTGTCACCATCAACTTGAACAGCACCAAGCACACCGGCAGAACCGTCGGATGTACTGAGTGTCAACAAGTTGGTGATGTTTGAACCTTCCTGATTGGCCGATGCAAAGAGCAGGGGTTGGTTGGGATGCGAGATCATTCCGGTAATGTTGGAATAAATACTGCCTTGAACATCAAGGTTACCAACCACATCAACGACGGATTCGAGTGTCAATCCGTCCTGATTGACATCAGTATTGACCAATGGAACCCGCAATAATTGGTTGCCTGTGATATAGATTTCAGACGGTGTTGCACCTACACGCACGGACAAGCCACGTCCATCGCGATTGATGGCGTAGCCTTGCAGAGCAGTATCAACACTTCCGGGTAGTGAAATCTGTGTTGCATCGACTTGTTTAGTGAGACTTTCACTGATTGCTTCAGTGGTATCAATAAGAATCATACGCCAATCGGCAGCACCTTGATTGCCACTTGCATAGGTATCAATGGCAACAAGATCGCCATCCAATGTGAAGTCCATGCCTACGACATCCACGTCGTTGCCACTCTGGTCAACAATTTCACCCTTGAGCATACCTGCGATTGCCGTTGTCGTTCCAGCTGCGCCCAGTTCATCAATACGAACTTGGATAAGGTAATCGCCTGTAGTTGGGTCACCCAGGCCGGGATTGTAGGCGTCAGGCACACTGTCAAGAACAATGTAAAGATACTTGCCACTACGATCGACAGCCATTGCTTTAACGGTGTCACTGAGTGCTACCGGTACAATGGGGTTCAATGTCCCTGATTCTGAATACTGATAGATACCCACCGAACCAACGGTCGTTACGTTATACGTCTCAGCATTGCCAGCAAGACCAATAGTGATTTCATAAATGGAATTACTCACACTATCTACTGCATACATCGTGCCACCGAAGTTGCCATTGCCTAGTTTGTTTACCGAACCGGGGTTGGCTGCCAGGTCATTAACTGCTGAACTAAGGCCGGTATTGGCATTACGTAATTCATAACTACTCACCGATCCATCATCAGCATAAATCACTTCAAAGAGGGCGGTAGTCGTAGTCGAACCTGTATCAGTTGTCACGGTATATGGAGCAAGGATAAACGTACGGTCACCAAGAGTCGTAATGCCGTAGATATCCGTGGTCACACCAAGATCCGCTCCGATGGAGATATCGGGAACGGGGACGTCTGCATTGAAACCAACGACATACAGGTCATTGGTGTCATATGCTGAAGTAATTGCTTCAATGCCTGTGTACTGCATACCCAAATCGTCAGTAATCACCCCCAGGAAAGTCAATGATCCAAGGCCAACAGTGTCAGTAACACTTTGCATATCCGGGTCAAAGTTCAGACCGCCGGTTACTGGGTTACGATTCACACGATAAAGCTCTGTCTGTTGTTGATCCTTGTTGTAGATAACTGCGTAAAGGACTTCCTTGCCATTGACATTGGCTGTAACAAAAGTGATGTCTTCGATATCGATATTGGCTGAAACAAGATTGCCATACATATCAAAGGCAAGGCTGTTAAAGTCACCATTGACCGATACAAGTGGGTTGAAGTCTTCACTTGCCCAGAGTTCTGAATTCTGAGTGCTGTTACTTGTCACAGTTTGGTCGACATAGTCAAAGTCAAAGATGCTATAGAACCGACCATTGGAGTCAGATGCGTAACCGTAAAGGTCATCACGGATACTGCCTGGATCACCGATGATGATCGAATTGTCAGTTGGGTTGGTCAAATGGACCATGATGGTCTGACGTTCGATGCTGCCTGTCGTTCCATTGATGTTGGAAAATTCTACGCCGGCGTCACTGGGTTCACCATGAATTGCGATCAATTCACCGTTGGCATCAAAGTCCATACCGCGTATAGAGGTATTAATGCGCACTGCTGGCGCATCTCCACTATCGGCAGCAGCAGGATCGGGATTGTCAGCGATACTCACAGTTCCAACGACTTGGACTTCGCCAGTCCATTCATTAATTGTGATCAGACGATCAATACTTTCATGATCCGAACTGTCATCAATTGGGTTACCGTTTCCATCTCGGTATTGCAGATCATCCCAGATAGCGTAAAGGTTGCCTTTGACACCGGATTCGAGGCTTCCTTCAAAGGCCAAGCCCTTGATATCTTCAGCCACAGCGATGCCGTGGATGGAATTACCATCCTGGATCACCAGATTTGATCGTGCAGTTGCAAGGCCGGTAAGACTGTTCACAGCGTAGAGCCGGTTACCACTGACCCACAGTTCATCACTGTCAAAGTAACCATCACCATTTTCATCAAACGTGCCAGTCGCATCATAAATACTGAGGAATCGTCCGGCATAGTTAAAGTCACCTATCTGGTCAGTGGAGCCACCATAAGGTCCGGCGATGGATGTATAACCTACCATGCGGTCAGAGATGATATCCGCAGGATTGTATGTCGGGTTGGTCACTGTAGTCACCGTACCCAACGGTTCGTCACTACGGCCGGTACCAATACGATAGAGCACGCGGCTATTAGGATTGTTCGGATCGACTGATTCAAGTGCGATCAAATCAGACTCGATTGACGTGGTTGCTGATCCTTGAGTGAGCATCGGATTGCGATAGCCCTGAGCGTTGTAATCAACTGCTGACACTGAAATGGGATTGCCATTTTCATCAATCAAAGGAATCACTTCGCTAACGAGTGCATCAGTAGAATCCCAGTTAAGAATCGTGACATACTGGATGCCTGCATCATCTTGAACAATGAGAGTGATTTCAGGATGAGAATTGGCTGGAACCGCTTGGCCAGGCTGGTAATTGGAAAATGCGAAAGTCACAATCGTCATACCAGGTAGCAGCGTGGAGATATCGGCTTGAAGTAATGCAGAGGTTCCATTGAGCGATGCAATGATTGTATCTTCAGCAGCAATGAATAATTGTCCGGTTCCAGGATGTGCGTCGATTGCAGTAATATCCAACACCGGTGGCAACGAGGTCGTAGGCCAGTGGATGTATTCGGTTACCGTATTCGCTTCTTCAAAACCGATGACTTCACGTGTGTCTGGGTCCTGAATGACCTTCATCAAATCATACTCACCGATCGTCGGCTCGTTGTGTATAACCACAGCCCAAACGTCACCTGCATTATCTGCGGCGATGTCGACAAACGTGAATTCCCAACCGGTCGTGTCATCGGTATGCAGAACACGCTGATCCTGACCAATCACACCACCAACTGAACCGGTCAATACCGGCGCATCATGGTTCACTGCAGCCACGAATATCGTGCCACTGGTCATAAGCATGTTGGTTGTCTGGTTGTGTGAATAGAACACACCATAACCATCTGACGTGAAGCTGTTGAGTGAATCAAGATTATTGCCCATAAACTGCATGAATGTGCTGTCATTGGGATCATAATCATCATCTGCATTCGTGTCCGAAAGTAGAATCAAAGACGGGCCATCTGAGTCTGACTCATCTATGAGATACAGGTCACGTTGTGTATCGTCATCGACGTCACCAATACCAAAATCCATACCAATAATCTGGGCATGTGTGCCATCGGTGCGGAGAATATTAGCACCTGCTTCAGTACCATCTCCGACATAAGTGAAGTTGATATAGTCAGTCGTTCCAATGGTCACCGGTGAACTGTAATTCAGATCAATCAAACGATCGTAATTATCCGTCGGATCTGTTGAATCTCCCTTGTCACGCATCACACCGTAAAGGGCTTGCGTTACAGGATTCATCGCCAGATTAACGATCAGATTTTCAGAATCAATCGTGCCAAGGATGTCGAAGGTTGCTGTTCCTGCCACCACGTCATGGGTGATCATAAACAGGACCTGCAACGGCGTATCACTGGTGATAAGCAATTGCTTATTAGTCGCATCGTAGGAAATCAGACGATCCTCTGAGTCGATGGTCAGACCTGCATAATCAGTATCGACTGGTGCGGTGAGTGATGTACTGAGTCCCGGTTCATCAAGATTAATCTGAATCAATCGAACACCATCGCCTACACCTGCACCACCGTTGATGGTGTTATCCCGCATCAAAGCAGTCGCGTCATCAAAGGCGAGCAATTCATTATCCGAGGTAAAGTCCATCCCGATAATCTGGGTAAAGTCTTCATTCGGATCAGTTTCATCCGTATTGCCGTCAATGACATTGATCGCACCTAGATTGGTGGCCTGGCCAGAAAGTTCAAGCTGATACAGTGTATCTACAAAAGTGCTGTCCACTTGCTGTTGGCTAACAGCGTAAAGTGTGTCGTTCTGATCAAACGCCAACCCGGTGACATTACCCAGCATGGTGATTGGCACAGTGTTTATTGAAGTCGCCAATGCCGATGCATTGCCCTGAATTGTCGATGTCGTGCTACTGACGGTGTAAATGTCACCTGTAGAAGTGTAGAGCACATTATTGCTGAGGTTATCATCACCCACACTGTAGAAACGTCCATCTTCATCAGCAGTCAAACCGACCAAGTCGTCTGAGAGTGTACCTTCTGCATTGACATAGGACGCTACACCTGTTGTGGTGTTGATTTCGACATATTGTCGGCCGGTAAGACCTTCATTGATCGCCAGCAAACGTCCGGTGCTGGTATATTCCATGGCGATGATGTTCATTACATTAATCGCACTGGCGCCAGTGTTGGTATAAGTGATATTAGACACACTGTCGATGGTGCCATCGGTCTGAATAACCCAAACGCGCTGTTGATTGGTATCACCAGTGACAGCAATGATCCGATCGGTCACGGCATTGTATGCAACTGCGACAACGGTCTCGTCCAAGTCAGTAGCGGATGCAATCACAGCTGCAAAATCCAAGGCATTTTGTGTTGCTTCACCGTTCGTTGAATCAACTTGCCATAGTGATTGTTGGTTGTCACTGACAAAGAAATCATTATTCGCATCAAATGCGTAGACAAATCCGTCGGCATCCGTTGCCATGCCGTTTAGGGTTCCTGCAGCATACATGTCAGCTGTTGAGGAGATGGCAATCGAGTCTGACGGATCATTGGCATAATCAATGCTGATCATTGTGCCGTCCACGGTGTAACCGATGAGATTGTTATCCGTGCCAGCTTCAAGTGCTTTAATCTCTGTCGTGGTACTACCACCATCAATGCTGATGGCGCCAATGCGTGTCACTGATGCATCGGGAGCAATCGTGACCAGGATATCCTGATCGCCACGTAGATCCGCACTGGTGATCGTATTGTCAGTGGCCACGGCAGCAGAAGTATCCAAGTCAAGGTCAGACGCAGCCGTTCCAGCTCCCGTATCAGCAACTGTCAAAACAACGGCATTTGCACCTTCAATACCATCAACAATCTGCAAACCGGTTGCATCATCCGTGATCGACAAACGAACCACACCAAAGTTGGTCGCCTGGAGATTTACGCCCGATGCTGTTACCGAAGCCAAATCGTTTTCAAGGTTGGTCGTCGTATGATAAAGAGTGATATCCGAACCACTCACAAAGAAGCTCTCAACATTTAGCGTTGAAGTCGAAGCAATAACCGCATTTCCAAGCAGATCAAGAATTGTACTGATGGTTGCAGACTGCGTATCGATCATCGTATTACTGCCTGCATAATCAGCAGCAGTATTGTCATAGAACTCAAAGGTGACAGTATGGCCTTCACCATCATTGATAATTAACGTTTCGCCATTAGCAGGAATCACACCGTTAAGAGAGATCAAAGCCTTGCTGATATTGCTTGCGTCATTGTTGACCGCATCAATCAAGTCCTGGACTGTGCGATGCGTCAGGTAACTGCCAAGGATAATGCCATCGCCATCATCATCTGTCCCAAGAATTCCCAAATCAGTCGCGGCAGTGGAGTCACCAAGGTTTTGAACTCGCAGCGTAGCATCAGTGCCAGTACCCGTGTCGATCAACTGTAGACCGGTACCATCAATATCAATACTCACACTGACAGTGCTTCCCGTCAAGGCAGTATTGATCAATGTGATCACATCATTGATATCAGTAGCTGTGTCAAAATTCACATCGTAGGTATTGCCGGATGTGTCGGTGATTCGGATGTCACTAGAAGCATTATTAAGCTCGGTGAAGCCTCCGATTTCAGAAATCAACGTGTTGGCATCAATTTGATCAATGAGATTGATCAGCAGGTTGGTATTGTCACCACGTGTGATGCTGATATCTGCCTGGCCTGCGGTATTGTCAACTGTATATCCATTTAGCAGTCGTGTGAGCAGACTATCAGCGGTGATATCCACTTGACGGTCACGCAGGGTGCCGTAAAGGTATCCGTTAAGCATTGCCAGAGCAGTGATGGTGTCGTCAACACCGATGTTGCCACCGGTCAGATCACCGTAATTGGTCCAGAATCCTGTTGCCACATCAAAGTAGTACAGGCCTTGATTGTTGGTCGAAGCAACGAGTTCAACTTCACCATCAGTATCACTGTCACTGCGGATACCGTAAACATAATCCATGTTGGCAGTACCGTTACCGATGGAGAGTCCCATCAGATTGGCGACATCCACAGAATCATCAAGCAGCAGTGAGTTGGCAGGAGTCGTCGTATCCACCACAATCATGGTCTGACTGAGACGGTCAATAGCAATGAGTGTGTTGTCACTGTTAAAGTCCATTTCGTCAATGGAAACTACAGCAGAATTAATATTGACAGTACCGATTGAAGTAAGCGTGAGTGTCGCAGCTGTAAAGTCAATGCCGGTTACGGGGACATCAACCCACAGGATTTCAGAACCTGTGGAAGTTTGAATGGCGACGAATAAATCATCACCGACATTAAAGGCAAGACCGGTCACAGAGTTTGAAATATCCGAACCAGCCAAAGTCAGATCAACCGAGTCTGTTGCCTTGGCGTAATCGGTTCCGCCTACATCAGTGGATGTACTTGGAGCGGTAAACTCAAAGAGTTTCTGTGTGCTTGAGCTTTGGATTAACAGGTCGCGTCCTTCGTCAGGCACAGTCGCAGAGTTGGGAGCTATGGAGTAGAACAAACCATCTGCGTCAGACGTAAAGCCGTCGAAGTCCGCCAGACTATCAGCACTATTGACAATTGATTCGGAGAACAATGGGTCGCTAAGGTCAATTCTCAGAAGCTGATTACCCAATATATCCGTTGCAAACAGTGAACCATCACGGGCAAACTCAATTGCTGAGATTGTCGTGAAGGTGACATCCCCAACCTTGATGACACCTGTACCATCAGTGGCGCCTGCAATTTGCGAGATAATACCGGTAGCCTCGTCAATGGTGTAGAGAATATCCTGGCTGTTGGTTTCGTCACGCAACACACCATAGAGGTTGTTATCTGAATCGCGACTCAGTCCAGTGAATCGGTCGAGAATGTTCCCAGATGAATCCTGAAGATTAATCTGTGAAGCGACCAGGCCTGTCGCTTTATCAAAGCTCAAGACAGACTGTACATTGGTACTGCCACGCAATTCACTGGTGACAGTGTCATAGGTGTAGAAGAATCCATTTGAGTCCGACACCAATTGGATGTTGAAGCTATCCACGCTGAAGAGTTCACTTAGGTAAACCGAATCTGCCGGATCAGCAAATGGGTCGGTAATGGTGTCTGTTGGATAGCCAATGGAGACGAGACTTTCGGTAAGTTCATCCAAAGCGACGAGACGCCCATCACGGAAGTCCATGCCGTTGATCTGTGTATCAATCCCACCAACCTGAACCGCACCCAATTCGACGATGGCGCCAGTTGTTGGATTTACGGCAAAGAGCAAATCCTGGCCATTGACGTTTCGGACAGCAAAGACATCTGTGCCGTTGGTTGCAAGTCCGGTGACCTGTTGGGTAATACTGCCACCATCAATAAGGACTTCAAAGTCTGCCTGTGTATCAGGTGTCAGTCCGCCGCCAGCGATATCACCTGGATCATCATAGGTCAGAATACTTTGGCCACTACCGCTGACCTTGAGCGTGTCATTGATCAGGGCATTGTCATTAAGCGAGTAGAACAAGCCTTCGCTGTCAATTGTCAAACCACGGAGATTCGTATAGCTGGTTCCACTGAGAATCAACTGTGAGTTGGTCGGATCTTCGTAGTCGATAACAACGAGTTGATTCGTATCGTCATAGCCCACGAGTTTATCGTCACGTGTATAGACCATGGATTCGATGTTGATCGTGTTACCACCGACGAGGATCAAGCCAAGTGGTGTGAGTTCTGCATCACCATCTGCATCTGCATCGGCTTGGACAAGGTAGAGCGAATCGCCTGCAATAATAGCGCCTTGGAAGTCCGCACCGCTCTGAGTCATTTGTGCTGTGAGGATCCCCAGGTCGCTGGCAGCCGTACTGCCGTTTTGTGCGGTCACGGTTATGGTGTCAGTGGCCAAAGGCGCGGTGAGCACCAGGAAGCCGTTGGCATCAAGACTAGCGGTGACATTTGTCGCACTGGCGTTGATTGCGGTGATCACATCATCCACCGTCAACGTGTTGGTCGGTGAAAGATTGATGTTAATGGATTCGCTGACACTACCACTGAGGTTGATGGTGAAGTCGTTGTTGTTGTTAATTGAAACGCCAAGGCCACCGTTGAGTGCTGCCAGTCGTGTGTTAGCTTCGAGTCTCACACGGCGAACCGCATACATCTGGTCAGCTGCATTAAGTGCCACTGCCGTGAAGACGTCGGTGATGTTGGTTCCGTCGGAATCGACGAGTACGCCCAGCAGGTTGGCTGATGCGTTAGAAGCATTAATGGAGTAGTAGCCATATTCCAGACTTGATGTCAGCAGTAGATCGTCCCCATCGTCGATGTTTTGTACACCGTAGAGGAAGCTGCCATAAGCCGAGATGCCTCGCAGATCATCAAAGTCACTGGAAAAACCGCTCAACTGAGTCGAGAGGGTGGTGTCGGTTGAGTCAATGGCAATGAGTTGGCCTTGACCTGTACCCTGGTAGTTAATAGCGACCAGACGTCCGTCAGCCATAAAGTCCAGGCCGGTGATATTGGTATGAGCACCACCAACGAGGATCGCACCAGTGGAATTGCCCACACGGTTAAAGATACCTGCATCGGCATTACCCGGTGTTCCAACAGTCACCAGTCGATTGACATTGTTGCTTGTAGAAATGTCAGTGAGAGTCGCATAGATCACGCCGTTGGCATCGACTGCAAGGCCGCTGAAAATATCTTCAATGGGGTTTTGCAGATCGTCTGCTGTATCCTGCAGGAATGCTTCGTCGGGTACGGTGATCGTGTCAAAATCAGCATCGGTTGTAGTCGATGAAGTCACATTAAAGTCGAAGATCGACTGTTGACTGGAACTGACATACAGGACCGAAGGTGTGCCGATCCAGATTTCGTCATTGTTGCCACCTGCTTGCGTGGAATAGCTGTAGAGATTACCTGCTGGGTCAGCAGCCAAGCCTGTAAGCGAGCTATCAACATCATTGCGGCGTGAGGTGCCGGTTCCACGTGCATAGGAGACTGTTGCATCTTCAGTATTGATTTCAACAAGTTGGTTATAGAAACGACTGTTGCCTGGCAATGAGCCATCACCCATTTGGGATACATGGGCAACCAGGACACCCGTATTGAGGAATTCAATACCGATGGTATTCGTTCCGATATTGTCATCATTTGCAAGTGGGTCAATATCCAAGATACCACGATCTGCCGCACCATCACCGACAAGAATGTTGTTTGTTCTAGACAGTTGGATCAGGCGTTCGGAGTTCACCAGAACATCTGTGCCAATGAGTGTGTGATTGGTGATGTAATCACCTTCGTTGACGAGGATGAACAGGTCACCCGTCACTGGCGACATTGAAATACCATTTGATTCACCGGTCATAGCGATGCTGTCATCGCCGTAAACCACTGCATCTATGATATTGGCTTGAAGCATATTGGCAGTTACCGTGCCGTCGGTTACTCCAGCGATCAGAGTCGGATTGGTAACATTGGCAGTGAAAAGTTCATCACCACTGACCATTAATGTCGTACTGGCAGTACCCGCACCGAAGAATCGGTTGTCAGTCACGCCGTTGTAAATCGCTGAGTTGGAACTGGCCAAGTCGTTTACGCCGTCAACACTCTGGCGTTCTGCGTGGTCAGACCATGCTTGAATTTCACCTGCTGTACCACCTGTAAAGTCCACGTCAATGCGAAGCATGTTGTCATCGCCATCTCCGCGGTCATCCAATGCAAGCATGTCACCGTTGGCGTTGAGTGCCAAAGCGACGATATTGGTTGTCACCGCATCAGTAGCAGTTGCATTGTTCTGGTCGATCTGGAAGTAGGGATCAATTGCAGTTCGTTCAACAATCTGGCCTTGATTGTTCAGGCGTGCCAGATACTCAACTGGATTATCAGGATCGGTTACCGTATCGGTATAGACAATAAAGAGTTCATCGGCCTGACCATTAGCAGCAGCACCAAAGGCTAAAGCGCGGATTTCATCTGTGATGACAGGTTTGGCGTCAACAGCGGCAATGGTTGCAGAAGCAGTGCCGTTCCCTGCAACTACACCAAGACCAGCCCAGTCCCCTGTGAGATTGACAACACCTGCAGAGTTTGCAATTGTGATCTGACCGGTATCATCAATTGCACCAGAGAATGTTTCACCTGCAATTGCAGCAATATTATCAAACACATGCTGCAATGTCTGGGCACCGGTAGTGACATCTATGCCATTGACAGATAACGTGCCAGTTAATCCAATGCCAGCGTTATAGTTCAAGGCACTCAAATCCGTGGTTGCGTCAGCGATGACATCCGCTACCAGCGTATTGACAATCGCACCAATTTCGTCATCAACAGCAGTGAATGTTGCTGAACCACCTGCATTATCAATTTTGTACAGACGCATCGAATCGTTGACTGAACCATCGTTGCCCACAAAGTACAGCGAGCCATTGGTGAAGGTCGCGCCACCTGCCAGGTTCATATCCATTGCATTGATACCTGTAATCAATGCATCGTCATCGTCTGTAGCTAGCGTATTAAGAACAATCGATGTCGATCCACCGGCTTGATGCAGGTCGGTGCCATTATCCGTCACATGCCAGATGTCACGGATGGCCATTTCATCATCCATGTCCACGTAGTAGAGGTTACCATCATCGGAGAGAACCAATGAACGGTAGACGTTGACAGAAGCATCTTGATAGACACCTGCGTTATTGGTAAACGGTGAGGCCACATTGGACATGGCAACTGCGACGGCGTTACCAGGAATGGCATTTTTGGAGTCTTCGATTAATCCGCTGTTGCTGATGTGCAGGTTGCCTGTGATGACCGGGACATCAATGTTAAACGCCGTAAAGACCAGATTACCATTGGGGTCATTTTCCAGACCGGTGATATGGGTCAATCGTCCGCCGACATCTTCACCGATGGTGTTGTTGTCGTCAGTATCAACACTGTTGTTGATTGCAGCAATGCCAATTGAGGCACTGACTGTTCCAGTGGTTCCAGCACGCTGAGCATCAAAGATTTCGTAGATTGACTGGAAGCCACTGCCAGAATCACCCACAGCAAAGACGCGGTAGTAACCATCAGCGTTTACCAATGGTGTGACGGTCATGTCGGTGTAGTTAGTGATATCCGTGCCGAAGGTACCGGTTTGGATACCGTAGTCTGCAGTAGCATCCTGATTCACATCCACAGAACTGTTGATGATGTTAGGGATAATTGACTGGCTGGTATCGGTATCGGATGGTCCATTCTGGATTGCGTAGAAGCGACCGAGGATATCTGCACCTAAACCTTGAAGTCCGCCGTATTGGTCAAAGACATTCGTTCCGGTGCCTTGCTGTGCATCATCACCGTACATAAAGACAGTGCCAGCGACTGTGGAAATCAATTCATGGACGATCACCTGTGAGTCGGAGGGATTGTCACGGTTGACTGCAATGAGTTCGGTGTCGTTATCCGAGGTGATGTTCAAAGCGACCAGTTCGCCGGTTGCGGTGAAGTCCATTTCGCGGATGAAGGTACTGCCATCACCACTTGCGGTGTTGGTTGCAGTGAGTAGTCCGATGACTTCGACGTTACGAGCATTGCCTGAGGCGGTGATATCTACCGTGTCTGCTGTATGGTTAAGCTTGACAAGGTATTCAAGGTCATCTGAATCGTAGAGTTGGTCATCTGCCACTGCTTCTGGGTCACGGATACTGCCATCGCCATCGGTATCGACGCGCATGACTGCCCATATGGTTCCATCCGTAGGATCGACTGTTATAGCGCGGAACTGGACATTCTGACGGTCAAAGCGTAATTCTTCTCCATCAAGCAGAAGCTCGGTTCGACTTGATGCAGTCGCACTGCCGTTGTTGACTTCATAGAGTTCCTGCGTGAAATACCAAGTGAAGAGTTGATCGTTTGTCTGTAGTGAAGCATCGCCACGCAGGGCATAGGGTTGCATGAAACCGTTAAGGTCGTTGTTGTCATTTGTGAAGGTCAAGCCGCGAAGATTAGTGTCGATTTGACCATTGGGGACAATACTACCACTACCGGATGTGGATGAAATTTGGACGAGGTTTCGAGTCGGAGCACCCAGATCACCGGATAAGGCATAAAGCACCTGTTGGTTGCCTTCATAACGAATGTCAAGACCCGAAACTGCTTGGTTGATCTGGCCGATTTCAGTGACAAAACCAATGGTTTCGGGGCTGGTTTCCGTGATACCTGGTATGAAGATTTCAACAAGCGTATCGCCTGCAGGATCATCCACAATGGCATACATCTTGGGTTGGCTTAAGGCAGGTGAAGCAAGATCGTCGTAGTTATAGGCATTGGCTTCGATGGCCAAGCCCTTTACGTGGTAGACCAGTGGTACGACGCCGTTACTCAAAGCCCATTCACTATCTGCTTGACCAAGTGTGCCTGTGGTTGGATCAATGTTGATCAGATACAGAGACATAGGTGAGCCGGAGGTCGGGCTTGCTGAACCAGCTACATACACATGCTTATCATCCCCAGGAGCACGGGTGATGGATTGCACAAAGTAAATCGGATCACCATTGGTGTCGGTCAATTCACCGATAAATTCAAAGCCTGTAATTGCTTCTTCGCTGCCAGAAACCAGCAGGCTAAAGTCACCGCCGCCGTTATCCAGCAGGCTGTAGAACTGAGTCGCACGACCTTGGTTATCAAAGTTGTCACTTCGTGAACCGGCATAGCCATAGAGGTCTGTGGAGATGGGGCGATCAGCATTGGATACCGCATCAACAACAGCAAGAGATGGGTCGTAGCCGGTACTTTCGATGATTCGGATCTGCTGAGGTGTACCACCGCCGGCATCCATGGTAATCAAATCACCATTTTGGTTCACAGAAATGGCGGTCGTATCAACTGCTCCAGTAATGCTGCCACCAACAACAGCACTGATCGTGACAGAAACGCCGACATTCACATCAAAGAAGTAATTGGCTGTGTAGAGTTCATCGCCTGCACCCGTGTCAATGACGAAGTAGATATCCGTGTTAAATGGATTGGTGGTGTAATCATTAATCTGACCAAAGGTGATTCCCTTGATCGTGGCTGTGACTGCGGCACCATCTGTCAAAGCACCAACAAGGACAGCTGTGTTTGCAGTTCCAGCAGTGGTGTCAAGCATAAACAGTTGCTGTGTCGTCCCACCTGTAGCAGTCAAGCCGACGAAGAACAGATTACCATCAATATCACGCGTTACGTCGGTGACACCTGTAATATTATCTGTTCCGTCATTAAGACTACCCGTGAGTGTGGTCACTGAAGTAATTTCATCAGTATCAATATCAATCTGGATTTCCCAGACAGTGATGCCCGCACCGGTGTCATCAAAGACATGCAGCGTTCGACCAGACTGATCTGAAGACAATGCCACAACATTGGTGAAGCTCAGACTCACACCATCGACTTCAGATGATGGCAGGGGAACCACAGCGTCTTGCTGGCGGATGTGATACAGGTCGTAGGATGTGCCGTTGTTGTGTACAGCGTAAAGCGAGTCTTCGCCGCCTGCTTGATCCACACCGGTTTCACTGTTGATGGCTGTGACTGCGGTGATTTCAAACACATCGCCCAGATCGCCGTTGACTTCCTGCAATGGTACTGCTGGACGCGCCAGTGAGAAACCTGCAGTAATGAGATTGCCTGCTGTGAAGTTTGTTGGTGTATTTTCTAACGGAACGTCCTGAATGGCGAAAATTGCCTGAATGTTGCTGCCACTTTCTTGGATGACACCAACATTTTCAGTAGTGACAACGGTATCGGTTTCTGGATCCTGATGGACGATACGAAGGTTGTAGTGATCAAATGCTGTATTTTGATAACCACCATTGTGACGACTAACAAAATAGAGTTTATTGCCACTATCCACAGTCAGGCCACGCACGTCATAGGCATCGCCCAGATTACCGACACTGAGGGTGGGTGCCAGTTCGTCGGCTCGGGTGCCGATGGCGTAAATGGTCACATCCTGAGCAGTGCCTGTATTGGCACTGTCCATGGCACGGATACCCATGACTGGAATGTCACCACCAGCGTCCTGCGTCGACATGGTGCCCACAATCTGGACACTGGCAATCGAACCGTCAGATGCGGGGACTGCAATATACAAATCATACGTCGAACCATTGGCATCAACGAAGAAGATGTAACCCGTTGAAGGATCGATGGACAGAGATTGAATGTCATAGTCGCCATCAATCACGTCAGTGAGGGAGTCAAGTAGCGTGCCACCAACATTGGTGGTGGGGACCAAAGCAGAACTCACCTGACCGATGGTGTGCAACAAATCATTGGTGTCTGTGTCCAGGCCGCTGATAGCAAGGACGCCACCGCCGTTTTGATCAATGATTGCACCGACTTGCGTGAAGCTGTTGAGATTGCCGGTAACAGCATTGCGGGTGATGCGGTAAAGCACACCTGATGCATCGTCGTTAATTGCCAGCAGATCATCGTTGGAGACCGCTGCAATGCTGGTCAGACCTGAAAGGTTTTCACCAATTCCACCACCTGTGAGATCACTTGTAACGGTGCCGTCAGGACTGATTTGATCAGCGGTCAACCCAACGAGCAACAATTCATCAGTGCCATCAACGCCTTCCATGGAGACAATATCAAAGACCATACTGCCAGAAGTATCAGTGACGTTACCAAGAACAGTGATGTCATTGGAAGCCAGTGAATCACCATCGTCAGCCTGGAAGGAGATAAGGCTATAACCGGTGGGAATATGAACCACTGCATAGAACACGTCATCAATGACGGTGATCGAAGCAATGTCTTCACCCGTGAGATCAACAGTCTGCACAACGGTGGGAACCAAGTCCAAACCGCTGATACCGATGGCTGTCATCAAGTCGGCTTGGGGATCATAATCCATGGATTCGATATCGACATAGGCATTACCAAAGGCATCAGTGATTGCGCCGATTCGAGTAAATGAAGTGATCGCACCTGTGGATGCGTCTCGTGACACTTCGTAAAGTGCTGAGCTCTGCTCGTTGTTGATCGCAAAGATGTTTTTGTCTGAGTTGGTCGCACTGATGGCGGTCACACTGTAATTGGTCCCCAGATCAAATTGATTGTTGTCATCAGTGACAATATTACTGAGGCTCGGTAACAGGTCAGATGCCGAAACACCTACGAGGAACACTGTGCCGTTATTTTCTTCAAGCGCTCCGATATCAAAGATTTCATTGTCAGCGGTGTCGGAGATGATACCCACATCATTGAAGGTAAAGGTATTATCAGTTTGGACATCAAGGAATGCCATATGGAACTTCTGGTCACTGGCTTTATAGACCACATAGAAGTCGCCATCATCAGTCACTGCAAGTGCGCGGACATCCAATAAAGTGCTTATGTTTTGCAGCAGGTTGCTTGGCAGTAACGCACCATCCGCATAACCGACACTCACGAGAAAATCATCAAACTCACCCGCTTCAATGTCAGTTAATCCAAGAATCGCCTGGCCGGAATTGTTTACGACGTCCACAAGGGTGATGGCGGTGACAACCTTTGTCGTCGGATCGCGATCGACCTTGTAAAGATACGTCAAACCATTGGAACGCAAGTCAACAGCAAGCAGTTCGTCACCGATGGTGATGGCAAGACCTTGGAGATTTTCAGTCGAGGTGAAAACCGGAGTACCATTATCATCGACAACTGCTGTACCCGACCCACCCAGTGCATTGGTCGGGATCAATTGGTCAGGTGAATAGCCCAATGCGAAGAGTCCATTACCGTCGTCAGCCAGGGCGCGGACATTAAGCAATGGGAAGCCGTTAACCGAGTCGGTCACGTTGGCCAGGAATGTGTAGGCATCTGAATCCGATAGTGAACCATCAGTGTCACGGTTGATGTTGTACAGACCGATGTACGGGCCACGGTCGAGATTCATTGCAAAGATTTCGTTTTGACCATCTGCGGTGATACCTACGACATCAAAGTCACCACCAAAGTCATCGCCGACGTTGACGTTGGTGATCGGTTCATCAGCGTTGTATCCCACAACATAAAGCTGGCCCGTTGAATCAGAAGCAATGGAATTAATTTCCGTAATCGGATTCCCATCTGCATCCACGATACGTCCGATGCTTGCTGTGCTGGTAGCTGTACCTGTACTGTCCCGAGTCACACGCCATAATTCGAAGTAGTCATCAGTGGTGTCACCCGACGTGTTGTTATCGTTAAGTGACACGATAAATACTGTATTATCACTGACCACAGTCAAAGCCTGAACATTCAGATCAACAGCAGTAAGCAGGTCAGTTGGTAACAAAGCATCAACCGTCGATCCGACACCGTAAATGGTGTTGTTTGAATCGTTGGTCGGATCAGCTTCAACAGCTGTTACTTGTAGCAACTGTGTTAGAGCATTCGAATCACTGATGTTGGCGATCGTATTAATCGTTGAGGTATTGGTCACTGGAATTTGACTGAGTGTTGCCCCCAGGCCGGTACCAGTGATCACAAAAACCGAACCATCATTGTGGGAGACCAGATGACTGTAGTTGGGTGAATCAAGATACGAGCCGGAAAGTCCAGCCGTATTTTCATCATAAATCAGAGCATCACCACCAAGGTAAATCATATCCTCAGCATCGACACCCACCATGAGTCCAGAAAGGGATGATGGAGGTGAATAAGCTTCAGCCTTTGTGACATCCACGGTGTATCCCTGGTCAGCCAGGGAAGCAATGGTGATCAGACTTACAGGGTTGACACCATTGTTGATATAACCGGTCATCAACTCGTTATCAAAGGTTTCTTCATCCCAGTGAGCATAAGCTGTACCGGGGCCGCCATCTTGTTCAACAGGTACGCCTGCTGTTCCTGATAAGCCAAAGATGGATTCATATGCAGCAGTCGCCTGGGCACCAGTAAAGTACGGGTTAGCCAGGTCACTGTCATCAAGCAAGCCCTGGAAGTCCCAAAGCGTACCTATCCCCAGAACATGTCCCATTTCATGGATGATGACATCGGTCAATGAACCGTTAGCAACCATGAAGTCAAGGTCATCAGTGTCAAATTGCATGATGCCTCGAAGCGGCAGGTAATTATCAGCCGCATCGCGGATTTCAGTCGGGCCGGCCTGACCTAAAATTCCAAGAGGACCATCAATAAAGACACCTGATGCATCAATGATCAAGTCATCAACAAGAATACCATTACTATCCACATGACTTGGAAGGTCTGCAGTAATCACTGATTCCCAGAAGTCCACGGCAGCAACAAAAGCAGCAATGTGGGCATCAGTTAAATCGCCTGAAATATTCAACACGATATCAAAGGTATCAGGCGAAGTTGTATTGTCTATGCCACCGGATCCAGAACCACTGTCAGCCAACAGACCCGACAGATCCAACGGTCGCGCTGGAGTGAGTGTCGGGATCAATGGGTCGGTGGGATCGGTAGCAGCATCAAAGATCGAATGAATCTGACTGCCGAATTCATCGACCACATTACCAATGGTGGTACTGCCTACAACATTGCCGTTGGCATCACGGACCACTTGATTCAAAGCGATAGGCGAGTAGTTGTAGGGGTTAAATGGGTTGTTGCTTCCAATGGCCGTAGAGGTGTCATCAAAGAAGAAAATCCGGTCATTACCATACTCATCCTGGACACCAATAATGGCCATCGCTTCAATGTCGAAGTTGCCAGTGAGTTCCCCGGTGAGTGAGGGCATGGGAAGGTGATCAACGTCATTGACCGCGTTGCCGACACCATTGTCGTTGTAACTACGCAGCAGAAGGTTATTCATCTGCGCGTTATCGAAGATCGAATAGAAGTAGACTTCACCATTTAAATCGTAGGATGAAGCATAGCCCACAAGGTTGTCATCCACGGCACCATCTTCAGTGATGGTGTGAACGAGGATAGATGGCACTTTGATATTGATGGTATCTGTGCCTGTTTCATTGGTGAACATCAGTTCACGTTCTTCATTGTAAAGTGCATCAGTGTCGATCTGGACCAGTCGGGTATTACCTTCACCGCCGGACTTATCAATACCGATAATCTTACCTGCTGCATTGATATCAAAATCACTGATACTCAATGGATTGAACCCATTGGCACTTAAGAGTTGAACTGGATCAGTGAAGCGACCGGTGGTCAGATCCAGTTCCGCAAAAGCTTGCTGCATCTCGATAATATGACCATTGGGAGGCGTGGGGCGAGAGACATCTGTGGTGAATGGAGTCGCCTGACCTTCAAAGTTAATAAGGGTGTAGAAGTCATTGTCAGGATTACCATCAGCAGTCTGGAAGCTAAGTCCCTGTACCTGAGCGGCAATGGCGATGTATTGTTGGCTGGTCCAGAGTGTGTCGGCCTGGGTTGTGTCGCCCTGATCCATCACACTAAAGAAGATGCCTTGAGAGTCGGATGAATAGCCGTCAAGGCTCGTACGGACTACGTTCTGTTCAAGGATTTTCTGTGTATCCGTTGAAGGATCAAATGTGGTCGAAGTCGTCACAGTGTTGTTGTCAACATGTTCAAGTGAATACACCGGGAAGCGAAGGATTTGACGTTCCACTTCATTTGTTGATGCATTGACTTCAACTTCATCCACCATCACCAAGGCACGTTCGAGATAGATGCCAAAACGTTCGTACTCAACAACGAAGTCCATCGCAGTGATGTTTGTGTTGCTCGTGCCGTTATCAACCTTAAACTCACCGCGGTCAATGAAGGTCGCTCGTTGTGTTGATGCTGGATCCACATTGATCACAATCAACGTGTCAACTGCACCATGGCGTAATACAGCATAGAGGTTGGAATACTCATTGTTAGACGGGTCGACATTTGGATCCGGATCACTTGCAATTGCGTTGATCTGGTAATCCGCAGCCGAGTAGTTCTCACCATCAACATCGGTCAGTAAGCCAAGAGAAGTCGCCTCGCCGGTGGTGGTGTCCACGCGGAAGAGTTCGAGCATTTCATCCCACTGTTCGGTTGCTGTGGTGGAACCATTGTCATAAACATGGTCCGTACGATCCACACTGCCGATGATATACATGATGCCATCATGCACACCATCAAAGTCTACAGCATTGACGTTGTAAATCGTCTTGCCAGCATCAGCATCAGCGGTGCCTGTGGAGTCTGTTGCAGCAACGACAATACCACCTATTTCATTAACAGAGGTGATATACCCGAAGCTCGCATCACGTGTGACGCTAAACAGACGCAAGGTGTCATTGGTCTGATCGATCATGAACAGTTCGTCGTTACCTGCAGAGTTGATCGCAGTGTCGACGATGTCGTAGTTGGCACCCAAGCCGTTTTGCTGAGCAATCACAGACAGTTGACCGCTACCAGATTGAACTGCTGTAGCGAACAGATTACCTGCAGCATTTTGAGCATTGATCGTATCAATGAGATTGGTCAAAGTGTCTGCAAAATCGGCCGCCAGCAACACGGGGATGTTACCGCCGACGTAGCTTGAATCCAGGAAGTCTGCGGTGCCGGTGATAACACCATCGGTTCCGTCAGCGGCATCGGCCTTGACCAATCCAAGACTGTCAGCAGCTGAATTCGCACCGGAGCTGGTGATCGCAAGACCGCCATTGGCTGCTGCATTTGCATCGTTATCAGTGATGACCACGTTGTATCCACCAGTACCGTCGCCGGTGATACTGGCGGTCACGCGTGTAAAGTCAGTCAACGCTACATTCACGGTATCCGATGTGGCCAAGCTCAAAGTCGAAAGATCAGCATCCTGCGTGTCATGCTTGATGAAGATTTCCGTACCCACTCGCTGTGCCGTGACATCGATGTCACCTGCTGTATTAGCGGTATTGATAGCGGCAACCAAATTATCCAGGCTCGCGGTCAGATCGCCATCAACCCAAAGCACCTCAACAGCACCAACATTGTTGATTGTCGAAGCAATGTTATTGCCGGTGAATTGTCCTACTGTACCATCGGTCTCGTGAATTTCATCGATACCTGCAATGCCCAAGGCCTTGGTTGTATCGTTGATTTCAAACTCTAAGGTACCCGCACCTGTCGTATCATCGGTGATCACCAGATAGGTGTTGTTATAGCCTGCGTCGCTTTCGATCACAGAAGTCAATGTGGCAAAGTTGGCCACCAGGCCGCTCAAGCTTCCAGTACCTGTTGCGGAGATACCAGCTACTACTGCTGTACTTGTGGAACTGGCATGTACGATGGAGATCATCGATCCATTTTCAGTGTCTGTCGCAACGGCAGTGAGGTTCAGTCCCTGAGCGTTGATCGCAGTAGTCAAAGCAGTGATGACATCTGCAATATCATCATAGATACGGATTCCGATATTGTTGGCATCCGTTAACGCCAAGCCCAGTTCCGAACCTTGGAGAATACTGCCAATGCCTACGCCGGTCAGACCGAGGCTGTTGCTCGTTGTCGTATCACTGCCGGAGACCTGAATACTGCTGGTTCCGCCGGTTTCATCCCACAAAAGCAGGCTGTCGATCGTGCCATCAACATCGGCATAGCGTGTTGCAAAATCGACGCCGGTAATGTTACCCGCCGAACTGACCGTGATATACGGTGATTGTGTATCGACCACGGTATCGCTATCAACCAAGGACAGATGGCCAGTTGCTGTGAGAGTTGCATCGATATCCAGACCCGATGCTGCAATTGCTGCAAGTAAATTGGCAGTGGACTCCTGTCGGCTCCAACCGGTCTGGACGCGAACGACATCGGTGATGTTGCGGCCGCTGAAAGTACCGTCTTCTGCGCTGTCCTGATCGTCTGTGCCATCAATACCACTGAGTCCCAATTGGTTTGAAGTGGTGCTTGAAGCAATCGACAAAGTTGTACCGTTGTCGGTACTGTTGTCTGCAAGATTAAGACTCAAGCCTGCGGTATCAATACTGGCAGTGAGAGTTGCAAAATCAGCCACTGTGAGATTGGCACCACTGCCTGTAAGGGATGAATTAGCTGCAGTGTCGGTCTGACGCAGCGTGATGGTTGTGCCAGTACTTCCGATGTCCGTTGCCTGAACATTGAGATTGGCATTGTTGATTGCTGCAATGATGTTGGCAACCGTTTCTGCACGATCCTCACCACGAATCACGGCAGTATTTCCGACTACGGTTAGAGCAGGGGTAATGTCCAATCCGTCAATGACACCATCGACGCCTGTGTCATCTGTCTGGTGTAGACCAAGTCCAACAGAAAGTCCCGTATCAGCACTGGAGGTAACGACCTCAAAGAGGGTGCTGCCCGTTGTGGTATCCGTCAGTGTGATACCCGTGTTGGTGGCATTGACTGTAGCGACCAGGCGACCGCCGTTTGCCACTGATCCAGAATCCTGAGCATTGGTAACCGCATTAATGAAGTCCGCAACGGTGTCTGTACCCGTAAGAGCGGATCCAATAATGGTCAAGACATCGCCGTTTGCAAGTCGCACATTGATGTCTTCAAAGGTGCTGATATTAATACCGTCATTTGATCCGCCCACACCCAGTACGGTGGTGCCATAAATACCAGTGTTAATTTCAAAGGTCACTTCCGTAGTGCCGTCATTCACAGTGATGGTATCACTGTCATCAAGATTGGCTGATAGTTCCAGCGTGCCACGTGCATAACCAATAAGTTCAAGTAAATCTGCCACGGTGGATGTCGCAGTGAGACTTGAAAGGTCATAGGTACGAACACTACCATCCTGGAAAGTAACTTCAAATGGGACGGAGGTATCGATTCCGTTGCCATCCCGGAGGCTTCCGAGTTGTGTGGATTCGGTGAAGAAGACCGTGCTGTTAAGTCCAACAAGTGCAGACAGTGTGTCGCCATAAATTGTGCCGTCGACAGACGCGTCAGCTGTGCCATCAAGACCTGCAATCCCCAAATCCTCGGTGGTGTTGGTGGACTCGATGGTTAGCACCGCAGAGTCAACGGATGTGCTGACGTCGGTGATATTGATACCGAGATTCAGTGAGTTGATTGTTGCCGTAACACCGGCGAATGCTTCAACCACAGGGGTCACACCGAAGCTGTAACTGACCTGGACACCTGTACCATTGGGGTTGACGAAGGTGAGGATTTCACCTTCGAGATTCTCAACCGTGACATCCAAATTGGGATTACCAAGGTTGTTGATCACAAGCATCAGGTTGTCGATGGTTTCTGCCAACGTGGCACCGAGTTCCACATTGTTGGCACCTGGATTGGATAATGCAGGACTGATGGCTGTGCCGTTAAGCGTGCCATCGACGTCGGTATCCAGCACGCCATCGACACCAGCAATGCCAATTTCATCAGCCAGACTCGAACCACCTGCAATAGCTGTCACAGTTAATGTGGGGAGACCTGTGGTGTGATCCACCAAGTCGATTCCGGTATTGGTAGCATTAATCTGAGCGACAAGTTGTCCCTGTGAGGAGACAACCATAAACGCGCTGTTTTCATCGGTCACCGTAAAGGTTGCAGATGAAGTCACAGTCACATAAGCATTGGTTCCTTCAAGACCGGTGTGCGTACTGGTGACATCTGTCAGAGCATTGATACCTGCAGCTAGATTGGTTGCAGTATCAACAGTCGTATCACCGATCAGAACAGCGGTATTGGTTCCACTGACTGTGCCGCCAGTGTTGTAGAATTCAAAAATCGTCCCGTTGATCGTGATGGTTTCACCGCTGAGTGGCTGATTGGTCAACGTGATAGTGGATGAAAAACCATTGTCTGCGTGATCGTTAATCAGTTCAAGCAGATCAGCTACAGTGGCAGTCGCAGACGAAAGGCCCGCAGTGGCAATATCCGCATCGGAGATGGTGATCACCACGCCGTCCTGACGAGTAATGGTAAAGCCCGTAAAGTCAGTAATACCGGCACCACTATTGATTTCGCTTAACAGTGTGTCCGTTTGGATACCACTGTCAATTTCAAAGACAAAGTCCACATTGCCACTACCGTTATCAACGGTAACCGTGATGGTATCGCCATCATTGAGTCCGCTGGATACACTCATCTGTGCGCGTTGAGCACTGATCATATTCAGGAGGGCTTGAACAGTATCCGTTTGAGACAAGCTCGAAAGATCAACAGTAAAGAAAGTGCCATCAGCAAGGGTCACATCGAATTGCTGGTCAAGGTCAATGCCTGCACCATCACGCAGGTCTCCGATGAGATTGGCCCCATCAAATTCACCTGCATCAAACTCGAAGATCACCGGGGTGTTGGTGCCGTCATAGATGGTGATGGTATCTCCGTCACCCGCAGTATCGGTGATGGTGATGCTGCCGTACTCATCGGTGGTATTGCCTTCAAAAGCACTGGCAAGGTCGGAATAAACAGCGGTAAAGTCAGTGGATGAGAAGTGCGTGCTGTTGATGGTGACGGCATAAAGATTATTGCCAGAGTCATCGCGAATCGTCACACGGGTGTCATTGTTGGCCACATCATCAGCAACCAATAGAGAAGCAAACTGCGTGTTGATTGCTGCAATCAGATTATCCATTGAGTCGGCAATGGTGTTGCCCACTGCAATCGCACCATCACTTGTGCTGGCAATGCCATCAGTGGTGCTGATGGTTTGGCCTTCCAATGTACCGTTTGCGGTACCTGCGATGCCAAGCTCGCTGGTGGTGGTATTGGTTTGGATTACCATGTCGGCAATACCACCAGATTGATCTACCACATCCAATCCAACGGCGTCGGAATTGATGGAGACGTCAATCACCGATGCAAAAGCAACAGTTAACGGGGCGTCAACATCATCCACATCGTCATAGGTCACATCAACCAAAGTGCCACCGGCATCGGTGAACGTCAGAACCGTATCACCACTGACAAGTGTGTCGTTTACCGACATGTCATCCAGAGCAGACTGGGTATCAATCGCGGTGTATAGGTTGGCTAAGGTGGCTTCGTAGTCCACATCACCATTAACGTCATAAGCCAACTGCACGGCAGTGACCACAGTATTGGCTGCCGTCTGATCCTGTCCAAGGACACGGGTCACGGTCACATCACTGCCAGCAATAACGCCAACACCATCGGTATCAACCACGCCTGAATTAAGGCCAAGGAAGGTGATCAACGCCGTGGGAGTCACTGTGGTTGTGATACCTGTTGCATCGACAAGGTTGATCCCGGTGCCTGCATCATTAATCTGAGCGGTAAGATTAGCCCAGTTGGTTGCAGTGATATCCGAACCTGTTTCAGCAATTGCCAAAGTTGGGGCGGTCGTGTTTGCATTGGCGTTGTATGTCAACGTGATCACGGTCCCGACAATACCGGTGCTGATCGTACCATCAGTCAATGCCAATGAAGCGATCTTGTCAGCCAGAGATTCAAGAATGGTGTCGATCACTGCATCTGTACCACTACCCAGGGGCTGGCGAATGGAGACTTCATTGGCAGCTTCACTACCAACGTTCTTATTGACAAACGTGAAAGTGTAATCGTCTTCGCCGACGGTGATGGTTACTGTTTCACCTGCTGACGGCAGGTTGCTCAGACTTAGCGTAGCCTGGGGCTTATTCGTTGATGCGGTATTGATCGCATTAAGCAGATCCTGAACTGTACTTGAACTGCTAAACGTGTTTGCAGCAAGCACAATGGCTGTAGCATCCGAACGTGTAATGGTGAGAGCTTCGGTTACAACAAGGTTATTGTCAGAAGCCAAATTCACCAACAGGTCGGTGGCTTGGAGCTTGCCACTGTCGAATTCAAAGATGTAATCATCGGTACCATCATTGATTGTGATGTAATCACCGTCGGAAAGATTGTCGGTAAGTGTGATTGATACACGTGAAGCATTAAGTAAGTCACGCAGTTCACCGACTGTGCTTGTTGAACTCAACGATGAGAGGTCCAGGGTGTAGGTTGTCCCATCCCCAAGAACCACATCAAAGGTATTGGACAGATCAACACCAGCCCCGTCATTGAGATCGCCGATAAGCATGACATCGCTGATGGCACCATCGGAGAATTCGAACGTGAAGGAGTTGGTGCCATCGGAGATGGTGACGGTTTCACCATCGGTTGCATTGTTGTTGAAGCTGATGACCGCACGTTGTTGTTCGATCAAGGCAATGAGGTCCGCAACGGTATCGGTGGTGCCAGCAGTCCCATCCAATGCCGAAAGGTCCATATCAATCACTGCGCCACTGCTGAGTGTCACAATGAAGGGGATACTCAGATTGACGCCAGTACCATTATTCAGTTCATCAAGTGTGGTTGTGGTGGTGATCCCTGCATCAAGTTCAAACGTCACCGAAGTTGTACCGTCATTCAGTACAAGTGTGTCGCCGTCAGTCAGGCTGATTGTGCCGGTGAAATCAACACCCGCGCGAGCAAGGTTAAGCAGGTTTAACAAGTCCTGAACCGTATCAGTACTTGACAGTGAGGACAGATCGATGGATCGGGTTAAACCGTCTTCATAAGTCACTTCAAAGGCCTGAGTCAGATTCAGACCGTTGCCCGCATTGAGTGAACCCAGGGGGGTGGTTTCATCAAAGGCATCATTGATATCAAATTCAAAGATGACTTCATTGGTTCCATCATTGATTTGAAGATATTGACCTTCATTGGGCAAGCCACTATAGGTTACCGTTGCAACAGGCAGGTTGGCTGCTGCTTCATTAATCAGGTCAAGCAAATCCTGGACGGAACTACTCGAAGTAAGGACACCGCCGGAGGTATCCACGACAAAGTTGTTCACACCATCAGCACGTGTCACGGTAAACGATGTGTTCAAGTCGATGGCAGGATTGATATCCCCCAATGTGATGGTCTGCGGGTCAGATGCATCAAATTCGAAGGTAACCGTGTTAAAGCCATCGTTGATGGTAATGGTTTGGCCGTCTGTGGGATTGTCACTGAGTGTGATCGTGCCACGGACCACATCACCTGTTGCCGAGGAACTAAATCCTGTGATGGTGATATCACTGCTGTCTGTGATGATGCCGATTTCGGAGTTGTAGGTGATGGTCAGGCCATCAGTACCGACTACGGTTGCGGTTGCTTGAATACCGTTCGCAGAGTTGTTGATATAACTAAACAGATTGTCACGTGTATCCGTTTCGGTACCACCGATGGCGACATCCGTACCAAACACAATCACAAAGCTGTTAAAACCATCGTTAATGGTGATCGACTGACTGGCCAGCGGGTTGCTGTTAAAGGTCAACGTACTGGATTCATTGATACCGGTGGTCAGCACATTATGTGCGAGACTCAAGCTTTGAGCCATTTCAATGGTGCTGTCGCTATCGTTGTAATGCAGGATCAATTGCGCGACCGTACCAACCGTTGAAGGGTCGATAGACACTGCAACGCTCTGATCTGTCAGGGCATCAACAAGGTTCTGCATGGTTTCAGCAGCACTGGAACCAATTGCAATGTTGGTATTCGAGACACCGACACTGCCGTTGATGTCTGAGGTGCCAACACTGTTGTTGTTATCAAACTCAAAGACATATGTCAGATAGCCGTCATAAAGTTCAATGGTCTCACCATCCAAAGGTTGACCATCGAAACGAATTACAGAACTAACGAGTCCGTCAAGACTATTGAGATAGTTGGTAAGCGTCAGGTTCGTAAGGCTCAACGATGCCGTACCCGAACTGATAATGTTCTGCACTGTGGTGATCGGCACATAGTCCGTGCTCAAAGGATTGGGACGACTAAGCGTCGTTACCGGGGTGGCAATGACTTCCTCAGCGAGTCCGTCACCGTTGGCATCAATCGCGTCATACAGATCAGGCACGCCATCGGCATCCGAATCTAGGAACGCACTGGGCGTGGCATCGGGGCCGTTAAGGTCATCAGGATTAATCGTGTACAGAATGCTGGCATTTGTCCACAAATCAAGATTCGTCTGATCATCGGAATCCAGAATACTGTAGAAGCGACCCGCTTCGTCTGAAGCGTAACCCATCAGGTCGCCATCCACTGCACCAAAGTCTGTCGTTAATCGTGACTCTGTGGCAGGGTTATCCTGATCAATCAACAGCAAGGCACGCAAGCCATCATTGGCACCACCGCTAAAGTCATGCTCTTCGATGGCAATCAATTCACCCTGAGCATTAAAGTCAAAGTCAACGATATTGGTCGTCTGATCCGTTGTGGTCGTATCAATGTCATATTCGATATTGCCACGATTGGCTACACGAATTTCTTCAAAGTTGGTATCGCCATCAATGTCGATGGGATTAATGTTGATCTCAATTAATGATTGAGCATCAGTTGATGTTGCTCCGTTCATGACCGCCAGGAATTCCACAAAGCCGACGTTGACAGCTTGTTCCAGGGAGCCGGTCAGTTCATCGGTGGTATTGACCAAAATGGCATCAGGATCGATCACCTGCAGATTGCCTAAAGCAGCACTGTCACCCACGGAATAAGCATTGAGCTCAATGCCCATATTCAGCAGTTCAGAGACTTCATCACCATAGGCAAATTCATCTGCTATACCCAAGACAGGGTCATCATTACCTTCATTATTGCCATCAAGGTTACCGACACTGGGGATCCCATCAGAGAGGAAGACCAAAACGCCGTCACCTGAAACCGTTCCACGTTGTTCAAAGACTGAGGTTGCTTTCTGCAAAGCATCTTCGTAATTGGTGCCAGAACCAATCGTGGATTGAGACAGGTCAATTTGAATACTCTGAAGAATATCCACGATGTCCGGGACACCGTTGCCATCAAAATCCTGAGAAGGTGTGGCAACAATTTCAAACTCAGTTGGCGTGGATGGGTCCATGTCGACTATGGCAGCTTGGGTACCGAAAATCACAATTGAAATTTCAGCGTCGTTCCCTTGGCCTTGGTCGATGAGTTGCTGGTTGAGGTTGATCAAAGCAGCCAGTTCAGCATCCAGAATCGTGTTGGATAAACCATCACCATTCACGTCACCAACCGCTGTACCGCCGAAGTTTGCTATCGTGCTACCCGAGGCATCAATCACCCACACGGTATCCAATTGATCAGGGACTTCGTCGGTGACTTCTTGCGCAGCCAGAGCTTTGATTGCGTTTGTGATTTGATTGCCATCTTCATCGTAGAGCGTACCGACCGCTTGGGCTACGCCGTTAATCGGGTTGATTTCAAAGAGTTGTTGTGAGTCAGATGAACCCTTGGTTCCGACGGTGTAGAGTTTACCGGTGACAGGGTCCGTTTCGATGGTGTAGATATTCTGGATATCTTCACCGAGTTGAGCATCGTTGGGGTCTTGGATGATGCCATGGTTGATGATGGAGGTCACAATACCGCCGGTGAGATTGGCAGTACGTGTGATTTCGAGCAGCGAGTAATCCTTTTTGCCATCGCCGTCGGTATCCGAACCGTTGTCATTGACCACAAAGATACGACCTGAGTCAGTCACGGTCATGGCAATGGGTTCAAAATCTTCGCTGATGGCAGTGTATTCACTGGTCTGGCCAACGGTGGTGGTTGGGTTGGGAGCCTGGCTGTTAAAACCGACCAGATGGAGTATGCCGTTTTCATCTGAGTCCATCGAGAGAATGTCGGTAATGGCTGCGCCGAACTTGTCGGTAATCTGCCCAAGGTATCGGGCAGCCGATGCCGTTTCACGATCATCATCCAGAACGTAAAGCTCGGTGCCACCTTCTGTATCGGTATTGATTGCATAGACCACACCCGGGCCGTCAATGGTATCAGGTGTCACCGCGATGGCTGAGAATTCGTAGTTATCACCCAGGTCACCGTTGACTGCCATGTTCGGGGCATTGTCGGCAAGTGAACGGAAGAGTTGATTGTTGGTCAAACCACCATCGACGGCAGTATTGTCGAAGATCGAATAATACGTGCCATCAAGGGTGGATGCATAACCTTGAAGACGATCAGAGATCGCACCTGGATATGTTGCCTGCACTGAATGAGTCGGTGCATTGACATCCACAAAGACCAGACGTCGACGGCCTGTGGTGGACGCATCGCCGTTAAGTGAATCATCCATGACCACCAGGTTGTTCGACTCAGAGAAGTCCATACCTGAGGATTGGATACCGCTTGCACGAAGTGTGCTGTTGTCATCAATGCTATAGAACCGGCCGCGACCATCCGCAGCAAGTCCGACCATATCTTCACCGACGGAACCTACACCACTAAGTGCTGCGCTGCCGTCAAACGGGTCTGCAAGATCAATGGTCACCATCATTCGCATGTCAGTACCATAGGCATCGCTGATCGCCACCAGACGGTTGGCTGCATCAAATTCCATGGCAGTGATGATCGTGCCCTGATCTTCAATTTCGATCACCGTTTCACCGACAAGCGTGGCAGTGGGGGTGGTCGCAATATCAGTGATGGCAAGTAATATGTCGCGCTGAGCTGCAGCACCAAAATTGGTGACCGTTACAGATGAAGCGGTAGAAAGCAAAACGCCGCTGGTATTGCTGACATTGTGAAGCACGCGAATCATTCTGGAGGTGTTGGTGGTGACATCAACTGCGTATGCCGCACCACCATGATTGTCATTAATCTGACCAAGCAGTGAACTCATCGTGTCAGTGATGTAATCACCAATTACAACGGCGGTATTGCCATTACCAAGGATGTCACCGTTACTCACGCCAGTAGTCGAAGTGAATTCGTACACAATGGTGCTGGCACCATCATTAAGTGTCAGTGTTTGGCCGGTGGTAGGATTGGCTGAGAATGTGATCGTTGCAGAATCCACAGCACCCGCGGCATAGACATTCCCATCACTGTCAATTGCAAGGCCTGTGAAACTGTCAACGATTTGTCCCAGATCATCTGCGGCAAAGTCTGCGCCCGTAAAGGTGGGATTGGTTGCAGCACCGGTGTTCAATGTATAGACACCCTGATCAGCTGCCAGGTACAGTGTATCACCATTAATCGCCATTGAAGCGATGCCGGTGAGGTTTGTCGCGGGGCCGCCATCGTCCGTGATCGTGCCTGTGCCAACGAGACTCACGTCCGAATTAATCTCACCTGTAACACTGTCACGGGTGAAAGTGTAAAGCTGATATGTACCTGATGCATCGTCATAGTTGACGGCATAACCAGTCAGTCCATCTTCTGCCATTGCAATGGCAACGGCATCAACAAAGCTGAACGTAAAGTCCGGGGTGCCATCATCATTGGCATCCACCACATCCACAGCTTGTGTCGGATTCTGCCCGCCGACTTCGATATAGGCACGGCCTGTTGAGTTGGTGAAGATGCGGTCGGCGTTTGCGGTGTTGCTATCCTGAATACTGAAATATTGATCATTACCATCGGTGCTAAGTCCGACCATATTGTCTGCAAGAATACCCTGGCGGGTCAGCGCGACAGACAAGCTGCTGGGACTCACCGTACTGAGCATCACAATGCGGTTGCCGTTACTGGTGGTGTCCAGTGCAAGCAATTCGCCATAGACGTTGTAGACCAAAGCGGAGATGTTCGTGCCAGCTTCGTCGACTTTCACTTCGCCATCACCAACGTTAGAAAGACCGCCTGCTGTGGTGCCTGCAACGGTGTCAGTCAGCAGATCAATCTTCACTAACCAGTCATCGCCATCAATGTTACGGATACCTTGAAGGGTGTTGGCATCAACAGTGACCAGTGCTTTGAAAGTGTCAGAAATGGAGTTGCTGTTGAAAGTCAGAGCAGCTTCAAGTGTCACAGGCGTGTTGGCAGCACCTGCATCAGCAGTCACAACGGAGAAGAGGACGGAGTATTCATCACCTGAAGTGGCGTCGGTGGTACTGCCCACGAAGTAAAGCTTGCTGCCATCTTCAGAAAGTGTCATTGAACTGATATTGGTGATACTGCCTGTAATGTTACTTGTGGTTGCATCGGCATCATTGTCATGGTCATAGTCATAGGTAAATTCATAATTACCATATTCGGAAATCGCAGTGATATTGCCATTGGCATCACGGGTGATTTCGCTGATTACATAGCCGTTGGTATTGTCCTGATGGAGTGTCCAAAGGGTATTGGAACCATCCTGCGCAGCGACGATGGCAAGGGCGGTATCCATGTCAATCTGGACCGCAATATCCTGTTCTTCCACCACGTCCGGCGCCACGGAACCACCATCTGTGTAAGTACCGTCAGCAGGATTGATGCGGATGAGTTTTTCATAGCCGTCAAAGTCTTCGACCACACCAAAGAGCATGGTGCCTGAGTTGTCCCATGCCAGTGAGCTGATTTGCAGTTCCACAGTATTCGTGGTGCCGTATGCAGTGACCGCGCCAACGAGAACGGCTTCACCGCTGCTTGGATCAATGGTGAAGAGCATGCGCGTATCGTCACCGTCATACTGACCGATTGCGTATAGCAGTTCGGATTCAGGATCAGCATCGACTGCAGTGATATTGACAATAAGATTGCCGTTGGTATCAGAAACCTGATTGATCAGGTCAAAGGACGTGATCGTGCCTGAATCGGAGTCAATATTGACCTTGTAGAGCAGACTGGTCTGACCACCTGCTTCTGAGCGGATGGCATAAATCTGTCCTGCAGCATTGATTGTCAGATCGGCGATATCATCAAATGCCGCACCTAAACCACCGTTAAACAGGGCTTGGGCCACGAAGCTGTTAAGTGAACTGTAAAGTCGGGTTTCGGTTGCCGTATCGTTGAAGCTGAAATAACGACCATTGGCATCAACCGCAAAGCCCATCACATCATTGATATCGGTACTTGGAGTGGTGACCTGCAAAGAGGTTTCCGTGTCTTCCAGATTGATCTGAATCACACGACGACCGGTGCTTAGTGAATCGTCATAAGCAAGAAGATTTCCTGTCGGGCTGGTTTCCAAAGCTACGATATGTGTATTGGCTTGGTTGACCTGAATGATGCTGCTGGAGGTTCCGATTTCTGAGACTTGTCCATCAGTCATGCTGATGGTGACGATACGATCCTGACCTTCATCTGTGTTACGGAGAATGGCGTAGAGGATGTCGCCAGCTTTGGAGAAGCTCAATGCTGTCACTGAGTCGGACACGATGTCTCCGTTGACATCATCAAGTGTTCCCTTGAACTCGCCCACAGCAGATGTCGAATTCACGACAAACAAAGCCTGACGTACATCAGATGTCATCAGGCGTGTGGTTGTGGTGCTGTTGCTGAGACTAAAGAGATTGCCATTAGCATCGACTGAAAGACCCACAAGTGTGTCATCAATGGTAAGTGTGTCAACAATGGAATAGAAGATTGAATCGGTGTCTGGGTTTTGAAGATCCACACCAATGAGCTGACGATCAATATCCGAAGAGATCCCCGTGGCGATGGCGACAAGAACACCATTACGAATGTCAGCAGAGACAATCGTCGGGTTGACCTGCGTGCCGGTGCCTTGAAGGTCGGTATTCAATGAGATGGCGCCCAGGTCAACAATTGTTCCAGCAACGCTGTTGTCATCTGTAGCGTTGTCGGTGTCAATGGTGACCAGATGTTGCAGAGAATCGGTTGCACTTTGAATGACGGCATAAAGCACGGTGGTGTCGCCGTCTTCATCAACTGCAAGACTTACGATGCTTCCATCAAGCGTGGTCAAAGCTGTGCCATTGCTAGCAGAATTCACACCACTGTCCGCAGCAAGCGCATTGACATTGTTGATCGTATAAAGACGCGTCGTTGGAGCTGCATCGCCCAGAGTCCATGTATTGGTTGTACCATTGTTGGTAACGACGACAAGGTTGCCGTTTTCATTGTCACTTAATCCAACGATTTCATCGCCACCTAGTGAGTTGGTCAACACACGTGAGTTCGAGGCATCGGACTGATCAATGGCAGTGAGGTACTGGCTGGCGCCGGAGATGTGAATACCCATAAGCACACCGTTGTGCAATGTCAGATCGGTGATATTCAGGTTTTCAGCAGTCAATCCATTCTGGATGCTGTTGGTATCACTGGTGGTTTCAAGATAAACACCGGTATCAAGGTCGAATGTCGCAGTTACCAGGAATTGTCCGTTGGCAGGGGTGACCAGATCATTTCGGATAATGAGCAGCGCGTTGTTGGTACTGTCATAGGTCATGCCCGCAAAGGAGCTGTTACTGGTATTAAACTGCGTGCTTTGATCGTTGAAAAGTGTTGTGACAGTTGAGATCGTTAACGTCGATGGATCAAGAGCCGTTGCGGCATCAATGGCATAGAGGTTAAAGTCGGTGCCATTGTCCACACGACCAAGCACCAGCAAACGGGCCTGGACCGAATCATATGCGATGGCTTGAATATCATTGACTGTGTTTTGATCGACAAGTGTTTCAACGCCATTGGAATTGACATGGTAAATACTACCAGTGCTGGTCAAAACGTAAATTTCGTTGGTTGTTCCCGGGACCGCGGTGACCTGCGTAATGGTCTGACCGCTGAGCATATCACTATCAACTTGTGATCCGGTTGCTGTACCTTCAAGCAGACTATCAGCTGCATAACCGGTGACGAACAGGGAGTTATTGCTGTTGGATTCAATAGAAGTGCTGCCAAGTACAGCATTGCCTGATGCGTCAGAAAGCTGACCAACGAGACTGAATGTATCGACACTGCCATCGGTTAAACGCACGATTTCGTACATGTCCACGGACATTGCGTTATTGACCAATGCAAAGACACGTTGATTCTGGTTCGCATCAAGTGTGTCGGTGACAACCACGTCAATGACGTTGTAAATCGCATCCAAACTCCCCAGACTGCTGTCTGGTGATAATGTCGAAGCATCCACACCCACAGTCCACAGGCCATTGCTGGCAGGGTTGATATCCAGGCCTGCAATGTCGATCACAGCGCTGCCGGAAACTGAACTGGTGATATGTCCAAGATTGTCGACACCCGTGGCGATTCCTGCAGCATCACGTGTGACCTGCTCAAGGGTAAAGCCTGTGTCATTGTTGGTGACGATGTAGGTGCTTCCGGAGTTACCGATTGTTAAGGCAACAACATCCATGATGTCACCAAGCGTGCCCGAGTCACCATTTTCAAGACTTGGAACCTGAGCAAAGCTTTCGGACTGCCAAAGCTGTGAATTGGTACCGGCCGAGGAAAAGACGCTGTAAACACGTCCATCTGCATCTATGGCAAGACCATTAAGGTTGGCATCAATCACACCACCTGCAAGACGTTGTTCAACGCTACCATCAAGTCCGACGAAGACCAGATCACGTTCAACGGTGCTACTGGAACTATCATCGCGGTAAGCCACAAGTGTTGATGTGCCGTAGGTATCCAATGCGGTGATGCGGTTGGTGGATGATGAACCTGCGATATCGGTAATTGAACTCGACAGAACCTCTGGGACACCCACTGCGTTTGTTGCAAAACTTACCAGTTGATCACCTGATGCTGTCTGGCGAACCGCGTAGAGATTCAGGTCACCACTATCATCATGTGCAAAGGCCAAAGCGGTGAATACGCTGGTCGTCAATGCGCCGCTAAGCAATACGTTTGAGCCGCTGACGCTGTAGGTTGTTTCATCTGCAAAGGTGAGTTCAAAGAGCATGTCATCACTGACAGCTGTACCGTTGCCACTACCGTCATCCAGGCGTCCGACAAAGTAGACCTTCGAGCCGTCGGTTGTATGAGATTCGATGGCTTGGACATTGAGAATGTTTTTGTCTGTACCACCATCATCAAAACTGAGGCTTCCTAACTTGGTGAAGCTGTGGATCGGGCCGCCCACGGTATTACGGACTGCTTCGTAGAGACCGGTTGTGCCATCACCTTCATCGACAACAGCAAGCAGGCGATCCTGCGCCGTTACGGTCAATGCAAGAACGTTGTATTCGTCAAGCAGATCGCCACCGCCAGCAATGTTGCTGTCAACCGTGACCTGCGGGACCAGGTCCAGCGTACTGGAGACCAACGCCGGGTTGATGATGGCATTGTCATACACCGAATAAAACAGGAAGCGTTCATCATTGGCAAGACCATCAGTATTATCCGTAACAGCTCCGTCATCAGAATCAGCTGTTGAATCACTAGGTGATACTGCGATACTCCGATCGATGCGGATGAGCATGTCCTGCGTCCCAATGCGCACGGTGGCATAGAGCACACCATTTTCCGCACCATTGGACTCGTCAATTGCAGTACCGGTGACATCATCATTAAGGACACCGTCTGCAAAGACGACGACGTTCACAGCCGTAGCGACTGCGGTGTTTGAGTTGATTCGGAAGACCTCGCGCGTACCAGCGGAATTCACGGTGGGGCGAGTAGCCACGACATAAAGGTCACCGGTGGATTCAAGTTCAATGGAATCAATTTCGGTGACATTGCGTCCAAGGCTGTCTTGAATGGTGCCTATAACGGTGATCGATTGGATTTCACCGCTGATACGTGTAAAGCGTACCAATGAGAATGTTCCGCCATTTTCGACCACGCCCCATGCCGGTGAATCAGGATCGTCATCCACAGCAATCGCTGTAAGATTCACGCTATCACCATAGTCACCAAGAATCGCAGCTTGTGGATTGGGGTCGGTTGAACCGTTGCTGGTGTACAGTCCGTTATTCAAAAGCGAATCAATGTAGACGGACAGGAAGTTGCCTGCTGAATCAACACCAAGACCTGCAACATCATCGGAGACTGTTTCCCCCAAGTCCTCGAAGCTCAGTGTTTCACTTGAGACATTGCCAATGACCGTGACTGCACCGCTGGAACGATTGATTCGATAGAGTACTTCGTTGGAAACGGCATACGCCAACCCGGTTGTGGGATCAATGGCATAAGCGTCGGGATTACTCAGAGAACTTGGATAATTGACCAGGTTTGACTGAATATCACTTTGGAGCGTGGCAGCCTGAATGACCGCTTCAACTGTACTGTTATTGTTAGTTGTACCATCATCATTGGTGACATCCAACTGGACAAGTTGAATGACTTGTCGCGTTGTTGCAGCTGTGCCTGTTCCGGTTCCAATTTGGCCAACATTGATACCGAAGGTAGTGCCGTTGCCCAGCAAGCCCATACTGGCGATGGCCTGCATATCAATTTGGTCGGTCCCATCAGGTGTTGAGAGAATGATCGGGCCAGTGAGTGGATCGATATTCAGTGCGTTGAGCAATTCGATACCATCAGCACCGCCTACGCCACCGAGAATATCAATGCCGTCTTCGATGTTGTCACTGCCAGCAGCTGAGCCTTCACCGTAGATCGTCCCTGGCAGATCACCAAGGTTCACGACCTGTCGGAGGCCACCAAAGCCATCAGGTTCTAGACGGACATCAGCACCGATGAGTTCGACGATCGTGTCGCCTGTGACGATGACCCGAATGGTCACGCCTTCACCTGCCGGATCTGCCGGATCGGGAGCTTTGAATTCAAAGATATCACCGCCTACCAACGTCGTGAGCAGAACTCTTGGTTCAAGTGTTTCCAGCTCATGATTGAAAATAGTAGGCGTGGCTTGCCGTTTGCGAAGCAGATTGCGAATGCCCTTGCGTTGTGACTTCCTGTTACGTCGCCCTTGAGCTGATCGCTTGATCCGTCGTGGCATGTGGAACTCCCTGTAGAGAACGGATGGATGGTTCTTCAAAGTCGAATAGCGCTGGATCTTAAGCAGGGAGGCTGAATGGGGGGATTATTCAGTTGTGTATGTGACTAACTCTCTCTGCACCTGATCCGTCGTTGGGTTCATGGCTCCTGTCGAAATTCATGACAGTTCACGTGTTGAGCCGATGAAAACATTATCCGACGCGGCAATAGTTGGATTGCCCATTTCAATATCACAAAGTAACTGCGCGGCAAGGTGTTGAAAGGTTGCCCTTCCAACACCCGCCGATTTATTGCAGTTCACTCACCTGTCCCAAAGGCGGAACAGGATTTGGGGGAACGAGTGGATTTACTTCTTGCTGCCTTCCTTGGCGGCATCAGTCTTGGCTTCGGCAGCGGCGGCGGCCGGAGCAGCAGCGGCGGCTGGGGCAGCCACGCGACGCTTGCGTTCTTCGAGTTCAAGACCACCGTAGGTCGCTTCGTAGCGAGCCACAGCTTGACCCAGAGCAATTGCCAAACGCTTGGCGGCCCATGGATTCAAGACCATACGCTGGTCGATCTTCAAACGTGCCACGCCTTGGCCAGCGGGACGCAGTGGACCGGCAAAGTCAAGATTGAATTCTTCAGCTGAACCCCACACGCGAACGGTGGTGCTGTAGGTCACCGGAGTGGTGGATTCATCAATCTGAAGTTGGATCTTGCTGTTGGGAGCCTGGTTGGCTGCCGCAACGGTTTCAATCGTGTCCGACTGCTGTTCTTCTTTGTTAGCCATCAATAAGTACCTCTAAAAAGTGTGAAAAGGATAGTAAAACGCTTGGGATAAGTTACTTGTACCAGCTGGGAGTGTCAAATATCTCAGAAGCCAAAATGGCCCGAAATTCGCGCTTTGTTCGCATCTGATTTTCCAACAATCCAATTGGGGGTTTATATCGTTTTCCGGCAGGGCGTTTGCACGCTGGGTGTGGTCTTGCTGGAGCCGCTGTGGGGTGTCATTTAAGACGCGCAGCTCCGGTAGGTTGTGTTTAATGTAATCGGCCGTAAGCAGTCCTGTCAACAACATTTTTCGTTTGGAACATGAATTTTTTCAGAATTTTGAATCTTCTGACAAATCTGCAAATGACAGGTTGTCCACAATCCAAAGCTCTCGCCTGCTTCCGCTTGCATGAATCATGCCGACTATGCGACCTCATCAGCCATCACCGGGGCAGACTCTTATCCAACTCCTCGTCATGTTTGAGGACTTGAGCGCGACTGGCAAAGGACAGGTTTTGAGCACGTTTCTGAGCCATGTTAAACACACGTTTTAACCAACCCGGGAGAGGGTGATGTGTGTTGACATAACGCAACCGCATCACCTTGCTCACACGTGTCGAAAACTTGATCAGTAAGTCGTCTTCAAGACTCACAATGTTCCGAGCACTCCCCGGATCACCTTGGCGACCAGCACGCCCGTACAACTGTCGGTCGACGCGTCGGGCGGTATGACGTTCGGTGAGAATCACATGCAGACCGCCTGCTTCGCGGACACCTTTGCCAAGCTTGATGTCGGTGCCACGGCCTGCCATGTTGGTGGCTACCATCACCGCACCTAATTCACCTGCTGTGGATACCAGTTCCGCCTCGGCTTCATGATGGACCGCGTTGAGCACTTCATGTTCAATCTTGGCTTCATTTAGCAGTTCGCTTAAGCGTTCTGAAGACTCAATCGACCGTGTTCCCACCAGCACAGGACGACCCAAGGCATGCATCTCGCGAATCTCCTTTACGACCGCATTCCAGCGATCTTCGGAATACCGAAAGATCAAGTCCGGGAGCATCTTTCGCTGAATCGGACGATGTGTCGGGATCACACGTACCGGCAAGCTATAGGTCGCTTCCAACTCGGGAATCGCTTCAGCGGCGGTACCGGTCATGCCGGACAAGTGCGGATACATACGGAAAAATCGCTGAAAACTGAGGCTCGCAAGCGTGTCACGGTCGGCAGTAATTTCCAGATCATGTTTGGCTTCGACGGCTTGGTGCAGGCCATGTTGCCACTGTCGATCTTCCATAAAACGCCCGGTGTATTCATCGACGATCACGATTTTGTCTTCGACGATGTGATATTGATCACCGGTGAAATAACAATGCTCAGCGGTCAAAGCCTGTTCAACCATCTCATCACGACGACGAGGAGACCGCCAGAATGCCTTGTCTTTGTCATCCTCAGTGAGCAGGTCTTCGAGATTGTCATAGCCTTCGTCGGTGAGTTTTGCTTTGCGTTTGCGATGTTCAATGATGAAGTCTTCGTTGGGGATCAACTGCAATGCCAACTCACGGGCACGCATGTACAACGGTGCCTGGCCGTCCGTACCTGCACTGTTGGCGATGATCAACGGAGTCACTGCTTCGTCGATCAACACTGCGTCCAACTCATCAATTACCGCAGTAAATAAGCCGGGAATCAATACCTGGTCAGCAGCTTGTGAACCCATGCGAGAACCATAGCTTTTCCAACGCGCGGAGATCGGATCAAGAATCCGACCGAGTTTGAGTTGATCGCGCAACCAGTCAGCCACAAGTTCCTTTTGCGTCAAATACACAATCGGCAAACGATAGAGTCCGCGACGCTCCGCTTCTTCAGTCTCACCGGTAATGCCCTTGGCTGTTAAACCACATCGCCGGTAAATCGGCATCCGACTCTCAGCATCACGGCTTGCCAGATAGTCGTTGACGGTAATCACATGTACAGGACGCCTCAGCCAGGCCAATAGAGATGAACCGACCGCACAGGTAAGTGTCTTGCCTTCCCCGGTGACCATTTCAATGATCTGACCATGGTAAATGCCAAGAGCACCCATCACCTGTACTTTGTAGGGATTTTCGCCCAATTCACGATGAGCCACTTCACGAACCAAAGCAGTGCCTGCGATGAGTTGGTCATCATCAATTTTTCGGGTTGCAAAGACACTGCGAATTTCAGCAATCCGAGCATTAAGCTGCTCATCGGTGAGGTCTTTGATCTGAGGTTCCAAAGCCATCACTGCATCAGCTTGGCGATTGAGCAAAGCCATCCCCTTGCGTGACTTTTTGATACGCGTGATCCAACGCCCAGCCTTGGCATCAAGACCGCGTGGTTGCTCCACATGCCGACGGCGAATACGCAACGTCGTCCATAAAGCAAGATCGGATTGTACAGGTGTCTGACTCATGGTTGGTGGGTGGTTCCCGGACGTATCATCATACTGGAATTAACCACAGAGTCACAGAGGCACAGAGTAAGAAAAAATCAGTGATTAGAAATTGCGTGCTCACCCATCTGCGAGTTTATCGCCGGTCAGATGCATGAAAACATCTTCAAGAGTCGGTTGACCGACGGCAATGCGTTTGATCTTCTGGCCAAAAGCTGAGGCAATTTTAGCAACCTGCACAGGGCCGTCTTCACATTCAAGTAAAAGGCGTCCGTCAATCTCACTGAGCGTGTTTTCTGGATACATGGCTGCCAATTCGGGCATCAGTTCTGTGGCTGACTGACAGTCGATTTGAATGACATCGCCGCCGATCTGCTGTTTGAGGCTATCTGGTGTATCCACTGCAACCAATTCACCAAGATGCACGATGGCCAGGCGGTCACATTTCTCCGCTTCATCCATCAGGTGCGTTGTCATGAGGATGGTGATCCCCAAGTCATCTCGGAGCTTGCTTAGGTGTTGCCAAATTTCCCGACGAGCTGAGGGGTCCAGACCAGTAGAGGGTTCGTCAAGGAGCAACAGTCGCGGTTGATGGAGCATGGCTTTGGCGATTTCGACGCGACGCTTCATGCCACCGGAAAAAGTTTCGATAAAGTCATTGGCACGTTCAGTCAGACTCACCGCAGCGAGCGCGTCATTGGCACGTTGTTTCAGATCACTTCCAGCCAGTCCATAGAGATGCCCATGATGGAGCAGGTTTTCCATAGCCGTGAGTTTGTCATCCAATGAGGGAGATTGGAAGACAACGCCTAATTGCTGACGGACAAGTTGGGGCTGACTGAGGATGTCGAAACCAGTGATGCGTGCCGTCCCGCTGGTGGGTTTAAGCAGGGTGCTGATGATTTGGAAAAGGGTACTTTTGCCACTTCCGTTGGGGCCGAGGATACCGAAAATTTCCGACTCGTTGACTTGTAGTGACAGTGATTTGAGCGCGGTAATCGGCTCAGTGGATACCTGCTGTTGCTTTGCCTTGCGACTGGGTCGACGTGGTGGGTAAACGTGCTTGATATCCACAATATCCACAGCAAGACTTTTGAGGCTATCCGTAACAGGAGCATCCAAACTGGCCTGACTCATGAGGCACCCATCGCTTTCGTTACAAGTGTTCGTATCAGACGAGTTGGTTAAAGAGCATCGCAAAAAACACGGCAGGCAGATAAACCAGTGATGAGAAAAAGGACCAACGGGCCGCTGACCGATCCTGCTTGATCGCCATCCAAATGGTGGTTGCCAGATACAGCAAGCCCAACACGAGAGCCAGGACAAAATACACATCACCAGCCACCCCCACAATGGATGGCACCAAACCGATTGGAAGCAAGACAACTGCTCCGAGGACCGCCTGGCGGAACGTGCTTTTACCCGTCGGATCTTCAACGGGAAGAACTTGAATCCCGCCGCTTGCATAGTCCTTGCGATACAGCCATGCGATGGCCAAAAAGTGCGGCAACTGCCACATGAACATGATCGCAAACAACAGCATCGCAGAAGGTGTCACCGCATGAGCTGCAGCTGCAGCACCCATCACCGGGGGTAACGCACCGGGAACCGCGCCGACAATCGTCGACATGCTGTTAAGCCGTTTCATCGGCGTGTAAATCAGACAGTAACTGAGGATCGTCCCTGCAGAGAGCATTGCACTGAGATAACCACATTGCAGCCACAGCACCATCACACCCAACGTGGACAGGAAGACGCCCAACACCGTCGCAGACATCGGATGAAGACGACCAGCAGGTATCGGCCGATCAGCAGTCCGAGGCATTTGTGCATCGGTGTGACGTTCAATGACCTGGTTTAACGCGCTGGCTCCCATGCAGGACAACGCAACGCCAAGAAGCATCCAAAGCATCACGACACCTTGGAGACTCAGTACCCCAGTGAGGCTGCTGATTTCCAACGCTTCTCGTGATGCCATGATAAAACCGATGCTCGCGGTGATCATGACCATGACCGTGATACGGACTTTTAACAGCGTCATCAAGTCCACGCGCGAAGGGATCAAGGGCAGGTCCTGATCCTTGAACCTTGAGAGGATATGGGCAGGAATTTGAGTCATGCAATGGCTCCTGAACTTGCCGAAGCAGTCGAGGGTGATGAAGTGTCATGAGGTTGTGTATTGGCTGGCATGTAGACCTGATGCTTAGCAAGGTAACGCAGTCGCATCATGCGAATTTGAACCAATGTGGTTAGACCAAGCAGCAAGGCGCCGATGACCTGATGGGCGGTTGCGATTTCCGGATGTTTACCTGTCCAGATCACCAGTATGCCCAGGCCGATTTGGATCACCAGCAGGATCAACATCCAACGCATCGGTGATGCAAGTGTGGGCATGGATGTGAATTCATTTTTCAATGCATTAAGCAGCAGCATCACATGCACGATCACCGCCAACGCCCAGAAGCGATGACCCATGTGCAGGTGAACATGCATAAGCCTGAAGTGAACGACATCGCCGTTCTTGTCATGCTGCACGTCCATCTCATGTTCGGCAATGGCTTGGTCTAATGACTCCTGAGACATGGGAGGAAGCCAACTGCCATAAAACGTCGGGAAGTCCGGCACGCTCAGTCCGGCGCCGCTATGTCGCATTGCTGCACCCAGTGACAGTTGTACAAATAGCACACCCAGCAGAATCCATCCCAGTCGAATGGGTTTGGATAGTTTTGAGGGTTGGTAATCTGCTGGAGGTTTGGCGAGCCATTTCTTGCCGGTAATTGCTGCTGCGAGGATCACAAAGCAGAAATAGAGTTGGCCGAGGATGCCATGGACGATCCCAAACCGCCAGTCGATTTCAGTGACGCGGATACCGCCGAGTACGCCTTGGATGATGACCATGACCAGCAGGCCGGTTCCCAACCAGCTGACCCATCGTCGATTTTTCTCAGTGATCCAAAGCCAGGCACATAAGATGATCGCCATGAATCCAATGGCACTGGCCCATAGGCGATGGGTGTGTTCCCAGAAGATGCCACCTTCCCAGAGGGAGACGGGGAAGAGGAACATGTTATAGCCGTTGGTTTGAGGCCAATCGGGAACAGCCATCCCTGCGGTTTTACTGGTGACGGTGCCGCCCAATGCCAGTAATGCCAACACTGCCAGCACGCAGAAATTCACATAGCCATGTAACAACGGACGCTGCTTTGGCATCGTGTAGGGCGTGTCGTTTTGAGTCGATAAATCAGGTTTATTCATGAGGTCAAATAGGCCTTAAGTCTTTTCGCTTCCATGCATCAAGACAACTGATACATCCATAATCATATGCAGTATTCAATCATTAACCAACAAAAGACTCAAATCGAAAAAGATGTGTGGCAGATTGTCATAGGCAGATATCGCAAAATCCGGTGATGATTAAAACACTTGCCAAGCCATTTTATCCCTGTACAATGGCCTCATGCTCAACAGCACACCAATCATTATTGAAAGCATTATTATTACCTCTCCGCCAACGCGGTAGGGCATGTGCTTTTATTCTGAAATTTTCCAGAACTCACAACCCTGCTGCAAAGCAGGGTTTTTTTGTTACCTTATCCGTCCTTCATAACCAAGATGGAACACTGAACATGACTGATGCAAAACCTTCATATGTCGAAATCTACGATACAACCCTGCGTGATGGAACCCAGGGGCAGGGCGTCAATTTGTCGCTGGTCGACAAGCTCCAGATTACCGAACATCTCGATGCCATCGGCGTGGACTACATCGAAGGCGGATACCCACTATCCAATCCCAAGGATGTGGCCTACTTCCAGCAAGTTCAGGAACTCGACCTTAAACATGCAAAGGTCTGCGCCTTTGGCATGACCCGACGACGTGGTATCAAAGCCTCAGAAGACACCGGCATGCAGGCGTTGGTTAACTCCAAAGCCCCGGTCATCACCATCGTCGGCAAGACATGGGACCTGCATGTCGACGAAGTCCTGCGGGTGAGTCGTGAAGAAAATCTGGAAATGATCAAAGACTCCGTACAATTCTGCAAGCAGTCCGGTGCCGAAGTCTTTTATGATGCAGAACATTTTTTCGATGGCTACAAAGCCAATCCTGAATATGCACTGCAAACCCTTCAAGCAGCAGTCGACGGTGGGGCGACGCGATTGATTTTCTGTGACACCAACGGTGGTTCATTGCCCAGTTGGATCATGATGACTGTCAAGAAAATCCAAACCGAATTGAACTTTACCGATGACGTGAAGTTTGGCATCCATACCCATAATGACGGCGGCCTGGCCATCGCCAACTCCCTGGCAGGTGTCGAAGGGGGCTGTCTGCAAGTACAAGGAACCATCAACGGAATCGGCGAACGCACCGGTAATGCAGACCTGATCACTGTTGCTGCTAACCTTCGACTGAAGATGGGTAAACGCTTCACCTGTCTGTATGAAACGTCACTGCCAAAACTCACCGAAACCAGTCGTTACGTGTACGAACTTGCCAACCTCAACCCGCAGTCAGGTCAACCGTATGTGGGTACGGGAGCCTTTGCTCACAAGGGTGGCATGCACGTCCATGCCGTCCAACGCGTGGCACATAGCTACGAACACGTCAGCCCTGAATCGGTCGGCAATACGCGTCGGATTCTTGTCAGTGAACTGTCTGGTGCAAGCAACATCGCTGCGACCCTTGGCGAAAAATTCAACATCGCTCACGACCGTGAAATGCAACGCAATGTCCTGGAAAAAATCCAGGACCTTGAGCATCAGGGCTATCAGTTTGAAGCGGCAGAAGCGAGCTTTGAACTGCTGCTTCATGAAGTGATGGGAACCAAAAAATCCTTCTGGGATTTGGATCACTATCGCTGCGTGATACTCAAACGTCACAACGAACAGTCCACCACCGAAGGTATCGTCAAACTCTCAGTCAATGGCCAAATCGAACACCATGTGGCTGAAGGAGATGGCCCGGTTAATGCTCTGGATGGTGCTTTGCGAAAAGGACTCTTGCCACACTTCCCGCAGATTGCTGATGTGCATCTGGATGACTACAAAGTGCGAGTCGTCAACCCCACCGCAGAGTCGGCTGCCAAGGTTCGCGTTGTGATATCCTTCCGTACAGAAATCAACGGCAAGCGTCGCATGATCAACACCATCGGTGTTAACGAAAATATCGTGGATGCTTCATGGGAAGCCATCACCGCTGCGTTGACCTACCATTTGATGGAAACCACCTGATCACGTTACACTGATTCCTCCCTATTTTGCAGACGTTTGCTTTCGAAGCATCGTGGAGAGTTAACATGCGCCAATTGCGTTTTACATTCAGTCTGTGTCTGATCTTATTGATGGTTTCCAGCGGCATGGCATTCACCGTGCCCAATATTGTCGAAGGCCCGGTCGATGGGATGGCAGGCTATATCCTCACCGATAAGGATGACACACTTAAAGCCGAAACACGCAACACCGGCTCGCTTGCCTTTTGGTTCAAGACCGACAAGACCTACGGCGGATCATCGGATTTCCCCAATCTTAGAATTCCCATCATCTCTGTCGAAGGCCTATATGAAATCAGACTCCAAACGGCGCAGGGGCGTGCGATGCTCATCTGGCAATGGGATAAGAAAGTCAAGGGCGTCGACAACCTCAATATCCAGATTCCAAGCTTGCCTGGTCCTGCCTGGTATCACGTTGCCTATCACTGGGACGCTCTCAATGGCGTCTTTACCGGCTATCTCAACGGCACACCGTTGCGCGTCGAAGGCACCAAACTCGACCCATGGAAAATGGGCTTTGCACTTGAGATGACCATTCACAAATCACCACTGATTTACGCAGATTCGTATAGCTCAACCCAATATGAACCAGCTGAAGAACTGCTCAAAACCCTGCCTGAAAAATACCGCGGAAACATGGCTGAAAATCTCGGCGGTAAGTTCAAGCCCACCGTCGATATTGCCAGTCGTAAGGGACATGAACTCTACAGCTTTGCCATGACCAAACCAGAGGACACCAAAGATTGGATCATGGAAGGGCCGGGCAAGGTCAGCTATGACGACAACGGCATGACGATGGTCTCCACCGCCGCCAACGATGATTCAGAAATCAATGGGCATATCGTTTACTGGATGCCCCATGATTTACCGGAGAATTTCGTCGCACAGTGGACCATGCAGCCGATCTCCGAAGATGGTTTGTGTATCACATTTTTTGCTGCCAAAGGAGTCAATGGTGAAGATATCTTCGACCCGACTCTTAAGAAACGTGCAGGCGTCTTTAAGCAATACATTCAAAGCGACATCAATTGCTATCACTTTTCCTACTACGCCAACACCCCCTTTAACCGCGGACGTATCACCACCAATCTCCGTAAAAACTCCGGCTTTTATCTGGTCTCAAACGGGGCAGCAGGTATCCAACCCGGTAGTACGCAGCCCCATCATGTCATGCTCATGAAAGATGGCGGACATATCGTCGTCAATGTCGATGGCAAGACCATTCTCGACTTCACCGATGACGGTAAAGCTTACGGACCAATCCATGAAGGTGGCAAGATCGGTTTACGCCAAATGCGTTGGATGCAAGCACGCTATCGTGATCTGAAAATTTTCAGTCTCAACTAAGCCTGCGTGAATGATCAACCTGCTTTGGGTTTGAGATAAACGTTCAACGACTTTTCGGGATGCTCGCGGAGGATCGTGCAGATTTTGTCATAGCTTGATGGAATCACACGACGTGTCTTGAGTTGAAAGATTTGATAGTCGGGGCGTTTCTTGAGAATGAAATCCAGAATGTCGATGGTTTTGTAACCAAAGCCTGTAGCCATCTCTTCGTTAAGCTCAAGGAACAGATGCGGGGGCTTATCGCCAAAGAGTAATCGTTCTGAGCCTTTAAGCGCAGAGAGTTCTGCACCTTCGACATCCATCTTGATGGCTTTGACCGGTTCAGTAACCACGTCATCCATTTTAACTGTGCGAATGGTGACTTCTTTGGTTACAGCGCGTCCGGGCTTGTTACCCGTTAAAGAAGGCAAGTCGATTTCATCACCTTCAAACAGATGCAAGGTGGCCTGCCCGTCTTCGTGCCAAACACCGTGTGGGACGACCTCGACCTGATTTAACGCATTGAGTTCGACATTCTTTGTCAGAAATTCCAACGCACCAGGTTGAGGTTCAAATGCCCAGACCTTACCTGAGGGGCCGACCAAACCTGCTCCTGCAAGGGTGAAGAGTCCAACATTGGCTCCAGCATCAATAAAACGATCTCCGGGTTTGAGAATGCCTTTGAGTAATTGCAAGGTTGGTTGATTGGAGGCATTCATATAGATGTGCAGTTGAAAATCAACTGACAGATCCAGCTTCATCCGATAGCGATTCATCACGTTGTCATAAATCTGAGGCCCTTGCGTCGTGTCGATCAGACGAGCAGCACGCTTGGCAATGGAGGGCTTGATCTGATGCCAAGGTGAACAGCCATTAAAACGACGTGCGCATTGAAGCAGAAATGCCATATGTAAAATCCCGAGTACTGTGTAATGTTAATTCAAATCGTTTTGTAGTTTAACAGAACGCAATCCCTGCTGTCTTTACAACACTTGCATTTGTGCCAGAAAAAACAAGCCCCGCATGTCCATTGACACACGGGGCTTGATTATAAGTCTGATTCAGTTCAAAGATTTTTACTCTTTGACTTCATACTCGGCATCAATGACATCGTCATCCTTACCTTGAGAGGCTGCACCGGCGTCTGCGGCGGCACCTTGATCACCACCGGCGGCGGCTTGCTCGGCAGCCATCTTTTCGTAGACAGCTTTACCCAATTCCTGGGAAACTTCACCGAGCTTGGTGATGGCATCCTTAATGGCTTGAGCGTCTTCACCCTTGATCTTCTCTTCAAGATCCGTAGCAGCTTCTTCGATCTGCTTCTTGATCTCGTCGGTGATCTTGTCTTCGTGTTCCTTTAACTGCTTGCGCGTTTCGTAGACAAGGTGTTCGCCCTGGTTACGGGCATCGATGAGTTCACGCTGCTTCTTGTCTTCATCGGCATGCGCTTCGGCATCGGTCTTCATCTTTTCAATTTCTTCTTCAGACAAGCCCGATGAACCCTTGATTTCGATGTTCTGCGATTTACCGGTGCCCTTGTCGGTAGCGGCTACGCTGAGGATACCGTTGGAGTCGATGGCAAATTCGACTTCGATCTGTGGCAATCCACGTGGGGCCGATGCGATGCCGGTCAGGTCAAAGCGACCAAGCGTCCGGTTGCCGTTGGCCATTTCACGTTCACCTTGAAGGACATGGATCGTTACCGAAGTCTGATTGTCCGCAGCGGTGGAGAAGACTTCCTTCTTGGAGGTGGGGATGGTGGTATTCTTGTCGATGAGCTTGGTCATCACGCCACCCATGGTTTCGATACCCAGTGACAAGGGCGTCACGTCCAGAAGCAGTACGTCTTTGACATCACCCTGGAGGACACCGCCCTGAATGGCAGCACCGATGGCAACCACTTCGTCAGGGTTGATGGACTTGTTGGGGTCTTTGCCAAAGAGTTCTTTGCAGATTTCCTGCACTTTGGGGATACGGGTTGAACCACCCACGAGGACGACTTCGTCGATCTCGGACTTGGCAAGACCTGCATCTTCGATGGCCTTGAGCACCGGGGTACGGATGCGGTCAAAGAGACTGCCACAAATCTGCTCAAACTTGGAACGGTTGATGCTGATCTGCAAGTGCTTGGGGCCGGACTGTGTAGCTGTGATGAACGGCAGGTTCACTGTGGTTTCCGTCGTGGTTGACAGTTCGCACTTGGCTTTTTCAGCAGCTTCCTTAAGACGCTGCAATGCCATGGGGTCTTGTCGCAGGTCGATGTCTTCGGTTTTCTTGAATTCATCAGCCAGGAAGTTAATGAGGGCTTCGTCCCAGTCGTCACCACCAAGGTGGGTATCGCCGTTGGTTGAGAGCACTTCAAAGACACCATCGCCGATATCGAGGATGGAGATATCAAAGGTACCGCCACCCAGGTCGAAGACCGCGATTTTTTCGTTGGCTTTTTTATCCAGGCCGTACGCCAAAGCAGCAGCGGTGGGTTCATTGATGATACGTTGGACATTGAGTCCAGCGATCTGGCCAGCTTCTTTGGTTGCTGTGCGTTGTGAGTCGTTGAAGTATGCAGGCACGGTGATGACTGCGTTTTCAACCTTTTCACCCAGGTAATCTTCAGCGGTCTTTTTGAGTTCCTGAAGTACCATGGCAGAGATTTCCTGTGGGGTGTAGGTCTTGTCACGGACCTCTACTTTCACCAGTTCGTCTGCTGCGCCGGTAACCTTATATGGGATCATCTTCTCTTCACTGGCCACTTCGGAATGCCGACGGCCCATGAATCGCTTGATGGAATACACGGTGTTGGTGGGGTTGGTAACCTGTTGATGCTTGGCCGGCTGTCCGACGAGGCGATCACCTTTATCAGTGAAGCCGACGATGGATGGCGTGGTGCGAGCACCTTGGGCGTTAATGAGAACCTTCGGTTGGCCTGCTTCCATGATGGCGACCACCGAGTTGGTTGTTCCTAAGTCAATGCCGATTGTTTTGGACATTGTGCTGACCTCCAGTTTGAGTCCTAGTTTTGTATGCCTCAGGCTGTACCTGAGGGCGTTACCTGTCTATTGGCAAACCCGATGCCAGAAAAAGAGGCCCTGAATCGGCTATTTTGCCTCATTATTGCATCCTTTATCTGCCATGTGTTGGATTTGACGTCTTGAACCTGCCAAATTGACACGACAGGAACTTTGGATTGCTCCATTCTGTGTCTTTGGGCAATAACATGCATCCAGGAAACCGTAACCTTGAGTCCGAGATTGATCATTTATTCGTCTGATGAATTGTTGTGTCGCAGGCAAGTATACCTGCGGCTGTTGAATACAAGAACAACAGCCTCAAGCTTACAGATCGCGCGATGATGCACTTGTACGACAGATGCAAAATTGGTGTGATGCGTGTTGCTTTTGACCGTTATGCAAGACAGATGACGGTAGTTTGAGCCTGCTATACAAGGTAAAAAGCCAGATCAATGTTTAAGAAAATTAACGACCAAACGACCAAAAAGGACTTTTTCGCCCATTTTTTGGGGTCAAATGCAAAAAAATTTGATAAAAACCTATAAAAATAGCGATATTAGGCATCACGGAGTTCGAATTTTCAATAAAATTCGATTAGTCACGGATTGATATCCAATCAAAGCCAACATGCAAGGAGAGCATTCACATGGCTAAAAAGAAAGCTGCCTCTACGACCAAAGCAACCCCAGTCAAGAAAGCTCCTACTAAGAGCGAAATTTTTGCAACCATCGCTGAAGACACCGCACTGACCAAAAAACAGGTCGGCGAAGTCTTCGACTCCCTCGCGGGCATCATCAAGAAGAACCTTGGTCCCCGTGGTCCCCAGCAATTCAGCCTGCCCGGTCTGGCTAAATTCGTTGTCAAGAAGAAGCCAGCCACCAAGGCTCGCAAGGGCATCAGCCCATTCACCGGCGAAGAAATCATCTTCAAAGCCAAGCCAGCCAGCAAAACGGTCAAAATCCGTCCGCTCAAGGCACTCAAGGACATGCTGTAAATCACAGCAGATTTCATTTGACTTGACGGAGGCAACCCCAAAACGGGGAGAAACCAAAGCAAGTTCACTGCCTCGATTAATAGCATCACCGTGACAATTACATGCCCCCTTGGTCTGCTCCGATGACCAAGGGGGCTGTTTTTTATTCCAGGGAGTAGGGAATATTTACAATGCCGGTTACTCGTCATTTCCTTGAAAACGGGAATCCATGCTTTGATGTACGAAGCAGATGAATTCATCTTAGTGCTTCGACAGCACAACGATGACGTTCAATACTTGACATCAGCTTTGTCTGCCTTGCCCTGGTCCCAAGTGGCTAGTGGCTAGTCCCTCCTCTATAATGCCCATCTCCGTGCAACGGACCCATAAACACAACGCCAACCCGCAAGGCAATTGATATATGCAGCAACGCAGAAAAACCCGTCAAATCATTGTTGGTGACGATCGCGTCGGCCGAGTCGCCATTGGTGGAGATGCTCCGGTCGTGGTGCAGACCATGACTGAGGGTTACACCTATGAGATTGATTCATGTGTAGCAGAGATCAACAAGCTCGCTGCCGCCGGCGCCGAGTTGGTTCGCGTTGCTGTCCCTGAACCCAAGGACACCGAAGCACTCAAGCACATCATGCCCCAGGTTCAAGTGCCAATTGTCGCGGATGTGCATTTTCACTTTAAGCGAGCCTTGGAAGCCATCGAAGCAGGTGTCCATAAGATTCGCTTGAATCCGGGTAACATTCAGGATCGCAAACAGGTCGAAGCGGTCATCGCTGCCTGCAAGGAACGTAAAGTCCCCATTCGCATCGGCGTCAATGAAGGCTCCATCGTCGAACGTCGTGACAAGCAAAAACGCCTCAAGGAATTGGGGGGCGTCTTTGGTGACAATAAACATGGTCACTTCCTTGCGATCATGATTACCAAGCTCGAAGAGTATCTGGACATCTTTTACGATAATGACTTTTACGATGTCGCCATCTCTGCCAAGAGTACCGACCCGACTTTGGTGATTGATGCGTATACCGAAATTTCCAAGCGATTCGATCATCCCTTGCATCTTGGTGTAACTCATGCCGGCCCACGTGAGACGGCAATGATCCGATCCTGTGTACCACTAGGGACACTGCTTGCCAACGGCATTGGTGACACCGTGCGGATCAGCTATGCTTCTTCGTCGGTTTATGAAGTCGAAGATGCCTTTGAGATGCTTTACTGTCTAGGCCTACGTGAGCGCAAAGGTGTTGATCTGATTGCCTGCCCAACGTGTGGGCGTATTCAGGTGGACCTTTTCACCTTGGTTCAAGATGTCCGCAAAAAACTCAAGACCGAGATCAAGCTGCCGATCAAGGTGGCAGTGATGGGTTGTATCGTCAACGGTCCCGGTGAAGCCGAGGGCGCTGACGTTGCCATCTTCGCAGGAGACCGGCGTGGGATTATTTATGTCCAAGGCCAGAAGGTTGCCAACGTCCCCGAAGAGGAGATTCTTGAAGCCCTGTTAGCTGAATGCAAGAAGTTCGAAGCCAAGGTTCAATCCGGCGAAGCGAAATTAGGCGAGAAAGTCGTTGAAATCGCACCACCTGATCCTATCGGCGAATTAGGCAGCGGCTTTGACAAAATCGCAGCTGGCAACGTCGACAAGGTCACGCCCCTGACCATCCGCAGCAACGACTAATTACCGTCATCAACATTGTCTAATCAATCCTGAACATACAGGTCACCTGTATCTTGCGCCAGGGCAAACCATGTACGTTTTTTTGCCTTAGCGAGCCGGCTCGTGTCGAGCCGGGATTGAGCGAAGCTCAAATTCAGAACACAAACAATATGTTTGATACCGAAACTTTCTCCGGCTACGGATTGCGTCGCGACACCCGACGGCTCGTTAAGCGACAAAGTTCTACATTCGTTACCCAGTATCTTGCACTTAAGTCATTGACACCAGATGACCGAAAGTTAGTATGTAGTAAGTGTTGATACGGGCAAGGGGTCTTAATCTGTCGCAGCTGGTTCCAGCATGCCATTTTAATCAGTCCCTTGTTCCTGAAAATATTGATAAGAATCGCAAGGGAAGAGAAGAGCCTTGCCATTTCTTGAAAGTGTAATGCCGTATCCAAATATTCCGTGGGAAATGCGTTGGTTCTATCCATCTACGCATTGGGAAAACTGTTTGCATACACCGGTTTCATCTGGTGTTGATTAAGCGTTATTCATTGTCCACAGGAGACCACGAACATGACCGACCAATCACCGGGCACACCGACTGATCCAAACACTCTGTCCGCTATTGAGTGTTCATTGGCAGATGCTCATAAAAAGCTAAGCAAGCTTTACGACATCCAGCGAGCATCACGTATTCAATTGCTGGTTCTCATTAGTGCCCTTGTCATCGTCATGCTGATCTTTGGTGCCCGGATATATGGACGTGTGACTCACAATTTCAACGAGGATCAGGTTCAGCAACAATTGCTCGAACGTTTGCCGATCCTTGGCCAGGATGTTGCAAAACAGCTAAATCCAGTCGCTCAGCAGGTTGTCCCGGTCTACGCCAAGCAGATCAAGGATCGCATCGTCGAGATCGCACCTTTGCTTCGAGACGATGCTGACGAGTTACTCAAGGAATTACCCCATGACATCCACAAGGACATCATGGGCAGACTCAATGCGTCGATTGAAAAAGTTGCAGCTTCCGTCCAAAAGGACACTCAGAAAAAATTCCCATATCTAAGTGACCAAAGGGCTCATGCGGTGATGGAACATTTCGTTGATGCATTGGATCGTGAATCCAAAACCATCACTCAAAGAGCTGACACCTTGCTTGCTGACGAAATGCACAAGGTGCACAACATCATGACTCAGATCAAAGTCCCGCCTGTAGACAAGAAGGATCAAACCCAGGTCCAACGTGAGTTGATTCATCACCTGCTGATGTATCTGGATAGTGAACTGATGGCAGAACCTGCCGCCAATTAATCTCTGTCGATTTGTCCTCGCTTAACGATCCTGATTCCTATAGAAAGATTGATACCCATGAGTGATAACAACACAAAAGCTCTCGATGACCGCATGATGCGACTGCAGGTTGCCTTGGACGAAGCACTTAACTCTGCAAACCGTCGTAAGTCCAATTCACTGGTTTTTATGGTCATTTCACTGATCGCCTTATCCTTTTACCTGATGGTTGCGTATTACAAAGTTGCCGAGTTTGATTCGAACACCGTGATTCTCAACCTTGAAAATTACACCCGTCAGCAGATTGACGCATCACGACCGATGCTCACCAAACAGCTTATTGCATACGCACCTCAAGCGACCGACCAACTTGAAGCCCTCATTCGTCAGGCACCGGCAGAGCTTACCAGTCAACTGCGGATGAGTATTGATCGAATTGTTGCCGATGCACTGCCTGATCTTGAAGGTGAGTTGTATGCTCACATCTCAGAAGCACTCGCTGAGGCACACGACGCCATGCCCAAGTCTGCCGATGGCACAGTTGATGAAGCCGTCTTCCGCAAAGCCATGGATGATATTGCCGCATCCTACGCCAAGGAAGTCCACGCAATGGTCGACAAAATTCACGCCCTGTATATCCAAAGATCAACCGAAGTGCTCGCATCACTGGATCATTTAGCCAAAGGACAGCAGCTTGATCCTTCCCAACAGCATCTTCGTGCTGCCATGGTGAGTTTCCTGCAACTGATGGAACATTGGGATCCACAACCCCAATTGGATTCTGCGGAATAATGTCTGCCCCCTTGGAGTTTGTTATGGCGTTAGAATCAATATGCCCCGTCGATATGTCAGAACAATTGCATGTCGGCAATTTTTGAGTCCGTTATGCTCAAAATCCATTTAACGATATGCTGTTGATTCGTCGTTCAAACTGCAAATAACTCAAATTTCACATAATCATGCAACACTGGCAATTTGGCAATAAACCTGTCATCGGTCTCACAGGTGGCATCGGGTCGGGCAAGAGCACTGTCGCCGCTGAGTTGGGGAAACTCGGATGTGGTGTCATTGATGCCGATGCATTTTCTCGTCAAGCCATGGGGGATGGACAGATACTCCAGCAAGTTCAATCCCACTGGGGAGATGCAGTGTTTGATGAGATGGGGCATTTGGATCGTAAAGCGCTTGGGGCATTGGTTTTTTCAAGTCCTGATGAGTTGAAAATATTGGAAAATATGATTCACCCCTATGTCCATCGTCAGCGTCAGGCGATGCGTCAGCGATACATGGCTGATCAAACGGTCATCGCGATCGTGGAGGATTGTCCACTTTTATTTGAAGCCGGACTTGACTCCGAGGTAGATGTCACTATCTTTGTCGCCGCCGACGAAGAAATCCGACGCCAGCGTGTTTTGTCCACACGAGGCTGGTCCACAGAGGAGTTGACCCGGCGACAGAAAAATCAATTGAAACTTGACATCAAGGCAAATTGTGCCGATTATGTAGTTAACAACAATGGCGGGGAGAAAGATTGTTTCGATCAAGTCCGCCATGTTCTTTCCGACATTCTCCAATCACCTGACCCAAAGTCGCAGATCAGTACCTGATACCGTCTGACTCGTTTCTCGTAAACAACAGTTCAGTTATCGGAGTTTAATTGGAAAGCTTGTCGCTTATCCGATGTTTCGGCTTCCTTTTATGGTTCCGAAACTTAAGCATAAAAACATGGGGCATTGCCGAACACAGACGGTCGCTCCATCTGAATAAACATAATAGCCTCGCGCACGGAAGCATCACGGCATCCTGATGGTTAAGCTTATGGAGGAGCAAATGCTTTTCTTCTTTCCCTGATGGATTCCCCCTGACAGACACCCGCAACATTAACTCTGTGAATAGGAGAGTCATTGGCAATGGCCAAGACCACCAAGAAAAAGAAAGTGACCAAGAAGGCTGCCGCCAAAAAAGCAGCTGCCGTCACTGAAGAACTATTTAATGACACCTCTGCGCAGGAAGCGTCCAAATCTGACGATGCGCCTGCCAAGACAACAAAGGTAAAGGCTCCCAAAGCCGAGAAAACCAAGGCCAAGGCAGCTCAAAAAGCTCAAGAGCCCCAGGTGGAACAACCCTCAGAAGAACCAAAGCAAGAAGCTCAGGCTCCCGAGCCCAAGCCCCAGCCCCAGGTGGAGCAACCCAAAAAGGAAGCTGCATCTGACTCAGGCGAACAACGTCAACAGCAACCACGCCAGGATAATGACAACCGCAATCGTCATTCCCAGCAGAACCAAAACAAGTTCAACAACAACCGCACCTATCGCAGTCGCCGTGGCGGCAAGTTCAACGGCCGCAATGACCGTGGTGGTAACGGCGGTAATGGTGGCGGTGGCAATTACAATCAACAGGGCGGAGGCAACGGCGGGGGCTCCTACTCAGGCGGCCAACACCGTGATCGTCCCGACCAGTCTGATGCTCAACTTGATGCTGAAACACAGGCACGTTACGAGCAGGCCAAGCAGTCTGACGTCTCGATTCGTGACCTTCAAAAAATGGAGATCGACGAACTCGTCGAACTGGCCAAGGCTGAGCAGGTTGAAAACTATGCAGGCCTCAAAAAGCAGGAACTCATCTTCCATATCCTAAAAGCACGCATCAAGAATCAAGGTCTGATGTACGGCGAAGGGGTTCTGGAAATTCTGCCTGACGGCTTTGGCTTCCTGCGAAGTCCTGAATATTCCTACCTGGCCTGCCCCGATGATATTTACGTCTCACCGTCGCAGATTCGCCGCTTCGGCCTCAAACCCGGACACATTGTCCAAGGTACCATCCGTCCCCCCAAGGAGTCGGAAAAATACTTTGCACTGCTTCGGGTTGATGCGGTCAACGGCCAACCGCCAGATCACCTTAATGACATCCGCAACTTCGAAGATCTGACCCCGCTGCATCCGTATCAGCGATTCATACTCGAACAAGGCGATGGCTCCAAACGTGACCTGTCCATGCGTGTGGTCGACTTGGTCACGCCCATCGGTCGCGGTCAACGTGGCTTGATTGTGGCTCCTCCACGTACCGGTAAGACGGTCATGATGCAGTCACTGGCTAATTCGGTCATCACCAACTTCCCTGACTGTAAGGTCATCGTTCTGCTCATTGACGAACGTCCTGAAGAAGTGACCGACTTCCGTCAGAACACACCAGCTGCTGTGGAAATCATTGCATCGACCTTCGACGAACAAACCTCACGACACGTGCAGGTCTGTGAAATGGTCATCGAGAAAGCCCGTCGCATGGTGGAATTCGGCGAACACGTCGTCATCCTCATGGACTCGCTGACTCGTATGGCACGTGCCTATAACCAGGAAATGCCTCACTCAGGCAAGATTCTCACCGGTGGTCTGGATGCCAATGCACTCCAGCGTCCGCGTAAATTCCTTGGTTCTGCCCGTGCGATTGAAAATGGTGGTTCACTCACCATTATCGCCACCGCACTGGTCGATACCGGCTCCAAGATGGACGACATCATCTTCGAAGAATTCAAGGGCACCGGCAATATGGAATTGCACCTTGACCGACGACTGGTTGAAAAACGTACCTATCCAGCCATTGACGTTGCTGCATCAGGCACGCGTCGCGAAGAACTGCTCATGGACCCACGTGAGCTTGAGTTGACCTATCGCCTGCGTAAGGTTCTTGCTGACATGAACGTGGTCGAAGCCATGGAACTACTCAAGAACCGTCTGGAACGCGTCAAGACCAATGCCGAGTTCCTCTTGACGATGAATCTCGACTAATCCTCGGACCCTGGACCCCGGAAGTGTCCCCTGACATTTCTGAGTTAGAATAAAATCAAACGCTGACAATCATCTCGGTTGTCAGCGTTTTTAATTGCGGATACAACCAAGCCGCCAGATGAGATCGCAAGGTCGAAGCTGACGGGGCATATATCGAACCAATACTTGCGAATTTCACACATCTTTTTCCCGCCTTTGCAATGACACTTTCCCCGATACTCTTTCATGACACATCAACATGAAAGGACACGCAGATGATCTTCGGTCTTATCGCATTGGGCATGTTCACGTTGGCAGCACTTGGAACTTTGAAAAGTTGGATGATGCATTGACATCAAAAATTTGTGATTTAAACCTGCTCCATTCCCACCAACGAGACCGTCAGATAAGGTATCCTGTTACAAGCATTACAAACCATTTATCCAACCAAAAGGGGTCACACAAATGGGTGCACTCGGAATCACATTAATCGTACTCGGCGGATGCTTCTTCCTGGCTTTGATCCTCTTCTTCTGGGTCATGGGCGTCTACAACGGCCTGGTCAAACTCCGCAACCGATTCAAGAATGCCTTTGCTCAGATCGATGTCCAGCTTAAGCGACGCTATGACCTGATCCCAAACCTTGTGGAGACGGCCAAGGGCTACATGAAGCATGAACGCGAAACACTTGATGCGGTCATCAGTGCCCGTAATCAAGCAGTCAAGGTCAACGTCGATGCAGCTTCCAATCCTGCAAATGCACAGGCTATCCAAAACCTCATGGGTGCTGAAGGTACTCTCACCGGCGCGATGGGACGCTTGATGATGGTCATGGAAGCCTATCCTGACCTTAAGGCTGATACGCAAATGTCTGCGGTCATGGAAGAACTCACCAGTACGGAAAACAAAATCTCCTTTGCACGTCAGGCTTACAACGACGCAGTCACCGTGTATAACACCAACCGCGAAGTCTTCCCCAGCAACTTTATCGCAGGTACATTCAACTTCGCAGAAGCCCAACTCTTTGAGATCACCGAACAAGCTGAACGTGATGCAGTTAAAGTACAGTTTTGATTTAGGTCAGGGATAAGTGATTAGGGATATGGGATTAGGGTTGAAATTTTAAACGCTCTTTTTCCCATGCTTCAATTGCCTTGCCCTAAACACTAATCCCAAATCACTAATCACTCTCTTGCTCCGAGACTCGCCTATGGCCATGGATTTTTTCGATCATCAGGACAAAGCCAGACAGAAGACAGGTTATCTGGTCTGGATGTTTTTTGCTGCTGTTGCCGCCATCATCACGCTGACCTATTTTGTCGTCAGTCTCTTTGTGGTTGGTGCAGGTCTGTACCAAGACGTTCAGAAAAACCCCAATCAACCTGCCAGGCAATTCGCAATCAGTGATCTTTGGAATCCAGAATTGCTCCTGATTGTCGGTGGGATCGTCATTGCGGTTGTTGTTCTTGGATCGCTGTACAAGCTTGCCGAGTTGCGGGCAGGGGGCAAGGTCATCGCAGAATCACTTGGCGGGCGACTGCTCAGTAACGGTGCGCGTGATGTGACCGAACGCAAAATCCTTAACGTCGTCGAGGAGATGGCGATAGCTTCAGGCGTCCCCGTCCCGCCGGTGTACATGATGGATGACGAGGATGGGATTAACGCCTTTGCAGCGGGCTTTTCCCCCAGTGATGCTGTCATCGGTGTCACGCGTGGCTGCGTGGAGAAACTCACCCGCGATGAACTCCAAGGTGTCATGGCTCACGAGTTTTCCCATATCCTCAACGGTGACATGCGCATCAACATCCGACTCATGGGCGTCATCCACGGTATCCTGCTCATCGGACTCATCGGCATGATCATCATCCGCATGGCCATGTACTCCGGACATTCACATCGACGCAACGAAAAAAACAATGGGTTGGCCTTTGTCGTCCTGGGGTTTGCCCTGCTGGTCATTGGCTATGCAGGTGTCTTCTTTGCCAACCTCATCAAAGCAGCAGTCTCACGCCAACGTGAATTTCTTGCTGACGCATCCGCAGTGCAATTCACACGCAATCCAGGTGGCATCTCCGGCGCCCTTAAACGCATTGCTGTGGAAAGTCGAGGCTATGAGTCCAGTGAGTCTTACGCATCGAACCTCAGCGCCCCCAATGCCGAGGAAGCCAGTCACATGTTCTTTGGCGAAGGTGTCACCCACTGGCTGGGATCGTCGATGTCAACTCACCCGCCACTGGCCATGCGGATCAAACGCATTGAGCCAAACTTCGATGGCAATCTCAAAAACATCAAACTCAAACCGGTCAAACAGGATACAGGTTCAGCTGAATCAGACTCGTCAAGATCAAAAATGGGGATGGCAGGTCTCGCAGCAGTTGGCATGATGGCAGCCTCTTCAACGCCAACGCCTCCACCTGCTGAGCCAATTGAAATCGAACCTGCTCAGGGCAATGGACTCAACCAGATCGGCCAAGTCTCCAAAGCCCACATCAACTACGCATCCCAACTCATTGCCAAAATGCCCGAGCCGGTTGTTCGTGCTGCTCGTGAACCCTACGGTGCCCGAGCGTTGGTCTATGCTTTACTGCTTGATGATGAAAAACAAGTCCGCAGCCAGCAACTGCGTCAACTCGAGCAACACGCAGACGAACAGGTATACCGCGACACGTTACGCCTTGAACCAATGTTGATGATTCTGGATGAAGCAGCACCACTAACATTGATTGATTTGGCCATCGCTCCTTTGCGAGAACTGTCACCTAATCAGTATGAAACCTTCAAACGCAATGTGATCGCTTTAATCAGTGCGGACCAGAAAATCAGTCTCTTTGAATGGACGCTTCAACGTATTCTGATGCATCACCTTGAGCCAGTCTTCAACAACCAATCACAGGATGTCAAAGCAGTCCATGGCCAATTGCATCCGGTGGTTAGTCAGCTTAGTGTGGTGATTTCAACATTGGCCTATGTTGGTAATCAAGATCCAAATGAAGTCCAAAAAGCGTTCGACTCTGCGGTATCTGAATTCGGCAGTCACTTACGTGGTGTCGAATTACTCGACGCCCAATCCTGCGGACTCAAAGCCGTGGGGCAGGCCTTGGATGAACTGGTCAAACTCAAGCCGGTCCCCAAACGAACTGTGGTTCACGCACTGGCTAAAGCAATCAGCAGTGACGGGAAAGTGACGGTCCGTGAGGCAGAGTTGTTCCGCGCGATTGTCGATTCACTGGATTGCCCAGTCCCACCTTTATTGCCAGGCCAACCCTTGCTGTGATGCGTTGGAACAATCAATACATCATTTTTCAATCGCGGATAATTGTGCCTGAACCTGTTGCGTGACAGGCTTATCCTGCGTGATTAAAGTCGCATGCCACCCGCGAGATTTAGCCGCCTCAATGTTGGCAACATTGTCATCAAAGAACATGATCTGCGATGGTTTCTTACCGGTCTGCTCTTCGACGTAATCGTAAATCCCGCTATCAGGTTTCATGATACCGATGATGTGACTGGCATAGGGATAGTCAAAAATCTGATCCAATGCCAGATAATGTTCACTGGTCGGATCAAGCATCATGTCCCAGTGCATGTGACTGGTATTGGACAAACACGCTGTCTGATACCCCTTGGTTTTAAGGTCTTTGACCAACTCGACCATGCCGGGCATCGGCGCTTTGAGCCATTTGAGAAATGCGCTTTTGATCTCAGACGCAGGCTTGTTAACCAGTTTGCTGATTGACTGCGTAAACACATTGATATCAATCTGGCCGGTCTCCATGGCTGTGAGTAATGGACCGTTGATCTGCTCATGGGCTTGCAGGTAATCTTCCATGGGCAAGGTCACATCCGCTCGTGAAGCAGCTTCCTGCCAGTCATTGCAGATATCCACCATGACACGGCCGAGGTCGAAGATGATCAGTTGGATGTTGTGGGGCATTTGTTTCACGTTTCTTTTGTTGTCTTAACCACAGAGGCACTGAGGCACAGAGTTTAAGACATGAGACACAGAATTGTCTTTCTAACTCTGTGACTCTGTGGTTTATCTATCCATGTTTGATTTACCCACGCACTTGGCCGTTGCCATAGATCACCCATTTGTAGGTGGTCAGGTCAGCAGCACCCATCGGCCCTCGTGCGTGGAGCTTGTCGGTACTGATGCCGATCTCTGCGCCTAAACCATATTCACCGCCATCGCTGAATCGCGTAGAGCAGTTGACAAAGGTGTTGGCGGTATCGACCGACTGCACGAATTGATCAGCGTGATTCACATCATTGGTGACAATGGCATCGGTGTGACGCGAGCCATGATCGTTGATATGTGTTGCGGCATCGGCAAGTGAATCGACCGTCTTCATCGCAACAATCATGTCCAGATATTCTTCGTCCCAGTCTTGAGGAGTTGCTGCTTTGATCTTGTCGTTGAGTTTGGCGATGGACGCATCACCACGAATTTCAACACCCTTGGCAATCAATGCATCGCAGATTTTCTTACCCAGTCCTGATGCAACCACATCCTTGTGCAGCAGGATGGTTTCGGTGGCATTGCACACGCCGGTGCGCTGCGTCTTAGCATTGATACAAATGTCGATTGCCATCTGCTCATCGCAGACATTGTCCACATACACGTGACAGTTGCCGGTGTAATGCTTGATGACGGGAATGTGTGCCTGTTCGACGACGGCTTTAATCAAGGACTTGCCGCCACGGGGGATGGCAAGGTCAATACGGTTATCCATTTTAAGCAGCGCGCCGACAGCAGCACGGTCGGTGGTTTGAACAAGTTGCACGACATCGGGATTGATGCCTGCATCTTCAAGTCCACCGCGGACACATTGGGCTAATGCGTTATTGGAATGAATCGCTTCCTTACCACCGCGGAGAATGGTTGCATTGCCACTCTTGATACACAAAACTGCTGCATCAGAAGTCACATTGGGACGTGATTCAAAAATGATCAGCACCACGCCCAGGGGGACGCGGACTTTGGAGAGTTTCAGACCATTGGGCAGGACACGTCCTTCAATAATCTGCCCCAACGGGTCAGTCTGTGATGCAATTTCCCGCACGGAACCTGCGATGGAGGCGATTCGCGTATCATCAATTTTCAGACGATCGAGCATGGCAGAAGACAAACCATTTGCCTCACCGGCAGCAAGGTCCTTGGCATTCTCACTTTTAAGAAATTCGGCGGACGCTTCAATGCGAGTGGCAATGGCGTTAAGTGCATCAATACGTTGCTGGCTGGCAACACCTGATAGGCTGCGACTTGCAGCATAAGCCTTATCTGCCAACTGCTGACAGTAAGCCTGTGTATCGGTGATCTGATTTTCAGTGATTGTGCTGGACATCACAACAACTCCTGTCTGGAGGTTTAATTCGTCAAAACGAGTATTTTAGCAGGTAGGGGCCAATGATGCGATTTACTGACGTGCGGTGATCTTGAGATTGATCGCACCGGGGGCTTCAACGAGTTTGACGTTTTCAGGCTTTTGGATCAATGGAACCGTTGCAATGGAATCCTTACCCACGCCCTTTGCCAAGTCGTCAGCTTCGAGTTTCAGGTCAGCCCATATTTTGATTTTACGCTGCTCAATGGCATCAATCAGATCATTGGGGCCGGTGAGTTTGACCGAACGTATGAGCTTGTCCTCATCATTGAGTAGACTCACGTCATACTGACTCATTGATGCAGCAGGTAAGACCAATCGTACTGCCACACTGGAAATAATTGCTGTTTTGGTCTGACGAGTAAGTGTAAATGTCACCTTTGCTGTTGGCGGGTCAATTCGCACATACTCTGTTCGAACTGCAGCAGGAGCAATCAACTGGACACCGTCAATGGTGTGCGACTGGTTGAGTGCCAAACGATCGAGTACCTGTTTATTGAGTCGAGCAAGAATCGTGTCATTTTCAGTGATGTTGGTGAGCATGTCCTTGGGCAAATGTAATGTTGCATTGGATGGCTCAATGACCACGTCTTGTAACTGGGTGTCGCCTTCGGTGAGTTCAGTAATTTTCAAGTCAATGGTTTGTAGTGATTTGACGTTAACCATAACCTGAGCTGGCTTGACTTCGGTGATATTGACACTGAGTTTGGAAAAAATGGGTAATGAAGTAAACAACTGTTTGAGTAGCAATTGTTGATTGCCCTCTGGCGCATTGGGATCTTCGCTTAATGGGACAGGGATTGGTGAACCATCAAAAAGCTGCTCAAGTTGGACATGTTGGGCGGAACTGCATTGAATTGTGACACGTGGATTTTTTTCCAGACGCGAAGGGGAAATCAGTAAATTCTGACCCGTGGCAGCGACAAACTGAATCGGCACATCCATCTCGTAGGTCTTGATATTTTCACCTTCAGCATATAGCCAGACCAACACCGCCACGAGGGTGACAGTGATGTATTCACGGATATGTCCTGAGGGGAACAGCTTCACGTTACATGGACTCCATTAAGTGGACTTCTTGCTTTTAACAGTAGGAACAAGATCCGAACTATCGACACTTTTCATTTCACCCAATCCGCGAACCAACGCTGTACGCAAACCATCAGGCGAAAGATTTCGAACCAGACGCCCACGTTCAGCAAGACTAATGGTCCCGGTCTCTTCACTGACGACCACGACCAATGCGTCGCATTCAAGACTCAGGCCATAGGCAGCGCGATGACGCGATCCGAGTTCCTGGCTGTACTGTTCGGCTTCGGCAAGTGGAAGCTGGACACCTGCAGCGACGATTCGTTCTCCACGAACGACCACCGCCATGTCATGCAGCGCACTACCTGGCCAAAATATGGTATTGAGCAATTCACCTGTCACATGAGCATCAAGCTGAGTCCCGGCTTGAACAACACCTTCAAGACCGACATCGCGTTCAAGAACGACCAAGGCTCCGATTTTATTTTTACTCAGGTATGCTACGGAATTGATGACTTCTTCAATCACCTGGGCACGTCGAAGTCCGGTGGCTGATCGAAACAGCCTTGCTTCACCCAAACGGACAAAGGCTCGCCTTAGTTCCGGTTGGAAGACAATCACCATCGCCAGTGAAGCATAGCCAAGGAAGTTGTTGTAGATGAAATTCAAGCGTTCAAATGCCGAACCACTACCTAAAATTTTGATTGAAAGCGTGGCCACGATGAGCATCAACACCGCACCCTTAATGGCACGGGCACCACGGGTACCTCGCAAAAAGCGGAACACCATGTAGGTAATCGCCCAGAAAAGGGCTAATTCAATAAGAACAACTGCCGGCTCATTTTTAAGGTAGCCGATCAGACGCAGCAGCAGCAGGTTTAGACGTTCAAAAAGGTCCATAAGCAGCAGACAGTCCGACTTGCAGGGTTCTGGGGTTACTGACGGTCAATATCATACATTCAATCGACTGTTTATTGTATCGGCAAGGATGGCCTTCAAACGAGAATGTTATAATCTTTGGATGCCAAGCTGCGGTTTAACTGTTATACTGTCGTGACTCTCTTGAGACGGAGCTTAATGCATGCCGGTACAAAAACTGGAACTACTGAAAAAGAACGTACAGAAGGTCTTTCTGGGGAACCAGGCAGCGGTGGATAAACTCATCGTTTGTCTGCTGGCTCGTGGACATGTCCTTATTGAGGACGTCCCGGGTGTGGGCAAAACCATCCTTGCGACCTCCTTGTCTAAAAGCCTTGACTGTTCCATCAGTCGTGTGCAGATGACCCCTGACTTGCTGCCGGGTGATATCCTTGGCGTAACGATTTGGAATCAGCAGAAGGGCGACTTCATTTTCAAGCCTGGACCGATTTTCTCCAATGTGTTGCTTGCTGATGAAATCAACCGTACGACACCTCGCACACAATCTGCGTTGCTTGAAGCGATGAACGAAGCACAGGTCTCCATTGATGGTCAGACCCGCAAGCTCATTCAACCGTTCATGGTCATCGCGACCCAGAACCCCTTTGAATTTGAAGGCACGTACTTCCTGCCTGAAAGTCAACTCGACCGCTTCCTGATGCGTATCCATCTGGGCTATCCATCCCCCGAAGACGAATCACGGATTTTGGATCTTGACCCATCACGCACGACGTTATCCGACCTTGAGCCGGTGATGACTGCTGATGAATTGGTGACTCTTCAGGAAATGGTCAACAAGGTTCAGATCGACCCGTCACTGATTGACTACATCATTCAGATTTCCAATGCGACACGTAACAACGAACAGTTACAAATCGGTGTGTCCCCTCGTGGTTCACTGGCGTTGGTTCGTGCGGCTCGCGCAACTGCTTTGATGCACAAGCGTGACTATGTCGTGCCTGACGATATCGTCTCCAACGTGATCCCGGTCTTTGCTCACCGCGTGATCTCCAAGACCTACATGCACGATGCCGATGGCGTGGCAACTGCCCGTGTCATGCAGCAGGTTCTTGAAACCGTGCCTTCGCCTGTCTAAACAGACGATGACTCAATCAAAAAAATAACAAAGCCGTGTTGCTCTATTGCAGCACGGCTTTTTTGTTTGTTTTCCTGTCGTTTAAGATTGAATCACCATGTAAGTGCAACGACTCATTTGTTATCCGTCACCACGGTCACATCGCTGAACCACAGCTTAAAACCATTGGGGTTTTCGTGATTCATCGCAATGTGCATCTCGCCAATTTTAGCGTACGCATCAAACGTGTTCACAAGATTAGGCGTCTGTTTGCCAGCCTTGCGAAACGCCCATTGTTTGATGAGGTATTGGTCATCCAGATACAGGTCATATACATCGCCAGGCGTATATCCACCACCACCGATATCGGACTTGGGGAAAGTGACCGTCACGTGATGAGCTTGACCTTCGCCGATGGGTAACGCAGTCATCCCATGATCCTGGATACCAAGCTTCGCCGTATCCTGCCAGGACAAGTGCAGTGGCATCATCAACCAGAACGAATCATTGATAAACCAACGATCCGCCATGCGCACATTGGTTGGCGCGTCAGGATTGGCAAGAACCTCACTTCGGATAAATGACAGTGAGATCGATTCACCGGTGGGGCCCGGATGCGTCAAAGTAACTTTGTCTTCACGCGGTCGCCAAGTCCATTGTCTGGAAAGCTTGTTTTCACCATGATGGACGTTGAATGTAAAACGGATTTGCAGCACGTGGCTGATGTCATCCATACCACTGGCCGCGATAATCTTTCGCAGAATCTCCGCGGAGTCCTGAACATTTTTCAATTGCGGATTGCTTTTATCAGCGGTATCAGATTGCACGAGCGTGCTAGACTTACAACCCAACATCAGCAACATGCAAAGCAATCCGAGCATCAACAGGCGGAAGTTGAAGCGATTCATCAGCTATTCCTTTTTGATTCAGCTATCGCGTTATCGTGAACTGCCAGCCGTCGGTTCTTGGATAATCTCAATCCGAGCCCCTGCTGAGCGTAATTGATCCATCTGACGTGCACCAATGGTAACGGTATAACGCACGAATTGATCGACATATTCCCGATCATGGATAGTGGTACGGTTTTCCAGGAAGGTGATTGACTTGCCATCCGACATGGGCAGTTGCAGGGTCAATGTCTGTGTCTTGCCATGGATACCTTGACGGATTCGTTCAATGAGCTTGTCCAGGCCGACACCAGTTTTGGCGCTGATTGCAATGGCGTCGGGATATTCTTTTTCAAACACCAGCAAGTCTGCATTGTGTTCTAACAAGTCCGTTTTATTCAAGAGTAACAGACGCTGAGGTTCGGTTGCACCAATGTCATCGAGCACATGCATGACTGTGTGCAATTGCTGATGCGCACGCGGGTGTGCTGCGTCTAATACAACCAATAACAAGTCGGCGTTGACCGCTTCTTCCAAGGTGGATTTAAAGCTGGCAACCAGATGGTGAGGCAGGTCACGGACAAACCCCACAGTGTCCGACAGCATTGCACTGTCACCACCGCCAAGGTCGAGTTTCCGGGTTAGCGTTGAAAGAGTCGCAAAGAGTTTGTCGTCCGCGTAAGTCCCCGTGCCGGTGAGGGTGTTAAAGAGCGTACTCTTGCCTGCGTTGGTGTATCCGACCAGGCCGACGGTGTAGTTGTCTTTATTGCGTTGGGCGACTTCACGGGTCTTACGACTTTGGACACGCAGGATTTCACGCTTGAGTTCCGATTTGCGTTGTTGGACAATTCGACGGTCAATTTCCAACTGCTGTTCACCTGGCCCGCGCGTTCCAATTCCTGCAGGGGCTCCACCTGCAATACGTTCAAGGTGTGACCACATTGCACGCAGACGTGGGTAGGTGTACTCCAACTGAGCCAATTCGACCTGCAACCGTGACTCATAGGTTTGAGCACGTGCTGCGAAAATATCGAGAATCAGTTCACTGCGATCAAGGACTTTAACTTCGACGATTTCTTCGATTTTCCCAATCTGTGATGGTGAAAGGTCATTTTCAAAAAGAACCACCGAAGCGTTGTGCGCTTTAACCAGTCCAGCGAGTTCCTCGACTTTGCCTTTACCCATGAAGGTGCTTGCAACGGGTTTCTGGCGGTGCTGCAATATTTCATCGCATACCACAGCTCCAGCCGTATCAGCCAATGAGCGTAACTCACCCAAAGGATCATGTGGATCATAATCCCCATTGGGAAAGAGTACCCCGGCCAGAACCGCAGGCTCGGATGCGACAGCTAATTGTGAACGTTTTCCTTCTTCCATGACCGGGCTAGTCTACATAAGACCGGAACAAAGAGGAAATGTAGTCATCCCTCAGGACAAGATTCTGTCACAGAATCCAAGTTGACCTGTCCCCATTTCGCATGGAGTTTTGAAAGTGACTTGAGCAAAATCGTCTGATACTCAACCTGTGCTAACAGGTCATGGGGGCGGACGATGATGATGATGTCATAACCGATGGGATGCTCGCATTGTGAGAGGCGAAACGACTCACGTAACAGTCGTTTGATGCGATGGCGTTTGACTGCATTGCCGACTTTGCGGGAGACGCTTAAACCAAGCCGATTAAACGTCAGGTCATTGGGGACAGCCACCACGACCAAAGGCCCGCCGTACCAGCGCTTACCCTGCTTGTAGACAGCAGAGAAGTCTGTTTTGCCATGCAGGCGTTGGGCAGATGTGAAGCGGTATCGTTTCATGCTAATTGATCTGTCAAAGCGTCTCCCAAGCTGTCATTTTTGCGTGTAACATACGCAGATGCAGCAAAGTGACATGATATTGGAAAAACAGATGCGGTGGGCGACGTGGGGGTTATTGATCCTCACTGTTCTTGTCTACAGTCGCACCATCACCTGTGGCTATATCTGGGATGACGATTACTATGTCACGCATAATTCGGTGCTCACATCAGGTCTTGATGGGCTTTCCGACGCATGGTTCAAGCCCGGCAGTACACCTCAATATTACCCCTTGGTCTTTACCACGTTCTGGGTTGAGCATCAGCTTTGGGGACTTTGGGCAGGGGGGTATCACTTTGTTAATGTCCTGTTGCACGGACTTAGTGCGATGGTGCTTGTCTCCGTCCTGCGCAGGATAGGTTTGAACTTCTGGCCCGCATGGCTCACTGCTGCGCTTTTTGCGATTCATCCTGTCCATGTTGAATCCGTCGCATGGATCACTGAACGCAAGAACGTCCTCAGCGGTTTGTGTTATCTTTCAGCTGCATGGTGTTACCTGAATTTTGACAGTCGGCGAGAAGGGCGATTTTGGGTAGGAGCTTTCCTGCTGTTTTTCTGTGCCTTACTCAGTAAAACAGTCGCCTGTACATTGCCCGCTGCACTACTGCTTTATATTTGGTATAAGCGGGGCAAGATCACCGTCAAGGACATCGTCCCGACACTGCCGTTCTGGATCATCGGTATTGCCATGGGACTGTTTACCGTCTACATGGAAAAAACGCATGTCGGGGCATCAGGTAGTGAATGGCAGTTAAACGCCATCGAACGATTCCTCTTGTCAGGTCGCGTATTGGCGTTTTATGCCTGTAAACTGGTCTGGCCCAATCCATTGATTTTCACGTATCCCAAATGGCAGATAGATGCATCCGTCTGGTGGCAGTGGGCGATCACCTTTGCCGTCCTGATGATTCTGGGCATCCAAGTTGCCCGTGCGATCCAAACCCATCGTCGTGGCCGGACTTTCGCATTGCTCTTTTTCGCTGGCACATTGTTCCCTGCACTGGGCTTTTTCGACGTGTTCCCCTTCACCTATTCCTATGTCGCAGATCACTTTCAATACCTGGCAAGCCTTGGCATTCTGACACTCATTGCCATCGCTCTATCACGCAAACCCCGATTAGCTCTTTTAGTGGTGGTGATTTTCAGTGTCGTGACGGTTCAACAAATCGGTGCTTACAAAGATGCCAAAACACTTTGGATCGACACCATAGCCAAGAATCCTGATGCGTGGATGGCACACACCAATCTTGGTGTCATCCATATTCAGGAAGGTGACGAAGCATCCGCGATTGCATCCTTTGAACGTGCCTTGCAGATTAAGCCCGATTATGCCGAGGCGCTTGCCAATATGGGGGCGATTGCCATCCTCCATCAACGCTATGAAGAAGCACATGCATGGCTAAGCAAAGCCCTGGCATCACGTGATAATTTTTATCGCGCTCACCTGAACATGGCATTGGTTCAAACACAATTAGGTAACCGTGACAAAGCCATCGAACATTATCAAAAAGCACTTGCGATACGAGATGATCAGGATGTCAGAAATTTAATGCATCAGATCGAGAATACCACCGACAGTCAATTGCCAATTAAAGCCGACTAAGAGTTGTCTTGATTCTTTTCTGACTTCTGATGTTGTTTGATATTCTTCAGATACACGCGGTTATTTCGCTGCCTTGCCAGTTGTCTTGGATCCTGCGCATCATACAAGGGTGTCCGGCGAGAAGGTTTACCTTTGCCAAACATGCAAAGCACATATTGGTACAGACGCTTGAGCATGACAAGATTATAACCGACTCCTGTTGGCTCATTGGGATGAATAACCGATAATACTTTTATGCGCATCATCAGCCAATTATCCACCCGGGTGCGATCCTTTATCATGCAGCCGGCACAAGAGTCCAAACGAACCTATCGCTACCTGCGATTCTGGACCATGTTTACATGGTTCTGCACCCGTGAACTCAAACGCGACAATGCCACGCAAATGGCTGCAGCACTGACCTATCGCACGATGTTCAGCTTGCTACCCATGCTCGTTTTGGCATTGGTCGTACTCCAGGCATTTAAGGGGCTCGAAGGTTATCAGGATCAATTCAAACAGAGTGTCATCACATTCCTGCTGCCTGAGGAACTGCTCAAACGTGATACCGCAACAGGTGAATTGGTGGATATCAATTTCGTCGGCCCGCCCGTCGAAGCTCAAATGCAGGACATGACAGTTAATGACTCCACTGCAGTTATAGACTCCAAAGATAATCAAACACCTCAAGAAGAAAAAGAGTCTGTCGCGGAGGCTCGCGCGTTACTTGGCGACAGTATTGAGCAGCTACTGGACAGTCTGGAACAAGTCGACTTTGGCAAAATCGGCTGGGTCGGTTTACTGGTCTTTATCTATGGTGCGACGACCTTGCTTGAAACGGCAGAAAAAAGCTTCAACGCAATTTTCGATGTCGAACAGGGCAGACCCTGGTATCTGCGCCTGACGTATTACTACACCATGGTGACGCTGGGTCCGGTGGTCATCATTACCGGCCAAGTCGTCCAGCAACGGTTGATGAGTGTCGTCGAAGAGGGCGCCTGGACCAACTGGCTTGCAGGTCCATCGTTGGTGTTGGCTCCGGTGATGACGACTTGGTTGGTGTTACTTGCCATGTTCCTGCTTTTGCCACATGCCAAGGTTCAGATTCGAGCAGCTGCGATGGGCAGTTTCATTGCTGCCTTGTTCTGGGTCGGCACCAAAGAGCTTTTCGCCATCTATGCCACCAACACCGGCGCCAGCAGTTTATATGGCGCCTTGGCATTGGTGCCGTTGTTCCTGTTGTGGGTTTATCTGACTTGGTTGATCGTGCTTTTTGGGTTGGAAATTGCCTATGTCCTCCAAGCCATGAAAAGCAATAAGTTCCAACGCGAGTTCACACAGACCCGACAAAACGACATGGTTCATGCCAACACGGTTTTGAGCATGCTCGCAATGATTGGCGATGCTTTTGACAAAGGTACATCCATCCGCTCCGAACAGATCATCGAACAATTGAATCTATCCCCACGTCTATGTCGTCACATGCTCACGGAGTTGGAAAATGTGCATTGGATTCATAAAGTCCAAGGCCTTGAAGACGGACTCACAGGTTACAGTCTTGCCAAGCCGCCTGCTGCAATCCACATTTCAGATGTGTTGGAATTAAGTACACGCATGACGCAGACACAAGACGTTACCGCAAAGCAGCCTGAATCACTTAACCAATACCTGCAAAACCTTGCTGACGTACAGTCACGCTTTGCTCAAAAACATACCCTTGAAAATGTCATAACCGATCAATACCCAACTGATCATGAGGATACAAAGTGAAGTTAAACCAAGTCATTTTTATTGCTTTTTTTGTTTTCGTTGGCGGATTTGCTTTGGATGCCCACGGGCAATTGGTGTTCGAAGAAACGTTTGACACCCCATCGGATGCTGGACTGTATGCTCGACTTAAACATCACAAATACCTGGACGTGGTGCCTGATTTGGGGACCGATCATTCGCCGGTACTCAAAGCAACATACAAGTCCTCAAAAATCGGCTCTGAACGGATCGTCGTCCGCTATCCACTCAATGAACGTGGTATGGAATACACCCTGCTCTTTGATGTGAAGTTCGACAAGGAATTCCAATTCGTCAAAGGTGGCAAAATGCACGGGCTGGGGCCCGACCGACCGATCACCGGGGGCAATCCCATGAAGCCCACCGGCTGGAGTGCGCGGATGATGTTTCACAAAAACGACGAAATCCAAACCTATCTTTACTGCCAGAATAAGACAGGTAAATATGGTCGGACACTCAAAAATCCCAATTTTAAATTTGAAAAAAATAAATTTTATGCCATCAGTTATCACGTCCGTGTGAATGATAACGGCAAGCAAAATGGATTCGCTCATATTTACATTGATGGCAAACCCATTATCCAGCACAACGAAATTGAATACCGTGCATCAGACGATCCGTCGACACTTATCAGCCAATTCATGTTCAGTACTTTCCACGGTGGACACTCGCCATCCAATGCACCTAGAGATGAAGATGGTAATTACAAAGACGTCTATGCGTACTACGACAACTTAGCAGTTTGGAAAGGTCAATTCGTCAAAGACAAACCAGGCCCCATCGGTCCTACCCAAGCTTCTCAATGATCGGTTGGACATCACTGACGATCATATCCGCGCCGGACTCCCGCAGTTCGGGTTCATCGCGAAATCCCCATAACACGCCTATGGCAAACATCCCCGCGTTCCTGGCGGTTTCCATGTCCACACGGGTATCACCGACATACAACCAATGCTCAGGCGCAATGTCTAATTGTTCGCAGATCGCCAATGCCGAAGTCGGATCAGGCTTCACCGGGTATGGTTCGCGATGACCTAGCACCACGTCCCAATCCCACTGACTCATGAGCTTGTTAGTCAATTCATGTGCAGCGGCATCGGGCTTGTTGGTCAAGATTGCCATCTTCATTTTTCGCGATGTGATGGCATTGAGTAATTCACTGATCCCCGGATACAGTGATGTGGTGTCCATATTGTGATCCGCATAATACGCACGGAAAAGCTGCATATATTCTTCCACACGTTCACATTCAGCTTCGGGTAAAGCATCGGTAAACAGCCTCGACAAGCCTTGCCCAGCAAGATAGCGAAAGCGTTCATACGTCTGCGCGGGTTGCCCCATTGTGGTAAATGCGTGATTGGCAGCGGCCATGATATCCCCAAGGGTATCAGCCAGCGTACCATCCAAATCGAACATGACGGCTTGATAATTCATGGCACGTTTATAAGCCCATCAACATAAAATTGCCAGTCAGTCTCAGTGCATAAATCCGTTGACCATTGCGTCCATCGCGTCAAAGGTTTAGACTCATACCGCCGTCACGTGCATGGCAATGGGTTTCACACTTTACTCAGCGGGGTTTTATGTCCAGACGATCAGAGAAAAACAATCTCGAACCAGAATTAAAACAACAGGTTGGCAAAGCCATCGGCCGAGTCCCAGCAGGTGTTTTCATCCTTACCGCAAGACACGAAGACCGTAGTCTGGGCATGCTCGCCAGCTGGGTGCAACAGGTTTGTTTTGAACCACCAATGATCAGCATCGCCATCGCCAAAGGCAGACCGATCATGCCCCTGATCTCAGAGTCAAGGCATTTTGGTCTATGTCAATTACCCCTTGGTGAAAAAATCATCACCCGTAAATTTGCTGGTGGTGTCGATCAAGGTGAAGACCCATTCATGGGTTTTGAAATGATTCACGACACGGTGACACATGTCCCGATCCTTGCCCATGTGATGAGTTACCTGGAATGTGAAGTCACCTGCCACGTGGATGTCGAAGGCGATCACGACCTGTTCGTCGGAACCATTCGCGGCGGACGCTTCCTTGAAGGCGAGCCATGGGTTCACCTGCGTGAAGATGGATTCAAATATTAATTTCCCACTACTGCAATCAAAAATATGACCACTACAACCACACCTCATTCAGACGTTCCGTTCACCATTGATGATCCGATTAACAAACGTATCCTCACGGTATCCGAAGATAAAATTCAAGGCTTTGTCGATACACCGTTTCAGACCATCGCCCAACAGGCCGAATTGGATTTGGATATTGTACTCACGCGTTTACGAGCCATGCTTCAAGCAGGAACCATTCGCCGTATCCGCCAGACATTGCTATCCACGAGTTTGTCTCCCGGCGCTTTGGTTGCATGGGAAATTGATAACGAACAACTCAACGATGCGTTTGATTTCATGTTCAAGCAAGACCCGTTTTCCGGACATGTGGTGATCCGGACCTGTGATCCGGGAACGGTGGGTTCGACTTATCGCTTGTGGACGACGCTTAAAGTTCCCAATCCCTATTCACTGGATAAACACTGCCAATGGTTGTGCAAAAAGACCGGTGCAAAACGTTTTCGGTTGATGCCTGCCATCAAACTCTTTGCGTTGGGTGTCGGCCATGTACGTCGCCGTGAATTGTCTCCCGGTGATCGCATTGATGTCCCAGCAACGGTGCAGGACACGACCGTCATCGACCTGAACGTGGATGACTGGAAAGTACTCATGGCGATGAAGCGTGAGTTTGCCGTCGACGAACTGATTGAAAATCCGTGGGCATCTCGTGCTGCGGAAATCGGCATGTCCGTTGAAGACTTCTGCAAAGCAGGTAAAAGACTCAACGAACTGGGCGTCATCGGACGCTTCTCGACGTTCCTGGAACATGTCAAGAAACACAAGGACGGCTCAACCGTCACCCGTTACAACGCACTTTTCCACTGGGCGGTCCCCCAAGGCATGGAAATGGCAGCAGGCAAAGAAGTCGGCCGACACATGTGCATGACCCATGCATACTGGCGTGAAGGTGGCCCGGAATTCAACAACGTCAACGTCATGGGCGTTGCACATGGCTTGGATAAAGACCTGCTGCTGGCACACAAAAAAGCCATCGACGAACACCTTGAAGAAGCAGGCATTCCCGTAGGCTATACCAATGTTTTTTGGGGAGGCCGTAGCGAAATCAAACCTTCGGAAATCTCACCAATCGCATACCGCAAATGGATCAACGAGCAAGGCGAGAATCCAGATGACTTTCTCAAGTGAACACCCTTTTAACCACTAAGGTAAGATACGCAGATGAAATATCAGTCCTCAGAACTTCAACCTGTTTAGCAGGCGATGTGTCTCTGAAACTTTGTGGTTAAATGTGATGGCTTTGCAACGTTACAAACTTCATATCGCCTACGACGGCACCAACTTTCATGGATGGCAGCAACAGATCCTGCCCAGCGGTCAGCACCTGCGAACCGTCCAAGGCGAGTTGATCAAGGCCATGCAGCGACTCTTCGCCCAGCCGATCAATCTGCTTGGAGCCAGTCGGACCGATACTGGGGTTCACGCAGTAGGACAGGTCGCCCATTTTGATGTGGACAGTCCCATCCCCGTTGAGCGTATGGCGATGGCGATCAACGGACGCATGCCTGCCGACATTGAAGTCCGTTATGCTCAGGCGGTGGATTTCACATTTGATGCCATCAAGCGTGCAAAGAACAAACAGTATCGCTACCGCATTTACTGCTCAAAATACAAGCCGCTTGGCATTCGACACATGGTCTTTCACTGTAAGCACAACCTTGACCTGGATCGTATGAATGATGCAGCACAACGACTCATCGGCACCCATGATGTCGAAGGACTTTCTGCTGCTGGACACGGTCGTTTAACAACCGTCCGAACCATCTATGAATGCAATGTCTCGCAGGTTGGTGATGAATTTCAAATCATCGTCCAAGGCAGTGGCTTTCTGTACAATATGGTTCGTATCATTGCCGGGACTTTGATGGAAGTGGGGCGGGGACACTTTGAACCCACCGTCATCGACACCATCCTGCAAACCGCAGACAGGCGACATGCAGGCCCGACACTTAAACCGCAAGGCTTGTGCCTTGAATGGATTTCATACGACGAAGTGAGTTCCAGTTGACGATTCTGCACATTATCACGCGACTGATTCTCGGTGGAGCACAAAAGAACACCGTACTCTGTTGTAAAGCTCAGGTCGCAGCTGGACATCGTGTGATACTCGCCTACGGTCCCATCTATGGGCCTGAAGGATCACTTCTTACTGAAGCTCAAAACGCGGGAGTCGAAACGGTGGAACTCTCTAGCATGCGACGGGCGATCCTGCCGCATCATGATCTGATTTCCTATTTTCAAATACGTAAACTCATCAAACAGACCAAGCCTGATATCGTGCATACACATTCGAGTAAAGCAGGTATCACCGGACGCCTCGCTGCGTGGCAAGGCAAGGTTCCAGGCGTGTTGCATACTGTCCATGGCCTGCCGTTTCATGACAAGCAGCCGCGTTGGATTCACCAAACCTATGTCATGCTTGAACGCTTTGCTGCCAAACGATGTCATAAAATTGTCGGCATTACCCAGGCGATGATTGATGCTTTTATCGAAAAACGCATTGGTAAGACAGAACAGTTTGCCATCATCCCCAGTGGTGTGAGTGTCGAAGAATTTGCCACACCAACGGCATCACGTGAGGTTACCCGTCAAGCGTATGGCATCCCCAACGATGTCCCGGTGGTGGGGATTGTTGCCAGGCTTGATCCGCTTAAAGGCCATCATGACCTGCTGGACATTTACCCGAAATTACTTGAACGTCATCCTGATCTGCGATTGTTTTTTGTCGGTGACGGTTGGGATCGGGATCAGATCGAAAAACGTATTGAAGATCAGCATTGGGAAAAGCAGGTCATCCTCGCGGGTCTGGTTCCGCCAAGACAGGTTCCATCCTTACTCCACGCGATGGACATCATGGCTTTACCATCCTATCAGGAAGGTCAAGGCCGGACTCTCGTCGAAGCTTTACTCTGCGGCTGTGCCATTGTCGGTTATGACGTAGGTGGAATTGGTGAAGTCTGCATTGACCGCCAAACCGGACGGCTTGCTCCCGTTGGCAACAAAGATCAACTCGCCCAAGCCATCCATGACCTGCTTGCTGATCCGACTCATCGCAAAAAACTTGCAGATGCAGGTTACAAGCATGTCATAAAGCATTTCACCGAGCAGGTCATGGTGCAAAAACTTGAAGATTTATATCAACAGATGCTTGGCCAGAATGCTTGATAGTTGGTACGCTTGTATCTGACGTGATGATGAAAACCCGACAACCAATCTGTCTTCTGCTTTGGATATGGATATGCCTGCCTGTGACGCAATTGCATGCGCAGGTCGCCCAATGGGGTTACGTCACCCCGATGATCCAGAAACTCGACGCGCAGTTGGAAAACTTCGCATCCATCAAGTACCAGACACCCGTGAAAGTCCTCATCGCCCGATCGAGTATCCGCAGCCGTGTCCTGGCTCGTGACCTACTTGCCAGCGGTGTATCTGACCCATCCGATGTCGGCATGACCATGGTCTTCTTTGGCACAATGCTCTATGAACATGTTGATGACTTGGATCAACTCTTTAACCAATTACCCGATATCGCTGCAATGGAACGGGACATGGTTGCACCAACGCAACAACAGCGAAAAAAATATTTACTGCTCAAACCAGCCATGGAACGCTTTTCACAAAATCCCATTGGCAAACTACGACTCAACGTTCTTTATCCGGGACAGGTTCATTTTAATCTCAGTAAAGCCTTTGCCCCGTTAGCCGATGCCTTGGATGCTGCCAACTTGCCACTGATTCGTAATGTATGGGAACCACCCGTTTTTTCCATACTCCAAGATAATCAGTTCCAGTTACTGCTCGATCGCTTTGATGCTTTGAAAATCGACAAAAAGCATTTAGCTGTGCGTGAAATACTTCTGCAAATCCAACCAGCATTACAGATTCAGGAATACCGTCCAAGGGTTCATTCGACATTCCATGTACTTTCTGACATCGTAAAGGTGTTGGAAATTCTTCAACGCCAACCCACTGCATTTATTGACGCCCGTCCGTTGATTATCGAGCAATTTGAAACCGGCCTTTCCAACTTCCGCAAACCACAATCGCGAAATATTGGGCAAGGCCAATTGGAACTGGTGCTGGCTTTCACCGATGTGATGATGCGAATGGATCAATTGCAGCTTCAGCTTCAAGACACGCTGGTTTATGAAAAACTCATTGCCAAGATCATCACCGAGGCTGACCGCGGACGCATCGAGCCAATGCACCGTTGGCTGTATACCATTTTGGATAACTGGTATCACATTCAACGCATTAACCGCCCAACCGATTCTGCTTACGTTCCATCGCATGATGTCTTAAACGGACGCTGGAACAATTTGCGCATAGAGTTGGCAAAACTAACTCAGATCATGGTCGATAAACTGCCCATGACTTTGACGGCACAACACCAGCAGTGGCTTGATGAATGCCGAAATACCCGTGTCATGTTTGATGAGTTGACACAAATTCCTCTCCTGGCGACACATCGTTCTTTTGGACTTTTAGCTCCACTTAAATCCATACTCGCAAACACACTGACTTTTTCCGAAGCTCGTGCGGGCTCAGCAGTCATGCAATCGCATGTGAATCTGATGGCATTATCTCATCAATGGTCCCAAGCCGATTCACTGATGAACTTTAAACCCTCAGGTGTATTGAATACGCATCTACCTCAAATCCAAGCCAGACTGGATCGTGATCTTAAAAAATGGATCGCAGCTTGGCAGCAAGAGCAAGTCAATCCTGCAAACGCAGCAGAAATTCTCCAACCTGCCTTGGCGTTGATGCAGATTACCAAACTGTTTAATCATGTCGTCAACGCATCGCAAGATCATCTCTTTGACCGCATGGGATTGGTTGATCTGGACAAGCATACCACCGATGTCTTGCTGACTCAGATTCCTAACCACACAGATGAGTTGGCCCGACTCTTTGCTGATGCGGGTAATCCGCAGGACATGCAACTCAATCTCCAGCGAACGCACGAAGACCTGTCGCATCTGATCGCATTAGGCCGATTGATTGAACGCTATCGCGATAACACACCTGCTGATTTGAATGCTCCGCAAACCCATCTGCTTAGTCGACTCGTCTGGCAACCTGTCTCAGGTGAATGTGATTCGGTATTGTTTCAAACAAGCATCCAGTTTTGCATCACAGCCAGAGAATGGGCTTTTCAAAAACAACAGGATGATCCCAAACACCGCCGTGAACTACTCAAACAAATGCGTGAACTGGGGAATAAAATCAACGCTCGACTGGATGAGTTAAAGTAATCATTTTATTCAACATCATTTTGCCATCATGTTCTCAAGGAGTCACACATGGCCAACATACTTGTCGTCGGCCCGCATCCGGATGATCAGGAACTGGGGATGGGGGGCACCATCCTCAGCCTCGCTGCACAAGGTCACAACATCCTGCTTTTGGACATGACCAACGGCGAACCCACACCCCTGGGATCACCTGCCCAACGTGAGATTGAATGGACCAAGGCCGCCCAGATCCTCGGCGTCAAACGTCGTCTGCTTGGCCTGCCCAATCGTTTTGTCACCCACAGTGTCGAAGACCGACACAAGGTTGCTGGCGTGATCCGTGAACATCAAGCCAGCATCGTGTTCCTGCCATACTTTGAAGATGCCCATCCGGATCACATTGCGGTGACGCGGATCGTCGAAGACGCGCGCTTTGATGCCAAGCTTTCCAAGATCGATCTGCCCGGTGAGCCGATCTATCCCAAGTGGATGATTTACTATTACTGCACGCATTTGAGACATGTTGCAAACCCCAGTTTCTGTCTGGATATTTCGCCCTACATGGACAAGAAGATCGAAGCGATCGAAGCCTACGAAACGCAGTTTGTGCTACCAGAAAAAAACCGCAAGGTCGTCGCCTGGCTCCGCCAGATGAACGGCTATATGGGATCACGCATTGGCGTCGACTATGCCGAACCGTTTTTTATGCGCGAGCCATTGGGGTTGAATAGTTTGGATGGTTTGGCTTAAAGATGATCTAATTGATAGGCGGTTCATATTGATATTGTAAGGCTGACAGATCACCATCATCCACATCCCAAGGGTTGTACACATGCACCACGCCACCACTGGCTTTAAGTTTCCCATCATCTAAATTCAAATCGATGCAGTTAACTATTACAAGAGCCATTCTCTGCTTGTTTTCTCTGGCGTGTGCAACTTCGTTCCGGGTTAAAATGACAGATTTACCAGCGCCTGTTGTTCCTTTGACTTCAACATGGAGTTCTTCTTTATCTTTTTGACAGTGTATGTCGTAAGGATGGTTTTTTGAAACATCTGTAACCTGATAATTTTTATCTTCGAAGTATGCTATTGCTTTTTTCTGAGCATATTCCTCAGTTGCCTTTTTGGCTTCGGTATTTACCGCATAACCTTGTCCACCGCGGTGGTTCTTGTAAGGTGGAAGTGGTTCTCCTTGAGATGCTTGGTTGACAATTTGATGCCACTGGTGCGGTTGGAGTGTGAATACAGTTCCTCCTCTAGCACGTGCAACTGCTAATTCTGATAGCCACGCATTTCTTTCATTCAGCCATATCGGCAAGCCTGGAAGTCGGATGACGTGAAATCGAATACGTTCTGTCTTACCGATAACTTTATCAAGCCAAAACTGGCGTTCTTCCGTTGGGCTTTCGATTAACTGGGTACCTGCAATAACCTCGCCGACAATGATGACGCCTCGTTCTTTTCCATCTGCCATAGTTTGCCATACAATCAGACGGTCTCCAAGCTGTATCTTGCTTTGGTTGATTTCCCATGCGATTTCATCAAGTATTTGCGAAGCTTCCCATCCAGTATACCGATTAGGATTACATGCAATAGCCCAGTAGTTCCGGGTAGAAATCAAACGAGTAAATTTCCATTTGCTCTGTTTCACCCCATCAAATGTCCCTGTATCAAATCGTTTGGTAAGCCATTGGTTTAACTTATCCATTAAGTCTGCATCCTGCTGGTAATCTCCGAGAAGACGAGCAATCGCAAAGCGCGTTGTAGAGCCGTCAAAAGACGCACCACTGGTTTGGAATTTATGCGCTATCTCATAACGGTCAAATGACATTTTCTGAAACCCAACAAATTTTGAAGGAGCAAATTCATTGTTGTCTTCATCAAACACCCAATACTTCGTACTTCTAATTAAATTTAATGTCCGAGACAAATGATCGTCAGCATCACGATTAAACAGTCTGATATTCTCACGGAGTTGGTCTAAAGAATTAATTACTTCTAATTTCATGACATTATGTTTCTGTGGTTCATCCATAGTGATAACTATGATTTGATAAACACAAACTCTTGTCAATCAATTTTCTAAATTAAAACGAAACTTGATTGCGAGCAAAAGCATAATAGACAAAATTTTTGTCAAGCTTTCCAATACACCATAAAACACCGTGATAAAGCGCTATGGACAAGTGCCGTTGAGCTTGTTATTCTTTTGTTGACATAATTAGTTATTCATTATTCCTAAAAAGCGCCGACCCAATGACACCCACACATAATTACAACGCACAGCATTCGCCGGCGGGGGCATTTTTCAGTTTCACCTGTGGTAAGTTCGGCAGTCAAGGTGGGATTGCTGCTGAAAAAGGCGGGCCGGGGGACCAGGATATTCATATTGGTTACAAGGTTGGCAAGGCTGCTGATCCGGGGGAGTTGATGTGCTTGCCGTTTTTTAAAGGAGCGACTGCGGATGAGGCAGCGCGCTTTGATGTCGAAAAAGATACGCAAACTCAAAACCCAATCAGGGTTCGTGCCATTGAGTCCGAACAGATTGATCGTGACTACCAACTGCTCAGTGATAACTGGCATGCGGGTCCGATGAGGTTCACGATTCAGACACCTTGCCCAAGCATCCCCAATCCGGAACATGCCTCCACGCAGCAGTTGCGCAAAGCCCTGCGACCGGCAGTCAATGCACAACTGCAATTCGACAACACCGACAGCAGTGAAACCGTGACAATGGTTTTTGGGATGTCCTTTGGACCCGGTGCTGCGCAGATTCATCAAGGCTTAGCCAAGAGGCGTGTTGGCTTTGCGATTCAGCAAACAATGGGCCTTGCATTCGAGTTGGCAGACGACAATGCAACGTTGACGGCGTACCAACATTTCACGGTTGAAAATGGATTGGCAGCCAAAGCGCAACCGGTCTTTGGATTAGGTGGGGCGGTTGGTGTCTACGTCGAGATTCCCGCAGGTGCCAGGACCACACTCAACATCACCCTGGCAACCTATAACAGCGGCATTGCGACCACAGGCATTGAAAGTCGGTACTACTACACGCGCCTGTTTGGCAGCTTGACGGATGTGCTAAACGATGCGTTGGATCATGTCGACGATCCATTGACTATCGATGCTGCGTATCAAAAGGCATATGACCAATTGACTGCTGAAAAACAGTGGTTAATCGCACATGCAACCCATAGCTACTTTGGTTCGACACAATTGTTGGATGTGGCAGGCAAGCCGTATTGGATTGTCAACGAAGGTGAGTACTGCATGATCAACACACTTGATTTGAGTGTCGATCATTTGTTCTTCGAAATGAAATTCAACCCATGGCTGGTTCGCAATGTGTTGGATCGCTTTGTAGAGCATTACAGTTATTTTGATCAGGTCACCTTGCCAGGCAGTGACAAACTGTATCCAGGCGGGATCAGCTTTACGCATGACCAAGGTGTCTTAAACAACTTCACACCCAAGGGGTATTCGAGCTATGAAGTCACCGAAGAGCTTGGGTGCTTTAGCTACATGACTCAGGAACAGCTTTGCAACTGGTCGCTCATGGCAGCAACCTATGTCAGTCAGACGGATGATCAGACATGGCTTGACAGTCAACGACACGTGATTGGCGCCTGCCTGGAATCCATGCTCAATCGTGATCACCATGATCCTGCAAAGCGCACCGGCATCATGCAGTTTGACTCCTCGCGATGTGGCAGGACCGGTCAGGAAATCACCACCTACGACTCACTGGATCATTCACTGGCCCAAGCGCGAAACAATCTCTACATTGCCATCAAGGGTTGGGCAACCTATCTGGGATTGGCGATGATGCTTCAGCAGCTAGGTGATGATCGAGCAGATGAGGCATTGCTTGCTGCCAAACGTGCCGCCAGAACAGTCTGTGAGTTTGTACAGGATGACGGAACTTTGCCTGCGGTCTTTGAAGAAGAGAACCCCGGATACCAATCACGGATCCTGCCTGCCATTGAAGGGTTGGTCTATCCGATGAATTGGGGTCAGGCCGGTCAACAGTGGCTTGCATCTGACGGCCCATTTGCGGAGTTGTTGTCAGTACTCCAAAAACATACCCAAAAGTTACTCATTTGGGGTAAAAATCATTACCTTGACGGTGGTATTCGACTTTCAAGCACCAGCGGGAACAGTTGGTTGAGCAAAATCAGCATTTTTCAACACGTTGCTCAAGAGTTTTATGGGTTGGATACTTCATCTTCAGACGCTGCCCATATCGGTTGGATCACTGGCTCGGAAAGCTCGTATTTTGCAATGAGTGATCAGTTTCTGGATGGCATAGCCAAGGGTAGCAAATACTACCCACGCATTGTCACCAACTGGCTTTGGCTGGATCGTTGGAAATAAAACTTGACAAAACCGTAAACAATTTTACATACACGCCCATGTCAACTTGCATGTTCCAAAGGACTTTGGCATAATACTCGACTCGACATGGATTTGTTACTTTTACCCATCAGGAATGGTGAACACATATGGCGATTCGGATTAAAGCTCGTCCCGGTGAGTCTGCTCAGCAGTTGATGCGTCGATTTAAGAAGCTCTGCGAAAAAGAAGGCTTGACCAAAGATGTCAAACGCCGCGCGTACTACGAGAAACCCTCGGAACGCAAACAGCGAGCTGCACGTAAATCTTCCAAGCGCGTTGAAACCGGTGCACGACCGACCAAGCGTCGCTAAAACGTAGCAGACCTATTGATCGCTTCAGTTGAAGCTGTCATTACGAAATAGATAGACCAGGCGAAGTCTTTGAATATAAGACTTCGCCTGGTCTTGTTTGTATGGCATGTTGGTCTTGCTCTGTGAAGCATATGTTTCACAGGAAACGATGCATAACATACGCATCAACGAGACCTTGCTGAGCATGTCGGTACACCTTGGGCAATGTCCCAACAATCTCAAATCCCAACTTCTCCCACAGGTGTATCGCGCCGTGATTGCTTTCTATCACGAAGTTAAACTGCATGGCCTTGTACCCCAATTCACGAGCTTGATCCAAACAGTGTTCTGCAAGAAGTTGCCCCAAGCCTTGTCCTTGTGTATCGGGATGGATCATGAATCCAGCATTGGCAACGTGACTACCAAGTCCAATCTGATTGGGTTTAAGCAGGTAAGTTCCTACTATTTTCTCCTTGTCGAGCATGACGTAAGTCCGAGCATCAGCAGTTGGATTAAGCCACAGCTTTTTAGCCTGTTTCGAAGTGGTCGCTGGATCGTAAACATAGGTTTGACCAGAAGCGACAACTTGACTGAAGATTTCCCATATCCCTTGCCAGTCTTCTGGTTTAGCAAGTCGGACTTTCAGATCATTCTTTGGCATCACAATTTAACTCCCTGATTACCAAACGATTGTTTCACGAACGCAACGAGAATTGCCATATCATAAGAGTTATCCACATTAACATGTCACTTTCGTATCGGTACGGGTGAATTTTCTATTGATTCGGAATAAAATGCTTTTGTTCTTTTGTTGCATAGGCTAATATAGGTCAATCGTTTAAAGCATTTCCTGATACAACCGGCCTAAAATATGGAGGATAAAGAGCCATAAATCCGTTTTATTACCTGACACTTTTATCTGAATTTCGCTAAACTATCCGCACTCGCTACTGGCTGGAGAAGGTCTCCGGTCAGGAATCGTACGTGATGACGCTCAAGATGGAGCTTGGAACACTATGAAACGCAATATGGGGACGTATTTGTTGACCGCCGGAACCATCGGCATGATGGCCAGTTCGGTCTTTGCTCAAGACGAGAGTACACCTGCAGCCGTGGCAAACCAATTGCCCGGTCTGTTTTGGATTGCTCCTGTTGGTGCCATTGCTGCTTTGGTAATGGCATTTGTCTTTTACAAGGGCTTTATGGCCACCTCCGAAGGTGATGCCAATATGGCGAAGATCGCTCAGGCCGTTCGCGAAGGTGCCTATGCGTACCTTGGCCGTCAAGCCAAAGTGGTCTACGCAGTGGTTGCCGTGTTGGCGATCGTACTGTTGATCATGGGCCAGACCGGACTTCAGGAAAACATGACCTGGCTGGGTGTGATTGTCGCTTCGGTGCTTTCAGGTTTCTGCGGATTCCTGGGGATGAAGACGGCGACCAACGCTTCGGCTCGTACCGCCAATGCTGCCAAGAACTCACTGAACGACGGCCTGAAGGTCGCCTTCCGTGCTGGTGCAGTCATGGGCTTGTGCGTCACCGGCTTTGCTTTGGCTGACGTGAGTGCATGGTTCATCATCTTGTCGAAGGTCAAAGGCCTCGGCGACCCGATGGCACTTTCGAGCATCACCACATTGACTCTGAGCTTTGCCATGGGTGCATCGCTGCAAGCCTTGTTCGCACGCGTCGGTGGTGGTATCTACACCAAGGCTGCTGACGTGGGTGCTGACCTGGTGGGTAAGGTCGAAGCTGGCATTCCTGAAGACGATGCCCGCAACCCTGCAACCATTGCTGACAACGTTGGTGACAACGTCGGCGACGTGGCGGGTATGGGTGCTGACCTTTACGAATCCTACTACGGCTCGATCCTTGCTGCGATGGCTCTTGCTGCCGCCGCTGCCATTCAGCTTAAACTCGGTTCAACCGAAGCGGTGAGTCTGATCATCGCCGCACCGTGTCTTGCAGGTCTGGGCATTCTCTGCTCGATCTTCTCGATCTTCTGCGTTCGTGCCAAGGAAAACGCTTCCTTTGCTCAACTGCTCAAGTCCCTTCACATGGGTGTTTGGATCAGTTCTGCACTGATCATTATCGGCTCCTACTTCATCCTTCAGAAACTCGTCGGTAATGTCGAAGGCATCAGCGCTTTGGGTATCTGGGGTGCCATCATCTCCGGCCTCGTCGGTGGTCTGGTCATTGCCTGGGGTACCGAACGTTACACATCCTACGAACACAAGCCCACGCAACGTATCGCTGAACAGGCCAAAATGGGCCCGGCCACCGTCATCATCTCCGGCATCGCCGAAGGCATGATCTCTACCTGGATTCCACTGTTGACCGTTGTGGTTGCCATCATGTGTGCCTTCTCCTTTGCTGGTGGTCATGACAACCTGCTCATGGGTGTCTTTGGTGTGGGTATTGCCGCTGTCGGTATGCTTTCCACACTGGGCATCACACTGGCAACCGACGCTTATGGCCCGATTGCTGACAACGCCGGTGGTAACGCTGAAATGACTCATCAGCCCCCACATGTCCGTGAACGCACTGACATGCTTGACTCCCTGGGTAACACCACCGCAGCAACCGGTAAAGGCTTTGCCATCGGTTCGGCTGCTCTGACCGCCTTGGCTTTGCTGGCAGCCTATGTCACCACCGTCCAGGCTCAGATGACCAAAATCTTTGCAGACAACCCTGAAGCCTACGGCGGATTCAACCCTGGCACTGCAACCATCAAAGACCTGATGAACCACCTTGAAATCACCCTGATGAATCCTGCCGTGCTTTGCGGTTTGTTCGTCGGCGTGATGTTGGTGATGGTCTTCTGTGCCATGACCATGAACGCGGTCGGCCGTGCAGCCTTTGCCATGATCGACGAATGTCGTCGTCAGTTCGGCATCATGAAGGGCGGCTTCAAGAAAGCTGGCATGAGCGATGCGGATGTCGCTGATCCCATGAAGTGGCCGATGGAAGTTGAAGTTGATGGCAAGATGTATCCCGACTATGCCAACTGTGTGGCCATCTCCACCGGTGGCGCTCTCAAGGAAATGGTCATCCCATCCTTGCTGGCAGTCGTCGTTCCCATCATCGTCGGCCTGATCCTCGGCGTCCCCGGCGTCATGGGTCTGCTCGCTGGCACCCTGGTCTGCGGTTTTGCCATGGCAATCTTCATGGCCAACGCAGGTGGTGCCTGGGACAACGCCAAGAAGTGGATCGAAACCGGCCAATTCGGTGGCAAGGGTTCGGACGCTCACAAGGCAGGTGTCGTCGGTGACACCGTCGGTGACCCATTCAAGGATACCTCCGGCCCATCCCTGAACATTCTGATCAAACTGGTGAGCGTCGTCTCCGTCGTCTTCGCCGGCCTGGTCGTGAAGTTCAGCCCAGTCATCGCCGCCATGATCGGCCTGGGTAACTAAAAAAGCTCAAGACCCTCACGATGAGGTCAGTACGTTTTTTGAAAGGGCGGCTGTTTAACAGCCGTCCTTTTTTATGCGCGTAAAGCGATCAATTAAACTGCGAATCTGACTTTCGGATAAAAAACACAAGCCGCCAGATGAGTCCGTTTTTGAGGACGAATCTGACGGGTGCGATTCGTGTAGGACACTCATTCACCCGTCAGATTCACTTCGTTCATCTGGCGGCATGGAAGTAAAAGACTTATCCCAAACTCGTAGTACAAGCTACAATTCTGTTTCAATCCAATAGCTGGGGAATTCAATGTCCGAAACAAACAAGCAAAATCCATCTCCTCAAACACAGTCCATTCCAAAACCACCTTTGAAATTCAGACTCTTCATCTGGCTTGTAGGATTCGTGTTGTCACTGGCCTACGTCTACACCGTGGCATGGTTCGGCTATCGGGCCAATCCGGATATGCAGGGAACCTATACCAATAAGCTGCAATGGAAATTCGATCACGTTGTCAGCAATGCCAAAAGTTACCACAAGAAATTTGGCAAATATCCCGCAACGATCAGACACTTGATACTTGAACATGAACCAGAAAAAACACTGGATGAAGAATACATACAAATCGCAGATCACTTAATAAAGAACATGGCGACTGATCCGTGGGGCAACGCAATCCAATACGAGAAAAAAGACGAAACCACCATCATCCTTCATAGCTTTGGCAGGGATGGTAAACCCGGTGGGATCGGTTCAGACTCTGATATCTACATGGATGACGAACCGGGCATCAAGACCATGCCCACTTTCAAGCAGATGCTTTTTGACATTGATACCAGTCCGGGTTTATTCAAAGCGTCTCTGATTCTCGGCATCATTTCGATCTTCGCATTCCAATTACAATTGAGCCGAAAGTCCGTCAGCTATTCATGGAAACACATCGCGTTTAACTTCGTAATCCTCCTGCCATGCTGCGCCATGATCGCCGTCTGGCAAATCGCCGGTTATTTGATATCCGCCAATCAAACGCATTGATGACCAAAACAAATGACAGAACAAACACCCATATCTTCGACCAATGCTCACAGGCCACACAAAACCATCCGGCAGAGACTCTGCATGTTGTTAATTCTGTGGCTTGCATGTATCCCTTTGACATTTGCAGTGACATATACAATAGGTTGGTACCATTTTCGAAACTCGGCTGCGTTACAAGGAACTTTACAAAAATTCACCTATCACCCGATGTCAAAAATCATTAAAAAACTGGATTCTTATCATGAAAAATATGGGCAGTATCCAGAATCAATACGATATTTAATTGCTGATGCTGAACCAATTGCTTCTATTGCTGAGGATCAGTTCCAATACCTCGATCAACAAACGATGGATTTGATGAAAGATAACGTCAATGAACATATTTTTTACGCGAAGACAAAAGAAGGTTACACACTCAGCAGTTATGGCTTAGATAATAAGAAAGGGGGAATTGGTCTCGATGTAGATATTCTCGTGACCCAAGACACTTACCTTTCATTTATAACCGACATAAGCGATCATATCCATCCGACTTTCAAACAATTTGTATTTGATATGACTGGAAGTTGGCAAATTTTCAAAGTCGCAGCATGGATGAATCTGTTGTTGTGCATTGCAATTTTTCTAGAATGTGCCAGGAGTTCTTTTAAAATCCAGTTGATCTTTTTAGTAATCAATTTTTTGATACTTCTCCCATTCTGTTCATTGGTTGCTCTTACATTAACAGCTCTGCATCTTGCTGCACCATATTCCACACACTGACATGCTCAAACCCTTCAGCTATCTTCGTGACCGTTTGTTTCTGATCTGTGTTGGGATTTATTTTCTCAATCGCATGTTGGAAAGTGTGCAGTGGAGTCATACGTATTTGCGGTGGTATCTCAATGATTTGTTGTTGGTGCCGATCTTTGTGCCGATTATGTTGTGGTGTATGCGGAAGCTTAAACTGCGCAAGCACGATCTGGCACCATCTCTGCTGGAGATTGGCATGCTGGTGTTGGTAATCGGGTTGGTGTTTGAAGGATTTTCGCCTTACCTGCCTGTACTCAAGGATGTCTCCACGCCGGACATTAATGATTTGATTTGTTACGCATTGGGGGGCGTGATGTCACTGGGGTATTGGTGCTGGGTGACGGGGGAGTATACTTCACAAACTATCGAAACGGAATAGAACACAAACGGGATCACGACAATGAACAAGCTGGATTTCAAGAAACAGGACAAGGTTTTGTATTCCGGGAAGGCAGGGCGGTTTGATGTGTTGACCGTGCCTGCGATGTCGTACCTGATGATTGATGGTAAAGGCAATCCCGGCACGTCGCAGGCCTTTGTCGATGCTGTTTCTGCACTGTATCCCCTGGCATACAACATCAAGTTTCACAGCAAGATCAAACTTCAGCAGGACTTCGTCGTGCCACCGCTTTCGGGACTGTGGTGGGCTGATGACATGAGTGCTTTTTGTCGAGATGACAGAGACCAATGGCAATGGACGATGATGATCCGGCAACCGGATTGGATTACGACAGACATCGTAGATGAGATGAAGCAACAGGTTCTTGCCAAGGACACGAAGAAAAAAGACTCCGAGCTGAATCCTGATGCGCTTAAGCAGATTCGTTTTGAGACGTTGGATGAAGGCTTATGTGTGCAGGTTCTGCATGTGGGCCCCTACAGCGAGGAAGGGCCGATCCTCAAGCAGATGCACGAACAGTTCATCCCCGATAACGGTTACGCGATGACCGGTAAGCATCACGAAATTTATCTGGGTGATCCGCGCAAAACGGCGCCCCAAAAGCTTAAGACGATTCTCAGACAACCAATCCGTAAAACGTAGTGTCAATGCCTTATGCCACCATATCGCGGAGCTTGGCGACACGTTCTTCGGTTCGCGGGTGCGTACGAAAGAGTCCGGCAAGATTTTTGCCAATCGCCGGGCTTACGATGAACATGTGATTCTGCGTAGTGGATGCACCTTGCAAGGGCATGCGACTGCTCTGGGATTCGAGCTTTTGTAGCGCGGAGATCAAGCCGTATGGCGTACCTGCGATGCGAGCGCCATCATGGTCTGCCACGAACTCACGGCTGCGACTGACGGCCATCTGGATCATGACTGCTGCAAAGGGTGCAAGGATAATCATCAGCAGATCAGCAAAGATGTTGTGGTCACGATTCTGGCCACCAAGTCCGCCGAAGATCATGCCCCACTTGGCCATGCTGGCGACCATGGTGATGACACCAGCAAGTGTGGCGACGATGCAACTGGTGAGCGTGTCGCGGTTCTTGACGTGTGCCAACTCATGAGCCATGACACCTTCGAGTTCATCGTAGCTTAGGAGCTTTAGCGCCCCATGCGTCACCGCAACAGCAGCATGCTTGGGACTCCGGCCAGTGGCAAAGGCGTTGGGTGCTTCCTGCGGGCAGATGTAGACCTTGGGCATCGGCAGGCCAGCATTACCTGCGAGTCTCCCCACCATGTGATAGAGATCGGGCGCGGATTGAGCATCGACTTCCTGGCCGCGCATGGTGGCCAGTGCAATCTTGTCGGAATAGAAGTACGCACCGACATTCATTGCCAGGCCGAAGATGAACGCGATCATCAAACCACCTTGCCCGCCGAGTCTGCCACCGATGGTCAGAATCAGTACGAACAACAGCGTGAGTAGAAACGTGGTCTTGAGGTTATTCACAAAACGTGTCATGGCGGACACCTCCTTGGTGCAATATGTACCGCAAGGGGCGTGCCAGCGTTGCAATTAATGTAATTAATTAATGACAAGTAACTAATGGATATTTTCGCCGATTAACTACGCTGTCGCATTGGCAAAACTGGTTTACAAAGCGCATGGATTGGCAGGATGTGGATAAAAAACACCGGTTTGTATACCGGTGCTAATGTCATTGAATTGTGATTGTTTATTCGCGTTTACCAACCCGGCCAAACCTCATCATTGCGATGATACACCTTGGCTTTATCGGGATAGCTATCGAAATACTGGCTCACCAACGGATGCTGCACGGGTTGCAGATCCTTCTCGTGCATCAGGTATTCCTGGGCGGCATAGGTCGTGGCGTGCGAGCCATCGACTAAAAGGTGATACCAAGGTTGCTCGCGCTCCGGGCGAGTCTGGTTGGAATAATACCACTCGTCATCGGCACGACAGGACATGTCGAAATCGACCACAATCGCGCGATAGCGATAACGCTTATGACGAATGATCTGGCCAACCTTGAAACGTGGCATCTCAAAGGGCAGAAAGTCAGGTATCTCAAAATGTTCCGGCAGCGGGTCTTTGGCACTCATGATCTTGCTTTCTGATTAGCATCCTTACACGGCAGACAGCAGGCATACAATCGTTACAAACGTCACAATAGTTTAACTGATCGCTATAAACACTACAATACGAACTTAATGACGCTCGTCAATAGTGAATCGGCAATTTGAGGTGAATCAATTGAGCAATTTAACGGGAATTAATTTTTGGGTGTAAAAGCTGTTAAAATAGGCAAGATAGCCTTACGGATTAACAGCTGTTTGTCAGGTGATACTTGGAGATGACTTGGTGCCGGTGTGACCGAAGCCGCCTTCGCCACGCGTGGTTTCGTCGAGTTGGTTGACCACTTGCCAACTCACTCGCGGCACAGGTTTGATGATCATCTGGGCGACCCGCATACCCCGTTCAATGCTGAAGGCCTGCTTGCCAAGATTGATTAGTGGCACTTTGACTTGGCCGCGATAGTCCGCATCAATCGTCCCAGGTGTATTGGGCATGGAGATACCATGCTTCACAGCCAAGCCCGATCGCGGGCGAATTTGTGCTTCGTAACCCACTGGAACAGCCATCCGAAAACCAGCGGGGATCAATGCAATCTCACCGGGCTCGATAACCACCGTTTGTTCAACTGCTGCACAGACATCCATCCCCGCAGCATGCTCAGACTGATACGCTGGCAGGGGAATGTCAGATTGACCTTCGAGAATTTCAATGGCAACGTTGATTTCGTGACTGCTCATGGCGGACATGATATGGCAAGTGAAATGGAATTTCGAATTTGCATCCATGTCAAACAAATGACTACATTATCACCATTATGATCACACGCCTGTTTGTTTATGGCACACTCAAATCCGACCAGTCCAACCATTACCGACTGACTGGCCAACGCTACATCGGCATCGCGCATACCACAACAGACTACCGGCTCTTTGAAATCGAAGGGCGATTCGAAACACTGGGCACCTATCCCGGATTGGTCAAACTCCCTTACCCCAACGTCACCGACAAAGGCATCAGCATTCAAGGTGAACTCTGGGATGTGGATGATGAGTGTTTAGACAAACTCAATGCCTACGAAGACCTCGACAGCGGTGAGTATGTCATCGAGGAAGTGTCACTCATCGACAAGCCCGATGATATTCCGGTGATGAGTTATCTTTATCGTTGGGATATCCGAGGTATGCACGATTGCGGCACATCTTGGACATTTCAATAAACACGCAACAATCGCGCAACCCCCTCGCTGGAACATAAAGCCCGCGGGGTTTTAACCCCCGGGGTGCCTTAAATATTCAAATTAAAAAAGCGTCGAACGTAATTGTCCGACGCTTTGCGACATTTCAATTGTCTTTCGATACGTTACGCACTGACAATATGAGCCCGATCACCCGTTACTTCGCGTAACGCGCCACGCGAGTCGATAATCAACTTCGCATGATCCGCGATCATCTGCCAATCGTACGCTTCGTGATTCGTCGCAATGACAACACAGTCGTATTGCTTTAATGATGCTGCAGAAAGTTCAGCACTTTCCATTTGCAAGTCATGATCGCGCATCTTATGTGTCGCAGGAACATGCGGGTCGTTGTAGCTCACATCGCCACCAAGTTCCTGAAGCTTTTCGATAATCTCAAAGCTCGGACTTTCGCGAATATCATCAACATTGGGCTTGTATGCCAAACCCAGTACAAGAATTTTGGAAGCTGCAACAGCCTTTTTGTTCTTGTTAAGTGCAAGCATCGTCTTGTTGACCACATAGTCTGGCATGGAGTGATTGACTTCACCCGCCAGTTCGATGAACCGCGTGGTGTGGCCGACTTCGCGAGCCTTCCATGTCAGGTAGTACGGGTCAATGGGAATACAGTGTCCACCAAGACCGGGGCCAGGATAAAAGGCCTGGAAACCAAACGGCTTGGTGGCAGCGGCATCGACCACTTCCCAAATATCAATATCCATCGCATCAAGGACAACTTTCATTTCGTTGACCAAGGCGATGTTCACACTGCGGTAAATGTTCTCAAGGAGCTTGGCAGACTCGGCGACTTCGGCACTACTGACAGGAATCGCCTTGGAGACCGCAGCAGAATAGAGTTCAAGAGCAAGCTTGCCAGCTTCTTGGCCGATACCACCCACGAGTTTGGGGATGGTCTGTGTGTTAAAGTTTTTGCGTCCTGGATCTTCACGTTCCGGTGAATAGGCAAGATAGAAATCCTCGCCACATTTGAGTCCGGTCTTTTCAAGGACAGGCTGCATGATCTGGCGAGTCGTTCCCGGGAAGGTGGTGGATTCGAGTACCACCAGCTGGCCGGGGCGCAACGTCTTGGCAATCGCCTCAGTGGTCACTTCCACGTAAGACAAATCAGGCTCAAGATGCTTGCCTAACGGCGTAGGGACACAAAGTAAAAGGGCATCGGCTTCACCTAAACGCCCAAAGTCCGCAGTGGCATCAAAGCTGTCGGACTGACTCATCTCAGCAATGAAATCTTCCCCAAGATGCTTAAGGTAGTTTTCACCTTTGTGAATCTTTTCGATCTTAGCAGGGTCCACGTCATAGCCTATGACCGGGTAACCGGCTTTGAAGAAGGCTCGCATCAATGGCAGTCCCACGTAACCTAGACCAATAATGCCAACTTTGGCTTTCCGTTCGGTAATGAGATTCTGGAGCGTCAAGCGCTTATCCTCCATAGGGGTTTAGACGTACAGACACATAGTTTATCGGGTGATCCGCCTTGTATCTTTCGAACATGTCGGTTGAGCAAAGGAAATTATTATCGGCAGTGCGTTGTTGGGCTGATTAACTCTGGAATAATTCCAATTCATGGCCGATTAGTCACGATAACCAAATCAGGCAGACGCAGGTTTGCCCACAATTGGCGATCCGCATAGAATCGCCATCTTAACTCATTGTTTATCGCCAACCAGCGAACATTATAAGGAGCCTTGGCATGGCATCGGAAGCAGTATTGCAAATTACGGATGATAACTTCGAACAAGAAGTCATGAACAGCGGCGTCCCGGTTCTCGTGGACTTTTGGGCTGAATGGTGCATGCCTTGCCGTATGCTCGGTCCAATTATCGACGAAATTGCAGGCGAATTCGACGGTAAAGCCAAGGTCGGCAAGGTCGATACCGATGCCAACCGTGAAGTCTCACTGAAATTCGAAATCTCTGCCATCCCAACCGTCCTGCTCATCAAAGATGGTCAAATCGTCCAGAAATTCGTCGGTGTCAACGGCAAGCAAGAATATGTCGACGCCCTGAACAACGCGATTGGCTAAGTGCTTCGTACAGGGATTAGTGATTAGGGATCAGGGACTAGAGCAAGACACGCAAGTGTGTTGATCTGCCTTTATGCCTTTCCCTAATCCCTATTCCCTAATCACTAATCCCTGGCAAATATGTCCATCCAATTCCAACAAACCACATTGCCCAACGGTCTGACTATTCTTGCTGAGTCTTCGGATGATGCACGAACCAGTGCGGTGGGCTTTTTTGTCAAAGCCGGTACCCGTGATGAGCAATTGCCCGTCATGGGGGTCAGCCATTTCCTTGAGCACATGATGTTCAAAGGGACTGCCCGGCGGACGGCTGATGATGTCAACCGTGAATTCGATGAGATCGGCGCGGACTACAACGCCTACACCTCTCACGAAAAAACGGTCTACTACGCCCATGTGCTCCCAGAATTTCTGGCAAATGCTGTAGACCTGCTTGGTGATATGCTTCGACCTGCACTGCGCGAAGATGATTTCTCCATGGAGAAAAATGTCATCCTCGAAGAGATCAGCATGTACGAAGACCGCCCGCAATGGCGTCTGCAGGACACCTTGTTGGAAAAATATTTTGCGGATCACGCACTGGGCTATCGTGTCCTTGGAACCAACGATTCCATCAAGGCGCTGCAGGCATCACAGATGCGTGAATACTTTGATCATCGTTACAGCCCTGACAACATTGTCGTCTCTGCTGCTGGGCAGATCGACTTTGACAAACTCGTAGCTGATGTCCAAAAAATTGCAGGTCACTGGCAACCCACCGGGGCAAAACGCGATTACGCGTCTCCCAAAACCATGCCCGGCAAGCATGTGATGACCGACGCCAAACTAAACCGACACTACATCGGTCTGGTTTGCCCTGGCCCGTCACAGCAGGACGATACACGCTACGCAGCATCTGTTTTGTCCGATGTCATCGGTGACTCGGACGGCTCAAAGCTGTACTGGGCACTCGTCGATCCGGGACTGGCAGACGAAGCAGACATCTCGCACATCGGCATGGATCAAACCGGATGCTACCTGGCATACGCTTCATGTGACCCTGACCGCAAAGAGAAAGTCCGCGACGTTCTTCTCAATGTATTGGATGATGCAGCAAGCGGTATCACGGAACAGGATGTCCAGCGAACCAAAAATAAACTTGCAACACAAGCAACACTCCACGGCGAAAGTTCAGCAGGGCGCATGCGTGCGTTGGGCAGTCAATGGCTCAACCTTGGCAAGTACACCTCACTGGCAGATGAAGTCGAAAAAATGATGGCTGTCACCTTGGACGACATCCACCAACACCTGGCCACCAAACCGTTCGAAAAACGATGCGTCATTGAACTTGGGCCAGGGAAATAACGCCAATTGATTTAAAGACAATTAACCACAGATGAACACAGATAAACACAGATTTTCAGCATCGAACCCCATTGCGAATTTTTGTCTTTATCTGCGTTCATCTGTGTTTATCTGTGGTAAAAATGCCTTTATCACAGTGGTAAACGACAGAACGGATTGACCAGTTGATGCACAGCATTCCTGATATTCTCGAAGAACTCAAGCACGGTCGTATGATCGTCCTTGTGGATGACGAAGACCGCGAAAACGAAGGCGATCTAGTCTGTCCTGCCCAATTCTGCACGCCTGAGGCAATCAATTTCATGCTCCGCGAAGGTCGGGGCATGCTATGCGTTGCCCTTAGTGGTGAAATCTGTGACAACCTCGAACTCTGGCCCCAGGCTGTGGTCAATACTTCCGAGCGAACCACCGCTTATACCATCACCATTGATGCTCACAGCAAATTTGGCGTCACCACCGGTGTCAGTGCATTTGACCGGAGCACCACCATCCAGCGACTGACAAATGACGATGCGGTTCCCATCGACTTTGCTCGCCCCGGACACATCCCGCCACTGCGTGCTCGCAAGGGTGGCGTTCTCGTCCGTGCAGGACAAACCGAAGGGTCCGTGGATCTCTGTCGCCTTGCAGGTCTCAAGGAAGGCGCAGCCATCATCGAAATTATGGATGATGATGGCACAATGGCCAGACGCCCGAGCCTTGAAAAATTCTGTGATAAGCACAACATCAAAATGTGCTCCGTCGCAGACTTGATCCAATATCGCCTTGAAACTGAACAACTCGTCCAACGACTCGTCACCGACACATTCGAATCAGAGTTTGGCACATTTACGCTCATCGCTTACCGCAACGGTTTTGATCCTTTGGCTCATGTCGCCCTGATTTCTGGCAACATTGGGAAGCTCGATGAGCATGGCAAACCAATCCCCGTCGACCATCCCGTTCTCGTGCGGATGCACTCGCAGAACCTGCTCGGTGATGTCTTTGGTGACCTTGGAAGTCCGTCTGGCAAAACACTGCATAGTGCAATGAAAATCATTGCCGATCACGGCGAAGGTGCCTTGGTCTATCTGCGTCATGAAAGCGCGGGTAAAGGTATGCTCCAACAACTCCAAACACTGAACCTGCCCCCCGAAGCACAACGAGAACACTTCGCCCCACAATTGGGCATGCAACATCCGACCCCCGGAATGATGCCACCGGTGAACAAGGGCGCCTATGGTATTGGCTGCCAGATTCTCCGTGATCTGGGTATCCGTCAGATCAATCTGCTGACAAACCATCCCTTCAAACCCTCGGATCTTGATGGTTATGGTTTGAGCATTGAGTCGTTTGTAAGTTTGTAAAATATCAAGGCATCAGCAACACGCAGTGTTGCAGCTATTGTTTTTTTCGTTCATCGATATCAATTGACAACAATTCAAATAACAAAAAAACTGCACGCTTTGACACGTGCAGTTTTTTATTGATAGGTCTTGGTTTTGAATTAGCTGCGACTTGCGTGTCGCTGAAGCTTAGCCGTTGATCTTTTCGTCAAGAAATGCCCCGACCTTGTCTAAACTGATAGTAGTCTGTTCCAGGCTGTCGCGATCACGGATGGTGACGTTTTGCGTACCTGCCGTGTCACCATCGACGGTGATGCAGTAGGGCGTACCCGCTTCGTCCATTCGAGCGTAGCGCTTACCGATGTTCTGTTTGACATCGAGTTGAACGACGTGTTTTTCACGCAGTTGCATGTAAAGCTTCTGGGCGATCTCCGGCATGCCATCCTTATTGACCAAGGGGAAAATGCCAGCCTTGATCGGTGCCATCCGTGGGGTGAACTGCATGATTGCTTTAGCACCCTTACGATCAGGAGTCGGCGTGTAAGCTTCACAAAGCAGTGCGAGCGTACCACGATCTGCACCAGCAGAAGGCTCGATAACGTGCGGGAAGTAGCGTTCATTTTTCTCCTGGTCGAAGTACTGCATCTTGTCGCCCTTACCACAGGTGTTGGCATGAGCTTGAAGGTCGAAGTTACTCCGATGAGCAACACCTTCAAGTTCACCATATCCCGGAGCAGTGAACGGGAAGCGGTATTCGACATCGCACACGCCCGCACCGGTCTTGGCATAGTGAGCCAATTCAGCTTTGTCGTGTTCGCGGAGTGTCAGATTATTGCCAGCAAGTCCGACCTTCTGCCACCATTGGAAACGCAGGTCCCGCCAATAGGCATACCAGGTATCCGCTTCATCGGGATGGATGAAGAACTCGATTTCCATCTGTTCAAATTCACGGCTTCGGAATGTAAAGTTCCGAGGTGTCACTTCATTGCGGAAGCTCTTACCCATCTGCGCCATACCGAAGGGAACTTTCACGCGGCTGGTGTCCACGGTGTTCCAGAATTGGGTAAAGATACCTTGAGCGGTTTCAGGCCGCAGGTAGGACTTCGAATCGTCATTGCGAATTGCACCGCAGTAGGTTTCGAACATCAGGTTAAACTGACGTGGTTCGGTGAGCGTGCCGGGTTTTTCCGTATCCGGCCCGATGATTGTTGCATAATCTTCGACGGGGATTTGTTCGAGATTGGTGACCGTACCTTGGTCAACTTTGATGCCACCCGCTTTTTTGAGCTTTTTGGAAATGTAGTCTGGATCACCTTGCGGGAAAGCCCATGAGCCTTTGCCTTCGACGGTCAAAACTTCGACTTGATCCAAACGGTAGCGGCTTTTGGTTTCCTTACAGTCCACCATCGGATCATTAAACCCGCCGACATGTCCGGAGGCTTCCCAGACACGGGGGTGCATGATGATGGTGGTGTCCACGGGGACGACCTGGATGGGGTTGCCATCGGGGCCGATGGGTGGGCAGGTGATGGTGTCTTTCCACCAGGCGTCCTTGAGGTTCTTTTTAAGTTGGGCACCCAACGGGCCGTAGTCCCAGAAGCCGTTGATCCCGCCGTAGATTTCCGAGGATTGCCAAATGAATCCGCGACGTCGACAAAGGGCGACGATATCATCCATATTCTTGACGGTGTTGGTGCTGTCACTCATGGTTTTAACCTCAAAATCATCCACTATCTAGCCGGTAAGGATCAGGTTCATTACCGGGGTTATTTCCGGGTACACTTCCAATGGTACTTCCGGTGGCAAAGAGAGGTATGGTAACATGTTCCAATTGATTTTGCTGGAATACTCTGCTGTGTTACATGGTTGATGGATTAGTAAACCTGTACTGTATTATCATCCGACACTTTGGATACGGATTCTCAAAGCAACTCGAAAGAAGCTCATGATCCAAACTGTATCGCTGCCAATTGCTGATGAATTCGATCCCTTTGCTGCCAGGCTTGCTGCCGACGGGCAATCTCTGAATCGCGTAAGTCTTCAAACGCTGCAGATCAATGTCGGGAAGATGTGCAATCTGGCATGTCATCACTGTCACGTCGAAGCAGGTCCCGGTCGGACCGAGATCATGGCCCCGGAAGTCTGTGAACGCATTTTGAATTGGATTGATTTACACCGTGATTCTTTGGATTTGCAGACGGTTGATTTGACCGGTGGGGCACCAGAGATGAATCCGTATTTCCGTCAATTCGTCTCTGCTCTAACCAGTCGCGGCCTTCATGTATTGGATCGCTGTAATCTGACGATATTGCTTGAGGATGGTTACACTGATCTGCCGGATTTTCTGGCTGAGCATCGCGTTGAAATCGTCGCGTCATTGCCTTGTTATCTGGAAGATAATGTTGATAAACAGCGGGGCCAGGGGGTCTATCACGAATCTATCGAAGCATTATTGAAGCTCAACAAGGTAGGCTACGGCATGCCGGATACCGGGCTGAAACTGGACTTGGTTTACAACCCCGTGGGCTACGGTTTGCCTCCGGAACAGGCACCCTTGCAAGCAGATTACAAACGCGAGTTAGCCAAGCGATACGATATTCATTTCAATCAACTTTTCACCATCACCAACATGCCAATCAAACGGTTTGAGCATGCCTTAAATCGCGATGGGAAAATGACCAGCTACATGAGTAAACTCACCGAGGCTCATCGGATGGGAAATGTTGATTCTGTGATGTGTCGCAACCTCATCAGTGTCGGTTGGCAAGGGACTGTGTATGACTGCGACTTTAATCAGATGTTGCTCATGCCATTGGATGGAGCAGAAGGCTTGATAGATGAACATGCCGTGGAACAACAGGGACGAAAACTCTGGGATTGGACGCCTGATGAACTGGTCGGCAGATCAATCCAAACCGGCAAGCACTGCTTTGGCTGCACAGCTGGCGGCGGATCAAGCTGCACCGGCGCCTTAACGTAAATCTAAAATCGCAGAGGCAGGGCGAATGGACTTGAATTCGACTCTATAGCACGGATAAGTCATTTGCTGTCAATAAAAAAGGCCACCTTGGCTGATGGCTAGTGGGGGGTCCAGGTAAACTAATATCAGCCAAGGTGACCAGGATTCATCAACAATAGATTGATTATGGAACCTGCAAGATAAAAGCATTTATCTAACAAAAGTAGTATCGTCACAATGCAGTGATTGTATACATCAGGAAAATACCTGATTTTATTACGAATTTGTAATATTTTTGCCAATGGCTGTTAGGGCAAGGCGATTTGCTCTCGAATCGCGAATCGCGTGAGTTCAACACGATTATGCAGATCGAGTTTATTCATGAGCTTGGTGGTGTGACTTTCAACGGTCTTGGCACTGATATTCATCACCGAGGCTACCTGCTTGGTACTCTTTCCTTGAGCGATATAGCCTAAAACTTCCAATTCACGAGGGGAAAGGCTGCTAAGACGTGTTTTGGTGTTACTGCTACGTGTGGATGGTTTCTTGTCGATGACCAGGCGGTCTTTGACCTGTTCAGAAAAATAGACTTGCCCATTAACCACTTGCTCAATCGCCAGGATCACAGTCTGAATGGAGTCGGATTTGCTCAAGTAACCTTTGGCACCAACTGCTAATGCGGAATCGATATAATGGTCGTAAACAAAAGCACTCAGGAAGATAATATTGACATGTTTGACCAGACTGATGATGCGCGAACTGGCATCAAAGCAATTGAGATTGGGCATATCGATATCCATTAAGATGATATCAGGCTGATACTCGACAGCCATATCGATAGCCTCTGAAGCATCCCCAGCCATACCGACTATGGTAAAATTATCTTCAAGACTTAAACGATCAGCCAATGCCTGTCGGACAAGCGCGTGATCATCGACTAGTAGTATCCGGGCTGTATCAGAACGCATTACAGACTCGAGACTCTACCCCCAAGGCGGTTGAAAAAATCATAAACGTCATGACAGCCACTGCGTATATATACCGGAAGTAAGTGCATATTCATTATCGTCATGGCCAATGCTAACATTGTAGAGCACTCGATCCATAGTGTCCAAGACGCTATGAAGTAATACTCAAAGTGATTTCCTTATGGCGTATCACTCAGTCAAGATAGGCAATTTAGATAAATTGACCGATGTTAAAAGACAGATTCATGTTCGTGTCAGGCAGCCAAGTCTACATCTGTGACAGAACCATGCTTACGTGACGACCATTTTTCAATCAATACTTTCAGCTGATCGACTTTGATTGGCTTGCTCAGATAGTCGGACATACCTGCCTTTAGACATTTCTGGCGGTCACCTGCTAATGCATTTGCGGTGATGGCAATTACGGGAATACAAGACTTGGAGTCCGTTCGCTGTCGAAGCTTCGCAGTGGCTTCAAATCCATCCATCACTGGCATCTGGCAGTCCATGAGAATAATGTCATAATCCGCTTGTTCGACACGATCCAAAGCTTCTGCACCATTGCATGCAAGATCAGCAGATAAATCCATTCGCGAAAGAATACGCAAACAGACCATCTGGTTGACCTTGTTGTCTTCGACTAGCAGGATTTTCAATTCCGTTTTTTCTTGAGTATCACCTAATTTTTCGGCAGGCTCGGAGTTGTCAGTCGAAGTGGGTATTCCATTTTCCTTCGCCAGCTTGTATTGATCCTGCATGGTCAGGCAATCATGCAGAGCATCAGCCAATGCCACCGGTGTGATCGGATGAATCAAAACTTTATTAATACCCAGTGTTTTACGCTGTGTGTCATCAGGTCGATTGTCGAAATGACAGGTAGCCAGACAGGCAGAAACTTTAGGATGCGTTACCTGCCTGATGGCTTGAAGCAATTCATGATTGGACGCTTCCTCAATCGCCTGATCCACAATGATGGCTGAGAACGGTTGGTTAATTTGTGCCGTCTTATGAATATGCTCAAGGATTTCGTCATATTCAACAGCAAGGGTGCATCGCAATCCCATCGCCTGCAGTTGATCTTTGATTGTTTGTCGGACCACATCATTTTCATGGATTACCATGACAGATTGTCCAGCCCAGTTGCTCAGTCGATCATGCCATGCTTCTGGCTGTGTCTCAGAATCGTCCAGTGGTATTTCAAACCAGAATGTGCTTCCGATTCCCACTTGACCCTCAGCGGCAATGTGACCCTTCATCAATGTTACAAGCTTGCGAGAGATCGCCAGCCCTAGACCTGTCCCCCCAAATTGTCGCGTCGTTGAACCATCGGCTTGCGTGAATTCATCAAACAAACTTGCAGAGGTCTTCGAATCAATTCCAATCCCACTATCCTGAATCGAAAAACGTAATCGAGCAGTTTGGGTTTGTGTCGCTCTGATCACAGACACATTCAGAACAATCTGACCTTTTTCAGTGAATTTTACAGCATTGGTTAAAAGGTTTAATAACACTTGATTAATACGTGTCGGATCACCACAGATTTTCACAGGCACATCGGGAGACAATTGCAAGCAACACGCTAACTTCTTACTGGCAATACGTTCAGCCATCATGGACAGAACATTTCCAAGCAACTGATGCAAATCAAATTCAATTTCTTCAAGATCTACTTTACCTGCATCAATCTTACTCAGATCCAAAATGTCATTCACCAGGCTGATAAGTGTTTCACCTGCGCGGTTAATCACCTGTGCCAATTCGTGCTGGTCACTGTTAAGGTCAGTGTCAATGAGTAACTGCGTCATGCCCATGATCGCATTGAGTGGCGTGCGGATTTCATGACTCATATTAGCCAGGAATTCGGACTTGGTCTTTTCACTTCGTGCGGCTTTGATCGCCAGTTCATTGGCAGTTTCAACCGAATTTTCCAACTCAATATTGGCATTGACCAATTCGTGACTACTGCGTTCGGCGGTCTCTTTGGCTAGACGCAATTGCTCTGAGAGTTTTATGGATTCAGAGATATCTCGCAAAATGCCTGTAAAGAACAATTCGCCATCGAGTTCAAACTTCCCAATTGACAATGCCAGATGAAAGCGACTTCCATCTTTGCGAATACCTTCGACTTCGCGGGTATTGCCAAGTCGTGTTTCTTGGGAATTTCTTACCTGTTTATGGATGCTGTCATGATGTTTCTGACGCATGGATTTGGGCATGAGGATTTCGACGTTTTGCCCAATGAGTTCTTCAACTTTGTAGCCAAATAGGTCTTCCGTCGCAGGATTCGCATATTGGATCACGCCATGCATATTAATCGTAATAACGCTATCGACGAGTGTGTTCACCAAAGCCAGAAATTTGCTGTTATTCGCGTCATGCTCAGCTTCAATTAACGCAGTGTCAGATTTAATATTCTGTAATTCAGAATTGCGATTTTCCAACAGTCCATGGACGGATTCAAGCTGTACCGCCAATTTGTTAAAACGAGTAGCGATTAGTGAAAAGTCATCATCAACAGTCGTCTGGATGGGTTGGTCGAACTGATTGTTGGCAACGCGATCAATACCCTCGAGCACATTGTTTACAGAGTGTTTAATATGCCGATTGATCAGCCACACCCAGAGTCCGCCATAAACCGTGGTCTGCATGATTACGCAGAACATCGCAAGCAGAGCAATGCGTCCAGGCATGGTTGCCTCATTGGGATCTATTTCAAGATTACTGATGAACATCCATGTAATAAACGAACTGATCAACAGAATCAGAAGCAGTGCTCCGTAGGCAATTCCAAGTTTTCGACCGATGGTCAGCAACAAATCAAATCCCCGAATCAATTGCCACCTGAAAGACATGGTCAATGGGTGGACACAACTCGACGGCCCGGGATACCCACCTAATGCAGTATCACAGAACGGGCAAAGATAACACGTTGTCGAACCCCACTTTGATACTTAATCGGGTAAAATGCAGCCCGTCTTGATCGACATTTACTCAAGCAGTAATCAATCTTTTGATATATTTTCGAATTTACGCCAAATCGTCACCCAGAAATGAGTTCAATGCAGCAAGTCCATCTCGTCGTTACCACCGTATTTGGTCTTGAAGCAGTTGTTCGCAGGGAACTCGAACAGCTGGGCTTTACCAATATCAGCGTTAATACCGGACGCTTGGATTTTTGGGCACCCATTGAAGCAGTGGTCACCTGTAATCTGTGGTTGCGATCCGCAGAACGCGTGTTTATCAAGCTCGCGGAGTTCGAAGCAATGGACTTTGGCGTGCTGTTTGACACCGTCAACGCCATCGACTGGGCACAATGGATCGACGAAGAAGGGCGGTTCAACGTCTCAGGGCGTAGCGTCCAATCCCAGTTATCCAGCGTTCCTGCCTGTCAGAAGATCGTCAAGAAGGCCATCGTCGAAAAACTCAAACTCCAGCGTGGCGGCGAATGGATCGAAGAAGGAGAAGTCGAATTTCCCGTCGATATCGTTTTGTTCAAAGACACTGCTTCGATTTTATTGGACACATCCGGCTCAGGTTTGCACAAACGCAGCTACCGCACGTGGATTGGTGCGGCCCCGCTCAAAGAGACACTTGCTGCGGCCTTGGTGCAACTCTCATTTTGGCGTGGCGATGACCGACTGCTCATTGACCCCTTCTGCGGCAGCGGTACGATCCCCATTGAAGCTGCCATGATTGCTCGTAACATTGCCCCCGGTTTGCAACGTGAATTTTGCAGTGAAGAGTGGTCCTACATCCCTCAAAAACTATGGGATGATGCCCGTAAGCAATCCATGGATGCCATCAAACCCAATCTGGAACAACGCATTCTTGGTTACGATGTAGATGGTTTTATTCTCGATCATGCCCGTGAGCATGCAGAAAATGCAGGAGTCGGCGAGGATATTCATTTTCAACAACAGCCCTTTGAAGAACTCTCCAGCAAGCGGCCACATGGCGTAATCATCACCAATCCGCCGTATGGTGTCCGTCTTTCAGATACACCGGAGATTCATGATCTTTACTCACAGATGCCGCGTGTGTTTGCGGAGTTGCCTACCTGGTCGTTCTTTGTCTTCACCGGTTTTGAGGATTTTGAAAACCTCATCCAACAGGAAGCAACACGCCGCCGCAAGCTCTACAACGGCCGCCTGGAATGTCACTACTACCAATTCCATGGCCCGTCACCTGATGACGGACGCATTGCACGTGAGTCAGGTGAACAAGTCAAACAGGTCTTCGGTGGACTGCCTGCAAGAACGGATGAACAGGCAACGGTATTTGAAAATCGGTTAAGTAAAATGGCGCGACACATGCGTAAATGGCCAACCAAACGCGGCATTTCCTGTTTCCGATTGTATGACCGTGACATCCCCGAAGTGCCTTTAGTCGTGGATCGCTACGACGATCACCTGCATATTTCTGAGTATCAACGCCCCAACGAACACACCCTGGCAGAACATGAAACATGGCTTGAACACATGGCCAAGGTTGCGGGTAAAGTTCTGGATGTGCCTGAAAATCACATCTTCGTCAAACACCGTGGCAGACAACGCGGGGCCAGTCAATACCGTCCGGTTGCCAACGATGCACACTGTTTTGATGTCGAAGAAGCAGAACTCAAATTCCGCGTGAACCTTTCAGACTACATCGACACCGGTTTGTTTTTGGATCACCGCGTGACCCGTGGGATGGTTCGTGATGAAGCCAAAGGCAAACGCATGCTCAACCTCTTTGCCTACACCGGCAGCTTCTCGGTCTACGCAGCAGCAGGGGGCGCAAGCTCCACCACCACCGTCGACCTGTCACATAACTATGTGGACTGGTCACAATGGAACATGCGTGCCAACGGCTTTACCGATGAGAGTTGCTATCACTACATTCGCCGTGACGCGATGACATTTCTCGATGAATTGGATGATGCTGAACAATTCGACTTAGCCGTCGTCGACCCGCCAACGTTTTCCAACAGCAAGTCCACGGAGAACGACTGGGACGTGCAGAAGGATCACGTGATGCTTCTGGATAAACTCGCAGAACATATGCCCACCGGTGGCGTAGTCTATTTTTCCAACAACTACCGCCGCTTCAAACTTGATGAGTATGCGTTAAAAGAAAAATACGACATCCGCGACATCAGCAACAAGACCGTGCCAGAGGACTTCCGTAACAAACGCATCCACCAGTGTTGGCGAATGGTGGTGAAATAACGATTAGTTTATAAGTTTTTTTCTACCCAATTATGTAAACGATCAAAACTATTGAGAATTCTTGTGTTATTCTTCTCTTGCAACACACACTCAAAGCCTTGAATTGATTCATCTATTTTCAAATTAATTGGATCATCTGGCGTGTGAACGTCATAGATAATTTCTTCAAGAGATTCTTTGTATTTGTGAAATTCTTTCAGACTTTCTTCGGAATACATTTTTTTCTGTTCGCTTGGGCAATATTCGTAAGCAAGTTCCCTCAATGTGACCTGTATGGCAATAACTGCTTCTTTGAAATTTATAAACCATTTTTTTGAGTTGTGTTTGGGAAATGCAATACTGTATCTGTAGCGAAGAATAAGAAGTTCATTGATAAGTGGTAAGTTGTTTTTTATCCGTTTGCGGTAAACATATAACTGGTCAAGGATCATTTGATCCTCTGCTTTTTCTTTCGTGTCTTTTGGCCTTTCTGCTGCCTCACTACGGTCCCATGCGACGAATCTGATACTCTCAATTGCTTCTTTGGCGAGATATGATTTTTCCAATACTTCTTCGGCAAGTTCGATTTTCTTCTTTTGGGTGTATTCCTGCTTCCACTTGTTGTAACCTAAAACAACAATGATCAATGTAACAGCTGAGGCAAATATTGTTGAGCAGGAAGCAATTATTGATATTATTGACTCTGACATTAAATTACCCTCGGCCTTGATGGAGTTGTCGTAAAAGAATTTTAACTGCAAACAAAAAACACCGCATGGCCATAACCACGCAGTGTTTTCATTTGTATTCTCTTTCCGACCTTGGCGCACTTGGCGTCTTGGCGGTTCAAATCTGCCTTGAAAAACTACCAGACAATCAACCCGGTTTGTGTTCCAGCAGGCGTTCGACGAAGTGGATGTCTATGTCGCTGCGGCGAAAGTTGCCATTGAGCATCAGGTCTTGATGCAAGGGGATCGTCGTCTTGATCGGGCCGACATTGAACTCGCGGAGACTGCGACGGATGCCGAGGATGGCTTCTTCGCGGGTGGGTTTATGCACGATGAGCTTGGCGATCATTGAGTCATAGTTAGGCGGTACGACATAGCCACCGTAACAGTGGGTATCGACGCGGACACCGGGGCCGCCTGGTGGGTCGAAGTGTTCGAGCTTACCAGGCGATGGGGTGAAGTTGCGTGCGGGGTCTTCAGCATTGATACGGACTTCGATGGCATGGCCGTTACGCTTGATCTGCTTCTGGGTGAAGGGGAGTTTTTCACCTGCTGCTACGCGGATCTGCATCTTGACGATATCGATGCCGGTGATGGCTTCGGTGACGGGATGTTCGACCTGCACGCGGGTGTTAACTTCCATGAGGTAGAACGTTCGGCTCTTACCATCCATGAGAAATTCGACGGTACCGGCACCGGCATACTTGGCGGCGCGACAAAGACGGGCAGCTGCGTTGCAAAGGTCTTTGCGTTCATCATCAGTGAGAATCGGGCATGGTGCTTCTTCGATAAGCTTCTGGTGACGGCGTTGCATGGTGCAGTCGCGTTCCCAGAGATGGACGACATTGCCATGCTCATCACCCATGATTTGCACTTCGATGTGTCGGGCTTTTTCGATGAACTTTTCGACGTAGACCGTCGCGTTACCGAATGCTGCTTCAGCTTCCTGCTTGGCTTGTTTGACTGCGGTTCGCAGAGCGATGTCATTGTGAGCCACTCGCATGCCGCGACCACCGCCGCCAGCTGCTGCCTTGACGATGACGGGATAGCCGATCTGCTTGGCGATTTTGATCGCATCCGCATCACTTTCAATCGCGCCTTTGGAGCCGGGGGAAGTTGGAACCTTCTGCTTGATGGCCAACTGCTTACAGGAGACTTTGTCACCCAGCAGATTCATGCACTCGACCGATGGGCCGATGAACTTGATATTGCAGGAAGCACAGACTTCAGCAAAGTGAGCATTTTCCGCCAAAAAGCCGTAACCCGGATGGATGGCATCCACGTTGGCTACTTCTGCTGCGGAGATAATGCGTGGGATATTCAAATAACTGTCAACGGAAGGCGGCGGGCCGATACAAATGGCCTGATCCGCAAGTTTGACGTGTGAACTGGTGGCATCAGCGGTGGAATAGACGGCAACGGTTTCGATGCCCATCTCGCGTGCTGCCCGAATAATACGGACTGCGACTTCACCACGATTTGCAATGAGAATACGTGAAAACATAGATCAGTAAAAGGGGCAGCAGTCCTATTGACCACTGGGGTTGGACTTCGTCTCAACCCTTGGTCTCCAGACGCTAGTCCCTAGTCCCTTTTAGTTAGGCTTCACTTTGAACAGAGGCTGGCCAAATTCGACCGCCTGACCATTTTCCACGAGAACCTTCTCGATGGTGCCCTTGACTTCGGACTTGATTTCGTTGAAGACCTTCATGGCTTCAATGATGCAGACCACTGAATCAGCAGTGACTTTCGAACCCACTGAGACAAAGTCCTTGGCATCAGGACTTGATGCCGAATAATACGTCCCGACGGTGGGGCTGGTGATTTCCAGGAGTCCGTCATCTTCATTATCCGCAGCAGGTGCAGAAGGCGCAGCAACGGGAGTCGCCGCAGCAACGGGAGCTGGGGCAGCAACAGGTGCTGGTGCCACAACAACCGGCTGGTCCTGTCCAGCACGCTTGAGTTTAATGTGTTCGGCTTCATCCTGAAGGTCAACTTCGGCGATGTCGTTATCAACCATCAGTTTGACCAATTCACGCAGCTTTTTCAGATCAACCATTGACAAAGTTCCGTGTTAAATTTCCATGTGGGCGGTACAATCCGTTGCCCGCTTCAAATCGAGCGTTAAATGATCGCTGATTCGAGCGTTTTAGGCAAGTCGGAGAGGACTTTTTTGCCACCCCCGGAACTTGATTCAGTCACCAAAACGTCATCTTCAATCCGAACACCGCCGACTCCTGGCAGGTAAATCCCTGGTTCAACCGTCACAATATGACCCGGTTCCAGGACACCTTTGGCGCGACTGGCCAAGACAGGCTGCTCGTGGATATCCAGTCCAATACCGTGGCCAAGAGAATGCCCGAACTGACTGCCATAACCAGCTTTAGAGATAATATCGCGTGCCACCTTATCAATATCAGACAGCTTTTTACCCGGAGCAATGGCATCAATCGCAGCCATCTGAGCATCGAGACAAATCTGGTAAATCTCTTTGATCTTCACAGGCATTTTACCAATGGCAACCACGCGGGTGAGGTCCGAACAATAACCGCCAAATTTGGCACCCCAATCAATCAAAATGATGCCACCCTTGCGGACTTTTTTCTGACCCGGGATCGCATGCGGTAACGAAGCGTTGGCATCGGCAGCGACGATACTCGGGAAACTCGTCCCATCGGCTCCGAGCAATCGCATCTGATATTCCAGATACGCAGCAATCTGGTACTCGGTCATACCCGGCTTGATGTACTCACAGGTTCGCTTGAAAGCTTCCTGTTGAATGTCCAACGCCTTGAGGATTGGTTTGACTTCGGTTTTGTCCTTGACCGCCCGTTGCACGAGCATGCCATCGTCAAAGGGCTTGATTGTGGATCGGCCCAACTCCTTGCCAATGGCTTTGGATTGGGCAAGGGTGACGTGATCCTGCTGTAAACCAATTTTGCCGAGTTTGTATTTTTCGACAAGCTGTTTCAGGGCGACCGTTAGCGAAGTCTTGCGCATGATCGCTTTGGCGTGCGGGGCCTCCTTGGCAATCTGCTCATCAAACCGAAAGTCCGAAAGGATGTGCACGATGATGCTATTGCTGCGAACGAGTAACCAACTGTCATCGCCGACAAAACCGGTGAGATAACGAATGTCCACAGGATTACTCACCAAGAGTGCATCAAGGTTGGCAGCTTTAAGTCGCAGCTGCAAAGACTTGATTCGTGCCTTGAGATGATCGGGCGTCGTGACTGTTTTTTTCTTCTTGTTCATGGAGAATATGATAACAGTAGATCAGCAACACGCAGTGTTGGAGCTAAATTTTGAGTGACGCAAACTTCACAAGTCAATAGCTGCGACACTGCGTGTCGCTGATGCCTTGATTACAGTCCCATTGCTTGAGCACACTTGCTGATGAGTTCTTTACATGCTGCTTCATCCGGCGCTTCAGCGATGAGTCGCAGGATGGGCTCGGTGTTACTCGGACGCACATGCACCCAGCGATCTTCCCAATCGACACGCACGCCGTCTTGAGTATCAAAGGCAGCATCACCAAAGGCACTGCGAAGTGACGGTTCAATGGTGTCAGACATGCCGGGTTTGATGTCGACTTTGTCTTTGACAATGGCATAGGCGGGGATGGTGGCGACGATTTGGCTAAGTGGTTTATCCTGCTTGGCAAGCATCTCCAACATCAGTGCGATGCCAACCAGACTGTTACGCACGTAACCGATCTTGGGCCAGATAATCCCACCGTTACCTTCACCACCGACGATGGCATTATGCTGCTCCATGAGCTTGGCAACATTGGCTTCACCGACTGCTGAGCGATACACCTTGCCATCATATTTTGCAGCAATATCATCAAGCATCCGACTCGTAGACAGGTTAGCTACCGTGACTTTGGGCAGGTTGGATTCCTGGGCAAAGACGTGCATCGCACATAAAGCCAAGGTGTATTCCTCGCCAATGTACGTGCCATGTTCATCGACAATTGCCAGGCGATCCGCATCGGGGTCCTGTGCGAATCCGATGGCTGCGTTGTGTTCTTTGACTGCTGCTGCTAGTTCGGTGAGATTGGCTTTGGTGGGTTCGGGGGTATGCGGGAACAAACCAGTGGGCTCAGCATACAGATGGATCAACTCCACGCCCAACGCTTCGAGCATTTTGACGGTCTCCGGCGCACCTGCACCGTGGACCGAGTCGAGGACGATCTTGATGCGTTGTTTTTTGATTTGCTGGACATCAATGTACTGAAGGATTTTTTCCGAGTGTACCGTGGGCAATGTATCGTCCGCAGTGGTTTGCGGAATGTCCGCTGGTGCGACATAGGTTGGGTTGAAATTCTTAAACAGGTCGATGATTTGTTGGGCTTGCTGGGGTGCGGGGGCAACACCATCTTTGCGGAGAACCTTGATGCCGTTCCACTGAATCGGATTATGGCTGGCTGTGATGACGATCCCGCCATCACCATTGAGTTGTTCGATCATCAAAGCGACACCGGGCGTGGTAGCAATGTCGAGTGTGACGACCTCACATCCAACGGATGACAAGCCGGAGACGAATGCATTTTGGATCATCTCACCAGAAGGGCGGCTGTCACGACCAACGACGATCTTTGGTTTTGTCGTTTGCGTCTTGAACCACTGCCCGACTGCCGTGCCGTATTGTGCTGCAACCTGTGGCGTGAGTGATTGGCCAATCAGACCACGAAGGCCACTGATACTGAGCATAAGCGGAGCGTCGGACATAATGTTTTTAACCTTTCGGTGCGGATAGCGTTTTTGAGATGTGTAATGTAGGACAGCCCGTGCAGAATCGCAAAGCCTCATCTGCAGGCTTGTGATTCTGAGACATATTTCACCAGAAGCATTTTGACACAGGCCAACAAATGAGGCTTGGCTTTTCTGTTTGGCCGTCTTAAAATATGTCATGCCTCTTCCCGGGAAACAATGGCGTCATTTGACCTTCGGCACGCACAACAGTTGGCTTCCCGGTGATCCGCGTGGGTTTCGGGACCGTCATCACAAATTGCATAGTTCCGGTGATCATCGCAATCCACCGCCGGCTGGCGAATACGCCAAGCTCAACGAGCATGCCAGACAAATCAGTGGTCGACCTGTATTGCTTGAGCAAGCCCATCGGCAAATTGTTCTACGCAGCATTTATGAAAAATTACACCAATTGGATCATCGATGTGTCGTGGCAGCTTGTTGTGCCATGCACGTTCATGTGCTGGTTGAATTGCCTGATGACTTACCAGAAATAAAAAAGATTACGGGTAAATTAAAACGCTCGGCATCGACCGCGATACGAGATCAAATGCCCGGCCGTATCTGGGCGCGTGGTGGGAATTACGAACCGGTTAAAAACAAAGCCCATCAACGGGCGGTATATCAATATATTCTCAGGCATCGTAAAGCCTGGGTGTGGTCGTACAAATCCGGGCAGTATTATAATGATTGAAAACTTTCAGGGGACGGCCCAACAGAATCGGCAAGCCTCATCTGTTGGCTTGTGTCATTCCCGGCGCAAGCCTGCAGATGAGGCTTGGCGATTCTGCACGGGCCGTCCCCATGAAACAATCTCTTTAAACAAACTTATAAAAAACCCTCACCGGATCACCGATGAGGGTTTTTGAATTTTTAATTGTCTTATCGCATTACTGCTTCATGGCAGCAGCGAGGATCGCGCTGGTGCTTGGACGCATGATGCGGTCGTCGACTTGTTCGCCAGCTTGGAGAGTCGAACGGACTTGCTTGCCGGAGATGAAGACGGGTTTTTCTTCTTTGTGGTTTTCCATCAGGTCAACGCGACCAAGGGATTCGTAGTAAGCTGCAAAGCCGACATTGACGGGCTGGATTTGCAGGTCACCGCTGAGCTTGGTGAAGATTTCCTGTGCATCAAAGTCACCCCAGATGGCGGTACCGTCAGCAAAGGGTGCATCAGCATGTTTACGGCCGATGATGATGTTGGTGTAGCCCATGTTCTGACGGTAGATGCCGTGCATGACTGCTTCGGAAGGTCCGCCGTAGAACATCTTGATGTCGACACCAAGCAGTGCAACGCGTTGGGGGACGGTTTCACCAAGCTTGGTCCACAGTTCCTTATCACTGTCGCCTTGGCCCATTTCGCCGTCAGCGATGAGCTTTTCGTAGGTTTCCATACGGATTTCAGCGGAGACGTCGTCGCCCTTGGTTTCGCCGACCAGTGGGTTGAGCACGGCACCGGCATTCTTGCCAGCCTTGAGCAGCGTTTCCAAACCGTAGACCAAAGCGTACTCATGTGCACGGTGAAGGGGGTTACGAGTCTGGAACGCAACGACGGCATCCCAACCCTTCGAAGCGATGAAGCTGCGGACTTCACGGGGGGTGAGCACGTACTTACCAAACGCAGCGTTCTTGGGCTGCGGCAGGGCAGTGAGTTCACCACCAAGCAGGTGACTGTTGGCTGCGTCTTTGACGAGAACCATGTCGGCGCCGGGGTGATCGGTACGATCGGTGCCGTAGACGGCTTTGAGGTAACGGGGCTTATCCCATTCAAAGACGTCGGTGATGTCGAGGATGGCAACGTCTTCGCCAGCTTCGTTGGTCAGGGCAACCTTGGTACCGGCTTTGAGAGTGGCAGCCAGTTCAGCGGTCACGGGCAGGCTCAAAGGAATGGTCCAGGCATAATCTTTGCCGTTGGAAGCAATGACTTTTTCATCAAGCACGCGGTCGAAGACGGCTTTGGTCATCGGACCGGTCAGGGGGCTAAGGGTTCCGTCGGCGATGCGGTAGACGGTGGACAGGTCGGCGGCGGATACCGGCACCTTGGGCAGGGCAGCAGCTTCGGCCTTAAATGCGTCAACCTTGTCAGCGGCAATCGTGCGGCAAACCGGGGCGTCGAGGCCACCATGCGGGGCGATGAGGTCAGTCATGAGATTCCTATTCCTTCTCTAAGTCAATGAGACATCAAGTTTCAAAAGCCATTATGGTCTGCTTTTCCTATTGCTTGACAACGCACATAGGCCACAAACCAAGACAGAAAAGGGATCGTAGCGGAGGCTGAATGATCTGACAAGTGAAACATTTGCAAGGTATATCGATTCTATCCTAATCCAGTCAGATACAACGGTTGTCAGAGTTGTGCCAACTATGCGTATCTCTACAAATAGTCATGGTTATGAGTTGAATGGATTTTGTCAGCGTTAATATGGTAATCAACATTGTTTATCAAACGACTTGGACATATGATAAGGTCTGATAATTATCACCCCAATGGATTTGGAGGATGGTCTATGTCAAGGATGACATGCCGGGCCTTTCTGTTTGGATTACTTCTGATTTTGGTGCAGAGCATACAAACCACGCCGACTCATGCGGCCATGGATGAAGCTGCGCAGACACTGTTGGACCGCATCAACAATGCTTACCAACACACGCAGACCTATCAAGCCACCGTGCAATTTATCAAGTCTGAACACGGTGGTCGCTGGCAACTTATGCAGCAATTGCAGGTCGCATTCGATCGCTCCTCAGGCAATTTGCTCTTTGACCGCCCGGACATGCAACTCGTCAGCAGTGAGGGCTTCCTGCAATACCGCAGTGATATGATTCCCGGCAGGCATCTGCAGATCAAGCTCGAAAATCCCATTGATGATGCCACGCTTCAGAGCAAAGCACCTTTTCTCATCCGCCAGATCATGCCCGATGTGCGATTGCTACTCGGGGGTAATCCCATAGATCAAGGCGCGACTGTAAAAGCACTGACTCCTGACATACAGGGCAGACCTGGCTTACAGTGGAACAACCGTCACGGCCAGATGACACTTCGCGTAAATCCCAACACTGTCTTAATTGAATCCCTGACACTCGAACGCCAAGCCATTGTTCAGCGTGCCAGTCATGTTGGACCTGCCACATACAGTTACAACATCACCATCAATCGTCATAACGAACAATTCGACCGTGAGTGGTTTGCGTTTGACACCACCAATTCCCAGCCGGTGAAGAGTTGGTCAAGTTTGTTGGGCGCAAATGATGTCGATGCACTGGCACTTGAAAATCAATCCGCGCCGTCAATTTCGCTGACAGATCGCCAGCACAACATGTATTTGCTTACTCGTGATGAGTCGGACGTACAGGTTCTGTTTTTCTGGGCTTCATGGGGAGGCCCGCCGGTCTACCAGACCTTGCCAATCATGCAACGACTTTCGGATTGGGCACAAAGCCAAGGTAAATCCGTCACCGTCAAAACTGTCAACATGCGTGAGGATGAAGACACCATCCGCCAGGTCTGGCAGGTCAAGCAATTGGACTTACCCGTACTCATTGATGCCAATGCCAAGGTCGCTCATGCCTATCGTGTAGGAGCAATCCCACAAACCGTCATCATTGCCAACGGCATGGTTAGACACGTTCATGTCGGTAACCCTGCAGACTTTGAAACGACCCTCCGTGCTCAGATCAATGACCTGCTAGGCAAGCCCGTTTCCATTACGCGGAAATAATCCAACAGGATGCAAGGTTTGTTCTGGCGTAGTATCCTAAAGCTTCTCGCCAAACAATTACAGGGATGTTTATATCCTAATTAAGGTTTTTTCATGCGCACTCATTGGAATCTATATTACGTCTTACTTTTCACAAGCTTCTTTACACTCACGTTCACAACGCAAACACAAGCTCAAGAAAACACAACGCCACAGTTCCTAGCCAAAGATGTGATCACCAACTTTGATCTGCAACAGAAAATTATCGACACCTATCGAAAGCTCGATGATTACCAAGTTCACAAAACCGTCAATATCCATGATACTGTTGGAGCAGTTAGTCAAAAATCCAAGCATGAGGTAAATATCGCACTTGATCGTTCCAACAAATCCATTGCCATTTGGAACTCCCAATTAAAGATCGTTGCCAAAGACAACACCTTAAAATCAACTATCATCCCAAGTGTCGGGACGCATGTTCAAATTGACAACATCAATCCTTTGGATCCGGTTTTGATTCAAAAAAACTGGCCGATGTTCCCAATACTACTGTGGACTCCAGACCTATCACTGTATTTTGGTACGGAAATCCAACTTTTTCTTAAACGTATGCGATTTAATATTCTTCCCGTAGGCAAAGATGATCCTCAAGACCAAACCACATTGGAATTAAAACTCCCCAAAATGGATCTCAGACTAACCATTGACAACGATACCAGTCTTATACGTCATGCCGTTTTGACTATGCGTGGACTAACGCCTGAAGAGGAAAAAACAACGTCAATCTTTGATATTCAAATGCAGTACTCACAACCCAATAAATGGGAAAGTGATCTATTTACAATCGACACTACAAACAGCCGTTCAATGCCATCACTTAAAGCATTGATTGAAGATGCACATTCAACTGAGCCACTATTAGACAAAGTTGCACCACATTTTGCTCTTAAAACTCTCAATGGCAATGTCATCGATTCAAACAAACTCAAAACAAAAGTTGTCGTACTTGACTTCTGGTCGACAACATGTGGCCCGTGTAAAGCCTCTATGCCATATGTGATCAAACTTAATCAATGGGCCCAAGACAACAACTTGGATGTGACAGTACTGACAATTAATCAGAAAGAAGATCCTGAGTTGGTTCAGGAATTTATTGACAAACAGGGATGGACTTTACCCGTACTTCTTGATGACACGGGGAACACGACTGCCATGTATCGTGCCTATTCCATCCCGCAAACTGTGATCATTGTGGATGGTAAAATCCAACGCATCTTTCAAGGGTTTTCACCGCGTATTGCTGATGCATGGCGTGAAGAAATTGCAACAGCATTGGGTGTCAATCCGTAATGACCGACGCAACGGGTGCTTTGAGCTTGCGACAAACGTAAATGCTGAAGATTAATCCAACGATCCAGCCTGCGATGATGTCACTGGCAAAATGAGCCCCGACAAAAATCCGACTCATCGCGATGAGCAAGCCCATGACCAGCCATAGCCATCTCAATCGTGGTATGAACATGCAACCCAAAACCACCAATGATGCGGCCGTTGCCGAGTGACCAGATGGGAACGAATGGACCATGTATCCATTTTCAAAGAACGCAAAACCAAATTGATCCTCGGTCAATAGCATTGGCGGACGGTAACGGCCAAAAATCCATTTCAAAAGATTCACCGTCAATCCACTGCCACCGATGCAGCAAAGTACCACTGCGCTACGCCATGCAGGCAGGGGATCCCGCGTAATGAGCTTGTAGACAAACAGCAGAAATCCGCTGGTCACCAGATACCATTCTGACAGTCCAATTCGTGTGACGATCTGCCATAACTGATTTACTGACAGGCTCAAGGTATCCGCCCATTTTGCCAACGGGCGATCGACTGCAAAATAACAAATCGTTCCAGCGGTCACGGCCAGAACAATGAGAACTGTTAATCGCTTCGCTGAAGCAAAAAACCAATCAAATACAGGTGGCAAAACTCTCTCTGTATCAGGCAATATCTGTGAATCAGCATGTGTCATAAGTTGCACATCATACCGCTTGATTTGCGTTGCATCTGACTCCTCAGAGCATGTTTAAGGTCAAATTTTACTTTTGTGGAAAAATATCGGCTGGAATATTGAAATAGTTTGTACCGATTGGCCGATGTAATAGGTAGGGAATAAGTGACTTGGGCCTTGCTTGAATCCTTGCCGTATTGCATGGTTCAACTGTCCAAAGTACATACGTAAAGGGACGCAAATGGCAACCCAGAATGCAGCATTGACCCTCTCACGTGCCCCCAAGGCCGGTAAAAAATACTTTACTGTGACCGAGGCTAACCAGGCACTGGCCTATGTCCGACCGGTCACTCGTGATCTGATGGACTGTTATGCCCATGTCGTCGACATTCGTCGTCGCATTGAGAAACCCGATGAATTTGACAGTCGCGAACACCTTGAAGCCGAGTACGAAACCACTATGGATCGACTCAGTGAATTGGTAGACGAGCTGCACTTGGTCGGTGTTGAACTCAAGGACTTTGAAAGAGGTCTTATTGACTTCCCATCGGTTCATGATGATCGTGAAATCTACCTTTGCTGGCAGTTTAAAGATGATCATGTCGAAGCCTGGCACGAAACCGATGCAGGTTTCGCCGGACGCCAGAATGTGGCCATGCTTGATGACGACCAACCGCGTGAACAAGCCGCATAAATTAGAGCCATCTGCAAACCATGATCTCTGTTACTGATGCTTTTGCCTCAGCAGAGACGTTATCAAACCTAATAAATTGCTAAACAGGATGAACATCAGGTTCATCCTGTTTTTTTAGCGATTCACAACCAACTTATCACTCGGGAAGCAAAGATTTGAGATTAAATCATTTTTTCTCAAATTAACTCTGTTTTCTTATTGACATTGAATCTCAATAAGGTATCATAATTCTTGTTGAGAGTAATTCTCAATAACTAAACAGATAGGAGTCAAGTGATGACAAATCATCAGCCTCAACAAACTGGGACAAATGTCGAGATTCAGTCTCGTCGATTTGCCTATTTGCGATACGGCAGCGGCCCTGCATCAATTGCAGTTGGACTGCTGGTAGCTGGTATTTTGGCCATGATGCTCACACTTAACTGATCAAAAAATATACAGGTCAGCGACCTGAAACAATACAACGGCGAAGTGTATTCACCACGGAGTCAGTGGATCGTTATATCCACCGGTGGAGCACTACAGAGGAATCCAGGCCGTCTCAGTTCTATGAGACGGCCTGTCCTTTTTTTATTTTTTCGTTGGCAAGGTTTCAACGAAATCCAAACTCATTTCAACGTACATTTTAAGTTGTTCATCTTCGGTCAAACCTTCGGGAGCAACCAGCGTCCAGCCTTGCATTGCACGTCCTGTGATATCAAATGGCCCGACACCTGGATAGCTTTCAATTTTTTTTTGCAGCTTCAATACCGATGCGAATCACAAGTGAATCTTTCCAGATGCCAACACACATGTTGCCATTGTGCAGGAATCCATATCCGCCGAACATGTGAGTGACCACCAATCCTGGCACATCATCGAGTAACACATCAAGCCGCTCAGCTAGTCCCTCGTCATAGGCCATATTGCAGTCACTTTATTTTCAAAATGATCCGTTCAGACAAATATCACAACTGACATTTGAATCATGACAAAATGTTCTTCATGTATTTTTTAGAGCATCCATGAGTTGACTCACATGTTCATCCGTCAGGTCACACCGAAGACTGATCCGCACACGTGAGCTATTGGGCGCGACAGTCGGCGGGCGGATGGCAGGAGCGTGAATGCCATGTTTATTAAGGTGTTCGCTAAGTTGAACGGCTGCCTCTGCTGAACCTGTAATCAAAGGGATAATCGGCGTTGGCACATCACATTCGGGTAACGCATAGCCCAACTCTTTCACCGCATCACGAACTTGTTTACTCATCGCAGTCACACGCTGACGTCGCCAGGGCTCAAGCTTGATCACCTTGATTGCTGCTTGGATGGATGCGACTTGTGAGGGTGGCGGGGCGGTGGTGTAAATCAGACTTCGAGCATTGTTAATTAATGTGTCGATGATGATGCGATTGGCTGTGACAATCCCACCTAGTGAACCCATTGCTTTGCTGGCAGTGGAAATAACAACGTCGATCTGCTGCTGAACATTTTGCAACTCGCAGAGTCCGCTGCCATGTTCCCCCAAGACACCTGTGCCATGCGCTTCATCGACAATGGTGATCGCATCATACTGTTTTGCCAAGTCACAAATTGCAGGCAAGTCAGCCACATCACCATCCATGGAGAAGACTGAATCGGTGACGATCAACCGCCTGCGACACGCTTTGTTTCGTTCCAGGAGTCTGGCGAGTTTATCCATATTGCCATGCGGGAAAACACGAACCGTTGCACTGCTTGAACGGGCCGCATCAATGAGACTGGCATGGGTGAGTTTATCAATGAGGATCACATCGTCATCACCAGCTAATGAAGTGATCACACCAAGATTGGCCATGTAACCCGTGGGGAAAAGCAGGGCGGCTTGAGCATGTTTAAAAGCTGCAAATTCCAATTCCATCTCGGTCGTTTGCGGCGAGTGACCTGTGACCAGTTTGCTGGCTCCACTACCAATACCTTGATTTTGGATCGCATTGATCGCCGCAGCTTTAATGTCAGGATGAGACCCAAGTCCGAGATAGTCGTTACCTGCCAAATTCAGAAGCTTACGACCATCACGAACAAGCGTCGGCCCATGCTGCTCGCTGGCAATGAGTTGGCGATAGAGCGATAGCGACTGGCGTTGGTCAAGATCTTTTTTTAGATCATCCAGCCAGGGCTTGGAAAAATTTAAATCCATGGAGTGATTTTTCGAAAACAACCCGTACGATTACAGAAAAGTGACATGGCAAAAAAAAAGCCATGATAGATATCCTATTAACCGCAAGACCCGTTATTTGCCTCAGGTCAACTCGCCGCTATTCGAATCATCATCAGTGGATGCATCAAAATCCAGCTCGACAGATTCGGGCATTTCGACAAGAGTCTGCTTCATCAGACGGCCAACCTTAAATTTGACCGTCCGCTTGGGCGGAACCTGAACGGGTTCAAGGGTCTTGGGATTCTGAGCCTTACGAGCACGGCGATGCTTGACTTCAAAGACACCGAAGTCTCTGAATTCCAAGCGGTTACCTTTGCCCAACTCGACAATGATATTGTCGAGAAAGCTCTGGACGATCCGTTTGACCACGACGCGTTTTTGACCTGTGGCGTCAGCGATCTGGTCAATAAGTTCTTTTTTCGTCACAGTAGCCATTTGCCAATAGCCCCTTTGCTTTGAGTGTCCATCGTTGGCGGAGTCAGATCGATGTCCAATTACAATACGCTAAATCTCGAATATGGCAGACATTCACATCAAAACAGGTGTTGTTTGCAGTCTAAGTATGACATCACAATCCAATGGCGTCAAGGCATTGTCACCACGTACTTAACAAACATTTTTAGAACTTGTCCTCCTATTCATTACCATTTAACATCATAGTTATGAACACGGACCCCGAAAAACTCACTATTGTCCACCATCCGCACCCAGTACTTCGCAAGGTTGCCCAGCCCGTAGAATCCGTTACGCCAGAGGTTCAAGCGATCTGTACACGCATGTTGGAACTGATGCACGAAGCACCAGGCGTAGGTCTTGCAGCACCGCAAGTCGGTCTTGAGTTGCGACTGTTCGTTGCCAATGCAACAGGCGATCCCCAAGACGACATGGTGTTTATCAATCCTCTTATCACTGTCGAAGGTAAAGCCACCGAAGACATGGAAGAAGGTTGTCTGAGTCTGCCTGGTATTAATGCAAGTATCCGTCGACCCAAGGCTGTGACCATTGAAGCGACAGACATTAAAGGCAATCGCTTTAAAGCAACAAGTGATGACTTGCCTGCACGTATCTGGCAACACGAAAATGATCACCTTGATGGCGTTATGATCATCGACAAGATGTCGCCCATCGACAAGATGGCCAACCGCAAAGCACTAAAGGAAATGGAAGGGTGATTGCCAGGGAGTCGTGATTAGTGATCAGGGAGTAGTGTCAGGCACTTACTTCTGGCTCTTCACATACAAACACGAATCAACGAATTGGCAAGGCGTTAAAATCAAGCATAGATTGTCGACCTCACATTAATGTACAGATTTATAAATTGCCTTTTTTACTCCCTACTCCCTAATCACTACTCCCTGAAAAAAACATGCGAATTCTCTTCTCTGGCTCCGGTGCATTTGGTTTACCCACACTCAAAGCGCTTCATGAGCAACATCAAGTCGTTGCAGTACTCACGCAACCGGATCAACCCGCAGGGCGTAAGCGCGTTCTCACACCAACGCCTGTTGGGCAGTGGGCCGAAGCGCAATCCCTACCTGTCTACAAATTCCCCAACGCCAATGAGCCGGACGCGATAGCACAGATTACATCACATCAACCTGATGCAGGTGTGGTCATTGCCTATGGCCAAAAACTTTCCGAGCAACTCATCGCTGCCATGGGCAAGCTTGCGGTGAATCTGCATGCGTCACTGTTACCTGACTATCGCGGCGCTGCACCGATTAATTGGGCGATGATTGATGGTCACAAGCAGACTGGCAATAGTGTCATTGCCCTGGCTCAAAAAATGGATGCCGGTGATGTCTTTGCCACCAACGTCACCGACATTGATCCGTTGGAGACGATGGGCGAATTGCATGACCGTTTATCGGAGATGGGGCCGGAGTTGATTCTCAAGGTGTTGGAACAATTGCAGTCAGGCACGCTTGATCCCCAACCTCAGGATTACGACAAAGTCACCATCGCCCGCAAACTCAAAAAGGCCGACGGCGTAATCGAGGATTGGTCACAGTCGGCAACCCAACTCCGCCAACGCATCCATGGCTTAAACCCCTGGCCGAGTATCACCGTCCAATGGCATGCACAAGCTGACGATCAACCAACACCCTTGAAAATCTTGCGTGTCAAAGACCTGCCCAATGTCACACATGACAAGCAGCCGGGCACCGTACTCAAAGATATGACCATCGCCACCGGCAGCGGAGCTTTGGAATTATTAGAAGTCCAACCGGCAGGCAAACGCCCCATGTCCTTTAGCGATTTTCAACGTGGTAACAACATGCAGCCAGGAGATCGGTTGGAATAGGTTTTCAAGACATTTTTACCACAGAGGCACAGAGAACTCAGAGTTAAGAGAGAATAAAATTTTTATTTAAAGCCCAATGCTGAGCGAAGCGAAGCGTGGGATGTCTCCGACAACCATGGTGATGCGTGTGAATCCCAGTCTTCGCATTGCTCAGACTTGGGCTTATTTTCAAAACAAAATATTCTGATTTTCTCTCTTAACTCTGAGTTCTCTGTGCCTCTGCGGTAAAAATGCCTTGTACGATCACCGGCCTGCAATGCAAATCACCCGATCCGGCTTACGCATACAGCTGAGTACCAGATCACGGTTGGCATCATCACTCCGCGACACATGTTCGATGGCATTCTCACGAGTTCGGCCTCCACGGACATGACGTGCGATTAAATCCTCACGAACCTTGTCTGGATCAACTTTCAAATACCATGACGTATCCACAATGGCTGCCAAGGCATCCCACGGCGATTGATCTAACAGTAAAAACTGGCCTTCTGTGAAAATGATTTTGACCGTCGGCTGGATCACCTGCGAAGCTCGCCAGATTGGATTGTGAATCGCCCGATCGTAGACCGGATAAAACACGGGACGGTGTAATTGTGTTTTGAGATTCCTTAACAGATGTAAATAGGAGTTCACATCATAAGTCGGCGGGGAGCCTTTAATGTGTCGCATGCCTAAGGCTTCGAGTTGAATGTTGGTCAGGTGATAGGCATCCATCGATACCGCTGCTGCAATGTCCAGCTGCATGGTGTTGAGCAGGGTAACGAGCTTAAGCATCAGCGTGGTCTTGCCACTGCCGGGGATGCCTGCGATGGCGATGAGGGTTCGGCCTGATTGCCTGTCCGCCTGCTCAAGTAATTGGCTTGCAAAGTCCGGCAAGTCGTCATCACCAAGAATCGTCTGGGTGTTATTCAACTTGTTGTTTTGATTTGATTGCTCTGCCATCTGATCTTGATCCTGTCGTACAATATGTGACTATGAACACCAACAGCATACCGCAAGACGTAACGTCGCTCCTCCAGTCGATGGTGCAGATTCCGTCGGTGAATCCTGCTGCATGTGGGAATCCGACTTCTGAAAGCCGTCTGCTTGAACACAATCAACGACTCGCAGAGTCCATGGGTTTTAAGACGAAGCATCTGCCTATCAAGGACCGGGCAGGGAATCTACTCATCACCCATCGTGTCAATGACTCGGATCACTGGCTGCTGTTTGAAAGTCACATGGACACCGTCAGTGAAAAGGGGATGGTGGTCGATCCCTTCGGCGGCATGGTTGAAGATGACAAGCTCTTTGGCCGAGGCAGTTGTGATACCAAAGGAACCGGCGCAGCCATGCTCTGGGCGATGTATCAATATGCAAAACAGGATCAACAAGCCAACAACATCGCGTTGCTTTTTGCACAGGATGAAGAGTATGGCATGACAGGTGTCAGGTACTTTATCAAAGACCATTTGCCGACGTTGAACATGAAATTGCGCGGTGTGATTGTTGGCGAACCCACGATGTGTCGGCCGATCTATGCACACAATGGATGCCTGCGCGTGGTGATCAAAACCAAGGGGCGCTCAGCACACTCCTCGACACCTCATCTTGGACACTCTGCGATCAGTGACATGGTGCGTATCGTCGACTTACTTGAATCCCAGTACATCCCCAGCCTCAATGCCACCCATGAAATGACCGGAAAAGCTCAAGCAAGTATCAACCTCATCACCGGCGGATCACAGATCAACATAATCCCTGACAGTTGTGAAATCCAAATGGATCGACGGATCGTTCCCGGCGAAGAACCTCGAGCGGTTTACGGTCAGATCAGCACATTACTCGAAGAAAATCTCCCCGGATTGGATTGGCAAATGGACAGTAGTTTTCTGACACCACCTTTGCCACCCGCCCTGGATAAGACATTGTTACATACCGTCCAGAAAGTCTTGGATGTCATTGGTCTTGATTCAAAACCGTTGGGTGCTGCCTATGCGACCGATGCAGGCGATCTGGGCTCAAACGGCATCCCGACCCTTGTGCTTGGGCCTGGTGATATCGCTCAGGCACACACCAAGGATGAGTGGATCAGCCTTGAACAATTACAGTTGGGTGTATCTGTCTATCAGAAAATCATGTCCTCAGATTTGAATAAATCGGCTCTCTAACATCCTATGTTGCTCCTAAACCACACCTGCTGTGCCTCATTTAACTCAAGATGACAATTCCATTGATGTTGATTTGAATCATCATCTCGTCAGAATATCTCGTATTTACATGTGAAATAGGGTGTTAAAATAGGCAATACCCGACACTATATCCTTAGTAGTACTCTTATTGACAATTATAAAATCGATATCACTGTCTCTAGCCTCCTGTATATTCAACAATTACGTCGATCTTCAACCCCTTTGGAATGTGTTTTAAATGCATCTTCAGCACCACATATGGTGTATTTTTCGTCAGAGTATGAAAAATATTTTGTGGAAAACCTGACTGAATCTGTCATTTTCTGACTCAAAAATGAAATGGTGAAAAAGAACATTTCGCCTAAGCTCGTGTTTTTATTGGATTTAATAGAACGTCAAAAAATAGCCCCAAGATTTATGCCTCTTACCTATTGCAGCCACAATATATTGGGGTAATATGGCTTGTGTTGCCGATATGTGTCATACACGACACGGTAACAAATGCTGGTATTCACCAGCGGAGACGTGAGGGCGTAAAATCGCATAAATTTGATCGCGGGGGTCGTGGTCCAACCACAAGCGCGATCGGTCTATGCACAATTCGCCCGGAGAGAAATTTTTTCAGGACCCCAGCCCGGTGGAACGTTTGGCACGCTTTGTCATCAAACGTCAGGCTGACAGAAATTAGGGGTGACGCAATGCCCGTCTTATGTGACTCACAAATTCGTGAACTTGTGCCGATTGAGCCTTTTGCCGACAACGTCAAGCGTCCAGGACATGTTTCCTATGGCGTGTCCAGTTACGGCTATGACTTTCGTGTTGGCCCCATTTTCAAAATCTTCACCGATGTCTCGCCCAACGGCGGTCAAGCCATTGTTGACCCCAAGGATTTTGGCGAAAACATGTTCGTGACCATTGATACCGACAAGACCGGTCTGGATCACGTCATCATCCCGCCCAACAGCTTCGCGCTGGCTGAGACGGTTGAAACCATTGAAGTACCGCGTGACGTATTGGCGATCTGCGTGGGCAAGAGCACTTACGCCCGTTGTGGATTGATCGTGAACGTCACGCCGCTGGAGCCTGAATGGCGCGGCAAGGTCACGTTGGAAATCTCCAACACCACGCCGCTGCCTGCCAAGGTGTATGCCAATGAAGGCATCGCCCAAATGATCTTCCTCAAAGCCGATCGTGTCTGCGCGATCAGCTACGCGGATAAGGGTGGTAAATATCAAGACCAAAAGGGTCTGACCTTACCGATGGTTGACTGACATTATCTATTCTAATCCTGCATCCAGACGTGCGCCTACAGCCTGTGTACGTTGGGGTTTTCATGGGCATGCAGGATTTAAGAGCACTATTCTCAGGCTGATCTGTTTGTCTAATAAATTCATTCTGTTCACACATCTTATATCAGGGGTTTTTTGATCAATGAGGATCGAACGTAAATTCACCAAGGACGGCGTTGATGTTTTCTCCAGCATCGAATGGACCACTCGTGCAAGCAAGATCAGCAATCTTGACGGCTCGGTTGTCTTCGAAATGAACGATGCTAAGGTTCCTGCGGACTGGTCGCAGCTTGCTACCGATATCATGGTCAGCAAGTACTTCCGCAAAGCCGGCGTACCGCAGCTCGATGATAATGGAGAAGTACTCAAGGACGAGGACGGCAAGGTCATCACAGGCCCGGAACGTTCTGCACAACAAGTCATTCATCGCTTGGCAGGATGCTGGCGGTACTGGGGTGAAACCCATGGCTACTTTGATACAGCCAAGGATGCCCAGGCGTTCTATGACGAAATCAGCTACATGATGCTTAACCAGATGTGTGCACCCAACAGCCCGCAATGGTTTAACACGGGACTTAATTGGGCCTATGACATCAACGGCCCAGCACAAGGACACTGGTATACAGACCCGGCGACCGGTGAAACCCAACTAGCCGATGATGCCTATAGCCATCCCCAACCCCATGCCTGCTTCATCCAGTCCATCAAGGACAGCCTGGTCAATGAAGGCGGCATCATGGATCTGTGGACCCGTGAAGCACGTCTGTTCAAATACGGCTCAGGCACCGGCACCAACTTCTCAAACATCCGCGCCGAAAGCGAACCCCTCTCCGGTGGCGGTAAATCATCAGGACTCATGAGCTTCCTGAAAATCGGTGACCGTGCAGCAGGTGCCATCAAGTCCGGCGGTACAACCCGTCGTGCTGCGAAGATGGTTTGCCTTGACCTGGATCATCCTGATATCGACAACTTCGTGAACTGGAAAGTCCGCGAAGAAATCAAAGTCGCAGCACTTGTTGAAGGTTTCAAAGCCATCAAGAATGCCAAGACCAGCGAAGCGGACCTGGAAACCGTGGGCGAAACGGCTGAACGTCTTGGCCTGCAACTTGACTACGATTTTAACGGTGAAGCCTACCAAACCGTATCAGGCCAAAACTCCAACAACTCGGTCCGCATCCCCAACGAGTTCTTCTCACGAGTGGACGAAGACGGCACATGGGAAACCATCAACCGCACCAACGGCGAAGTTGCCAAGACCTATCCTGCACGCAAACTCTGGGAACAGATCAACTATGCAGCATGGCGTTGTGCGGACCCCGGTGTCCAGTTCGACACCACCATTAACGAGTGGCATACAAGTCCTGCTGGTGGTCGGATCAACGCATCGAACCCCTGTAGTGAATACATGTTCCTGGATAACACGGCCTGTAACCTTGCATCGTTTAACCTCCTTAAGTTCTACAACTCTGAATCCGGTGAGTTTGATCTTGAAGGTTACGAACATGGCATCAAACTCTGGACCATGGTGTTGGAAATCTCCGTGCTCATGGCAGCATTCCCCTCCAAGGAAATCGCCCGTCTGAGCTATGAGTACCGCACACTTGGTTTAGGTTATGCCAACATCGGCGCAATGCTCATGCAGGCCGGTATTGCTTATGACTCAGAAGAAGGTCGTGCAATTTGTGGTGCACTGACTGCCATCCTCACTGGTCGCAGTTATGCCACCAGCGCTCAGATGGCTGCTGAACATGGTCCGTTCCCGGGCTATCACCCCAACAAGGATCATATGCTCCGAGTGATCCGAAATCATCGCCGCGCGGCGTATGGTGTGAGTCGGGATACGGACATTGCACGTGACCACGAGCTCGGTGATTATGAAGGCTTGCAAACCAAGCCTGTGCCCGTCGACTCGTATTATCTAAATGAGGCGTCCGACGAATACCGTTCACTCAGTAACGCGTCAGACATCCTCCGCAGTGCCCGCGCTTCATGGGACGATGCCCTGAAACTCGGACAGGAACACGGCTACCGCAATGCCCAGACCACCGTCATCGCGCCCACCGGCACGATCGGACTGCTCATGGATTGCGACACCACAGGCGTGGAACCAGACTTCTCACTGGTGAAGTTCAAGAAACTTGCTGGCGGTGGTTACTTCAAAATCGCCAACCAGTCCCTCAAGCCCAGCCTCAAGTTCATGGGCTACGACGACCAGCAGATCAAGGACATCATCAGCTATGTGATGGGCAGCCTGCATCTGGACGTTGCGTTTGAGAAGGGCACCTTTGCCGACTTCCTCAAGGATAAAGGCATGACCGATGCGGACCTTAAAAAGGTCACCGACTCACTGGCTGCCACCTTTGAAATCGGCCAAGCCTTCAACACCTGGACGCTTGGTGATGACTGTATCAAACGACTTGGACTCGAAGACCAGGCCAAAGCTGCGGACTTTAATCTGCTCAAAGCCTTAGGTCTTAATGTCAAGCAGATTCAGGAACTCAACTATCAAGTCTGTGGCACGCAAACCATCGAAGGTGCGCCGCACCTCAAGGAAGAGGATTTGTCGGTCTTCGATTGTGCCAACACCTGTGGCCCATTGGGCAAGCGTTTTATCCATGCTCATGGCCACATCCGCATGATGGCAGCTGCTCAGCCGTTCATCTCCGGTGCCATCAGCAAGACCATCAATCTCCCCAATGATGCCTCACTGACAGACATCGCCAACTCTTATCGTCTAAGCTGGGAACTGGGACTCAAGGCCAACGCACTTTATCGCGATGGTTGCAAACTCTCTCAGCCACTTAACAGCAAGATGGATGCAGACGAAGAAGTCGACGACCAGGAAAACATCGAAGCAGGTCAGGACGAAGTTGCAGCAGACGTTGCAGCAGCAGCCCAGGCCGTGGCTGTCGAAACACCCAAGCCGGTTGAGAAAATCATCGAACGTATCATTGAACGTCCGATGCGTCGCCGCCTGCCGGATACCCGTCGAAGCCTGACACATAAGTTCAATGTTGCAGGTCATGAAGGCTATATCACCGTCGGACTCTACGACGATGGTAACCCCGGCGAACTGTTTATCACCATGGCTAAAGAAGGTTCAACCATCGGCGGCTTGATGGACTCACTGGGAACCGCGATTTCCATCGCACTCCAATACGGCGTTCCCACTGAATCCCTGGTCACCAAGTTCACCCATCAACGTTTTGAGCCAGCTGGTATGACGCATAACCGCGACATCCCGTTTGCCAAGTCGCTCGTGGACTACATCTTCCGCTGGTTGGGTATGGAATTTGTCCCCGGCTATCGTGCAGCCAATGCACCACAGCGTCCAGCGGACAAGAAACCCGCGACTGCTGCAAAGGCTCAAACCAAAGCTCAATCCGTGGCTGAACACAAAGGCTCATCCAACGGTAACGGCAATGGGAACGGTAAAAGCGCCAAAGCAACTCAGAGCACTGTCAAACTCGACAAGTCCTCAAGACTTCAGAGTTCACTGGGTAGCGAAGGACGCTTTGCAGCAACCGCAGATGAATCAGGAAATGGTAAGTCAGGTAATGGGAGCAAAGAAGTCGCTGAAAGTGACAGCACTGGCACCCAGACCGCTGCCATGACCGCAGCCATGACCCAAATGCAGGCCGACGCGCCAGCATGTGACGTTTGCGGCACCATCACCGTCCGCAGTGGTACCTGCTACAAGTGCCTCAACTGTGGAGCGTCGATGGGATGTTCGTAAAACAGGGATTAGTGATTAGGGAGCAGGGATTAGGGCAAGACAAAACGGTCTTGACGAAACCCCAAACCCGAATCACGAAATTCAAAATTCGAAATTAAAAGTGTTATTCACCAACCCGGTCAAAACAAGTAAACCCCTCTTGTTTGACCATCGTGAAAGGAAGCGGCAGGGAGGTTTGAACGGGCGTTACGGAGAATGCCAAACGAACCCGAAGTAGATAATTCTTAACCCCTGTTACTGCTTCGGTCATACAAACCGCTTCCTTCTCCCTCCTCCCCCTCGGGTCCCACCACCTGAGGGGGACTTTTTTTTGACACTTTGCGTGATCAAAAAATTGACCACCAAAGCGCAAAGAACGCCAAGGTCAGACAAGAAATACAGCAAGACATTTTTTACCGAATTGTGATTCAGCCAATGGCAACAAAAAATCACATTGCAGAAGTCGCAATAACTGGCAGGTCAAGATCATCAAAATCACCAGCTACAAAGCGGTGATGAGCCAGTCCCGCGAGCATGGCTGCATTATCCAGACAGACAGACATGGGGGGTAAGCAGACTTGAATGTTACGTTTCTGACCTAATGCCAACATCTGCTTACGCAATTCGGAGTTGGCACTCACACCACCACCGACAAGAATACGCTTCGGTGATTTACCTTGCTCAGCCATCTGATCCAGAGCGCGGATCACTTTTTTTCTGACCGCACCAATGGCTGCATGTTGGAATGCTGCAGCAAGGTTGGCTTTTTCGGTTGGAGTCAAATCAGAAGTCGAACGTTCAAACGTGACATTCTTGCCTTTACCCGTTGGATTCCCACGCACCCGATAAAGTAAAGCGGTCTTCAAGCCTGAGTATGAAAAATCCAGACTGTCCTTGGCAAGCAATGATATCGGCAGGGGATCAACGGCCTTGGGATCACCTGTTTGAGCAAGCTTGTCAAGCTTCGGCCCACCAGGATAACCGGCATCTAAAATCACAGCAGCCTTGTCATATGCTTCACCCACTGCATCATCAATAGTATTGCCTAACTTGGACATATGCAGTGCAGAGGTCACGTGATACAGACAAGTATGTCCGCCGGACACTACCAATCCCAATGCGGGATAAGCAGGATCATCCAGGACGACATCCGCATCAGAAACAAGATCCGCAGCATAGAGATGAGCTTGCACATGATCGACACCAATGAGTGGCTTGCCCAATGACCAGGCTAAACTCTTAGCAGCGCTGACGGCGATGAGTAACGAACCAATCAAGCCAGGACGATTACCCACTGCAATGGCATCAAGGTCTTCAAATGTGACACCTGCCTGCTTCAATCCCTGATCGATCACCGGCAGGATTTTTTCAATGTGCGCCCGACTGGCAATCTCCGGCACGACCCCGCCATACTCAACATGCAGCTTATGCTGAGTCGCGATGACATTACTGAGTATCACACGACCATCCCGCACAACAGACGCAGCGGTTTCATCACAACTGGATTCAAGGGCAAGGATCAGAGAAGAAGGTGTGGTCATTTCAAATATCAAAATCTATGCTGTAAGAAAGGTATCCAAATCTCGCAAACCATAGTATCCCCAAATAGCGAACACAGTCAGCAAGATAAAGAATGCAATCATAAACCATACCGCACAGCCGCAACCAATTCCTTTATCTGCAGGTGACGCTCCATGCGGTATATGTCCAGTTACCATCATTTGCCTGGAACACAAAGAACAAAGCTGTTACTCGGCAGGGGCCAATTCCTTTACTTCAGAATTGGCATCATCTGGCGTATCTTTGACTGCTTTTGCATCGGCAGACATATCATCTTCAATGGGTTCGCCAGCCTCAATTTTCTTGATCTGCTTTTCAATATCCATCATGCGTTCCTGAAGAAGTTCACGCGTACGAATAAGGTTTTCCATCAAAATAGCGTTACGGACATCATCGCTGCCGTCGGTTCCGACTTTGGGCCAATCGCCGGTATTGATCTTGCCAATAGCTGCTTGAAGACCTGCAGCGAGTTGGATGTCCTTGAGGTTGTCACGAATCCAATCGGGGGTGATGTTTTTACGTTTTTCTGCACCGTTTTCATCATTAAGCACGTCACCTTCACGACGAATTTTGATCATGTCAGTGATTTGCTTGGGTTGCATGGCCACATAGAAACCCGGATCAGGATTAACGCCCCATGTTTCAGCATCTTTAACACGGTGGATTTTTTCACCATTGGGAAGGTAGTAGTAGGCATTGGTGATTTTCAAAGCACCTTCACCCGATGCCAACGGGCGAACCTGTTGGACGGAACCTTTGCCAAATGTGCGGGTACCGACGAACTTGCCACGATGATTGTCATGCAGGGCACCTGTGACAATTTCAGATGCCGAAGCGCTGGACTCGTTGGCAAGGACGATGACTTCCCCGTCAAAGACGGTGCCGGCATCAGTTGAATACTCTGTCGCTTCGGGCACCACACGTCCCTTGACGGAAACAATTTTTTTGCCACCGGGCAAGAACATGTCAGCGACTTCAATGGCGGTCGGCAGCAAACCACCTGGGTCAAAACGAAGATCGAGGATAACAGCTTTGGCACCTTGTGTTTTGAGTTCTTCCAAGGCCGCACGCATATCCGGCCCGGAGTTCTTATTGAACTGCGTAAGTCGGATGTAGCCTACCTTGTTTATATCATCAAGCATGAAATCCCAGTGATGATCTTTATCTCTGGAAAAGCCTTTGACGGTTTGGATGTTGATTACTGCACGTGTGATGGTGATGGTTTCTTTTTCACCGGTCTTGCGACGTACCAGGATAGTGACATCCGTTCCAACAGGGCCTGTCAGACGATCCACAGCATCTCTGATCGACAAGCCTTCAGTATCTTCTCCGTCGATCTCATAGATGATGTCACCTGCAAGAACGCCGGACTTCCAGGCGGGGGACTCTTCAAGAGGCGAGACGATTTTTACACGTTTGAGTGTCTCATCAATGATGACTTCAGCACCGATACCTGAAAATGAACCGCCGACATGTTTGTCGAACTGTTTCATGTCTTCAGGAAAGAGATAGGTGGTGTACGGATCGCCAAGTGAACTGATCATGCCTTCGACAGCAGCGCGAAGCATTTTGTCCTGATCGGGTTCTTCAACATGTGAGACAACTAACTCACGCCGGAGTGCCGTAAGCAGTCCAATCTGCTCAAAGGCATCATTCTTGCGAGCCATGGTATTGGAAGTCCACAGCAGCATGTTGCCTGCCACGAGTACAGCCAGTAGCAGAACGATCTTGGTATTTTTGTGCATGTTCATCATTTCGTCAGAAAAGGTAAATCCGGTATGCAATGATTTTAGGGACAAGTTGCCTCCGTATCAAAGAACAATTGAGAATTCGTATCGGTTGCACGGATTGTGAAAGGTTTTTACTAATGTTAAAGAAGGGTTGAAACTTGAAGAATCCTGAAACCGCCGTATTCTGTAAGCGGTAGTAATTGATGTACGAACCCCATTTTCGCCCACATAGGTCCATCGCATGCAACGAATTGTCGTCGGAATCATGACACTGTTCTTCTTGGTCGGCTGTCAGACCAGTCAGCCTCTACCCTATGCCGCTGGTGAAGAAGGGGCCGCTCGATTCATTCGTGCCGATTACATTCAGAGTGGCAGCAAGATTCAGGTAATTCTGGATGCCTCGGTTTACCATGTAAATAGTGCACATATCCTAAGATCAAATGATCAGAAAATTGAACCTTTGGCGATACAAAGACCTCCAAAAGAAACTTCAAATTTCAGTACATTAGGATCAATCGGCGGCGGAGCATTTCAAGGTGGAAGATTTGCAGGCACAGACAATCAAGCCATCCCAAGCCGTCCAATTGAATCCGGCGGCAACACCTATCAAACCAAGACATATATCTGGTTTAATTTCCTGAGTCTGGGTGACCCACCATGGTCACTGGAACTTAATGTGGTTGGCATTGGTGATCTATCCATTAAACTCCCCGCCAAGGTGTCCATGCAAGACGAGTCGATGCAGACGCCTACCCCTAAACAAGCCAACTGAGCTTTTGTTGTTTACATGTCTGAATCATTCGACAAAGAAGCCATAAAACTCGATGTCTGCGGACGTCAATGGCCAGCGATGGTGATGGCACCGCATGAGCCATGTGATGAACCATGGTTGGTCGTCAACTTGGCGAATGACTGTTTTTCCGCCTTACGACATTCAACCTATGGCGGCTTGGTACGCCCGATGCTCCGTGCCGGACACTATGCTGCGAGTTTCACTCTTCCGTACCACAAAGAATTGGCTGACCCTGCCATGGGCCGAGAGCTTGAAGCTTTCGTCACAGCTATGCAGCAGGGGATCGATGTCTTTGGGCAGATTCGCAAAGTCGGCCAAAAACTCATTGATCACGTCACCGAAACGATGATGCTCGTCGAACCGAACCATGTCGTCATCGCAGGCACTAGTCGGGGCGGCATCTCAGCATTACACGTGATGTCAAATGACGATCGGATTCAGGCAGCAGCATTGGTCTGCCCGGTGACGGATTTGAGTCGCTTGTCCGAATTTTCGAAACTCACTGGCAATCCACTCTTTAATCAGTCCCATGCCATGTCGCTTATGGATACGGTGGTTGATCGTCCCATCTGGATCACCATTAATCAGTCCGACGAACGGGTTGACGAAAAGGCCTGTCTGTCATTTGCACAAGCATTAGCTCAAAAAAATCTACAACAACCCACCCCGGTCATCTGGCCGGACACCGGGCATGCAGTCCCATTGCAAGCCTATGAGCAGGGCGGTGAATTTTTGCGGGACTGGATTACAGTGCATTAGAATCATTAATCCACCAAACAGGTTCTGCTTAAAAAAACTCAAAATCTCTCATCTCTCTGTTTTCAGTGGCAGAAAATGCCTTTGCAACAGTCATAATCTGCGTGTCCTTTGTGCTCTTTGTGTCTACTTGTTAAAAAACAAACCCAACGATCATCCAAATGATCTGACACAAGCCTGCCAACCTCATGATTCACTGTCCCAAGGTGCAATAAAGACCGTTTGAAACTACAATGGTTCGACTATGAGTGAGTCCCCTAGTAAGAAAAAACAGGTTCTGGAAGTCGTCGAGCCATTGGGCAAGCGCGTCCTGATCCGTAAGGATGAAGACAAGAAGACCACCAAGTCAGGTATCCATCTGCCCGACAAGATGGAAATCCCGACACTCACCGGCCGGGTGGTGAGTATTTCCGCTCAGGTTGAAAACGATATCGATTATCCGATCCAGCAATATGACCGCGTGTTGTTTAACCCCAAGGAAGCAATCCCTGTGGACTTTGAAGGTGACAACCGTCTGTTTGTGGTGCCGATTGAAAATATCGTCGCCGTGTTCAGGAAGGCGGATTGATCCTTGACCGACACGTTGCTCATTGAACCCCTCAGCAAGCCTTTTAGCACCAGTCTCTGCCCACCAGGCAGTAAGTCGCTGACCAATCGCGCGGTGCTGCTGGCTGCACTGTCATCCGGTCCTTGTGAACTCTCAGGTTTACTCGTCGCCGACGATGCCGACCGCATGCGTGAAGCGCTCATCAGCCTTGGGATCGATTGGCAAGCCACCAGCCCGACCACTGCAACCATCACAGGTAACAGTGGCAAGTTCCCCAATGGTGATGCGGATTTGTTTCTTGGCAATGCCGGAACTGCCACACGTTTTCTGACTGCTGCCTGTTGTCTTGGAGATGGCAAGCGAACCCTTGACGGCATCGCACGCATGCGTGAACGTCCCATCGGTCAACTCGTCGATCCATTGCGTGAACTCGGCGCAGACATCCAATACACCGGCAACGACGGATTCCCACCGCTGAGCATCACCGCAGCAACCGGAAGTCTGCATGGTGGGACAATCACGCTCCAACCGACACTATCAAGCCAATACATCTCTGCACTGTTGCAGATCGCTCCATATCTGCCCGGCGGATTGACAATCCAATTCGATGGCAAGCCCATCAGCATCCCATACATCACCATGACCTTGTCGACGATGTATCAGTTCGGCATTGAAGCGGATGTCGCTCCCGGTTTTGCCTCCATCACCGTTCCCGAAGGTGTCTACAAACCGGTGAAGTTGCACGTCGAACCCGATGCTTCAAATGCCAGCTACTTCCTTGCAGCAGCAGCTGTCATGCCTGGTAGCAAATGCACCGTCGAAGGACTCGGTTTTCGCAGTGTCCAGGGAGATGCAGGCTTTGCAGAAGTCTTACAACTCATGGGCGCTTCGGTCATCTGCGAACCAGACAGTATCACCGTCATCGCACCCCCGGAAGGTGAAAAGCTCATTGGCATCGACATTGATTTGAACCATATGCCCGACATGGCTCAGACTCTTGCTGCGGTTGCATATTTTGCAGACGGCCCGACAACCATTCGCAACGTTGGCAATCTTCGTGTCAAAGAGACTGACCGTATGGCTGCGATCCAGGTGGAACTCATGAAGCTTGGTGCAGCGGTGGACATTGAAGGCGATGACATCATCATCACGCCTCCTGTGGACCCCATGATCCGGGCTGATGAAACCGTAACGATCCATACCTATGACGATCACCGCATGGCCATGAGCTTCGCCATCATCGGACTCCGCAAGCCGGGTGTGATCTTGGAAGACCCAAGCTGTGTGAATAAAACATTCCCCGACTTTTATGACTATCTGAACCTGCTGCGCGGCTAAGCGGTTAGCGATTGATCCATTTATGAATGAAGCCTTCAAACAACTAGCGAAAGATTTATTCCGATTCAAAAAGCTGTTTGTACTTGCACTTTTTGCAGCAGTACTCAATGCCATTTGTTTCGGCGCCGGTCTTGGCATGCTAAAGGCTGTTACCGAATTGCTGGTCGAAGACTTTTCAGACGGCCAGGTTCTTGCAGACTATGTCCAACCCATCATCGACCAAATCCAGTCTGTTGCGAACTATCTGGCATCCGAAAATTGGAACCTGATTTCAGATCAGACCATCCAATCCATCAACACCACCTTACAAACATGGGCGTCGTATCTACCCACTGATCCCTTGCATGCTTTTATTCTGGTCTTACTGGTCATTCTTGGACTGACGATCATCGGTAACATCGGACGATTCATGCATGAATGGATCGTGATCACCGTGGTCATGCGAACGGCAATGCACTGGCGGGCACGACTAATGCGCCGTGTACTTAATGGGCAATACCTGCTATTGCAAAAACAGGGACAATCCGACCAACTCATCCGTGTGACAAATGATACGTCCGTCATGGCAAATGCACTACGCGAAATTTTCGGTCGGGCAGCAGGGGAACTACTCAAAGCAATCGCAGGTGTCAGCACCGCATTCTATTTCAACTGGAAACTGACACTGCTAGCACTGGTCGGCGCACCAGCAATTGCCATCCTGCTCCGAAAATTTGGCAAAGTTATCCGTCGTGCATCTAAACGTGCATTGGGACGTCGTGGCAACTTGGCAGGTATCTTGCTCGAAGCAGTCAACGGGATGCAGGTCGTCAAGGTCTTTGGTGCTGAAGGCTTTGAACGTCGACGTTTCTCTGATGAAAACCGTCGACTTTACAAAGAAGAAATGAAGATGCGTACTGCCCGCGCACTTTCATCCCCGATTGTTGAAATCATCTCAATGTGCGGTGTGGTCATTGTCGGGAGTGTCGCTGGATACCTTATCTTCCGAATGAATCAACCTACAAGTGATCTGATGGCAGTACTCATCGCTTTGGCTGCATCGGCAGCAGGGATCAAACCTTTATCCAACCTCAACAATCAACTCCACGAAAGTTCCGCAGCAGCAGATCGCATCACTGAGATGCTGGCTATGCCTCAGGAACCCTTGGGGATCAGTGCCAAGAATTTACCTGCACTGCCCAAGCATCAACAGTCCGTCGAATTTAAAAACATCAGCTTCACTTACCTGTCTCAAGACAATCCTGCCATCACCGATATCAGCCTTTCGGTTAAGCATGGAATGGAAGTCGCCATCGTCGGTGGCAACGGGTCTGGCAAGTCCACCTTGCTGAGCATGCTCCCTAGATTGATCAACCCGTCAAACGGCCAAGTGCTTATTGATGGCCTTGATGTCAGCACCGTCAACCTGCGAAGTCTCCGCAAACAAATTGCAGTGGTGACCCAGCAGTCCGTGCTGTTTAAGGGGACCGTTGCGGATAACATTGCATACAACCATCGCCACATTGGACGGGATAGAATTGTCGAAGCCGCCAAGCTTGCTCATGCACATGACTTCATTGAGAACCTGCCCAACGGTTACGATTACGAACTCGTCGAAGGCGGCAAAGGTCTCTCCGGCGGGCAGTGTCAACGGTTGTGCATCGCCCGTGCGATTCTCCGTAATCCAGCCATTTTGATTCTCGATGAAGCGACCAGTCAGATCGACGCAGAGTCCGAAGCGAAGATCAATTCTGCCTTACATAAAATCCGAGAAGGTCGAACGGTCTTTGTCATCGCTCATCGCCTTAGCACTGTTGTCGATGCGGACATGATCGTTGTCATGGACCATGGCAAGATCATCGACACCGGCAAACACGAAGAACTCCTCAAGACATGCGACATCTACAAACAATTGACTGTCAATCAATTGGTCAAGACGTAATATCAGTTAGTTACTGGATCACAGTCCAACGGCTTTGCGTACTCGATCCGTCACGGCAGCCACTTTAGCCTGTGCTGCGGCTGCACCGTCAGCTAAGACCTGCTGGACATAAGCGGGATCAGCCATCAACTCTTCGCGGAGTTTCCGAGCAGGGCCGAAGTGATCGAGAATCAAATCAGCAAGGGCTTTTTTGGCGTGTCCATAGCCCATGCCACCTGCACGATATTGATCTGCCAAGTCCTGGGTGCGTTGATCGTCGCTGCCTGCAAGGGCTTTGAAAATTTTGTACACCGTGCAGTTTTCAGGAACCTTGGCATCTTCCATTGGCGTCGAATCGGTGACAACTTTGTTGATGAGTTTACGCAGCTTCTTTTCAGGCAGAAACGGGTCGATGGTATTGCCATAGCTCTTGGACATTTTCTCACCATCAATGCCCGGTAAGACCCCGGCATCGGCACGGATGCGATGAGCTGGAAGCTTGAATACTTCGCCATAGGCATTGTTGAACTTCTGTGCCAAATCGCGGGTGATTTCGATGTGTTGAATCTGATCCTCGCCCACCGGCACATAGTCCGGATCGACACTGAGAATGTCGGCAGCCTGTAATATCGGATACGTGTACAAACCAATTGATGCGGAAAGTCCCTTGGCCGTTTTGTCTTTGTAACTGGTTGCTTTATCCATCATGTGCTTGGGGCAGACGCATGAGAGAATCCAACTCAGTTCGGTCACTTGTGGGACATCATGTTGCAAATAGATATTGGATTGCTTGGGGTCGAGTCCAAAAGCGATGTAGTCAATGACGATCTGTCGGATGTTGTTGCGTAACTGCTCAGGATCACGCGTGGAAGTCAGCGCGTGATAGGAAGCCACGAAGACGAAGACTTCATAGTCGCCTTGCATTTCAACGAACTGACGAATCGCGCCCGCATAGTTGCCAAGATGCAACTGGCCGGACGGTTGGATGCCTGAAAGAATGCGTTTTTTCATAGTCGATACATGATAGCTATTTTCAGCAAGTCGTCATGTTCGACAATCTCAGGCTTACGGGGTTATCACTTACAATGTGCCATACAGTCGGTCTCCTGCATCCCCCAGACCGGGGACGATATAGCCAATTTCGTTGAGTTTTTGGTCAATTGCTGCTGTGAAAATCGGTACATCCGGGTGGGACTCGGTTAACTTTTCGATTCCTTCGGGCGCAGAGATCAAACACAAAAATCGAATATCCGTGCAGCCCCGACTCTTGAGCAGATCAATGGCAGCAGCGGCGCTCCCACCTGTAGCAAGCATTGGGTCAATCAGAAGCACCGGGCCATCAGCAATCTGAGTTGGCAACTTCTCATAATAACTCACCGGCGTAAGTGCCTTTTCATCACGGAACATGCCAACATGTCCCATCACAGCTTGTGGGATCAACTGCATGACGCCTTCAGCAAGCCCAAGTCCGGCACGTAGGATCGGAACGACTGTCACGGGTAATTGCAACTCAAAACCCTCGGTCTCCTCAATAGGCGTGGTGACTTTTACCGTTTGGGTGGGAATGTCGCGCGTCGCTTCATAAGCAAGCAACATCCCAACTCTTGCAACCAACTCCCTAAAGCGGGGCGTGGTGGTGTTCACATCGCGAATCCGTGTCACAAGATGTGCAGCAACCGGATGATCCAGAACCGTCAGATGATTTTTGTCTTGATTCATGTGTGTATTGGACAACACGATTCAATGGATAGCAAGTTGGAGTTAAAGTTGTTGTATTTCGAGGATCGTTATTGTGAATAAACGCGAGAGTTGCAGCGCTAAACCGCAAGCGGTTTGGGAGGCAAAATATTGATCATGTAATTGGGGTAATAAGGCGGATACAGATTAAATCTGCGCATAAAAAAAGACCAGGGCGAAGATCTCAAATAAAGGAATGAATAATATCGAACACTGAGTATTTTGCTTCGCCTGGTCTACTCTCTAACCACCAGTATGTTGCACTGTTCCTAGGTCGGAAATCTCCTTTCCAGGAAGGGTCCTTCTTAGACCCGTGTTGCTCGTCAGATACATTATGCAAAATTAACGCAGGAAGGTCAAGGGTTCTGAGGTGGAAATGCATATATTTTTTCTCATCCGCAGACTCCTTTTAAGGTTAACCATTTCATGCTTTACGTGTCTTAATTCCCTGTTTTTGAAGCGTTTTCAAGGTCTTGATATTCACAACGTCCCAAGGCTTGCCATCGGGATGATCTTCTTTGGCTGTCTCCAGAATTTTAGGTATATCCATCAAGGCAGGTTCAGAGAGCAGCCATGCAAATGCAGACTTGGCGATTGTGCCATGGCCGATGTGTTCGTGGCGATCGACACGTTTACCCAAAGCAATTTTCGAGTCGTTCAAATGAAAGACTTTGATGCGCTCAAGCGTGATGGTGTCGCTCATCTGTTGGATGACTTCTTGAGCCCCAGCTTGCGATGTCAGATCGTAACCCGCAGCAATTAAATGTGCGGTATCCACACAAACACCAAGTCGGTCAGACTGTTTTACATCACTTAGCATCTGTTGAAGGTGTTCGAGCTTCCAACCCAAACAGGTTCCCTGTCCTGCGGTTGTCTCCAGACATGTTTTGACTTTCAAGCCCGGCAGGTCCTTGTGGATTTGATCCAGCGTCTTGCAGTAAAGTTTGATCCCCGATTCTTCACCTTCACCAAGATGTGCACCGGGATGTGTCACCAGAAACGGGATGCCCAATAGTTCACAGCGAAGCAATTCTTCACGGAACAATGCTGCGGACTTTTCACGTTTGGCTTTATCAGGATTGGCAAGGTTAATCAGATAACTGTCATGGCTGATGACATCTGTGAGCCCGGTCTTTTTACGTGCTTCATCCCATAACGTGATTTGTTCTTCGGTCAGAGGTTTGACGGTCCACTGACGTTGATTTTTAGTGAAGACCTGGACGCAGTCCATCTTCAATTCATGGGCTTCATTCAAAGCATTTTGCATGCCACCGGCTACGGAAAGGTGCGAACCAAACATGAAAGTTCCTTGGTTGGTAATCAATGGTTAAGGGAGTTGATAAATGGTGATGACGCCTTGCATATCAAAGATGTTGATCCATGCCTTTGCTAAATCAGAAAGCGTCTGTTCTGTGACATCAGGATCGTAACCATAGGTCGCATGAAGACGCTCCAACTCACTCCAATGAACGTACACATGGGTGATGCCTTTGGCTTTGAGCGATGCTGTAACCTGCTGAGCATCAGCGCGACTCTCTCGGATGGCTTGGCCTAGTGGAGAAGGATCAAACGCACTGTGGTACACATTAGGCGTTTGCACATACAGCATCCGGGATGCATCGGCTACGAAGTAAACCATACTTTTCGATGGCAAGTGATTGACAATGTGATCGCCTGCAATCGCGGTCCCTAACTCAGATTCAGCAAGGTCTTGTTCGGACATCAGTGAATCAGCAAATTGCCAGATCGGCATTTTTGAAGCCGTTTGCGATAGCATAATGTTCAAGGAGACACTGCTGCATAACAGGATCAAACTGATAAAAGCGACACTGTGAATCCAGCGGAGAAGGTTTGTATATTCAAACCGTGCAAATCCAATCCCAAGCATCAATGTGCCGGGCAGAAGTGTCCAGATCAAGAACCTTGCCTGCAAGTGCGTTGATGTTATCCAGAAGAGAAGTTGGATGGCAAGGAATGCAAAGAGTATGACCGAAAGTTTCCGATAGCGCGTATCAAACAACAATGACACGCCACCGACCAAAGCTAAAATCCACCAAGGTGACAAGCCCCATTCATAGTCGAACCGTGCGATGTTCTGTGATTCGATCGCGCCCGGTAAGCGATCACGTTTCTTGCCAAAGATGGCGGCATAACCTTGGTTGCCCAGCCATTGCCAATTCAGGGCTTTGATGCGTTCGCTCATAGGCTTATCGTTGTGGTGACCTTTGTTCCATCGGTCGACATCACTTTCAGACCAGTGACCGCTCCCCAGTATATTGGCAGCAAAGGGGAAAACCGGATTGCCACTTTGCATGAAGTTGCGAGCAAAGTAGGGGCTCAACATCAATCCTGCTGCAAGTGCCAACAGTACCACATGCCAACGGCGTCGATCTGATTGAGCATTGGCTTTGCACAGCACCATCACTGCCATCGGTAATGCCAACATCGGCCCGGCAGTGAGTTTTGCAAACGTGGCGCCGCCAACACATATCCCGCTGAGTATCACGCTTGGTTTGGCTTTGCGTGTTTCGTCAAAAAGTAGCAGCAGGGCGGTCGTCCCCATCGCGGTGACAAACATTTCGTTGTACGCCATCGAACCGACGATCAATGTCCAGGGCATGGCAATGAGTGCTGCACCAGTGAGGTTGGCTGCAAAGGGCTTGATCCATTTGGACGCCAGTTGGGCCAACTGCATGGCAGCGAGAATCGCCATGGAAAAATGCAGCATCTGACAGAGATAAATCGCACGGTAGACACTACCCATCAATTGTCCACATAGCAGATACATCCCCTCCATGAGACTGGGGAAATAGCTGTAGACATTGTGATCCAAGCCACGCAATTGACCAAGTTTCATCCACTCCTTGGGCAGTTGCAGGTGATAGCTCGTTACGTCATAGCCAAAGGCTTCAACCTTCCAGAGTGTCCCCGGTGGGCAGCAACAGGCAACAATTGCCAAACCAATCATCGGGCAGATGACCAGCCATGCACTTGCAGAGATGGGCAGACTCTTTGGTGGCTCGATCCTTGTACGTTGACGGAGGAAAAACAAAGTGATCGCAAGGACGACACCAATACCGATGAGCCCCCATGCAAGTATCATGTTCAAGAGACCAACTGCAGCGAAAAACCAATTCACCCATGCCAGACCAATCAAACCTAAACCTGATGCCAGACGTAGTGAGATATGGGGTTTCCCAAACGCCAAACGACTGATGAGCAGTCCATATCCCAACGCAGCAGCCCAGACAAGTCCAAGCAGCGGCAGGTGTGTGAAGAGTTGAAAGATCACTCCGGAAAATCGAGCTGTAGGAAGCTGACTGATCGCTCCTAGTTGATCCTGAGGGTATTGCGAGAAGTCGGGCGAGAAACCTTCATGCGTCCCCATCCATATACCCAGAACTGCCAAGGCTATCCCAATTGGCAATATCCATAACACATGCGGAAATTCTGCCGATGGCGACTGGTTCATGATGATGCCTGTTCGTTGTTTTCTGAATCCTTTGGCGGGGGAGTTTGTGATAAAAGTGATGTGGGCAACTCACCTTCCTGATCAAGGTGAAAAAGTCGACGCAAGGCCGCAGCGTAAAACCCAAGTGGAGAGTCTGCCCGCTTTTCATTGAGTTCCGACAAGGGCAGGTACAAAATTTTATTGATCACACGTTGCGTGTGCTGCTCAATCATTTTCTCCAACTCATCACCTTCGAGGCCATGTATTTTATGACTGGTGCGTGCCATTTCCTGCTCACCAATATCGTGAAGTTTATTGCGAAGCTCTTTGATCAGGTGTCCCACATCACGGTGTTGAATCTGAGACAGACACAGGCGGACTTTATCTGCAATCATCTGCTCAGCCTGACTGACATGTTCAGCCCGGGAATGATGTGTCTGCTCCACAACCTGCTGCAGGTCATCGACGTTGTACAAATAGACATTGCGCAATGCACCCACTTCTGATTCGATATCCCGAGGGACAGCGATATCCAACAAAAACAGGGGACGGAAACGACGTTGCTTAAGCAGTGGTTTGAGGAAGTTGGCCGTAATAATTGGATGCGGCGCAGCAGTCGAAGAGATGACGATATCCGCATCGACAAGCATTTGGGGAAGGTCCTCAAATTGTCGGACGCCTCCACGATCGGCTCCGATTTCCATCTGCTCCAATAGTGCCGTTGCACGTTCGATGGATCGATTGACCAGCAGAATTTTAGCAGGATTCAAATCACGCAGGTGTCGCAAGGTGACTTTAGCCATTTCGCCTGCACCGATACCCACGACGACCTTGTCACTGAATCGATCAAAAATTTGACGGGCAAAGTCCACTGCAGTCGATGCGACAGAAGTCCGCCCCTCATCGATTCCGGTTTGATTGCGGACCTGCTTGCCAACGGTCAAAGCTTGTTGGAATAACTTATGCAGTGATGGACCGACAGTCTTAAGACAGCAAGCTGTGTCATAAGCGCGTTTGACCTGGCCAATAATCTGTGGCTCACCGAGGATCATTGAGTCCAATCCCGAGGCCACACGGAAGAGGTGTCCAATGGCCTGTTCGTTTTCACGATGAATGGTTGCAGCAGTGAGTCCGTCGATTTGCACATTGCAGAATGCAGCAAGAAACGAACGCATTTGATCGATATTCGGGGGTTGATTGGCCGGATGAGCGGTATACATCTCCGTGCGATTACAGGTGGAGATGAACACGAACTCTGCCTGTGGATATTGATCGCGCAACTGATCAGATGCAGCGATGAGATGCTTATCACTCAATGCGAGTTTTTCGCGCATCTGCAAAGGCATGGTTCTATGATTGGCACCCAGTAAGGTGATCCTCATCCATCAACCTCCGAGGACTGTTTTGTCGGCGTATCAAACGGACTGGATGTTGGGAATTGCGATGAAAATGTATGCACCGCGCCAAAGGTCATGATCAACAACAACAAGCCTAACAGACTCAGCCACGCGGCACGACTACCCCGGAAAAAGATCGTATGACGGACATTAAACAGCAATGCGTAAATCACCCACACCGCAAAAGCTAAAATAATCTTTGGACTATGCCACCAACCGCTTGGCATCTTTTCGTGTAATGCACTGATACTCACCAAACCAGTCACCAATCCCAGACTGATAAATGTAAATCCCACTGCAGATGAAACCACGATCATCCGTTCAAGTGTTTCCAGACTGGCAAATTGCTTGGATTGCCCAAGGTTCTCTTTGCGTTTGAGGCGGCGTTCGGAGAAAAGATATGTCCCGCCATACAGTGCGGAAATGAAGACCGCCAAAGTCCCCATGTAAACCGCAAAGAGATGGACGACTTTCATCATCGTGTCCGGCGTAAAGGCTCGAAATGTCCAACGGCTGGCACATAATGCCCAAAGCAGCAAAAAGGTGACACCGGGATATCCAATAAAAGAAACACCGCGTGCATTGCCTCGTTTTTCAAGGTAAATCAGCGTCGGGCAAAGCAATGAGACCAACAACGTCAAGCCATCAACATGTGATGTGAGGGGACGCCAACTTTGATGCACCATAAAGATGCGAAAGAGGAATACGCCCGCGGTTCCAAAAGCAAGCAAGATAAAGAGCCGGTCTGTGAGTCGATATTCAGCAGTGCGGTCGTCCTGTGTGTGTTTTTGCAGTATCTGTCGACACTTTCGAAAACTACACCATGTACCAAGTAGCACCAACACGAACAACCAAAATGTGACAATTGTTTCGTTCATTTGAACTCACTTCCTGGGACAGTCACATTGGACTTATCACCTGTGAACTGAGCCATCAGTGTCTCACAGTATTTGATGTAATGGATGACGCCTTGTTCTTTGATGATGGCCATCGCCTGCTCGTCTGCCATGCGTTTGAGTGCCTTTTGACGAATTAAGGTGTCAGACACCTTTTCCTGGAGTTGTTCCCGGAAAGGTTGCATCGCAGACAGCAGGGCAGGCCACGCGGGATCCACGTGTTCCAATAAGGTGTCACGAATGGTTGCTGCAGCTGAGGCACTGATCCGGTTGGTGTGGACAGCAATTGTGATCGGACCGCAATGTGCATGAGCCGGGATCGACAAGTCTCCTGCTGCCGGATCGTCGACACGGTTGACCAGCACATTGCCTTTATCAGCCAACTTGTTTACATGGTCATTGATCGCTTTGTCATCCGTTGCAATGACCACCAGAAACATGCCATCGAGGTCGGAATCTTTGAAGCTGCGTTCAATGCAGATCGCCTGGGAACACTCGCTGGCAAAATCAGGATCGCACTGCGGCGCAACGATGGTCACTTTAGCACCAACGGACACCAAGCCCATTGCACGACGTAAAGCAACTTTGCCACCGCCCACAATCAGGCACGGTCGATCAGTTAACTTCAGGATGACGGGTAAATCATTCACCGTTGTATAGTAACGATTCAAGGCAATAACGACTAGCCGCCATGCCATGGATATGAGAATCCCCTGGCGAATCTTTTTTCAAATCATATCCTTTGCGAAATTACAATCGCTTTCCAAGTCGCTAGTCTCAAGTCCCTCCATTATCATATTCATATGTCTGGATTATGGGATCAACGCAAAAAAGAGAACCTCCAACGTGCCGAGCCGTTGGCGATGCGTATGCGCCCGCGAAACCTTGATGAATTCATTGGGCAGGAACATCTGCTTGGCGAAGGTCGAATGCTCCGCCGCATGCTCCAGGCTGACCGCCTGACAAGTGTCCTGTTTTACGGCCCGCCCGGTACTGGTAAAACCACCCTCGCCAGACTCATCGCAGAGTACACACAACGTCGATTCGAGCAGGCGAATGCCGTCTCCGTAGGCGTTAAAGAAGTCCGCGAAATTCTTGACCGTGCCCGGATGCATCTTGCACAGGACGCTCGGCAGACGATCCTGTTTCTCGACGAAATCCATCGATTCAATCGCGCCCAACAGGACGTGCTACTTGGTGATGTCGAACGGGGGGTGGTCACACTCATTGGTGCAACCACCGAAAACCCATACTTTGCCATCAACTCCGCTTTGGTCAGTCGGTCACAGGTCTTTCAATTTGAACTGCATGACCAACCCCAAATCATCAGCATCCTCAAGCGTGCGATAACCGATCCGGAGCGTGGCTTTGGCAAACGAGATTTACAGGTCACCGATGAAGCGATCAATCATTGGGCGACCATCTGCGATGGTGATGCACGTCGTGCGTTGACCGCATTGGAAATCGCTGTCCTCAGTGGCGGGGTGACCGACGAACAAGCTGATGAAAATCAAACCATCCACATCAATCTGGAAGTTGCACAAGAGTCGATCCAACGCAAAGCTATTGTGTACGATGGGACAGGCGACGATCACTACGACACCATCAGTGCATTTATCAAATCCATGCGTGGCAGTGATCCTGATGCAGCAATTTACTGGTTAGCCAAGATGATCGCTGCTGGCGAAGACCCGCGATTCATCGCTCGCCGGATTGCGATTTTAGCCAGTGAAGATATTGGCAATGCCGACCCGCGAGCCATCACCGTCGCTGCTGCGGCCTATGCCATCACCGAACGCATCGGCTTACCTGAGTGTCAACTGACTTTGGCCCAGGCCGTGATCTACATGGCAACCGCGCCCAAGAGTAACGCATGCACCGTTGCTATCAGCAAAGCACTTTCTGACGTCAAGGCAGGGCGTACCGTCCCCGTTCCCAAGCATCTGCGTGATGGACATTACGCAGGCGCCAAGGAGTTGGGCCATGCCGTGGGATATCAATATGCTCACAACTCTGAAACCGGCTATGTCGATCAGGAGTATCTTGGCGTGGATGTACAATACTATCAGCCGACCCAACGCGGCTATGAACAGCGAATCGGGCAATTTTTGGAATGGGTTGCCAACCAAAAAAGTTCCACTGATACAGTCCAATCGCCCGATAACACACAAGTAGCAGACAAGGATTAACTATACCCCACTTAGATATCACTTGAGAAACTTCCGGGGGGGAAACGAACGATGACATTACCTTCACAAGTCGGACGCATATCAGGCCCAGGCGCTCGGGTGACACGCAAGCGTCGCCGTGGTACCGGGCCATCATTGATCCTGCCAATCATTCTTCTCGCTGCACTTTGCGGCGGTGGCTACTTTGCATATACCCGTTGGCTATCTCCACAGGATGACGCAGCACCTGAGACCTATCTGGTTGATAATCAGCCTGCCAACATCATCACCCATACACCCAGTCACACCGATACGCCAGCTCCCATGTTCCCTTTGCCCACATCGACTGACAACCTTACGACTAATGATATGGATGAAGACCCTTTGGTTTATGACTCGCCGACGCTCAGTCCACCTGCCGAGCAACCGAGTCAGCCAACAAAGTTGATTCCTCTACCCAGGGAACCAGAGAATGCGGTGACGCCTAAGCTTCTGCCGCTACCGGTTGAAGTGAGCACACCTGTGACACCAAAGCCCGTGGATAACAGCGATATTGAAGATGCCCCAGAGCCTGTCCCCGGCACACCGGTTCTCGCACCTGCCGCTCCTATCCTGGCTGAGGATGCCGATATCGCTGAACATATTTCCCGTGCCATGGATTTACTGCTTGATGGCAAAAAACTCGAAGCGCGCGTCCAACTTAGCCACCTGCTCTTTGACCGGTTCGACGATCTGGCTCAAAGTCATGCAAGTATCATCCGCAGTAAACTCAAGGAACTGAGTGATGACTTGATTTTCTCCAAGCGTGTCATCGAGGGCGACACCGTTGCTACCTACCATCTCGTGCGGTCAGGCGACTACCTTGGACCCATCGCGCGAAGTTACAAAGTCACCTACCCGCTGTTGGAGAAAATCAACAAGGTTAAAGCCACCCGCATTTGGGCAGGCATGAAACTCAAAGTCATCAAAGGCCCATTCCATGCCATCGTCGATAAAACCGACTATCTCATGGATGTCTATCTCAATGATGACAAGGCCAACAAAGTCTACGTCGCCACCTACCCCATCGGGCTTGGCGAACAGGACTCCACCCCCATCGGCATATGGCGCGTCCGACCAGACAGCAAAGTCACAAACCCCTCATGGGCCGACCCACGTACCGGCCAGGTCTTCCAACCCGACGACCCGGCCAACCCCATCGGCGAATACTGGATCGGCCTGCAGGGTATGGATGACAACACCAGTCAAAAACAAGGCTACGGCATCCACGGCACCACCGAAGCCCAATCCATCGGCCAACAAATGTCCATGGGATGCATCCGCATGCGTGCTGACGACCTGGTCTGGATCTATGACATGTTGGTGGATAAGGATTCGACGGTGACGATCAGGCGGTAATGTATGAACTCAATCCAAACTCATATTCATATTTAATTCATACCACCAAACAATGCTGGCCAACATACAAGCTGCATTGAATTCACATGGCTTGGCTACTTCAGCTATAAAACCATTTCGATTGATATGTAAATACACCTGATCTGGAATGATTGCTATTGTCTTATAAGGTGATGTGTTGTTGATTGGTCGAATGACAACAGACTGCTGGTCAGTCCACTCAACAGCTATGGTGGACATAAGAAATTCTTTGATGCCAATTTTGCAGGTAAACAGAACTTTATTTGTTGTATCCACAATTTGGCTTGCATTAAACGAATTATTCGATTGTGCTATCACGTGATCATATCCATCCAGCAAACGAACACTGTATGGGGCACTGCCTTTTATCTCCACACGGTAAAAATCATTGCCACAATACAATTCAAGAAGACTTGACAAATACCCTTGAGAGTGTTTTCTGGAATACTTACCTCGTATTCGGTATCGTTGTTTCGGGTGAATATTCATACTCTTTGTGAGTATACACAAACAAAAACCCTCTGACGCTATTCACGCCAGAGGGTTTTATTTTTGCTTATCGCAATTCCGAATTCAGACTAATGTCAATTAGCCTTTGTTCCAGAATTGGGCACCGTACACAGCGCGGTCACCGAGTTCTTCGGCGATACGGATGAGTTGGTTGTACTTGGCGTTGCGGTCAGAGCGGCAGGGGGCACCGGTCTTGATCTGGCCACAGTTTGTGGCGACGGCCAGATCAGCAATGGTGGCGTCTTCGGTTTCACCAGAGCGGTGAGAGAGGACTGCGGTGTATCCGTTGCTGATGGCAAGGTTGACGGCGTCAAAGGTTTCGGACAATGTGCCGATTTGGTTGACCTTCACGAGAATGGAGTTGGCGGTGTCGTTTTCGATGCCCTTGGCAAGGAACTTCTTGTTGGTGACGAACAGGTCGTCGCCGACGAGTTGGACTTTGTCACCGAGTTTATCGGTGAGTTTCTTCCAGCCGGCCCAGTCATTTTCGGCAAGACCGTCTTCGATGGAACGGATGGGGTACTTCTTGCACCAGTCTGCCCAGATACCGATCATGTCGTCAGCAGAGATGACTTCGGTGGGATTGGAGCTAAAGAAGCAGTAGCCTTCTTTGCCGAGTTTTTCAGCTTCGTTCCACAGTTCAGATGTTGCAGGGTCAAGTGCGACGAAGATCTGTTCGCCGAATTTGTAGCCAGCCTTGGCAACGCCTTGCTCGATGATCTGAAGCGCTTCTTCGTTGCTCTTGAGGTTCGGAGCAAAACCACCTTCGTCACCGACGGCAGTGGAAAGGCCCTTGTCATGAAGCACGCCCTTAAGTGCGTGATAGATTTCGACGCAGGCTTGCATACCTTCGTCGAAGGTTTCAAAGCCCCAAGGTTGAATCATGAATTCCTGGAAGTCGACGGTGTTGTCTGCGTGCTTACCACCGTTGAGAATGTTCATCATGGGAACGGGCAGAACCTTGGCACCAGTACCGCCGAGATAACGGTACAAGGGCAGTCCCACGGCGTTGGCAGCGGCGTGAGCGACGGCCATGGAGACACCGAGCATGCCGTTGGCACCAAGCTTGCTTTTGTTTTCCGTGCCATCGAGTTCGAGCATCAATGCGTCGATGGATTCCTGTTCACGCACGTCCATATCCAGAATTTCACCAGCGATGACTTCGTTGACATTCTGGACGGCTTTGAGGACGGACTTGCCGCAGTAGTAATCTTTGTTGCCATCGCGGAGTTCGACAGCTTCGTTTTCACCGGTGGATGCACCACTGGGAACAATCGCACGGCCCATGAAACCACCGAGGGTCTGGACTTCAACTTCGACGGTAGGGTTGCCACGTGAGTCGAGCACCTGGCGAGCGTGTACATGGTCAATTTCGTAGCTCATGACGGATCCTTCTGTAAGGTTGTTGGGTTTTTGCAAAAAGCTTTTCAGTCGCAGGCCTTTAAGACGTAAAAAGGCCCATCGAGCCGAATATTGTAGCGACTGGACAGAATTCTGCACGTTCGCAGCAGAGCCTTACAGAATACTAGCTGATCACGAGAGAAACGACCGGATTCAAACAATTGCTATTTAATGCTCTATGAGTCGCAGGCCGTCATTGGAAAAGACTTGAGTATTATCACCAGTTTGAAGCATCTTGCCCATGTGCTTACCCGGTGACGAAACGGTATTACCTTTGAGCATGACTTTCTGGGATTCCGTCACATAAATCACAGCAGAAGAGGGGATGTGCAGATTCGCACCTTGGCCACCGGCATAGAGATGGGGCTGATGGATTTTATTGTTGGTGATGATTACATCCATTGCGGAAGTGATCAGCATGGCCAGGCCGGTGGTTTGTTCTATGGCATTGTTTTGGATCGTAATGTCCCTTTGACCTCCGGCTGGCATGATACCGCTGCCGACGATGCTGATGGCACCTGCAAAAATATTGCCCGGATTGGAGACACCATGATTCACCGCTCGAATGGTATTGCCACGGATGATGACATTTCGTGAAAAGTCCGCTTCCATCCAGTAATCAATTTCTGGACCGAGCACGATGCCGGACATGGAACAGTTGGCAACAGTGTTGTTCTCGATGATGCCGTCGCTGGCTTTAACCAGTATCCCACGTGCACGATTGTCTGTAATGGTGTTATTGCGCACCACAAAACCTGAGCCATTACGATCCGGACATGAAGCAATATCACCTCGATTAACTGACAAGGGCTTATCCAGCGTCAACTGGTAAACCTCTTTGTTAAAGAGATATTTTGCGTGTCTCAAATCTGGCAAGACCTGCTTTTTTAATTCAGTTAATGCCTGCGCATCAAACTTGACCGGCACCATCGCTCTCACCGTTGCAACGCCAATGGGAACGCCCGTATCACTTTTTAGTCCCATGATCCGATCACCGACCTGCACGTAGGGCTTACGCTTAAAAGCCATCGTCACCGTCGGATGTTTTACGTTGGCATCACTATCAAGCACGAGTATAAAATCGCCATTAATTGCAATGCCGTCATCACCCATGTGATCAAACCGACAGTTCTCAACCAGAGGGCCTTTGCGTGAATGTTTGGAATGAAAACCATCTGCCAGGGTGCTGAGCAAACGTGGCTCTGATGCTTCTGCGGGGATTGAACCGGGAGTGATAATCAGGTTGTCATAATGATTGGCATCACCTGCAAGCTCCAGGAATCCGAAACTCGTCGAGGTGTTCAAAGTGACTTGTTTTAAGGTTGTTTTTCGACAACGTGTGAGCATGACCGCATGGGGAGAAAGTGTTTTCCGGCTAAGTACCAGATAGTCACCAACGGCTAAAGTATCGACAATGGGGCGTGGTTGTGACAAGCGAATCAAACCGTTGGCTAAGGTGGAAAATGTACCGCTGTAACGTGTCCATGTTCCGGTTTTGATTCGTCGTGTATTGGGATCAATCACGGAAATGCGCACACGGTCACCCACAGGTGGATACCCGTCATGAATCTTCATGTCGATGGTTTTATGATCCGCCGACAGGGCGATCACTGTTGCCTGCGTAAAGGGCAGGGGGTCATAGTCAATGCTCACCCCCTCAAGAATCAATCCTTCACAACCTTCTATATCCAAAGCACGGTTTAACGTCGTGCAGAGCAACTGGACATCCTTGGCAACAATATGCAGGTTTTTAGCATCACGAATAATCAGATGCGGTTTACTGCCAGACGTTGGCGGGGCAATGCGATAGATACCCGGTTGGATCACCAATTGCGATTGACCAGTCGCGATGGCTTGATCAATCTGCTGTTGTAATTTTTTACATGTCTCCAATGGGGCATTTGGGAAATCCGCATGAGCCAGTCCAGCAAGAAGCACGGCTCCAAGCATACCACTCAACATGATTTTCAAAGACATCATCATGATGTTTACTTTCAATTTATGATTTATTTTCTTGCTTAATAAAAGACAAATATCACTTACGCGCCCACCAGTTGGCTCGCATACCGTTGATACTCAAAGGCGGGTCAAAGCTTAATTGGGGATCGCTGTCTTGGGCATGACCATCGACAAACAGAAATGCGACTGTTGAGTAATGTGTGTAGTGACCACCTTCAGTCAAAAACAGATTGGATGGTAGACCATAGATGCCGGTCGTTGTTCCGTATCCTGTTCCCCATTGCTGATTGACTTTGCCTGTTTTGACATTGCTAAAGGACTCGGTGAGTAATATGCAGGTGGTCGGTCGAATCACATCACCAACACGTACTTTCATATAGTTTGCTGAAGAAGTAGAGATAACACCATCATTTCCTACAAATGCCGTGCCAGGATCACGTGTCTGATTCGCAACATAGGATCGCAAATGTCTGCCTGCCGCCAAAGTCACACTGGAATTGTCCAACGGGCAGTGAAGAACCGAAAGTGCTTCCGTTGGAACGGACCCGCCGGAATAAGATACATTCATCGCAGGCGCTATCAGCAAATCCCATTGATTGTATTTGGTCCCATCCCAATCACGGTGAATCGGAAATATACCTTTATTATCTGCATGGTAAACACTAAACCCGACACCCAGTTGCTTTTCATTATTCAAACACTGCATGCGGCGAGCAGCTTGTCGAGCTTTACCCAAGGCTGGTAGAAGTATCGCAATGAGTAATGAAATAATACTGATGACGACCAGGAGTTCGATCAGTGTAAAAGCGGATTTACGTGACATGTTAAATTCCTTCCGTTTGACGGGAATCTTTCAATTGGATGACACTGTCTCGAGAAACCAAATGGCAGGGGATGGCAATTTTCTTCGCTGGACTTTCAGGTGCATCCAACTGCCCTTCAACCAGATCCATCACATTGCTGGCATAAACATTCACATCTGTTTCAATGGCTGAAAGTGGCGGATTCAAATAGGGGATCAGCAATGATTCGCCTGCATAAGTTACTAGACTCACATCTTCTGGAACCGACCAGTCACCTACATCTTTTAGTGCCTTCATAACAGCCAAAGCCCCTGTCCATGCCACACAAAAGATGGCGGTAAACCTAGGACGATCCGGCTTGATCAAAAACTCACAAAAGCTCTCATACGTCATCGCAATACTGTCTTCACCAGCACGAATCCGACAGTCCAGCACCAACGAATCGACATCTAATCTTTTGTATTTGCAAGCCAAATGATCACGCGCAGATTCAGCACGTTGCACTATGGATTGAGCTCTGGGCTCACTGATGACAGTCAATATCTGTCCGTGCCCGTACTCAGTGAGATGATCAATGGCCATGCGACCGATGGCATAGTTGTCTGTTGCGACACCTGAAATATCAGGATCATCCGGCACCTGCATCACCGTGACCATCGGCCGAATGGGCTTGCGAAGAGCGTTCATCAGATTGTCCGGAATGTTGACCATAGAAGTCATCAACACGCCTGCATCACTTGTGCCAACAGCACGGTTGAGCTCTAGCTCATGCATTTCACTATGGCTGGCATCGACTTCAAGTTGCCATCCTCGACGCTCACAATCACGTACCATCGCCCTTTGTAATGCATCGTAATCCGGCGATGACCATGAGGGTCTGATCAATGCAATTCGCTGAGCAGCTTTAGGGGGTAAATCAGAAACCACCAGTCGATTTCGACCATCCGGCCGGCGAATTAAACCTTCTTCCTGCAGGCGGATAAGCGCTTGGGCAATAGTCGCCTGCGAAGCGTTGAAACGTAGCTTAAGCTCATTAACAGTAGGCACAAACGCACCGGGCTCCTTCAAACGAAGTTCCTGGCGAAGTGTCCGCATGATCCTGAAATGCCGGGTTGCTGCAAGCGGTTTAGCCATGGGTACAAACCTTTTTTGACAATTTATGCTGTAACAAGACACTCGCGAGTCAGTGAAATAAAACTATTTATATCGATATAAGAAAAACATACAGTCGATATGCAGTGTATTTTATATCGATATAATATTAGACTCAAAACGAAGCAAATCAAGCACATTGAAAAATAATCTGTCATAACAACAAAATTTTGCCTTGATCCTGCCAACCACACACATCAAGCCAACCATCAAACATAAGTGTTATGCCCATGTACAGAAAAATTGATTTAGGCATGTAGTTGAATCTATGAGCTACTTGACATGCACAGGTCTGGCCGACGGACAAGGCGTGGCCGCAAACGGTCATAGATGGATTTTTGTATCTGTCAGATTGGAAGCACGTTTATTGGGACGTGTACCGAATGATGGAAGCTCACGCGGCGGGTGAGTTGGGTTTGATTGTCTGGTATGAGACGGCGGAGATTGTCGGGGCGAACGTCATTAAGTTTGTCGATCAGCAGGGCGGTACCGATATGGAATTGCTCAGCAGTTACGCCAAGGCCGACGGGCGAATCAGGGCGGCGGGCGTGTTGGATCGTCTCATTGAGTTAGCCAGGTCAAAAGGATGCGCAAGCGTATCGGCGGCAAGTGGGCGGCGGATCGACAAGATACTGAACAGGCGTCGGAAAAATAAACGACAGTTTAAGCCGGTAGAGACTTTGTACCGGTTGGAGATAAACGGCGATGGGCAAGAATGACAGCAAAACCGAGCAGAGCCAAAAGAGCCTGACGAATAACGATGAATCAATTTTATCGGTGTCCGGTGGATCAACGGTCTATGACTTGTCTCAGATAGACGGCAATGCCAGCTTGACCGTGAACGGATACAGCGGCTCGGACGTGCTGAATATCTTCAAGGCGTTGGCGTCACCGTTTACCGCGGTGATTGGCGGGATACAAGATCAGTTCAAGAGCCAGACCGACAGCATTAACAACATAGCGACAACGGCAACGGGAACACAAACGGAAATGGAACGATTGATTAACAAATTGATTGTTCCGGGATTTTTGCTTGTGGGCGGTCTGGCGTTAATGAACTTTTGGAGTCGTAAAAAATGAGTTTTGGAAGCATAACCCAACCAGCACGACCGATCAAGGTAACGCTTGACGATGTAAAAGAGGCCTATAAATATGAGGTCGATTGTCATGTTTGGCGTTTCGTTGCGGCGGACGATGCCAACCAAGTTATCAGAGTGAAATTCAATGAATCCACAAGTGAATGG
>DLCK01000041.1 GCA_002480565.1 Phycisphaerales bacterium UBA7800 | reverse complement strand
GGTTAATGCGCTGCCGGATTTTGCCCTTAAGGGATGAGGGGATTGGGGGGGCTTTACATGGGCGGGTAGGACGGATACATTGGATGTCATAACACAGCCCCCGGAATGGCTCGGCACTTTCTTCGGAAAGGCCCGGCCTTTTTTGTGCGCGGTTACTGCTCAAACAGGCTGGATTTTGAGGGAAGCAGGGTATATCGCAGATATTGTCAGTTGTGGCAGGTTTATTCATGGCTTAGCAGATAAAAACATTGACAAGTAATGTTGTGGGTGGAAAATGGAAGTGAAATATGGGGGATGTTCTCCCGTCTTTGCGAAATCTAATAACAAGTTAGCGAGCAAGAAAGCTGCTATATGGGCAATGCACAAACATTTGTCATACTGACGATCGCTTTGGTGATTGCCACGCGTTATATGGCGGTCCACTTTGGCTTTGCTCGACGTGTGGAAGTCGTATATTCACGACAGGATCGAATTTCATGGGCCTTAGCGTGCGGACTAATACCCGTTGCTACTGGGTTAACCGAAGCTAATGTTGGTTTAGTAGTTTTAGGTGTCGTGACTGTTTGGGCCATTTACAGTCGGCCAAAGTATTACCGCCTCACTTGGCGTGCTCGCTAACCAGCCGCTACACTTGCCAGACGCGGCTAGCGTTCGCAGCGGCACATTCGGCTTGTAAAATACTTTCGGGGTCTGTGGCTTTCACCGCTCGCCAAGGTCCCGCGACTAGACAACTAAGCGGAGACGTTAGGGAAAAAAGATGAAAGGCAGGAGATCATTCTCAAGTAATGAGACATCCCAAATTCGTATGTTACTCCACGAAAAAGTAAGGTCACCTCGTGAGAAACAGAAAGTCATTCGGGCAAAGCTTCGGACAATCGGTTTTTATATCTCAGATTTCCCAATTTCGTCCAAAACATTTAGTCCTGAAATTTTTGATACGTTGGTACGGTCAGGCGAAATTACCGTAGAGGGTTAATCTTAGCCACTGTAGTACAAGATACGGATTAGAGTCCGTAGTGGCACGCTTGATTGGTTTCTTGGATTAGTCTGTTCTTTGATCTGCCCATTCCTCTATTGCCCAATCAACAATCTTAGATTCGCGATCCTCGATTTCTGCAAGCGTCCATTGGTTTTCTTCTAAAATCTCACGAACCATCCTAAGATTGTGACGCTCATAGACAGCTTTCTTGTCTTCGAAGCATGTACGTTTCGCTTCCCAGTTGAGTGAGATGGGCAAAAGGATTAAATTTCCGATACGACCAACATGTCGCCAATGCTCCTTGACTTTGCCATCTCCGCGTTGCATTTTTCCGTCCCAAGCTCCGCCACGTTCGGGTATTTGTGGAAAAATGTGTTCAATTGAATCAACCGCCCGAAGTTGCCATACATCACGGCGAATTTGCTCGTCAACAGTAGCACCACGACCGGCACGTCGTGCCAGATGCTCTTCGTACCGCCAGAGGACGTAACGGCACAAATCAGGTCGATCATAGCAGTCTGAATTCACTAGTCCTTCCTGCACTGCATCTGAGATAGGATAATCGTCGCCTAGTTCACGGAGCGCGCCCATGATCTCGCTGTATCGCGATGCTCCATCTTCCTTATTGGCAATTTTTGCAGCCAAGCGGATGTAGTCACCGACTTTCGTTCTAGCGTCTTTGTTATGTAGCCCAAAAATCCGGAATGTTACGCATTCCCACTGAGCAAGTGCCTTTTCACGCTCTCGCACAGTCAGGCAATCAGCAGATTCTAGGGCGACGGCAAGGATGCGAGCCTGCAGAACTTTGGTCATCGGGCCAAGGAAGATGTTCTTCTCAAGTGCCACAAGTTTCTTTGTTACATCATAAATTTTTTCAGCGATTTGCCGAGGTTTGTCTGCAGTGTCACATTCGTCTCTGAGTAACTCTAATGCTTGTTCCGCTTTTTGAGGTTTGCCTTGATAGGGACCGTAATGAAGGGTGGCTGTTACGCGAACTATCTCTTGGCCGGAAACAGACACATCTGCAATCTCGCGGTAAATATTGCCCCAGAGGTTCTGTAGCGTACCAATTGTCGCCTCTGCTGATTCCTCCGACTCGGCTAGTTCAAAGGCTTTACCCATCAACACACTTTTGCATTTATCCAGCCAATCGACTGCGAGACCGCGGCTGTTCAGCACTTCGAAAATGCTGTAAACGACGCGGCTATCTTCGGTGTCGTATATAACGAACCCAAGCTTGTTCTGGACTAGACGAAGCAAGGACATTGGGTCACCACGTTCAATCGCCCATTCCTGAACGAAAGAAGTGCACTCATTGATTGCATAGTGCAAATTTCGATCTGCATGGGTTCTAATATCGTCTTTATTGGGACGACTCCCTTCCCGAAGAAATGCGTTGAAAATGTGCTCATTGGCGTTGTTCGTCTGGAGCAGGATCAAATTGCCATCTCGCTTGACAATTGTCTTCGCAAGCTCTGTTCGTTCCTCCGAACCATCTTCCAACGCCACTTCAATACATTTTAGAATAAGTATAAGTGTTGTTAGCCTTTGCTGACCATCTACGATGTCATAGAGTCGGTATTCCTTTGCACCGATGGGTGTTACTTCCATTGTGCGGTGGCAGACCACTGTGGCCATGAAGTGGTGGTTGTCATTACCACGATCTGACAACTTCTTGAGATCAGAAAACAAATCTTCACGTTGTTTTGATTGCCAGCTGTAGAAGCGTTGGTAATGTGGGATGCGGAATACCCGGTCTGCGAAGAGAGTCTGTAACGTTGCGTATCGTGGTTCAATCATGAGTTATGTTCCCCGTTTGAATTTTACATTTCAATGATCTTGTTTATTTAGCGATATGGTTGTCAATTGGTTTGGGTGGCCAATAATGTTATTTTCGAAGTATAGACTTCGTTGTCAAGATCTTCGTTTGACAAGGCTACATGACACTACTGTTCGACAACCCGCCCGGCATCCGCGTCTTTGACGCAGACTGCCACGCTGCCGGGATCGCAAAGAATGACGCGCGTGGCCGAGTCGTCGATATCCACGCCCTCCGCACCACCTTCGGCACCCACCTGGCTGTCGCCGGTGTCCATCCCCGCGTCGCCCAAGCCGCCATGCGGCACAGTCGGATCGAACTGACCACCAACTTCTACACCGATCCCGCCTTGCTGGACGTCAACGGGGCGGTCAATGCGCTGCCGGATTTTGCTCTCAAGGGATGAGGGGATTGGTGGCTTTACATCGCCGGGTAGGACGGATACATTGATTGTCATAACACAGCCCCCGGAATGGCTCGGCACTTTTCTTCGGAAAGGTCGGGCCTTTTTTTTATGCGCGATAGTGGAAGCATGGAATTTACCAAAATCGATTATTGGGATTACAAAATTACCGGGAATTGGTTATCATATTTTATCATTTTGTGCCGATTAAAACCAAATCATCTGCAAGAGGTTTAGAGAATGAGTGCAAACGATAAATGGCTGACAATTGATGAATTGGCGGAATACCTCAAAATGGGGCGAACCAAACTATATACGATGGCACAGCAAGGAAAGGTGCCGGGCAATAAGATTGGGAACCAGTGGCGCTTCGACCGCGAAGAAATTGACCGATGGATAAAATCGGGTGATGCCGCAAGCACCCCAAGGGAAGACGCATGAGCCACTCTGATTTAACATTTTTCACAAATGAGCCTGGCTCGACGTTGCTTGATCGTTTCAAAGCTACTCTCAAGGACACCCGTCTCTTCGATGTTTTGGTGGGTTACTTTCGGGCCAGTGGATTTTATCAGCTTCATGAGTCGATTGCGCCCATCGAAAAAACACGTATTTTGATAGGCCTTGGAATTGACAATGAGTCTTACCAAATCATTGATTCGTTTCAGAATCAGACGGTATTCGACTTTGAATCACATAGTCATGCCAAGAGAACATTCCAAGAGCATCTGGTTCAAGAGGTGGAGGAGTCTTCAGAGACAGACAGCAAGCTTGAGCTCGGTCTGAAGGCTTTTATTGAATTCCTCCAAACCGAGTGTAATCATGCAGAAACAGACCGACAAAGCGGGGGCAACGGTAGAAAACTGGAGATCCGAGCGTTTCCAACCAAAAATATTCACGCCAAGGTTTATATAGGACGATTTGCACCCGATGACCGCGATTATGGTTTTGTTGTTACTGGCTCTAGTAATTTTTCTCACTCCGGCTTGGTTGCCAATCGAGAATTCAATGTAGAGCTACGCCAACGTCACAATGTTGAGTTTGCTCAAAATCAGTTTGAAGAACTTTGGGCACAATCGGTCGATGTGTCGCAGGATTTTGTAGATGCTGTTCAGAACAATACCTGGCTCAATGATCAAATTACACCCTATGAACTCTATCTGAAACTCGTTTATGAATACATGCAGGAGGATATTAACCTTCAGGACTCTATCATCAGTTTTTTGCCTGATGGATTTATGGATCTTCAATATCAGAAGCAGGCTGTTATTCAGGCTCTTAAGAAACTGGAAGAGTACAACGGCGTATTTCTGGCCGATGTCGTAGGGCTCGGGAAAACATTTATTGCAGCCCAGCTTCTCCAGCAGGTTCATGGGCGCATTCTCGTCATTTGCCCGCCCGTCCTGAAGCATTATTGGGAATCCAGCCTTCACAACTTCAAGGTTGCCGCCAAGGTGGAATCGCTCGGCAAACTCAATCACATAGTTAAGTTTGGAATCGATCGCTTCGATTATGTTGTTGTCGATGAGGCCCACCGTTTTCGTAACGAGAACACCCAGGCTTATGCCGATCTGCTTGATATATGCCGAGGTAAGAAAGTGATTCTGTTAACGGCAACACCGATCAACAACACGATCGATGATGTATTTTCCCAGTTGAAGCTGTTTCAGGCGTCTCGCAACTCAACCATTCCGGGCATTCCAAACCTCGAAGAATTCTTCAAAGGGCTGCGAGGCCGCTACAAAGACCTGGATAAGTCCGATCCCGAATACCGGATGGCTCTCAAAGAAGTTTCCAAAGAAATCAGAGAACGTGTCCTCAAGCATGTCATGGTTCGCCGTACTCGAACCGATGTTTTGACTTACTTCAAGAAGGATACAGAAAGCCAGGGGCTTGTCTTCCCGGAAATTCAGGATCCCGAGCGTATCACTTACTGTTTTGATGGAGCTATTGAACAGGTATTTAATCAGAGCATCGAACTTTTGCTGGATTTCCGTTATGCGCGCTACACACCACTGCTCTATTACGTGGGCGAAAAGCAATTGACCGAGTTTGAACGTCAGCAGCAGCGCAACATCGGAGCCTTTATGAAAGGCGTCCTGATCAAACGTCTGGAAAGCAGCTTCTTTGCATTCCGCCAGACATTGGACCGTTTCATTCAGTCATCCGAGCGCTTTATTGAAATGTTGGACAAAGGAATAGTCTATATCAGCAATAGTGTCGATGTATATGACCTGCTTGATAACGATGACTTTGAAAAGCTAGAACAACTGGTCGAAGAGGAAAAAGCGCATAAGTACAAACAGGATAATTTTAACAATAAGTTTCGTGATGATCTGGCACATGATCTGGAGTTGCTGAGAGAACTCAAACAGTTGTGGGATCCCGTCACCGAAGACCCAAAACTGGATCGTTTTGTTTCACTTCTGCACAAGGATTCCATCCTAAGCAAAAACAAACTGGTTGTATTTACCGAATCCAAGGAGACCGGCGATTATCTTTTTATACGGCTGAATAAAGAATGGGCAGGCAAGGTGCTCTTCTTCAGTAGCCAGGGCGGACGCTTTGGAGTAACCCCACAACTTCACAATAGTTCTATTGCCCGAGAAATGATTCGCGCCAATTACGATCCGAACGAAAAAGAACAAGAAGATGAAATCCGCATTCTGATCACCACCGACATTCTGGCGGAGGGGATAAATCTACATCGCAGTAACACATTGGTTAACTATGACCTCCCATGGAACCCAACCCGCGTCTTGCAGCGTGCCGGACGTGTTAACCGACTGGGATCAGCGTTTAGTGATATTCACATATTCAACTTTTTCCCGACCACCCAGGCCGATGAACACCTTGGCTTGGAGCTCAACATTCTCAATAAAATCCAGATGTTCCATCATATCCTTGGTGAAGATGCCAAATATCTCTCCGACGGTGAAGAGATCGGCAGCCAGGAGCTGTTCGATACCCTCAACCGCAAAAGTACCTACACTGGTGAAGACGGCGAAGGCGACTCCGAGCTTAAATATCTGGACATGATGCGCAAGTTGCGTGATGAAGATCCCGATCTCTTCGAAAAGATCAAACGCCTTCCGAAAAAAGCCCGTAGCGGTTCCACACCCGATGGCCTTGAACAGGAGCAACTGCTAACTTTTTTCCGAATTGGCAAACTGAAAAAGTTCTACCTGAACCAGAATGGGAAGGCATCTGAAGTTACTTTCTTCGAGGCTGCATCGCTAGCCGAATGCGAACCGGATACAAAACGCACAGCTATTCCGGAAAACTATTACCATCTGCTCGAAACCAACAAACAGCGATTCGAACAGGATACGATGCAGAGCGACGTCCCAATCCTGCAGGCGAAAGGCGGACGCTCCAATATAAAGTATGTGGAAACACGCCTCAAAGATCCAGCCTTCAAAAATTGCAAAAAGTTTACCGACCTTGATGAAGAATTCCTTACCGGTGTTCGGTACATGATCAAGCAGGGTTCCATAGCCAAAAAGGTGGCTCAGTCGCTGAAAAAGGAATTTGAGAAAACTGTCGATCCATTAGAAATGCTTGCCATCTTGCGTAAACACATTCGGGTGATTGAGAAACAGGAATCAGGGCGAAATAAACGGATCAATAAGCGGGAAATCATTCTTTCGGTATATCACCGAGAGAACCACAGATGAACACGGATTAGTGAATGCCTATGCAAATACAAGAACATCCGTGTCCATCGGCGTCTAACTGTGGTTACAAAAATGGAATTTGAGTTATGAATAAAAAACAGGCTGCTGAACAGATCAGCACACTTTTCCAGAGTAAATTCGACCGCGAGAATTACACCCATTTTTTGCGTAACCTACTGAATGATGTGGAATCGCGGGATAATCATTACAGTGGCAACACGGTGTCGGACGCTTTCAAACAGCACATCAACCAATACTGGCGCATCGGAAAATACATCGACCCGGAAGAAGTCGAGATGGATCTCTATGTGGTTGAAGTTAAATCGCTCTCCAAGCTCGATCGCGCCCGGACCGCCCTGCGCAATTTTGCCGTACGCAGCATGCAGACATTCGGCGACAAGGACCATGCTTTGATTGCCTTCTACGCCAAAGAAGATAACGGCGCAGACTGGCGATTCTCTTATGTAAAGATAGAGCACACTGCCAAGCTGGATGAAAAGCACGGCAAAGTGAACCTTGAAAAAGAATTTACTCCTGCCAAACGCTACTCTTTCCTGGTCGGTAAACACGAAAGAAGCCACACAGCCCAGGCACAGCTGGTTGACCTGCTCGCGATGGACTATGCTAATCCAACGGTGGAGGAGATTGAAAAAGCCTTCTCCATCGAAAAAGTCACCAAGGAGTTCTTCGAGCAATACAAAGGGCTCTTCGTCCGTCTTTCTGAAGTACTACCAGAACAGGCCTATTTCCAGCGGGAAACCGATGAAGAAAAACGCAAGCAGATCGTCGCCAAGTTTGCCAAAAAACTGCTTGGACAAATTGTCTTTCTATACTTCCTCCAGAAAAAAGGCTGGTTAGGTGTTAAGGACGGCGACGATTGGGGTAAAGGCGAGCGCTGTTTTCTACGGAAACTTTTTGAGGATGCGAATCAAGACGATCAAAATTACTATGTCGAAAAACTGCAATACCTTTTTTACGAAGCTTTGGCTAGTGATCGTAAGGATCAGTCTGACCCGAGCTATTACAAGAAGTTCGACTGCAAGATCCCCTTTCTGAACGGTGGTCTGTTTGAAGCAGACTATGACTGGCAGAAAATCCGGGTGGAAATCCCCGACACCATCTTTTCCAATGGGGAAAAGACCAAGGTGGGTGACAAAGGCACTGGTATTCTAGATGTCTTTGACCGCTACAATTTCACCATCAAGGAAGACGAACCACTGGAAAAAGAGGTGGCGGTCGATCCCGAAATGCTGGGTAAGGTTTTCGAGAACATGCTCGAAATTACCGAACGTAAATCCAAAGGGGCCTTCTACACTCCGCGTGAAATTGTTCACTACATGTGCCAGGAATCGCTGATTCATTATCTAAATGGTGAAGTCGGAGATAATACAGCGACGGCGATTCCGAAAGCCGCTATCGAAACATTGGTGCGAAAAGGCATCTTTGCCATCGAAAACGACCAGCGCATTCTGGAAAAAGGCAAAGAGACCGATGCCTACACCTTCAAGATGCCGGTAAGCATTCGTACACATGCCGAGCTGATTGATGACAAACTTGCCAATATTAAAATATGCGACCCAGCCATCGGTTCCGGGGCCTTCCCCGTCGGTATGCTGCATGAGATTCTGCATGCCCGCCAGGCACTATCCCCGCACCTACCGGAAGCCAAACGATTGCGTCCCTATGATCTAAAAAAACACACCATCGGTCACAGTATCTATGGAGTCGACCTTGATCCCTCCGCCATCGATATCGCCCGCCTACGCCTCTGGCTTTCGTTGGTGGTAGATGAGGACGACTATAGATCTATCGATGCGCTACCTAATCTCGACTACAAAATCATGCAAGGCAACTCTCTGGTCGAGGAATACGAGGGGGTGAAGTTGTTTGATGAGGCGTTTATTCAGGACGAAGATAAATACCTTGAGCGTGAAAAAGCAGAGCTGGTACAGAAACAGCTAACTGCACAAACCAACTTCTTTGCTGCACACTTTGACGGTCACAAAGAACTGGAAGCGAAGTATGAAACGGAACTAGACCATCTAGGCAAGGCAATTCAAAAGATTGAGAATAAGAAAAAGAGACTGGCGAAGGAAAAGTCTGCCAAAGCTGCTGATCTTTTTGACATGATCAACGAAGCTCGTAGGAAAGCCAAACAGCTCGAAGAGCTACATCAGCGATATTTTAATGTCTCATCACCGAAAGAAAAACGGGACCTCCGAAATGAAATCACTCGTATCGAATGGGAACTTATTGAAGCGACCCTGATCGAGCAGAAAAAGACCGGTTCTTTAGCTAAATTGGCAGAATACAAAACCTCTGGCGAAAAACCCTGGTTTCTCTGGAAACTTAACTTTTCCGATGTTTTTAAGCAAAAAGGCGGCTTCGACATTGTCATCGGTAATCCACCATATGTACAGATCCAATCTTTAAGCAACCAGCAAATTCAGAAAGATTTAGAATCTCAGAAGTATGAAACATTTTCCAAAACAGGCGATATATATTGCCTGTTTTACGAACGCGGATATCGTATATTGCGCGATAATGCCGCTCTCTGCTTTATTACTTCGAACAAATGGATGCGTGCTAAATACGGTGAGAAAACTCGCAAATTCTTTGAATGTAAAACTGCGATACAACAGTTAATTGATTTTGGTGATTCACCTATATTCTCAGAAGCAACGACATACACCAATATTATATTGTTTGAAAAATGTAATACAAACGTTCCGCTAGATAAGAATCACAATCGAGATGGTTGTGTCAATATGCATGTTTGGGATATGACCAACTGTTACCAAAAACATACATCTCTTACGTTGATGCTGGAGCAGCAAGGTGAATGCTCCGCTTCATTTGACTCAAGTTCCTATGTAATTGTAAACCCACAAATGGCGCGGATCAAAAAACGCATTGATGAAGTTGGCACTCCACTCAAGAATTGGGAAGCTTCGATCTATCGTGGCATCCTTACCGGTTTCAACGAAGCTTTTATCATTGATGGTAAAAAGAAGGATGAACTGATTTTCGCAGATTCAAAATCCGCAGAAATAATCAAACCCATCCTTCGTGGCCGTGACATCAAACGATATCACGCGGATATTGCGGATTTATGGTTGATAACAACATTCCCGGCTTTGAAACTGAATATCGATGATTATCCCGCAGTAAAATCTTATCTTGAGTCATTCGGGCGAAAACTATACCAAACAGGAGAAGTAATTGGTCTGAGCGAAACTGGACAAAAAGTAAAAAGCCGTAAGAAGACACGCAATAAGTGGTTTGAGACTCAAGACCAAATCGCCTACTTTTCCGAATTCAAAAAGGAGAAGATTATTTATGCAGAAATTGTTTTTGATTCGGCATTCTATCTGGACGATTCCGGCATATATCCTGAAGCAACTTCATTTATTCTAACTGGAGAGCATCTTAAATATATTACTGCTCTGCTTAATTCACGCCTGCTTACCTTTGCATTCAAAGCATTCTATGCAGGAGGTGATCTTCGTGGGGATACATTCCGTTATAAAAAAGCATTTTTGCATCGCTTGCCGGTTATTCGGCCAGCAGATGAAATTATGTCTGTTTTGGAATTAATTGTAGACTATATTCAGATATTGAAGAGGGAAGGCCAAACCCTTCCAGCCTCTTACTACGAGCAACTCATCGACGGGCTAGTATTCGAACTTTATTTTCCCGAAAAACTAAAGAAGGTTGGTAAGGATATTTTGCAACATCTGGGCAATCAGGTACCGTTGACAAAGGATATGAGCGAAGAGAGACGCCTAGCTGTGATCCTGAGCGAATTCGAGCGGCTTTACGATCCCAACCACCCCGTCCGCAATAACCTCGAAACCCTTGATAGTGTCGAAGAAGTCCGTATTATCCGTGATGCCCTGAAAAGTAAGAGCTGAAAATGAAAATACAGTCCGTCGAAATCACCAATTACAAAGCATTCTTCGGCACGTATAAGCTGAAGTTCGGAGGCAAAAATGTATTCATTTACGGTGAAAATGGTAGCGGCAAGAGCTCGCTCTATTATGCGTTAAAGGATTTCTTCCAATCGTCGGCAGAGGAGATCAATTTTACGGCGCTGGAAAATATTTTCATTGAAGAATCCGACCAGGGATCTGGAAAAATAAAGGTTACGTTGAAGCCCAATAGTGAAAAAACTGGTGTTCAGAAAGAATATCATGCTGCCGCATCCGGCCATTATCACGGTGAAGATTCCGACACACTGATCCGGGATGCAAACAAACTTAAAAGCTTTCTAACCTACAGGCACATGCTGAATATTCACCATCTAAAAAGAGGCGACAGCATCAATCTTATTGATATGTTGGTGAACGGAGTTCTTCGCCATTTCAAATATTCCTTGACTGGAGGGAAGGAACTGGGCGAACTTTGGACGGAACTGAATGAGGAAATTTCCAAAACTACCGGACGCGCTTATCCCATCAACCGGAAACGTTCGGCAGTCAATGCCGCCTTGAAAACCTTCAACAATGCCTTCGGTGAAATATTTAAGCCTGCAAGCCTCGAATATATACTTAGGCACGCCAAGCCGATTCTCGATGCCTTTGAGCATAACCTTGATATCCGGCTGACCTTCCCTCAGATTCGTCCAACGCAGGATTATCTCGGTCTTGAGAATGCCCGGGTGGATATTTCTGTAGATTACGCAGGTAAAAAGATCCAGGACCCACATCTATTTCTGAACGAAGCACGCCTTTCTGCAATAGCCATTTCCATCTATCTCGGTATGATCAAACGGCACCCACAGGGCATCGATCACAAGATTCTTTTTTTGGACGACATCTTCATTGGCCTCGATATTGCAAACCGTCTCCCACTGTTAAAAATCCTTGATGAGCATTTCAGCGATTATCAGATATTCATTACCACCTACGACAAGCCGTGGTTTGAATACGCAAAAACTTACTTGGATCATCAGTCTGGATGGAAGACGATGGAGTTTTATGCCCAGCCAACCAATAAGGGCTATGAAATACCCTATATCATCGATGATCATGATTTGCTGGATAAAGCCGAATCGCATCTACAATCATCCGACTATAAAGCCGCAGCTGTCTATACCCGATCCGCCTTTGAAAAGATCATCCGGAACTACTGCGACAAGCAATGCAAATTAGTCAGATTTCATGCAAAGCAAAAGAAATACACTTCAGAGGATTTCTGGAACGCAATAAAGCCTGATCTAGAAAATTCTAATGGTCAACTGATTTCCGAAGTCGAGCAATACCGTGACCTTGTTCTCAACACTTTTAGTCACTACAACACCGAAAAACATGAGATACGAACAGAATTGGCTTCTGCCATTCAGGCAATAAAAAAATTGAAAGAGACCCTTTCAAAACCAAAACAGCCTTAAGTTCACAAAGGAAAATGCAACGAAACATAAATGCATTGCCAGATGGACGTGAAGGACAAATGTTATTGATTGCCAGAATGGGGTATATCATGCACAACGACAAGTTGCAACAAAGATACGAAATTATATATGAGTATGGACTACTGGTTAAGCCTATAGAAGAATTGCTTCAAAAGAAAGGTGAAATCAGTGCGTCTGAATTACGATGTGCAATTGTCTTGGTAGAGCCAGGGATTCGCGCATGGCAAGACAATGTAGTTAAATATGCCAAATTCTCTCAGGATTTATTTTACAGGAGAGAATCGCAAGAAATAAATAAAATTCCAGTATTTGTTGTAGGGGAAATGATAAAGCTAGTAAATCACACTGAAAAAATAAACATGAAAATGGGCCGGGACATTCATGTGGAATTGTTTGATAAACGAAAAAAACAATTATTTAAACTTTTGGAGACTATTCCGATAGAATGGGGAGCAGAAATACTGGAAACCAATACCCCATTTACAACATACATGAAATTGCGCAATGTAATTGCAACAACACGTAAAAGGCTTCATTATTTTGATAGATATTTGAACGAGGACTTTTTTGATCTGTTTTTACGACACGTAAATAAAGATTCAGAAATTATATTAATAACAACCAAAAACAGTGTTGATAAGCTGATATCTATTGCACAATATGCAAAAACAGAATATCCCGAATTGCAAATGGTACAGGTCAGTCCTTCGGATATGCATGATCGAAACATACGGGTAGATGACAATATTTTCGTACTGGGAAACGGCATAGATAGTATTGGTAAAAGACCGATGAATTTTGGCATATCTGGAAATTCTGCTGCAGATCACTTTGAATTAGACACAATAATTAAATCAGGCACTGTTAAGGTTTGAAAATTAACCACATGGCCGTTGCATTTTCGATACTGCTACAGGTTGATTGCTCTGAGACCATCTACTGCAATTGTTTTGGTTAGATTTGGTTTTGCAGCATTACAAATGAACATAATGCCTGTTTTTGGACGTCCGGTTGCGATGTGAGCAAAGCCCAGGGATCGCCACGATCTATATCGATAGCGAATACCACATGGAACATCGCAGCAAGCAAGGATACAAGGCTTTGCTGTTCGAAAACCCGCCCGGTATTCGCGTCTTTGATGCTGATTGCCAAGCCGCCGGGATTGCAAAGAATGACGTGCGTGGCCGAGTCGTCGACATCCATACCCTCCGCACCACCTTCGGCACTCACCTGGCCGTCGCCGGTGTCCATCCCCGTGTCGCCCAAGCTGCCATGCGGCATAGTCGGATCGAACTGACCACCAATTTCTACACCGATCCCGCCTTGCTCGACGTCAATGGGGCGGTCAATGCGCTGCCGGATTGGGCAGTGAACACTTGATTATGTGTGTGGACAATTTGCGCGTAGGTTGTTTCGGGTATCCCCGTTTATAACATCGCTATATCATTGCTCAGTATATAAAATAAATATATAAATATATAAATATATAAATATATAAATATATAAATATCTTAATACATAAATACATTTAGTTGTGTATTTTTAAAATTGTATTTCAAAAAAGTATTGACAGTCACTTGTGCGTTCTGTACTCTAAAAATAATTTTAATTTATCTATACAAGCCTATCATATATATGCCAAGTTGGGCTGGCTTGAGGTTAACGGTTTGGGGGAGTTAGGTCTTTTGGTAGACAGCTACGCGGCACAATTTGAAGCGGTTTCCGGTTTGGCTGAGTGGCGATATTGGGCAATCACGCTGCTCGGCACAACTATATTGCTCACAGCAAGTTATTTCATTGAAATCAATGGCAATAGCTTAATTGACGAGGCCATGTATATTGTCATTGCGGGCCTTGGCGTCGTAATGCTGGTGCTCGGTTATAAGAACGCCGTGTTTTTGGACAGGCAAAAACAGCTAGCCTCTGAGCAGGTTCGCATACTCGAACAGGTTAGTAGTTTTGATGATTTTTTTGAGAAAGCCAGTCCGAGCATATTTCAGTCACACATCAGCAATCTTTACGAAATTGCCCTCACGCACACCGATGTCAGCCAGGACAATTTAATTGAAATATTGCATTTTCGACTGGCGGCCAGAAATAAGACCGTCAATCTTTTTGCAAGCGTATTGATTACACTTGGCTTAATCGGAACCATTGTCGGCCTCATTATTATGATGTCTGATCTCGCACGAGACATTCGTCAAGGAGCAGGCGGCGATCCAGCACAGCTAATGAGAGATCTGTTTGACCCACAAACAGGCGCCCTCGGCGGACTGAGTACTGCCTTTATCACAACGCTTCTTGCGGCTGTCATTGGTGGCGTCATACTTCGAGTTTTATCGAGCGTTGTCGATTCAAGTGCCATGCGGTACTCTGCCCATTTGGCTGAATTAACAGAGGTTTACGTCTTGCCCCAACTCCGCAAACTGGCCATCAATCAGAATGATTGCAGACATGAAGAAGATACCTCCGTAGAGCGGGAACTGCCCGAATGAAACTTGTCGAAGGCCAACAAGACTCCAGTTTCTATGAGTCGTTCAGCGACCTAATTTTTGCCACTATGGCGATCTTTGTCTTACTGCTGATTGTTTTCTTAGTTCAGGTAAATGCGCAAACAGTCAAAGCGGTTAATACGGAGCAACTCCGGGTAGAGGCCGCAGCTCAAACTGCAGAACTGGAAGAAACTCGCGAGCAGATGATGCAGGTCGAAGAACAAAACAGTGAGCTTCAGGATGAACTTGACAAATCCGAGCAAGAAGCAAATGCCCTCAAAGAGTCCTTGAAAGTACGACCGCTAGAGCTTGTTGTCGTTATGGATGTTTCCGGTAGCATGACGACTCAAATGGATGTACTGCGACAAGCACTCCGACAACTCACATTGCTGCTTCCCAGTCTTTCCGATGACATTAAAATCGGGATCGTTGTATATCAAAGTAAAATCAAGCATTTTCCTGAGAATCAAAACCAGCTTCAGCGCATCTTACAAGCTGAAGACGATAATGGAGCCTCGTTCCGTTCCGTGACTGACTGGATGGCAAAATGGCTAACCCCAGCTTCCCGCAGTAATGATTCGGCGTCAGTGCGTCGATTACGTCAATATTCTCAGGTTTCCAAACTAAGTCCATCAAGTGTCAACATAATCGCGGGTGTCAAGCGAGGCATTTCGCTATTTACAAAGGTACCTCCAGCAAGAATGCGACAGGTGTTCCTGCTAATCGGCGATGTTGGGCCTTTCGAAGGCAAAGGCCGTGTTGAAGTCATCAGCCCGGAAGAATCACGTGAAGCTCAAGTTATTCAGCAGACAATCCGAGACTGGGCTGTTCAACGCGAACAACGCGGTGTAATAGCCCTTCGTGTACGTACACAAAATCGCGAGCAACCCTTGGAACCTAATACAGATGCTTTTTTCAAAGGGGTTGCGTCTGCCGCAGGCGAGAATGGGAAATACACCGAAGACTGGGAGAATGTGCTTGTGGAAATTGTTGCTGCACTCCTCGAGCGCAAGGAGTTTACGCCATGAGCGATCAACCAATTATCAGCAGAAGGCGACGCGGTGAACCAGAACAGGCACAAACCAACGACCCTGTGCAGCCCACGGAACCACCCGTTCAGACAGCTGATCAACCGAAGCAAAAAAAACGCTCTTTGACACCAATCATCACTGGTACAACTTCACTTGCAATTTCTGCAATGATCGTAGTTGTGTTGATGAGAGATGGTGAAAATGTCGAAACCGCTGCGTCAACTCCAGATGTCAATGTACCCGTCGACGCACATCAACCTGAACCATCAATAGTGCAGGAACCGGCCGTTGATCAGGAGCACATTTCGCAGATGCTTCACGGCGCCGCCGATGAATGGCGAGCTGCAGAGAGAACAGTAGCGGAAATACGAGCCACTAAACGCGACATCGGCTTCTTTGTAGAAGCCAGAATGCAAGATGCAAAACGTGATGCGGAAGAATCTATCCTTCGAGATGAACGCAAAGTAGCCGAGAATATGATCATCGTAAAACGATCTATCTCCACAATTGTTAATCTCGCCTTACAGGCACCGAAAGAGGTTCAGAGTATTGTGACCAAAGAACGCGCGATGGCCTACCAAAAAGGATACAAAGATCGCGAGCAAATCGCTTCTATAACCCTTGACGCTCTTAAGAATATACCGACAGACCCTCGTGGCATCGAAGGTGTTGTCGAGAAGTTTATGTCCAAATCGTTTCCACAAGTAACACAACAAAAGTAGAGGATTGAGGATTGAAATCAAAAACTTGCTTAAACGTTCTAGTCATTTCGGGTGGTCTACTATTTGCTTTGCCTGGCTGTGAAAACGGTCAATCCATTTCTGATGGATTCAAGGATACAATGGGTTCTGTAAAAAGCGGCTTTAATAAGGTCTTTAACGATGGCAAAACCGACTCCAGCGCTGTAGCAGGTGTTGGTGCAGGCGCTGCTACCTACAGTGTATTGAAGGCAGCAGGCAATGAAGATGCTGAAAAATGGGCACTTGCGGTCGGCGCCGGCACCTACATCGCCGACAAGGTGATTACACAGGAAGTCGAAAAGCGGCGCGAGAGGTATCGCAAAGAATCGGATTATCTCGACGCTGAGATCGACGCAGCAGAAACGGAAATCAACGCCAAGGAAAATGAACTCGCAGAACTCGATAAGGATCTTGTTGAAAAGAACCACAAGATCACGCAAATGGAACAGCAAGCAACTCGAGACGTCAAGTTTACTCAGTCAGCTAAGGCTCTAAAAGCAGAACTCGAAGAACAGATTAAGGAAAACAAAACGAAGCTTGAGATGAGCGAAGCGGAAATCGAGATTTATACCGAAGCGATTCGCACATCGCCAGAACAAAGTGACAACGCAGCAGCAGAACAGGAATGCCAGGTGCGGCGAGACGAACTGCATCGCAAGCGAGATCAGCGATTGGCGCAGTATCGAAGATTACTCGGTATTCAAAAGAGCTACGAACAACAGCACAGCCGCGTTAGTGCATTAACTCCTGAGCAAGGGTAATAAAAGTGAATCTTCATGCAGAAGCGAAACATGCCGCAATGTGGTTGATTGTCTCATGTGCAATCCTTCTATCAGCCTGTGCAACAAGCACCAACGAAACAGATCCTGACAAAATTTCCAGCAGCGAGTACTTGTTTGGCGATGTCGACAGTAAGCTTGAATCGAAGCGAAAACGGCTTGCAGAACTGCGCACCCAGTTAGAGGAGTTGAATCAATCCGTCATAGAAAAGATGGCTCAGGTGAAATCGATCCAACGTGATGTTGACAAAGCATATGCTGCCGTCAGAGTGACCAGTCGCGAAAGAAGTGAAATCGAATCTGAAATAAAGAAGCAGAGACAGGAGATTGCTCGTTTGTTTATGGAGATTAGCTCGAAAAAAGCAAAGCTCAATGAAATGAAAGAAAAGGAAGATCATGCTTCGATCAAGCGACGCGAAGAGTTAACTGAACAGATCGCACAGTTGCGCAAGGATAATGAAGCGCTGCAGAATGCAATCGAACGAAGATTGGCACTAAGGGCACAACAACTACGACAAAACTAGGATCATCACATGTCTGATTCAAAGAATACAAACTGGAACATAAGTACAATTTTTGCCATCGTTAGTGTCGGCATCACATGCAGCTTGCTTACCGTTTTGGTTCTCAAGCACACAAATTATTTGCAGTTGGCCGCACCAGAGAATCGGTCATCGTCTGACGATGCATCGGGGGACTATGTTGATATGAGCCGACTTTTAGTAGACGAGAAGCCTCTATCCCAAGCAGAAGTTGACGCGATGAATGAGGAGTGGATCGATATAGTGGCCGGGCATCCGGATGATCCTGACTTACCTCAAAAGCGACTGGGAGCATCAGACGAGGTATTGGCCGCGACTGACCCGCAATCAATTGCAGAACTCATACGCGAAACACGTAGTTTTGCCGAACGGCGCATCGATGAGCCACGATTCCTTTTTGCTCTTGGACGTGCGGCACTTTTTCACGGATACACAACACATGCAAAACGTATGCTGTCAACCGCAGCAAACTATGGATCGGCCCCGGCAATGGCCTATCTTGCAGACCCTTTGCTTACGGAAGATGATCACCATGCCTCAAAACTACTACAGCGTTCTGTGACGCTTGGTTTTCAACCCGCTGCCGAGTGGCTAAGTGAAATTGAAGAACCTGAAGCTGTAGCTTCAGGCCAACCGACTCATGGTTTTGCTCCATCACAGGCGCCGACCATGTCAGGCCCCTTCAATTTCAGCCAATTCAATCAGCCTGGACTTCTTAAAGCTCTTTATACTGGTGATTTGGGCGAGATCGATAAAGAGAAATTAAAGGGCGCCTTATATATTTCAAATCTCAACGAAAGTGCGTTCAATGACGAAACAATTATGTTTTACTCGTCGAATCCTAAACGACTACTTACTGAAGTCGATCCAACTACTGGTACAAAAATTGCACAGAAGCTTATGTCTTCCGGTGATCTGATGAATCAGGCAGCATCCGTCGGTATGAAATCAGCATTTGCGCCGCTAATGGCAATTGCCCAAGCTCGTAAGTCCGGCGGATCTATCTCCGATGAACTAGCTGCCGCCTCATACGCTAGTGCAAACAATCCAATGGTTGAGCTGGAAAAGATCAAGTACCAAGCCAACCAGGATGGCCGCAAGCTGCTTCTGGCGTTCGATGACCATCCCGAAACAGTCTTAAAAATATATGCCGGTATCAGGAAGTACGCGAACGCACGGTAATTACATATGAAGAAGATACTCCTGATAATGTTGTGTGCTTCGTTTGTTATGAGTAATCATGCCACGCATGACGTGTTGGCAAAAGGTAGTCGCCGGACAAAAACTCAAAAACGCGCAACAATAAGACGAAAAGCAGTCAAGCCCGCACGGCGAACCACCAAACGCTTGTCGAGAGTAGCAAAATCAAGAGTTGGGCGACGAACTGCTTCCAGTCGTCGCCTTGGCGTTGGCTCCAAACGGCGAAGCACGGTTGCGAACCGTCGTACCACACGGGTCCGATCAACACGAAGATCACGGGCAATCACTAATCGCCTCGTCAAATCCGCGCGGAAGCAAATCAGTAAATCACACGCTTATGCAATAAAAAACCGCGATCGATATTCAAAGCCCGGAATAACAGTGCTTGGTAAATACACTCATCTCTCTGATATTCGTATTGCATTTCGGAAGGCGGCCAACCCGTTGTGGTCGGATTACAAAGGCTACTATGCGAGAGTTGGTGAAAAATCAAGAGCCAAAACTCACTGGGTACCAGACTCTGTATACAAGGGAATGCCCAAAGCCCAACGTAAGGCGGCACAACGGGCTAATAATACGAAATTCCTTAATCGCGCAATAGCTCGCGGTGATAGGATTCGGCTGTCCAGTAGAGGCAAACACGTAAACCGAACATATGCATGGGAAATCAAATACGTCCTTAGTAAGGGATATCGTCGAAGCAAAGATGGTAAATGGCTTGATCCACCGTAAGGCTTGTAGCGGCGCAGCAGACTGTTGCGCTGGTTTGACGTGTTTCCCTCGTCTTTGAAACGCATGATTTCGCTTAATTCGGTTCAATAAACACGTAACACGCATGCCGAAGCATTCACATTGGGTTGCTTTGTTCATTGGATATGCGGATTTTGATTGGGTTTTACGCAGCAAGAAGGTGCACAGTGATTTTGATCACCGGCAGGGTGGCATCGCTACCGAAACGGCTGCGTTGAACACGGATATGGGGAGTGTGTGGAGTTTGGCCACACGGGCTTACCAGACGCTTGGTGGCATCCATGGCCACCGAACCCACCCGAACGCCCCACGGCCCAACGTCGTGGCCATGGTGCCAAACCAGGCCCAGTAGCCCCAGACGCCAAATTTTGCAACCTGTTTTACTACTGGGCTTTACGCAATTCGCCCCCATGTCACCGAATCCGGCCCCGTTTTCTGCGCACGGTATAACCATTTGATAAATCGTTACTTGCAACCCACAACACCCCGTTGCCAACGTGATTGTCGACGGTTCGAGTCCGTTCACCCGCTCTTTGACAACGGCTGACAGCAAATGTCAGCCGTTGTTTATTTTGCGCACGGGGCGAGAGTTAGGGTAAATTGGGTTGATTTGTGTTGAGTCGTTCTTTTGTCAGTTCTTGACAGCAAACGCCTATCCCAGACTGAGATTTGGCACCATTTCTGGCACCGGAGCGGTTTTCTTGGCACTGTATTTGGTACTGGTGACACGAGATTTGTATCAGATTTTTCGTTGTTGCTCTCCAAGTGTCTGATGATCCAAATTCTGGGTGCAATAGATATTGTTGTTGAAAATTGCCAGGTGCCGTTTCGTACTCGAAGTTGACGGAGAGTTTGCTGATGGGGCATCGGTGACTGTGCTTCGTGTACATCACCCTAATGTTTTGTGATACGACTGTATTGGCTGGATGATATTATTTGCAGTCAGTTTTCCTGAATTGATTGATGTTGCGATCTATTGATGTGTGTTCTTGTCTGGATTTTGGGTGCATTGAGATAACTTGTTGTCAGTTCATGGATTTGAACTGTATTGCGATAAAATATTAACGAAAACAATAAAAGACCTGTGTGGATTCTATGGTGATGCGTTTGTATAAATTTTATGCATAAAATTTGACTTTATGTGTTATTTGGGGATAATGATATTTAAAATGTTATCGAAAACAAAAGGTATTCCATGGTGTTCAAATCAATCATTGCTGGATTTCTGGTTGTTGTTTTTTGCGGATCGGTTGTTTCGGCTGATACGCCGGGTTATCAGAAGGTGGCTTGGCAGTCCCTTGGGCTTGATAGCGGGGGAACGATTCAGGATATTGAAATATGCTCGAGTGATAACAGGGTGATCTATGCTGCCAGTGACGTAGGCGGCTTTATGAAAAGTGTCAACCGCGGGCGGTCCTGGCAAGTTATGAATGACGGGCTCAAAGGTGATTTTGCAACACTTAAAGTCTGTGATATTGCGATTGATCCGTCGAACCATGACACGCTCTACATCATCACCGGTGAAGGTTTTCGCCCGGAGCGTGGCGGTGTTTTTAAAAGCACCAATGCTGGCGAATCATGGCAACTGCTTACGGATGAACTCTGGTCCTATGGGAATGGTCCCATGCGCAACTGGGGTGACCTGCTGGCCGTCGATCCGCAGAATCCCAAGCATGTTTTTGTGGGCACTGCGCGCAAAGGTGTCTATCAAAGTTTGGATGCAGGCAAGACATGGCGCTATTGCGGGCTCAAAGGTCAGCACGTCAGCAGTCTCTGGCTTGAGAAAGCAAAGGGTGTTAACACGCTGTGGGTTTCGGCACGCGGTGAAGAGGGCGGACTTTATCGCAGTCAAGGTCCCATGTCTGACTGGCAGGCCATACTCGAAAAAACAGATATATGGCACGTCACGCGCAGTCCCGGCAAAGATCGGGCGCTGTATGTATCCGCGGGAACGCAGGGTGTCTTGAAGTCCACAGATCAAGACGCGCATCGCTGGCAGCAAATCAACACCGGCTTCGATGAGACGATCCGCTGCGTGGAAGTCGCAGTTACCCCCGATTGTCCTGACATTATCTATGCGGTCTCCAACAGGCCGAAGGTTCATGGCATTTACCGTTCTACCGATGCAGGACATAGTTGGTTGAAAGTTCCGGCCAATCAAGATGACATTTCACGCAAGGGTTGGAACCTGAGCAATGGTACCTGGCTTGGTCTGAGTTCGGTCAAATGCATGGCCATTGATCCGATCGATACGGACCGTATTTATGTCGGTGATTGGCATGCGGTGTTTGCCAGCGAGGATTCAGGCAAGCATTGGCAGGTTTATCCCGAAGGCTTGGAAACCTTGTGTGTTTATACCGTGAAGGCTTCGCCGCTTGATCCGAATCGGCTCTATGCAGGTGTCATGGATATCGGCATTATGGTTAGCCACGATGCAGGCAAAACCTTCTTTCATCCCGATTCGGTCTCCAATGAATTTGCCATGACCTGGGACGAAACCCCTGCTTTTGCAGTGTCAAATAAAAATCCGGATGAAGTGATTGCAGCCATTACCCGGGATTGGAAAAATCCGCATGATGGTACGCTCATCATCTCAAACGACGGCGGATATCAATGGCAGAGAATTCACCGCGGACTGCCACCGTTTGGTATTCTCTGTGTCGCACAGTCGGATCAAAATCAAAACAAGTTATTTGTTACGATCGAAAATCACGGCGTCTACCGTTCACTGGATAAAGGCCAAAGCTGGCAATCCTGTGCCGATGGCTTGCCTGATACCTTCGGCAAGTACACCTCATGGGCGCCGGCTTCAGTACACATTTCGCCAACGAATGATTCGGTGATCTATGCACGCGATCGACGCCTTGGCATCTTTAAGAGCGTGGATTCTGGGGATAGCTGGACTTGCGTCTCTAAAGTGAATCAAAATGCAACGCTGGCTTTTTCCAAAGAGAATCCCAATCGTATTTATGCAGGTTATTACAAATCAGGCATCCGAAAATCAGATAACGGGGGCAAGGATTGGCAACGCATTTTCCCCAATGAAAAAGGCCAAATGAGTTGCGTGGGCATCGAAAATATTCCCGGTGATCCTAACGCATGGATCGCTATCGGTTCGGCAGGTTTTGCCCCAAATCAAAAACACATCGGCGTCTACTACACCACGGACAACGGGCAAACATGGAAGAAGCTAATGTCCCAAGGACTGGATCATGATGTCATTTTATCCATGAGTTATTGCCCGCAGACTCATAAGCTCTACATCGGAACCAATGGTGGCGGCGCGTTCGTCGGGCAGTTGCAGTAAGTCTCTTGTTTCAATTGACTGGAAAGGCACGAGGTCATCATGCAGACAATCCATCAACGCATCAAACCAGTCGTAAACAGTAGCGAAGCGTTTACGCTTATTGAATTGTTGGTCGTGATCTCGATTGTTTCATTGCTCATCAGTATTCTCCTGCCAGCTCTCGGGTCAGCGCGTAAACGCAGCCTGCAAGTCCAATGCGCCAGCAACATGCGTCAAGTCGAGTTGGCTGCAAACATGTACGTCACGGATAACGATGGTTGGCTGACCGCCAGTTATTACAGTGGCAAGTACTATTCCTATTACCTGTCCCGCTACATGAGCAATCAAGTCATAGCCTATCCTGATCCTGTCAAATGCGTGTCATGGCAGCAAAAGTATGGCAACAGCCCACGGATTTCATTTTCCCAAGCCAATTTGTGGGACAAAGTCAATGATCAAATTCTGCTGGACTACAATCAGTTTTTCGTGGTCTCCAATTTGATTCTCAAGCCATCGCAGACCGTTCATTTGTATGAAGCAAAGCAAAAAACGGGTACCACCGGCTACGTCGATAGCGCAGGTTGGCTACAGAATAAAACCGATCTTCGTCATGTCGGTCAAACCGCCAACTTCTCGTACTACGATGGCCATGTCAGTAGCACAAGCGAGATCATTGGAAAAATGTACACACCATAATTGATATGTTTAAAACGTTGCTTTTCACAATTCGAATCAGTTTATGCCTATTTGTTATGGCAATCAGTTTATTGCAGAGCAATCAGCTTCAAGCATCCGTGCGCGTGCAGACAATCGACTATCAAGGGTGGCCATATGCACGCAGAATCAGTAACGGTGTTATCGAGTTGATCCTTGTGCCACAAATCGGACGCATCATGTCCTTTGCACGAATTGGCCAGAACAACATCCTTTGGGAGAACACCCGTGAATTGGGAAAGGTGTATTCGCCAACGCAGAAAAAATGGATCAACTACGGCGGATACAAACTCTGGCTGGCACCTCAAAGCGAACTGGGTTGGCCACCCGATCCATATGTTGATCGGGGATGTTACACGTTTGAAAGGGTCGATGACCAAACCTTCAGGCTGCAAGGCCAGTTGCATCCTTCGAAACATTTTCGCTTGAGCATTGAAATAAAACTGATGAATGATCAGCCGGAATTGGTACTGACGCATCGTCTGGAGAATCATTCGACGCAAACGATCCCCGTGAGTTTCTGGGGTGTGTCACAGGTCAAACCGCTTGGGCAAATTGGTGTGTATCCGCCATTTTCTGCTCGTCCGATCTGGGATTTAAAGCTCAGTGAGCGCAAGCATATCCCGGTTCAGAACATCGCTGAACGCCAAGGCTTTTATCATCTAACGCACCAGGGCATCCCGGACAAAAAGAAGGTTTATTTTTTCCTCAAGCAGGCAAAGATGGTTTACAACTGGAACGCGTATCGGTTGGTCAAATATTTTGATCCATACCAGCAGGATGCATTCCCAAGTGAAGATTCGAATTTTGAAGTTTACTTTTGCCCACAATATATCGAGCTTGAAACCGTCAGCCCGATGATTTCTGTCCCCCCCAAAGCTCAAGGCCAATCCAGTGTGCGTTGGACTTTGGGAGATGCGGAGCCTGCTGGCAGGTGATGGAGTTTAAATCAATGCGCATTTTATTAATCGGTGACAGCATATCCATTCACTACTTCCCAACGCTTAAGCAGGCGATGGGGCAAGGTATTGATTGGGTTGATCGGACTCCGGATTTAATTGAACGATCACAGGTTGATTTGGATGAACCTGCGGTGGTGAACTGTGGCGATTCGAATCGGGCTTTGAATATCCTTACGAAAGTTATGCAGCGTGAAGGTGATCGCATTGACATGGTGCTTGCAAACTGTGGCTTGCACGATATCAAACGGTTTTTGGGATCGGATGGCTGCCAGGTTGTTTTGACGGACTATCAACGCAATGTCCAGCAGATGGTCGCAACGGTCAAGTCCTATGGCATCCCGTTTGTCTGGATTCGATCCACCCCGGTCAATGGTTCGATTCACAATCAATTAAAGCCGGACATGCATCGTTACGAAGCGGATTTGGACATGTACAATCAGGCTGCTGATCGTATCATGCGTGACTGTGAAGTCCCCGTCATTGACCTGTTTGGTTTTACAGGGCAATTGGGTGATATTCAAAACCTGCTTTGTGATCATGTTCATTTTGCGGATTGGGTCAGGAAGCTGCAGGGAGCCTATCTTGCAGGATGCATCCAATCCTTTATGAATCCGTTGTCATGTGTTTACGCGGTGAGTCATTAAAGTGCAAAGCAGTGCTGAAATTTTTTATGAGGTTCATTGATGTCTACCATTCATGATATTGCCAAGCAGGTTGGCGTGACCCCCATGACGGTGTCCCGCGTGTTAAGCGGTTCATACAAAGCCAAACGTCCCGATGCCGTCCGCCGCGCGACGGTGATTCGACAGGTCGCCCAGGAGATGGGATACCGTGTGAACACCTCCGCACGCACCATGCGCAATGGTCGGTTTGGTAGCGTGGCATTATTGATGAGTCGGGATGCTTCACGGAGCGTGTTGCACGAAACGGAATTGTATTGCCTTCATGATGCTTTGGAAGCCATGGGCTTGAAGCTTGTTTTGACGGTGATTGACGATCAGCAGCTTCAAAGCGATACCGAACTGCCACAGGTGTTGCTGGAACACTCCGTGGATGGCATGTTGATCAACTATAAAAAATGCGTCCCGGATCGTCTGCATCATTTGATTCGCATGCATCATCTGCCGGCGATATGGATGGCACGCAAGCTTGAGTCAGATGCGGTGTATTACGAGTATCAAAAAAGTGTTCACGATGCGACGACGCAATTAATCGAGATGGGACATGAGCGTATCTGCCTGGCACATGTCTTTGAAGATAAACCGGGTTTTGAAGCACACTACAGCCAACACGATCCGGTTACGGGGTATTTACAGGCGATGTCAAACCATGACTTAAATCCGCTGGTGAAAAACATTCCACACGGACGCAAAGCGTTTGAGTGGATCGCGCAGTTGTTTGAGGATTCACAGCGTCCCACGGCTTTGATTACCCGCCGTCATACCCTGATGTATCAAGTTGTCTCCTATGCCTGTCAGCATGGCATACGTATTCCCGAAGATTTACATCTGTTGCTCATCGGGCATCCGATGAATGATACGATGGGCGCGTCGATCACCATGCTCAAGCATGACAGTCAGGCCTTGGCACAAAAAGCTGTCGCGTCCATTGCTGCCAAAATTGCTAAGCCTGATCAACCCTTAGATGCCTGTCCCATTGCTTTGCAGTGGATGATTCAAGAATAGAAAGTTGTTACCCATGAATTGTACCGTATCCAATGTTACTGATCAGTCCGTTGTGATTGATCAATGTGTCTGTGAAAATATTTTTCCCACTGATCAATTCCCCGGCGAGGTTCACGCCTCCACACTTGAACAGGTTTCCGATGGATCGATTCTTGCCTCATGGTTTGGTGGCAGCAAGGAAGGTAAGGACGATGTGTCCATCTGGCTGTCGCGTCGTACCGATCAAGGTTGGAGTGAACCGCAAGTGGTTGCCAAGATCAATGACCAGCCGCATTGGAATCCGGTACTCTTTGATTATGCGGGCAAAACATGGTTGTGGTTTAAGGTCGGTAAAGACGTGCATGTCTGGCGGACTTATGTCATAACTTCGGATGATGCAGGCCAATCATGGTCTGATCCTCGTGAGGTGGTTGCTGGCGATATCGGTGGACGTGGGCCGGTGAAAAACAAGCCGATTCTTTTGCATGATGGCGCGATTCTCGCTCCGGCATCCATCGAAATTGGTAAAGGTGAAAACGCAAACTGGAATGCGTTTGTTGACCGCAGTGACAATGTTTTGGATTGGAGCAGCAGTGATCTGGTGAGTTATGACCATCAGCAAACGCGCGGCGAAGGTGTCATTCAGCCGACCCTTTGGGAAAGTCAACCCGGCATTGTGCATATGCTTCTGCGAAGCGGAGATGGTTGGATCTACCGAAGCGATTCCATTGATGGCGGTGTCACATGGTCAGATGCGTATCGAACCGATTTACCCAACAATAACAGTGGACTTGATGCGGTGCGATTTGATGATGGTACGTTGGCACTGGTCTATAATCCCATTAGTGAAAACTGGGGGGATCGTTCGCCCTTGACACTTGCCTTGTCGATGGACAACGGGCAAACATGGCCTGTGAAGTTGGATTTGGAAACGGCAGAAGGCGAATATTCCTATCCTGCCATCATCGCGCGAGGTCGTGATCTGCTGATCACTTACACCAATCGCCGCAAGACCATCACCTATCGAAAAGTCACCGTTCGTTCGCAGATGATTGATGGGAAGGTGGACTCGTGAATCAGGCTCCCAATATTCTCCTGATCATGACAGACCAGCAGCGTTACGATTCGCTGGGATGTTATGGCGCGGACTTTGCCCATACACCTCGCTTGGATCGCATGGCCAGTGAAGGTGTCCGCTTTGAACACTGCTATTGCAACAATCCAATTTGCACACCCTCCCGTGCAAGCCTGATGACTGGTCATAGTTTGATGACGCACAATGTTCATCAACTGCACAGTGATTTGAACGAGCAATTCAAACTCTTCCCCAGCTACCTTCAGTCGCTTGGTTATCACACCGCGCTGGTGGGTAAGCTGCATGTGAGCAGTTGGAAAACAGAAGCTCAGCAACGCCATCCCCATGATGGGTTTGATGATTACCTGTGGTGTCATGATCCGACCTTGGCAATCGATTCACCATTTAACGCATATGCCAAATGGCTGGCTGACAAAGCTCCGGATTATTTGGCTCAACTCAAAGCCAAGAGATGGGCAGCAACTGCACCTGCGGACTGGCACATGACCACCTGGGCCAGCGAGCAGACCATTGAACTGATTCGAAATCGCCCGGGAAACAAGCCGTTTTTTATCAAGATGAGTGTCTTTGATCCGCATAATCCCTATGACAAATGTCCCAAAGAATACGCAGCCAAACTCGACATGAGCAAGATGCCAAAGCGGATTGGTATGGATACCGACATGAGCAAAATGCCCAAGGGGATCCAGCAGGAACATCATGATTCATACATGCATGACTACATCAATTACTCAGAGCAGGATATTATCAACATGCGCCGTGGCTATCATGGCTCGGTGTCCCTGATTGACGAAAAGGTCGGTGATGTGCTGGATGCATTGGAAGAACAGGGCATCACGGACAACACGTTGGTCATCTTTGTCAGTGACCATGGGGACATGCTCGGTGATCATCAATTGCTGGTTAAAGGCGCGTTTTTTTACGATGCCTGCACGCGCGTTCCGTTGTTAATGCGTTGGCCCAAACACTTGCCCGCTGGACAGGTTCGCAGTGATCTGGCACAAGTCAATGACCTAGCGGCAACGATCCTTGCAGCAGCCGGTATGTCGGATGAGGCGATCGCGCAAGCCATGGCCGAAGCATGCAATTTACTTGCTCCACAAACAGGAATAGATACGCAATCGAAAACACCGCGTGAATATGCTGTCTGTCATTATCTGAACACCGGACTCAGTAGTGCCAGTACCTTGCCAAATCGTTATTTTGATCCACCAATCTATGCTTCGATGATTCGCGATGATCGGCATAAGCTCAATGTCTACTGGAATGGGGCGGATGGGGTGCAGTGCCAGTTGTTTGACATGCTGCAAGATCCCAATGAAGTTAATGATTTGTCGAATGACACAACGCGATTAGCGGTTAAGGACTGTTTGATGAATCAGCTTCAAGAGCTGGTCAAGGCACAGTTCTTTATGTCCGAGTGCTGGTGAGTTTTTTGCGAGAATGTAGCGGCGAAGTGGATTGTTGTGATGGCTGTCACACAACGTTTTGTTTGACTTGCGTTGACTTATATCATTCAAACACACTCGGATCCTCCGTGGACAGGGATTCTGGTGTGGTACAGGAAGGACTCATAGATTTAAAGGCAATTGTCGATGAGTCAAAAGTCCACATTGTTGTTACCGATAGGTGGAGATGAAAGTTTGCAAGCTGTATTCTTCCTCCCACCAGGTTCCTATTCGGTTTATGCAGTAAAGTTCAGGCTGGGGGGCTAGCCTGACGAATTAGTTTAGCTCATGGTGGTTCCGTCTCATTTCCGGGACGATAGTATGATCACCCTTCCAATACGTGAGCGGAAAGGGCACACGACGAATGCGTATTCTCGTCGTTGAAGATGATAAGCAGATTAAAACGCAAACAATTGATGATTGCCTTGCATCGCTGGGTTGTGCCAGCGATTGGGCCACCAATCAGCAGGAAGCAAACAAGCTTCTTGCCACGCATGAATATGACTTGATTCTGCTGGACTTGAAGATTCCCGCGCGTCCAGACGGTGAAGGTTCACCAGACTACGTAGCGGCGCAGAAGAATATCACTAGATAATTGTTCGGGTTTTGCTCGCTGAACAAAACCTCTGGCACTTGATCATAGCACTGAAATTTGCAGACAGCGCGTATTGATCGCGCAAAAACGCATTGTTCTTTGGCAAGTCAATATCGGTTGTTGGTTACATTCAAGCAGCTTGACGTGTGACGCTGATTTTGATCACAGGCAAGTGCGCATCGTCATTGAATCGGTTGCGTTGAATGCGGATGTGAGGATGGGAAGGCCAATTCGCTGACCGGATTGGGATTGGCTCATCGGGTTCAAAATCGTTCCATGCTTCATCGGGCGTCAGGCCATCAAGGGATTGATGGTAGCGATTTTGGTTATACCAAAGTTGGAAGCTAGCTAACCGCTTCTGCAAGTTCTGGTGATTGGGCAGTAACCATGTTGAGCGTTGCCAAATGCGGAGGGTTCGAAACAATCTCTCGATTTTCCCATTGAAATTTGGCATCCGCACGGGGCCTCGGACATGCTTGATGCCCAGTGCTTTCAAGCCTTTTTGAAACTGCATTTGAAACTCGCCACCATGGTCCGTGATCAAATGTCGTGGTGTTCCGTAACGTGTTACAGCCTTACGAACCTGTCGAAGAAGCTGTTGGGAACCAGACTTTTTCCTGTAGACACGAAGACACAACAATCGTCGCGTTGCACCATCAAGGATGGCAGCAACCGTGAAATGAATCCATAAGACTTTCAGGTTCATCAGATCCATGTGCCAGACATCGTTGCGATTGTCAGGCGTCAGTAAACCATGTGGTTCAGCGCCAACGGGTGGATTCATCGGTGGCCTGTTTTTCCTGGCTTTCTTCGGAGCAGGCGGTGGGGTTTCATGCAATATTCGTTGTACCGATCGCCTGCTGATCTGAATGCCTGCGCGAATCAAGTGCCGCGCGATAGTCCGAGTCCCCATCTCCGGTTCAGGGCAAAGTCGACGCAGTTCATGTACCGCCCAGCGAACCGCATCGTCAATCCGATTCCATCGCACTTTGGGAAACAGCGAACCCGTTGGATCGCCATTCTCCATCGTCATGACCCATTTACGGATTGATTGAGGATGGATCACAAACCGTTTGGCAACGATGGTTATGCTCCAACCCCGCTGCCGCATCAATTGCACAATTGCCAAACGTTGTTCGGATGAGTATGTAGGCTGTTTCCTTGGAAGCAGATTGGCCCGTTGCCCGCGCAGAATTTCCAACTCGCGTTTGAGCCATTCAACTTCGGCCAGCAACTCATCGCGTTCCATGATCAGTCGCAATGTCGATGAAGCATTCGATGCCAACCGACATCGCGCCAACTGGTATGCCTGAGCAATAACAATGGCCACGGAATCAATGATCTTCAAAGTCGACGTACTGGTAAACCAAGGCATGATGGGCAACTCCCCGAAAATGAAGGGGTATTGTATCAGGCAGGTTTGCGATAGATGGGGTGTTCATAGCGAACGATGGTTTGATATGTGGTTTCCAACTTTTTCCAGTCGCATTGAATTTGTCATGCGGAGAAATGCTGAGCTACTTCGGCCACAAGCTCAAATGATCGCTCCAAATCAAATGTTTGAAATGCCTCTTCTTGTAGGACGGGTTTAAGCCTGGTTGATAGTTGACGCTTGAGGTCAGCCAATCGTTCAGGGCTGACATCCACAGGACTATTGCCAGGGACGTTGAGCTTGCTTTTGATCATGGCAATCAATTTGGGATTGTCGATGTCTAGGATCAAGTGTTGCGTCGCGTAATCAAGGTCGTAGAAGTCACGAATGGCCACGTCGCGTCGGGACAGAGCTGCCCGGAATTTTTCAGCGAAAGCTTCATCCCTGGCAATGCAATTCAATGGCATGCTCGGCACCATATTTTGTCCGGAGATTGGATCAAGTAACAAGGTATGAGCATGGGCTTTCTCTGCGGGCAGCAAAAGAGGCTCACGGACACTGACTTCAATCAGGATGTTTTCAGACCGTCCAGTCGATGGTGACTGGTACGCAATCATGCCGTTGTACTGTGTTGAGTTGTTGGCACCTGTCAACGCTTCAGTCATGCTGAAATCCGGTAAGTGCTTGGCTATATCGGATACGGCGCATTTCACGGCTTCAACGGATAGGCGGCGTTGGGTGCGATTGGCATCGATCGGTGTGGATATGGCAAAATCCAGGTCTTCGCTGAGTCTGTAAAAACCCGCATGAACTTTGGCCAGGCATGTACCACCTTTAAAGACGAGTTGCTCGCCACCATGATGCGCAAGATAAGACAAGGCAACGGAACAGAAATAGTCCTTCTCAATGAGACGAGCATTGAAGCCTGTACGTGACGCGGTATAGTTGATGGCTTCACGGAACAGGGCAACATCTTGATGTAGATTTAATCCGGTATGGTCAGCCATTCATCACCACTCCCCAGCGTTTGCATAATGGTCCGCATACCGAAATTGCCTGTCCATCCTCTAATGGTTGTTTTGGGATAAACGCGATTTTTGAACTGGCAGGTTTCAAAGCTTTTTCCAATCGCTTGAGCAATGTTTCATTGACATTCATCTGTTCCAGTAATGCACCGATTCGGCGAATGGTTCCCAGGTTACCGTATTGGAGTGTTGTCTTAACGAGGTCGGTTGCCTTGATCTTGTCAGATTCCAGATCTTTACGAATCCAATCATAGGCACGAGGTAGGCTGCCAAAACGCGACCAGTCGTAAACGGCATCCATCAACGTCCGAACGCGGGACGAATAGATCATTGTCTGGCCGGAGGGCATCTTGACATCTTCGGTGCTGCCTAAGCGGTCGGGGGTGAGTTTGATCAATGTCATCGCCAACTTGCCAACCTGACGTTGGCCAGAAATGACGTCATTGTAGATGAAGTATCTGACAGGAATCTGCTCGTCAAAGCCATAGTAGTTAAACGCATTGGGACCAGTGATTTGGTATTTAGCTTGTCGATCTGACAACAGCGTATTGATAGCCAAGGCATCTTCTGGTGTCCAGATTCCACCCAATGGCAACTTCTCAGGAAACAGGTAGAGCCCTTTGCGGACATTGGCAATAATCCCCTTGCGAGCCATACGGCTGAGCAACTCGCGCTCCTGTTTAGCAGCGATGCGCAACGGGACCGTCAGGTCACCTGATTGGACCTTACGAAGGTTTCGCAATTGCAGGTAGGCCAATGCCGCAGATTCGAGTTGCCCGAGTTGGCGTGACATGCCGATATTGTACTTCACAAATATTGCCAATCAAGCAATTATTACAAAATAGAATATCTTGGATTGTTGGGCGAGGCAGCGGTTTGTTCCGCGAGGTTTGGCCCACGGGCGTCTGGTTGATCCATGGCTACCCCAACCGCCCGAACGCCACACAGGCGAACGTCGTGGCCTTGGGCCAAACCTGGCAAGATCGGCACATTGGGACAATATTCGGAACGCCTTTTGGCACTGTATTTTACGTGAATTTGGCCCCATGTCACCGAATTCGGCACCGTTTGACGCACGTCACTTAAATATTTAAAAATTAAATACTTGTAACTATAAACACCCCGTTGCCAACGTGATTGTCGACGGTTCGAGTCCGTTCACCCGCTCTTTGACAACGGCTGGCAGCAACTGTCAGCCGTTGTTTATTTTGCGCATGGGGTGTAGCGGCGCAGCAGATTGTTGCGCTGGTTCGGCGAGTTTTACGAGCCACATACACACCCGATTTCGCTTAATTCTGTTCAATAAACACGTAATGCGCATGCGGCAGCATTCGCATCATTATGCTTTGTTCAGTGAATATGCGGATTTTGATCGGGTTCTCAGGCCGCAAGACGGTGTATGGTGATTTTGACCACCGGCAGGTTGGCATCGCTATCGAATCGGCTGCGCTGAACTCGAATATGTGGCGTGTGGGAAGGACAATCTACAGCTCTGATTGGGATCGTTTCCGCAGGTTCAACAGAATGCCAGGCTTCTTCTGGCGTCAGGCCATTGAGTGCTTGGTGCGGACGTTGGGTGTTGTACCATGCTTGGTACTGGTTAAGTCGTTGTTGGACACCGCGCGATGTCGTTGGCCACAAGGCGGGCCGTTGCCACAAGCGAAGTGTTTTGAAGAATCGCTCGACCTTGCCATTGAAGGATGGTGTGCGGACTTGGCCACGGACATACTTGATGCCTAATAACTTCAAACCTAACTTGAATCTATTGCGGAACTGGACACCGTGATCTGTGATCAGATTCGCAGGTGTGCCATGTTTCTTGGTGGTGGTTTTGACCAATTGAACCATCTGTTGTGAGTCGAGTGCCTTGCTGTGGTATGCGCGAAGACACAGCAGTTTTCTGGTTGCCCCGTCAAGAATGGCGACTGCCGAGTAAGTGGCCCAAAGCACGCGGAATGTCATAATGTCCATGTGCCAAGTTTGATTGGGGACCGAAGGTGTCAGCAGATTGTATGGCTCAACGCCTTGGGCAGGATTCAATTTTGGCCAACGCTTCCTGGTTTTTCTGGACTTTTTCGGCTTGGTTTCTCGCAGGATGCGTTGGACAGATCGTCGACTGATTTGAATGCCTGATTGAACCATTTGCAAAGCGATGGTTCTCGTGCCCATTTCTGGTTCGGGACACAATTGCCGCAATTCATGTACAGCCCAACGAACTGCATCATCCATGCGATTCCAGGAAATCTGAGGCAGGAGCGACTTGGAACCCTCCCGTCCGTCGATGGCTCTGATCCATTTGCGGATCGTGTTGGGATGCACCACAAAGCGCTTGGCAGCAACAGCAGCATTCCAATTCCTCTGTCTCATCAACTGCAGAATTGCCAGCCGTTGTTCTGGTGAGTACTCGGGTCGCTTGTTGGTTGGGCAGTCCGCGCGTTGCTGGCGGAGAATCTCCAGTTCACGTTTGAGCCATTGGATTTGGGAGAACAACTGGTCACGCTGCATCATTGTACGCATGACAGGTGAACTTACAGACGCCAGCCGACTGCGTGCCAACTGGTAAGCTTGGGCAATGATGATCGCCATGGAATCGATCATCTTCAGATTGGCGGTATTGTTGAACCAAGGCATTGCGATCCTCCACAATTTGAGGAGGGGATTGTAGCTGCTGCATGAATTGGATTGAAGTGAGTTCTGAGATCGACAATTCTGGTTCTTTGCTGCAAATCGAATTTAAAGTCCATAAAAATCTTTGACAAGCAAATCTAACTTATCCCATTGTTCGTTGGATTCGCTTAAAAGGTTGTTCGCAAGTTTTGAAATGAAATGAGCGGTATCAGTTTGCCAGCGTTCCTGAGGTGGGAATGGGAAATCCCTGATTGTTCCCAGACGAAAGACTCGACGTTCGAATCCCATAGTCGGAAGTAAAAGCTGAATATATTGGCTGAAAATTGAACTATTCAGAACCCCCAATAGCAAGTAAGGTTCTAGTTCTTGATTGGGGATAATCTGCAAGACAGAATTATGAGCAATGATGCTGCGGTTGTTTGACAAAGTCATTTGCCTTCCTGATGAAACCATAGGCCCCATTAGTATGCTTTCTGAGAGAGGGTATGAAGGTAGAAGACGTGGTGCAAACCAAGGTTGATTCTTCTGGTTTGGGGATGTTTCAAGAAGGTTCTTGTTTTGTAAAAGGTAAGCCCAAAGTTTGGGATATTCACTTGCTAATTGATGTTCGTCGATTAGTGATCCATTGAAATCAAAAGGTTGGATAGCTACATTTACTGCTTTCGGATGTGAAAAACCATGGATGTTTCTCCCATGAATAATAGGTGTGAGAACTGTGGATTCGATTTGATAAACCTGTTTGGTTTTACGGTTTTTGACACTTATCAGGTTGTTTAGTTGTGTTGAGTTCTGTTTTTTCAAAACGAAAACATCATCGAATCCTGAACTCCATCCATTGCGGATTAATCGGCAGAATTTGGACAACGGATAGCCGCTATTCTTTAGAGTGTTGAGCCAGTCAGAGCGATCTTTGGGATATAATTGCCAGTTGCAGGTTTCGAATACAGACGAACTAAGTTGAGTTCGTATTACATTGTGATTGCTCTGTCTTGATTGAAAGGCGAAATCAAGTTTGGATCGCAATCCGCCCTTGCCTTTGATTAGAAGATGTATTGGCTCTGTTTGTGTCTTTTCTTTGTCTGCGAATAAAAGCAGAATCTGCGTAACAGCGTCTGGATAAACTTTTGAATCTTCAAACTCAACTAGTTGTGTAATCGTTGCATTTTCTCCGAGAAATTCACGTAATCCTTTTCCACTACTCGATCGCAAAAAACTGTTGGTGATACTTAAGCCTAAACGGCCATTGGGATTTAGGCGTTTAAGCGATTCTTCCACGAACAGCATGTACAAATCAAATTGACCATGTTGGGCGGAATGATAGTGTTGCCGATATTCAGCGATGCGATCAGGTTGGTTTTTGTAGAGTTCCTGAAGACGGATGAATGGCGGGCCTCCAACGATATAGTCTACATCCCGATGCTTGTTCTGAACCGAATTCGTTTTGTCCTGTTGTAAGAAGTCAGTGTTTATGATGTTGTCAATTAAGCATTGCTTTAATACTTCTGGTTTGTGATCAATCTTCCCGAGTTCATCGTAAAATCCTTCACAAGCCTCGAGCACTAATGATCTACGTGCCCATGCGATGGCATTTTGATCAATGTCACTCCCCATTATGCTAGAGCACAGCAAATCTAGACGTTCATTAATAATCTGTGCTCGCGATAGATTTGATGGCGTGTGAGTAGACAATCCATATCGATTGCATAGGCATTTGAATACTGCGATCAAAATATTGCCTGTGCCACACGATGGGTCCAGTACCGATGGGAAATAGTTCTCTGGCTGATCAGGAATAGATTGCAGTGTTTGGCTAACAAGAAAATCAACCAAGGGGGCTGGGGTGTAGTGAATGCCGCGTGAATAGCGTAATTTAGAATTGCGTTTTTCTGTTTGTAATAATGATTCGGGAAATGGCTGAGCGATGCACAGTTGATGGAAATCTCCAAAGAACCATATGGGGAGATTTCTCTTTGGGAATAATTGATCAAGAACGTGACCGAGTTGAGCAGGCCAGTCTTTATGCATGATTGATGTTGGGATTGGTTGCTTATGTGTCGGCAGGGCGAGTGTTGTTTGCAGCAACATGGGGAGTTGTCTTTGTAATGCATCAGACAGTGAGCCAAGGGTTGTTTCGCTCTCCCGATGTTCAATATCTCTGAAGTGTTTGGGAAGATGCGGGATTCTTTGTTTCAGGAAATAATGAATGATGCCCAAAGAAACGAGTTCATCAACCAAGTAAGCCATTTCCTTGTCATCAATTGATCGGTCTTTTGTTAAAGTCCAAGTTTGAAATAGCCATCGTCTGATGCGAGTTATCTGCTCAAGCCCTTTTGAAATGATGCTGTGTGAAAGACGTTCTTCAAAACCTTCATTTTTCAACAGCATTGGCAAAGTACGTTCATGTGACAGCGCGGTCATGCTAGATCTCCCCGGGTGTGTTGATTTTCAGGTTGTCATAGCAGGCAGTTGCATTGGCCGATGGCTTGCTTCATGCCTAAATCTTCGAATACCGATGTGTGTTCGAGGCAAAGACCGATTTGCAGTTTCGGCTGAATCCGTTTGATGGTCTGTACCATGACGCGGTAGATTTCGACGCGTTGTTCATGGGAATACCGTGAACGTCCATCGTCATTTACTTTATCTGCCGGTTGCAGATCATTGGAAATGGCATTGTCTTTGCCGAGTTTTAGTTGAACCAGTTGAAGTGCCGGTTTGTAAATACAGGTTCCGCCGAGTGTGATTCGATTCAATGGGACAGCAGTGAGTAGTTGTTCAAGAAAATTGCCATAGACATGTTTCCAATCTTCGATTGGGATAATGGGCATGACGACCGCACGCACTGGATATCCCGCAGCCGCGCAAGCCTGCATCGCTTGGATGCGTTTTTCGACGCTGGGGGTATTGGGTTCGAACTGTCGATCAATAGCTGAGGGGTTGGTTGTCCATGAAAGGATCGTGTGGCCGTGATGATCCAGGTCCAACAGGTTTTCGACATCCACGCTTTTGGTTAAAACAGTCATACGAGCATAAGGGTGTTTTGCGAAGAATGGAATCATGCGCCGTGAATAACCTGTCAACCGATCCAACGCAAGACCGTCCTGGAGTTTGCCCAGGTAGAACGGCATCGGCCGACCGTGTTGGTTTGCAACTCGATTGATGCGATCGAGCATCTCATCAAGGTTCATGTAGATTTTGACAGTGGGTGAAAAACGCACGCCACGCGATCCTGCCAGGTAGCAGTAATCACAGCCATAGGGGCAGAAACCATACGGCGAAAAGTGCCAGTAATTAGGACAGGTGTTGCCATCTTCATCGCTGTGGCGGACACTACTGAGTAATTCGCCCAGCACCAATGTTCGTTTGCCTTCGTAATGCAGTTTGAGTTTTTCACTTTGGCCCAAGTCGATTTTGTTGTGATGGGTATCGAGTTGTTCTTCAACCGTTGCCTTGGGATATGCCTGACAGATCGCATGCGCCAATTGCTGGCGATCGGGTGTCGATAGGCTGCCTTTAGCTAGAATAATTCGATGTGGTGCAAAGCAGCGAGAGGGTTGGGGAACGTATGTCGGCGGGGCCGTCAAGCCGTCGAACAGACCATTGGCGGGGATGGTTTCTGACATCGTTTGGCTCCAGAATGAGGAAGTTATTCCCTAACAATATACAAACTCATGAAAGCGGGCTGTGTCAACCTGTGAGACTGTCATGCTCAATAAATAGCTTGTGTGTTAAGTTTTTATCACATCGGCTTGGTCCCAATACCACACGGGTGAAGGTGCCGCCAAGGGGCCGAATTGGGTAGAATCAGCACCATGCAAATAGATTTTCAATGCCTTTTGAAATAATGTTTTACGTTAATTGTCACCATGTCACCCAATCAGCCCTAATAGCCCCAAAATCACGTAACTATCGTTTTGTTGAATTGATAAGAACTGTCGCACTCCGTTGGCATGCCCGAGGTGATATCGTTGGATGAACTCAACGCGCACCTGCTGGCGTGCTGTCGCAAGGACCTTCAACTTCCGGGGGCCAAGCCGCAGCATGAGCAATTGCGTGCGACGTTGCTCAATGAAGAACGCATTGCGATGTTGGCGTTGCCGGAGACTGCGTTTGAAGCCTGTGAGTTGATCGACACGCAGATCGATAAACGTTCGTTGGTGACGGTCAAGACCAACTGTTATTCGGCTCCGGTGCGATGAGCACACCATTCGGTGCGCATCAAGTTGTTCGTGGATCGCGTCGAGCTATGGTGCGAGCATCAGTTGGTTGCCCAGCATGTTCGCAAGCATGGCAAAGGTCAATATATTCTCGAGCCGACGCACTACCTGAACCTGCTGAAGATCAAGCCCGGTTCATTGGACAACGCACGGCCATTTAAAGGCATGGCTTCCGCTAACGGATGGGGGCGTGACTTCCAACAACTGTGTCGCGAGCTGGAATATCGTTACGAAGATCAGGGCACCAAGAAGTTCATCAACGTGTTGTTGCTGTTGGCCGAGCACGATGAACAACAGGTGCGCGAGGCGGTGTCGATCTGCGTGAAGCGTCGGGCCTTCAGCGATGAGGCCGTGTTGGGTGTGTTGAGCAACGAACCATTGGAAAGCACGCATCATCGCCTGGACCTGTCGCATCGTCCGGAGTTATGCAACGTCAGCGACGGCATTCGCCCCGCGTCCATCTATGACGATCTGTTCAACAGTCAGCAACCCGTGGAGGTGGTCGCATGACATCAACAAAAACCGACAGCACGAAGCAACACACCGAGCATCTGCTCAAGAGCTATCTCAAGACGCTACGCATGCCCACAATGCATCGCGAGTCATCAACGGTGGAACTCTACCTTCAACAACTGGCCGAACTGGAAGTGGCTCAACGCAAGGCTGGCGCGATTGCTCGTCGTTTGAAGCATGCCCAATTCCCGGTGACCAAGGAAATCAGTGACTTCGACTTTGCCGCCGTGCCCAAGCTCAACAAGAAGCGATTGATCGATCTGGCACAATGCGACTTCGTACCCACCTTCAGTTAATCATTACTGGCGACACTTCCGGGGGCGAACACTTATCAGCCGTCAAGGTCGTTCGTATCGCCAGCAGGTCAACTGCAATGGCGCCGGGATCGATATTTCAGGATTAAAATTTTTTGCATCAAATTCTTGAGTTCCATGGAACACGATGGTACAATATTTTGGCAGCATCATTATATTTTTTTGGAATGTCAGGTTTTTTATGCAGGATTCATTTGATCAACAGGCTGGACAGACACGAAGTCAGGTCATCGCTCAGCAGCTCCAAGCCCAGATTGTTTCAGGTAAGTATCAAGATAAACTGCCAAAATTAAAAGAGTTGGCAGAAATTTTCGGTGTCAATTTCAAAACCGTGCAAAAAGCCATCCGACTGTTGGAGGCTCAGCAGGTGGTGGTTTGCCAGTGGGGATCGGGTACATTTGTTCATCCCCGATTGCGATCAATTCAAGTTCAACCGTTTTATTTTGTCTATCCGGGCAGTATGTGTCTTCAGCCACATGCCAATCTGTATCACGAGTTTATGGCTGACCTCATTGACCAGATGATGGCAGTGTCTGAGCAGAAGCATCTTGAGCCACGCATGCTGGCGGTTTCTACCACCCACCCCGATGCGCCAGCTAACAAGACAATGCTAGAGCGGATACCTGCAGGGGGGACGGCGGTCTTTATTGGTGTGATTCAATATGCAGAATCGATCATTGATCTGGCCAAGCGTGGCGTGAAATGCATCATTATCAACGCTGGGTGGAACGCTGAATATCTCAAACCCTTCACAGATTTGCCGGTGAGTTTTGTGGGTAGTGACTACAGTGATTTGCCTTCTGTAATAAACGATTTTGCATCGCATCACCAGATTCAGAAAGTTGGCATACTTTCACCAGTGAATCTACTTGAAGTCGACGGGTATTCATACATATTTGAACCATTGGCAAAAACATGTCCCAATGTGTCGTTTTCATTTGCAAGTGGACAATATAAAAAACGCGAAGATCCGTACTTTGAATCTTTGCAGCAATTACTGCCAGACTACCTTGTGGATTTACTTGATCAATCGTTGGCTCAAGACGCAGACCCCGAAGCGCTGATGGTGATGTCCTATCGCGAAGCCCGTGCGTTGCGTCAGATTTTAAAGATTCGCGATCGCAAGCTTGCCTGCTTGCCGATTCTCTGTATGGATTGGGATCATCAATGGTCACCCAACCAGGAGCAGATTGATGGTGTCTGTCATATGGGTGAGACCTTCATGACCAAGACCTTGGCTCGTATTGAGAATCCTGCATTGTTTGTCCCGGGAGAGCGTGCGTTATCCGCTTTGGGATTGTTCGTTTCAGATCGACATTCGTCCCGCGTATCACGCATGAAACCTTTGGAGGTGCATTACCATGGCAGTCCACTTTGATATGAATATCAACCGTCAATTCAGTTGCATTGGTAATCGTACGTATCAGCGTCGCGATGCCTTCACACTCATTGAGCTGTTGGTTGTGATCTCCATCGTATCACTACTGGTCTCGATACTCCTGCCAGCCTTGGGTGCTGCACGAAAATCTGCGCAGGCTATCAAATGTCAGTCGAATCTTAGGCAAATGGGAATTGCTAACAATTTATATTCAAATGACTGGAACGGTTATTTGGTATCAGCCCGGATGGTCAAAGATGCTGATATCACCGCCAATCCCAGTAACGACTGGACAACCTATTGGTGGTATAAACTCTCGGTTCAATTTGATTATATAAAGCCTGGTGGTTTTGTTTGCCCTTCAGATAATCTGCGTCAGGATTGGTCGACAGGTGCCAGGCAATATTTGAATAATACTGGTGTCGATCTGCCGGTGAGTTATGGATATTCCGGTGGGAACGGGGACTATTATATCATTTACCGGTATGGCCAGTCCGGTGGTGTATTAAATACAACAGGTATGAAACACAGTCCCAAACGAATCGAAGATTATCGTGGACAAAATGGTCCGGGCAGTAATCCTTCGACGGCGTTTACAACTGCTGATTTTGTGGTGATGCAAAACAGTGAAGTGGATGGCAAGGGAGATAATCACACTGTTCTAAATGCCTCACCAAGTTATGGCCTGACACGGATGTCCGCGCGACATGCTGATGGCAAAGAAGTCAATACGTACCATGTTGCATTGCAAGGCAACATGAATGCGGTGTTTGTTGATGGACATGGCAAAACACTCAAAGCACCATTTGCTTTGAACAACAATATTGCCAATCCGGTATTTGCCAGTGAGCAATGGTTAGCAGGTAATTTTGAGCCTTGATCTATCGGATTTTATATAGGTCAAATTTAATATGTTTTCGATGGAGGTCACTATGTCACGATTGGCAAAGCGTTGTGTGGTCATCATATCGATATTTATGACAAACCTGTTTATTTCCTCTATGCCGTTGAATGCCCAACAGGGAGCAGATTCAGTTTCGGTTGGTGATACCTGGATTGCAGCTTCGAATTTGCGTCTGGATTACAAACCCCTGCCGACTCGAAACTGGTGGGTCTTTGATGTTCAATATCGGGATGGTATTAACGCTTCATGGGAGAGTATTTCTCGATTCCGGGTGCTAGGCAAGATAATCGATAAACAAAAACAGGAAGCTGATCGTAAGGCAACTGGTTTATTTTATCCATTTCAAGAAACATTGGTTACCCAAATTCAAACACAAGGTGGTCAAGACACAGCCGTGATGTCATGCACGCTCAAGCGCGATCAATGGCAGATGAGACTTCGCTTGACCTTGCTTGCTCAAGAGCAGGTATTGATACTCGAGAAAGTTGATGCCAGTGATCCGTCACTGAGCATATGCACCAATTTCAATATGGATGTCAAGTTACTGCAAGCGATCCATGATCAATCGGTGACGCCCGGACGTTATGCAGGTGTCAGTGCGCGAGACTACCGGGAAACCAATCTGACGGTTAAAAGTCATCGATTCGTGACACTGTACAACTTGCTATTGCCGCGTCACATGTCTTTTCACTGGCTCTCAAATCAACCCATTACGACACCACGGCGATTGATGCTTGTTAAAGGGGGGTGGAAAACTTTGACTTGTGATGGTGAGTTTTCCCTGAGTTTGGGAGGAGCAATTGATGGTGATTCTGTTAATGAGATTGCCAAGTTTATTGAGCAGAAACATAGGGAAATACTTGTGACCTACCAGACAATCAGTCAGCCATAATATTGGTATGGCGATCTTGAAGTTTTCATTTGATTTAATATTCATGAGGCTATTGATAATGTTGAATAGAGTCGTTTGTATATCAGTTTTACTTGGTCATTTTTGTGTCGCTATGGCATATGCAGATACGAAAGATATACATCTGAGCAAGATGGACAAGGCCTTGCCTGTCGCTGAAGATTTTTATGATGTTCACACAGAACTAAAATCTTTTTTCCCGTTTGGTTCTTATCTGGATATATATTCACATGACATTTGGAAAATAGTTGATGTTCCCAAGCATGAAATGCGTGAAATCGGTGTTGAAATCATGGCTTGCCAGGGAATGAATGTGATATGGGATGGTAACTTTATTCGCCTTGTTAAAGATCGTGCGCCGTCAGGTGACCAGCCTATTGAGCTTTCGGAAGAGGGTTTGCACTACTTCGAACAGACCTTGCCAGATCTTGAAATGAAAATCTTTCCAGGCCTGACACATCTTGGGACGCGTTATAGTAGTGAATCTTTTGAAGGCCTGGGACGCAAGCACCCAATGTTTAACCAGATAGAGCTTGATGTTTTACAAAAGCGTCTGGCCAAGCCCTTGGCTTTTGCGCAGCACATGGCACAGACATATCCACGAACTGTGATGGGATTCATAACCGATGACGAGCCGCATGAGACTGCCAGTGCCATCGCAGTGGCCAAGTTGGTGGAGCAGGCCACGAAGAGAACCGTTACATTTTGCAAGCCGACTTTTAGTGGTTTTAAGGAATATATTAACCATGTTCAACCCATGACAGGTGATTGGTATGTCAATGGGGATATCTATCAACGCAATTGGGATATTCAAAGCCGTCTACGCTGGCTGGCAAAAGAGCATCCGGATCAGATTTTTTACTTTCTTCCCGGTGCCATTTCCTGGGCTGCGTTTGAGCGGACCAAGCCATGGCTTGCATACAACGCTGTTTCACCGACTGATATTCGTATGCAGTTTTGGCAATCACTGGCATTTGGCTCAAAAGGTTATTTCTACTTCATGACCGACGGAAGCATTGCATGGACTCGAGGTCGTGATGGTTTACTTAATCCATTGCTGCGTCCCAATGGTATGCAATGGGATCAAATTGGCAAACTTGGGAGTTTGATTCAGGCAATAGGTCCATCGATGCTTGACGCTTGGCCGGATATGAAACGCAGTCTCAAAATAGACTGTGACCAGATGGTTCATCCCGCTTTTTCGGGACCTCAGATGAATGCAGGAATACTTGCGACAAAAGATCGAACCCGTCAATTTGTTGTTGTCTTTAGCAATCTCTTAAAGGAAAACACGACAGGCAGGATTGATTTTTCCGCTTTACTCCGTGATGGGTTACAGCTTTACGATATGCACAAACTCGAACGCATTGACCTTGGTGATGATCAGACATTACGCTTAATATTAAAAGCAGCAGGTGGACAAGTCTATCTGATTTGCACCCCTCAGACATTTTCCAAGGTGTGTGACGAGGTTCGCATGCATCAGGTTCGCTTGCCACGTGTGAGAGCAAGTGTGGCACGTGAGCATGCAGGACAGTGCTCTGATGTTCATATGAAACAGGTCAATGAACTTTGGGAACAAGCTTTGATTGCGCAGGATAAACAGGATTGGATTGCCGCACGTAGTTTGTATGAATCTGTTTTAATGGAAGTGAACAAAGCTAAATCACAGGTGACATATATAACACGTACTCAAACAGTACATGACCGTCTTGGAGATGTGCTTTCGGAGATGGATGATTTATTTGTCAGTTACTCAGATTTTAATTCAGATAAATCACATTTCCTGGGGCTAGGAAAACGACAAGAATTATCAGCTTACATCAACGATACGAGTCTTCCTGCACATGAACAAATCATCGCATGGAAAAATGGGGTTGCGGCATATTTCAATGCGATTGCAGCAATGCGCAAAGGTGAATATCAAAACGGCAAACTCGCTAGACAACTCGATCTAATACTCCAATCAACCATTAAAGCGCATCAACAATTACAGGATTTGATTCAAGCCCAACTTGATAAGCACCGTAAACCCGGAATTGTCGCATTAATCACGCCTGATAGAGTTCAAATGGAATACCACTTGACATGTTCATGGCTGTATGAGACGTTTGATTGTCGTTGGTTTGCGCCTGGTGAAGATGGGAAACTTCGCGATCTGCAAAGTCGATTGCTCAATCTCTCGACATATGATGTGATATGGATTCACCAGATCACCGATTGTTCTGACCAACCAGGCGTCCAACTGATGTCACAAGTTCAATCCCCATCGTTTGTCAGTCAATTACGACATCAACTGAACACTGGCAAAGGTATGTTGTTAACTGGTGTCGCAGGACTGCTTGCTAACGAATTAGGACTTGAACATGTCAAGCCTAATATTACACAGGCCAACCATTATGACATGTCCCGTGCATGGAATTTAGGTTCCGTCCCCATGGCTGGTTACCAGCAGCATCCTCTGTTTGATCAATTAGACAAGAATGGTTTTTACACCAATACCAATTTTCCCGGGCAAAATCTCGTCACTATCAATACATGGGATGGTATCAAGCCCACAGGAAGTGTGATTGCCTGTGAGTATGATGAGCATTTTGGCCCTATCCCAGAATACGCACTGGCTGTGGAATATGAATTGGGATTGGGTAAAGTCATGGCAATCGGGGGACGCTCTTTTGACATGACACCCGGCAGCCCGCAAGGACTTGATCCGGCAGCACTGGACCCAACACTGCCTTCAAAACCAGTTACTCGTTATGACCTGCGAAGTGCTGTTAGAAAAATGACAACCAATGCACTGTCTTATCTTGCAGGTAATGGACGTTTTGAACCTGGCAGTACTAAGCTACGAAAGCAGGAAAGTAATATCGTGCCTTTGCCTCGCGAAAACTGGCAGTTTAATACCGATCCCAAAGATATCGGATTGGCTGAGAAATGGTTTGCTGTCGATCATGTCTCTGATGGTTGGAATCACATATCAATTGGCGCACCATGGGAAAGTCAAGGATACCCAGGATATGACGGGGTGGCATGGTACCGACGACAAGTGAAGTTGGCTGGCAAAGCGGGAAAACGTTGTCTACTTACATTCGGGGCAGTTGACGAAGAGGCACGTGTCTATCTTGATGGTCAGTTAATATACACACACGAAATGGGCCCCAACGGTTGGAAGATTCCATTTACTATCGACATTACCGGAAAACTCAGTCTCCAACCAAAGGAACATATACTGACAGTTCGCGTACATGACTCACTGATGGCTGGCGGTATTTGGAAACCTATATATCTGGAATTTAAACCAAGCAATGAATCGGCAAACCGTTAATTGTGTTTCTTTAATTTAGGCATTACTAACCTCGTTACATTACGTTGGTTTTTATTGGAGTTCGCATGCATGTCGTTCAACTTGGAGAGCCCGAAATTCATAGCATCTCTGCGGACCCGGCGATAGCCCAGCGTCAGCAGGCATTTTATGCTGCTGCGCGTGAGTTTTTCAGGCCGGTACTTAATGATTCTGATGCCTCCTGGAAAATACCACTGACTCATGAGCAGGGGCGTATCGATTTGCAGATTGCCTATGCTTTTCTGGCAGGTGATGATCGAGATGTTGAACTGGCTAACAAGCTTATTCGTCGGGCGCCGGTTCCTGTTTTTGAATCGGGATCGGGGCAAACGCATCGGTTTGGTATTTTCCTCACCAGTCTTGCAGCGGAAGTATTAACCCGGTTTGAAGACCGTTTACAGGACTCGACCATTGATTTTTGTGAACAGCTGCTCAGAGAAGGCCATGGTGATTTACCGAGTAATTGGGCGGCAGACTACCAGTTTCATGGCATGAATGACAATATGCCTGCCATGGCTTGTAAATCTTTGATTCTCGGTGGGCAGCGTTTGGGTCGCGAGGATTGGTGTGACATGGGACAATGGCGACTTGAGCAGTTTGCCAATCAATTATCCCGTCATGGTTTGATTGGTGAATATACCAGCCCCAATTACACACCAGATACGATTCATTGTCTGCAGGTCATTGCGACCTATGCAAACCATCCCCACACGAAGCAGCTTGCCCAAGACTTGGCGAATCGCATCTGGCTTGACCTTGCTGTGCATTGGCATCCTCAGGCGAGAACCTTGGCTGGGCCATTTAGCCGAGCCTATGCTGCGGACTTTAATGCGCACCTCAGTACATTGCAGGCCGTCGTCTGGACACTTTGGGGTGATGATGTCAGTGGTATTTCACCATTTAAAGCGATGGCACCTGATCCAGGTCTGCACGTGCTTCACTGCGGTGATCTTTATGAACATACCGCACGTATGTGCTATTGTGTATCCATTGATCAGTGTATGATCACACCTCAAATCAAGGCATTATTTGAATCCAAACCTGCAGACTATTCTGCGATTGCAACCGCAGAACAAGGTGACTGCATGGATAGTCCCTGCCGCGTGATCACGAGCACGATGCATATGCAGCCACATGCTAGCCTTGGAACTGCCAGTTCCTGTTTTTGTAATGGTCAGCAAACCGCAGCCATGTACATCACCGCTGCCGCGGCAGAGAACTCGCAGACCACAGGGCCGGTTTGTTTTACAAAGTATCTTGTGGATGACGAACAGCCCGATTGGCAGACCGATTCATATTGGCATCGTCACCTGCATGGACCAGGTGAATATTTCAACCATGCCACTGCAATAACCGTGCAGCATCAATCCAGTGCGTTGCTAAGCTATGTCCCGCACCGCCAACAGTTGGTTGACCAGTCGCACCACCGACTTCGTCTGGCGATGATCATTCCAACCGGATTGCATCCACTAACACAATGGGCTTGCCAATCGCATCGCACTCAAGACGCTCATTGCTTGAATCACAAGGTCAAACATCAGGCTAAGCAGTGGTTCGGCTTTACGCTGGGCCAAGCCATGGTTGCATTTCGCCCGTTGGTTTGCCAGGCTGATGACACCCCCATGGATTGTTATGTGCAATTGCATCAGGCGGACCGATATACTTGGTTTGAAGTCGTCAACTATGCAGGTGATCCCCGTGATTTTAGTACCAGCCAATACGCGCACATGCTCAACGGCATGGTCATTGAGGTGACCGCAGCATCGTCATGGGAGTCATTGGATCATTGGCTTGCGGATTTGGTATCGAACACCCGTTTCATGGATTACTTTTATTTTAATCACCGGCGCTTGCGCTATCACCGAAATCCCATGTTGGGCCAAAAGCCTGTTGAATTGGAATTGATTCACAGCACATGGGCTGACGGTTCGGCTGTTCGCGTAGTCAATGGACGACGAGCACCTGAGCCTGCCTGGGATGTGACTGGATTACCCGCAGATAGCCTATCATTTTTAGGCAGCGATGGTCCTGTCATGTTGCCCATGACATTGCCCTGGGAGCAATTGACTGCAGGTTGGAATCCCTATTCACATTGGGCGATTTCCGACAATGGTGTGTAGGCCAAATTCCAAGTCTTCTGACATGTGAGACGATTGCAATCATGTTTTCTTGCAAGTTATCCGTCCTATGCCCACTGCTGTTGGCGCCATTGATGTGGTGTGAGTTGGTGTTCATTTTGATAGAGTTTAGTGAAATAGCCTGGTGATCCAAAGCCGCACATGTTTGCATTTTGGAGATGGAAAGTGCCGGGTTGCTCAGTCCGTGGAAGTGCGCACGCAAAATGGGTTCTTACGCAGATTTGGTGAAGGTTTTTGGCTGATACTCGGCTTGATGGTTGTGTTTACGTTACGACCGGATTGAGCAGCAATTGAATCGGTAATCATCTGAACAGCCACGTTGCACACCCATTATTGGCATGCAACGCGCAGGGGATCAGTACCTTGTGCAGGATGGTAAATCGTGCCTCAGTGATCAACCGACATACAAGACACGTAGGTCAAGGCAAAGTCATTTTTGTTTTGAGCCAAAGCCTTGTGATTTGATTGGTGATTAAGCCCAAAAATACTGACTGCGTCTCTGTAATACAAAAAATATTCCTGTCTCTACTTCGTGTCTTTGTGACCTTCGTGTTAAAACTTGATCGCACGAATATGCAAAATCCTTGAGAAGTCCATTACAATACAACCATGCCCATCATTACCCTCACAACGGACTTTGGTTTATCGGATAGTTATGTTGCGCAAATGAAAGGTGTGATTCTTTCACTGTGTCCAACTGCGACACTTGTTGACATCACCCATAAGGTGCCCGCGCAATCGGTGATGGCTGGCTCGTTGATTCTGCAGACCGCTATTGATGCGTTTCCCGACGGGACGATTCATGTGGCAGTTGTGGACCCCGGAGTCGGGACGGATCGTCGGGCGATTTGCGTGCGAACGGATCGCGCGTTTTATATCCTGCCTGACAACGGTCTGGTCAGTCAGGTGCTTGAAAAGCAGAGCTTCGTTAAAGCGGTCGCATTGGATAACACCGAGTATCACCGATCCAATGTCAGCCACACGTTTCACGGTCGTGATATTTTTTCATCCGCAGCAGGCTATCTGGCATCAGGTGTTTTGATTGATAAGCTTGGCAGTCCAGCCGATGCATTGGAGTTGTTTAAACTGCCCGATCCTGCGGTTGAGCCGGATCATATTACCGGTGAAATTTTGCTGGTTGATCACTTTGGTAATTTGATTACCAACATTCCCACAGCAAAAATTGATAAGCCGTATGTCGTTTTTTGTGATGGTTTGACTCAGCCAATTCCAATTAATCAGACCTATGCGGATGTGAAAGAGGGGACGCCCGTCTCCTACATCGGTTCGATGGGTATGCTCGAAATTGCCATCCGCAAAGGTCATGCAGCGACCGTTCTAAACCGTGCTCCCGGCGATGTCGTCCGTCTGACTCCTTTGGCGCAATAGATTTTAAAGATAGTTTTGCCCTGAATCGGAAAGGTCAATATGTCCACCTTGATTTGGCGTTTGCGCGGAATCTAGGATAATCTGCACATACCTCATTGAACTATTTATGCTGACAGCCCCCAGGAAGGACCAGCGACCGTGAAGATCCATGAATATCAGGCCCGTGACCTGCTCGTGAAATTTGGCATTCCCGTTCCCCCCGCAATTACTGTGGATACTGCTGAAGAAGCCAAAGCTGCATTTGAGAAACTTGCTGCTGAAGGGGCAACTCTGGCAGTGGTCAAAGCGCAGGTTCATGCTGGTGGTCGTGGTAAAGGTGGCGGCGTCAAACTCGTCAAGACCGCAGACGATGCCTTGGAAGTGGCCAAGACCATTCTCTCCAAGCCGCTTGTCACCCATCAAACCGGACCCGAAGGCGTGCCCGTTAACAAGCTTCTCGTCGCTGCGGGTGTGGACATTGAAAAAGAATATTACCTTGGCATGGCAGTGGATCGTGCTTCCAACGCGCCGGTGCTCATTGCTTCCAGCGAAGGGGGCGTGGACATTGAAGACGTTGCCAAAAACACGCCCGATGCCATTCTCCGTGAACCCATTGACCCGGCCATGGGGCTCCAACCCTACCAGGCCACCAAGGTCGCCTACAAGCTCGGCTTTGTGGGTAAGCAGGTTCGCCAGGCAGCATCGATCATGATCAAGATTGCCAAGCTGTTCATTGACATGGACGCTTCGCTTGCAGAAATCAATCCGTTGATCGTGACTCCTGCATCCGAAGCACATCCCGATGGCCAGGTGCTTGCCATTGATGCGAAGATCACCTTCGATGATAACGCGATGTTCCGTCATAAAGACGTTGCTGCCATGCACGATGCAACCGAAGAAGATGCATCCGAACTGCGTGCTCAGGAATACGGCTTGTCCTACATCAAACTCGATGGCACGATCGGCTGTCTGGTCAACGGTGCAGGCTTGGCTATGGCAACCATGGACATCGTCAAACTCCACGGTCAGTCGCCGGCAAACTTCCTGGACGTCGGTGGCAGTGCGACCGAAGAAGCCATCACCGAAGCCTTCCGCATCATTCTTGATGATGAAAATGTCAAGGGTGTTCTGGTGAATATTTTCGGTGGCATCATGCAGTGTGACAAAGTCGCCCGCGCCATCGTCAGTGCCGCCAAAGAAGTCGGCTTTAAGGTTCCCTTGGTCGTACGTCTCGAAGGCACCAACGTCGAGCCCGCCCGTGAAATCATCAATGCCGCCAAGGCCGATGTGCCCACCATGAGTGTTGGTACGGATCTGACTGATGCAGCTCAGAAGATCGCTGCTGCCGTAGCAGCGTGAGAAAGCAAGGGATTAGGGATTTGTGATTAGGGATTAGGGTTGCGTCATGTGTACCAGCCTGATCTCCTGAGTTTTGGTTTCCCCTAATCCCCAATCCCTAATCACTAATCCCTATTCAGGTATCGCTATGAAAATCGAACCGTTTCTTGCTGAACTCAACCGTCTACGCCAGGATACGCTTGACGATCCGACGGACATTGAAAGTCTGACTCTTCGCCACGTCTTTGCTTTTGTCAGTTACAAGATGGGGGACTTTCAAAAGTACCTCGACGAAGCCGAGGCCAATGGTGAGTTTGACGAGTACAAAGAAGAAATGGGTCTCTGATTCTGCGATGATAATCAAGTGAATTGAAACGCGAACGTGACGACCATCACGTTCGCGTTTTTTTTATGCGCTTCAAAGTGTTGGCTTATTTTTGTATTTTTCATGCAATCAACTTTTACAATCATGCGTTGAATTCAAAACAGACAAGCCTTAATTGAGTCCCACGCCGACACTTCGTGCTGTGTGTGTTTTTGCTGCACTGTATGTTGTCCGTCTGACCTATATTCAATATGCAAATACAGGCTATTTTTTGCAATTTGTACATTTACTGTTTATCTCTAACGCTTGTATGCCTATCATGACGGGACGCAATTTGTCTCTCAGGAAAATCCACCATGTCCATCCGAATGCTTTCTCTGGCAACGCTGCTGTGTCTATTGTTCACCGCAGGCGTGACTTTGGCGCAAACCGAATCAACCCCGGAATCATCTGACGCGATGACAACGCCTGCTGATGCAACCCAGCTCTCCGACGAGCCGGAGACCGAAATCGTCGGCTCGGTGAGTTTTGCAGACCGCATACGCTCCGGTGGCAATACCATGTTCTTCTTGGGACTCTGCTCCCTGGCTGCACTAAGCTGCTTCCTTGAACGCCTGGCAAGACTCCGTCGTTCAGTTGTCACGCCCATTGGTTTACGCGATCAAGCCATGAAGCTTTGGCAGAACAAGCAATACGCTCAACTCAGTGCGCTCTGTGATAAACATCCAAGCTCGCTGAGTAGTATTCTCAAAGCCTTCGTAAGACATCGTCACTGTCCGGCTTTGGAACTCTCAGCATTAGCAGGAGACATCGCAGGACGTGACATGCGACAGCACCTCCAACGGGCATATCCCATCGCCATCGTTGCGACACTCGCGCCGCTGCTTGGCTTGCTGGGGACCGTTATTGGCATGATCGAAAGTTTTGAAGTTGTCTCCGTCGTTGGCTCGATGGGTGATGCTTCCGTGTTAGCAGGCAGTATCTCCAAAGCCTTGGTGACCACTGCTGCGGGTTTGATCATCGCAGTGCCAGCCCTTGCGTTTTATCACTACATCAAAGGCCGAACCGTCGCGTTGACGTTACTGCTTGAAGAAGATGTCAACGAAGTTCTCACCACATGGTTTATGACCTTGGAAGATGAAGATAAGGCCAGCGACAGTGAAGGGCAGGTGACAGATGCAGGTTGATCTGCGTGATGATGATTCGTTGGAAGTGCAGATGGCGCCGCTGATCGACTGTGTGTTTCTGCTGCTGATTTTCTTTCTTGTCGCAAGTACCTTGCGCAAGATTGACAAGGAATTGCCATTGGAGTTGCCAGAGATTGCAGCATCCATCGAAGTGCAGCAGCCGCCGGACATGGCGGTTGTCAGTGTCGATGTGGATGGCAATTTTTATCTCGACGGGGCGCCAGTTACAGTCGCATTGTTGCAGGCCGAATTCCGTCGCATTGCAGCAGATGATCCAGCTCGAAAGATCAGACTTGATGCAGATCGTGGCGTAGCTTTTGAACGTGTGATGATGATTTTGGACATGGCGCGATTTGAACGTCTTACCAATCTGTCCATCAACTCCAAACGCGAAAATGTCAACAAAAAATAACCCCCGGAAGCCCCGGAATTTTTGAAGCATCCGGTAAGGAATCAATGTATTTCTCTGAGTAATACCGCGGTTCAACACGTAATTTAAGATATGAACAACGCACGTACATCCTGGCTCTCGCGATCACCGTACTGGGTGTTGTCCATGATTCTGCATGTGGCGATTCTGGGTTGGCTCATTTGGTACGGCCCGGTGCGCAACATCATGCTCGAACGGGGTAAGCCCAAACGCGAAGCACTCATCCGTGGCAAGGAGTTGGAAAAAGTCATTGAGCAAATGCAACGCAGCGTCGCAGAAGAATTAGAAGATCGTGTTACGCTGCTCAAAAATGGGCAGGATCGCATGGCCACCAACTTCGACACGCTCAACGCCCACTTCCAACCTTTCGAGGAAAACCAAAAAGCCACCGCATTGATGCGCTTTGAAAAGTATGCTGCAGCGCTTAAAGCCGATCAGGAATCACTGATGCAGGTTTTGGTGCAGGCCAAGGCGACGAAGAATTTCGACATTGCTTCCAAAGCCGGCCAGGAAAAAGTCCCCGTGATGATCTCGGCTTTGGATGAAGTGCGTCGTGGCGTGTTACTGCTTTCGTCTGATGAGACGATCGCGCAAATGCATGCGTTGGCAGAAACCGCCTTGTTTAAAGTCGAAAAACCCCTGCGCGATATTGGGAGTTTGCTGGGCCGTCATCGTCGACTTGAACGTGAGATTCAGGAATCCAAAGCGCAGGTAAAGCTTTTGGGATCAGCCATGCAAGCCAGCCGTGATGAGCACGAACGCGTGAAAAAAGCCTACGATGAGTTGGCTGCCAAACGCAAAGCGGTCTTGGATCAAATGCAGGCACTACGTAAAGTCAAACCGAGAAACAATGATGCGATCAATGAGGCAAACGAAGTCTTTAAAAAACTCAACGAACAATACAAAACAGATCGCAAACCGCTAAGTGATGCCAATCGCAAAGCACGGGATAACAAGTATCAATTTGACCGCGTGAATAAACGTCTTGATGAATGTGTCAAAGCTTTTAATGGTTTAAACATTCAAACCAAGCTGCCTGAGTATCTGCAATTAGCGATAGACAACTTAGCTGAAGCATCAGCTTTGGAAACACAGGTGATTGAGCAGGTCTTGGCCGCGACAAAAGATCAGGCTGATGAGTCCGCAAGTGAGGTGCCTGCATCATGAAGACACGCATCTTGATTTTGAGTTTGTTGATGTGTCTGGCTTTGTCTTCTGCAAAGCTTGTTGCTCAACCCAAAGTTCAAACACCTGCCACCGATGAGCAGACCATTACCGATGCGATGGCAGATGGAACCCAAGGCGGACGTATTATTGCGTTGCACCGTTTGGCGATTGCGACGATGCGCAAGACCTGTGACGATTACCGGCGGATCAAGGCGTTGGAATTGTCGGTGACGCTTAATATCCCATTCCGCGAAGCCTATGGCAATATCAATGATGTCATGCCGATCCTTGATCCGATTGATGTGAAGCTACTTCGCAAACCGGTTCAGTTGCCCAAACAGATTCAACCACACAAAGATGAAATCGCCACCGTGCAGCAGCAGGTGGAGATGCTCATTGAGTTGACCGAAAAACTGCTGTTGGAAATCGAGCAGGCCAAAGTGGTCATCGAACAGCATCTTGAAAACCAACAGGAAATCAAGCTCGAAGAGATCGTTGCTAAAGAACAGTTCGACCCTGAAGAAGAACAGAAGCAAGAGCAGCAGGTTCAGGCACAGCAGCAAAAGCAACAAGCCAAAGAGCAGTCCACGGAAGAAGAGAAAAAAGAACAAGAGCAATTGGATGCCAAGGATCAGAGCTTAAATGATCTGGTGGAGTTGGCCAAGGAAGATGAAAGTCATTTCAAGGATGTCTCTCAAGCGATGCGTCAGGTGATGGCTCATCAGCAGCAGACGCAATCCGCGAACGTGCCACCGATGTCGCAACTTGAGCGTCAGGAAATGAAGGCTCAGGCACGCAATATCAGTGAAGGTGAACGCAAGGAGCTTTCCAAACTTGCCAAGCCCAAGCCGGAGATGGGGACGCTGGGACGCATGGTCACTGAAAAAGGTGATCCGACGGAATGGTTGTTCGTGGATACCTGGTACACCATTGGCCCGTTCCCCAATCCTTCACGTGTGAATCTCAATCGTAAATTCCCGCCTGAGTCGGTGGTCGATCTGGATGCGGTGTACATCGGTAAGGAGGGTCGGCAGATTCGTTGGCAGTTTCAACAGAGTCGTGATCTGCGCGTGGTTCCCATCGACGCGGAGCCGTACGGCATTTGGTACGCATATTCAGAGTTGTATTTTGAAAAAGACATGGACCTGTGGATCTCCATCGGCTCGGATGATAAGGCCAATATATGGGTTAACAATTTGCCCGTCTGGATCAGCGGTGACACGCTTAAGGTTTGGCGACCCAATGAAGGCTATCGCAAAGTCGCATTTAAGGCTGGACGCAATCGGATTCTTTACCGTGTGGAAAATGGATGGCACAGCATGATGTTTTCCATGGCGATCCGCGTTGCCAAGTGATTTGCTGACACCTTTTTTACATCCACCTTGCTGCGCATCAACTACCAATCTTTCGTATCATTTCACTCATGACACAGCACATCAAAATCGGCGTGATCGGCGGATCAGGACTGGGCGATGCAATCGGTGGTGAGCAGGGGCAAACCGTATTCCCCGACACGCCCTTTGGCAAACCTTCTTCTCCAATCGTTGAGACACAATGGCAAGGTGTGGACATCTGCATCCTCCAGCGTCATGGCATCGGGCATACGCTTAATCCAAGTCTGGTTCCCTATCGTGCGAACATCTATGCACTCAAGGAACTGGGGGTCACGCACATTGTCGCAAGCGGCGCGACTGGCTCATTGCGTGAGCAGATGGCGCCCGGTGATCTGGTGATCGTCGATCAAGTCATCGATAAAACCTACAAGCGTGCCAACACGTTTTACGATTGTGCTGCGGTGCATGTCGAGTTGGCTGAACCCTTCTGCCCGGTGATGCGTCAGTGGCTCTTGGATGCTGCCAAAGCCAAACTCGCCAACCACACCGTTCATGACAAAGGCACCTATGTCGTCATGGAAGGTCCCGGCTTTTCCACCAAGGCCGAATCAAACATGCATCGTGCATGGGGCGGAGACCTTATTGGCATGACCTGTATGCCCGAAGCCAAGCTCGCCCGTGAAGCGGAAATTGCCTACGCACTCATTGGCCTGCCCACGGATTATGACTGTTGGCGACCCCATGATCCGAACGTCAATCAAACGGATTTACTCTCGGAAATCATTGGCAATCTCAACAAGGCAAGCGCTGCTGGTATCGAACTGATCAAAGCGGCACTGGCCGATATTCAAATACTGCTGACCACGCCAAGTCCTGCGCATGATGCCCTGAAGCTTGCCATTTGGTCCAACAAGCAGCATATCGACACAGAGCAGGCCCAGCGATTGAATGTGCTATGGGGGCGATACTTCGATTGATTGACTTGCCATGTTCAACGCTTGGCGATGTCGTTGATGTTTTACGCGACAAAACAAGGCCGCTCCGGCTAGAATACATCCCACCATGGCCTACCTCGCAACGATTGCTTCATTTGGTTTTGCTGACTTCGACCCACCGGCTTTGCTTGATGTCTACAAGCAGTTGGGGTGCGTCGCGCTGCAATACTATCGCAATGAATCAAATCCGCCGGACATAAAATATGTCAAGCAGGTCGCTGATGATCTGGGCCTTGGTTACGATTCAATCCATGGTGTCTTTGGCAAGAAGTATGATCCATCATCGCCTGATGAGTCGGTTCGCAAAGCCTCCGTGCAAGTCTATCGACTCGAAGCGGAATTGGCTTTGCAGCTGGGCGGCCCCAAGGTGGTGGTCCATCCCGGATCGCCCACAGCCGATGGCAAGCCCTTAAGTGATCCGCAGCGAACCCAGCGACAGGCACCCTTGAAGCAGTCCATGCACGAGCTTGCTCAAATGGGCCAAGAGCTTGGTGTCACCTTCCTGATGGAAAACATTCCCGCCACGTTCAACGCAGGTTCCGATCCTGGGGCATTGGCAACAATGATCCGACAGATCAACAGCCCGAATCTGAAAATGTGTTTCGACACCGGCCACGCACATATGACCTGTGATGTGGTCGAGCATTTCAAGCAGTCTCTGGATGTGATCGACTACATGCACATCAGTGACAACAACCAGAAATTCGACTCGCATCTGATCCCCGGTCATGGCAGTATCGACTGGGATACCCTCGGCCCATTGATGACACAGTTTGACGGTGCTGCCATGCTCGAACTCTTCTTCCCCCTGGGCATGATGGAGCTCGAATTGGCAGGCGGTTTGGCGGATGTGTTAAAGCAATGTCTACAGGTCAACTGATTCCTCAGTGACCTCAATCCCATATCATTCCCATTGAGATTGACAATAAGTGATTACATGAAACGTCAATTGGTATAAATTGGTATATTAAAATTGGATTGAAAAAATATTGAATACAAATATTTATAAAAAATGTATTTATGATAATTTTGTTATTTTTAGTTGTTGTGAATGCTTGACCATTTGGTTTTGATTGGTATTATTCAGAGCCGTTTAATGGTCTGTTTACTGGTCTGGAGTTTGCCTGATGTCAGTTGTGGATTCGATGCCCCGATACTCGCGATTGATGCTTGATTTGCAGCATCTGGTATCACAGATGCAGCTTGGGGATCGCTTGCCACCTGAACGGCAGTTGGCTAGTGAGCTTAAAGTCAGCCGTCAGACGCTTCGCCGTGCCGTGCGTGTATTGGTTGAGCAGAATGTGCTTGAGTCCCGGCAGGGCAGTGGTACGTATGTCTGTGCGGTTTTGGATGACCCGTTGCGCAACCAGCGTGCTGCCGCCAACACCTCGGGTGCTCGGGCAACGGGCAGTCTCATTGGTTTGTCCGTGCCCACAGTGGAAGTCCCCGCCATCGCGCGTGTTGCCAGTGGTGCCGAAGTGGCCTGTGATGCCTTGGGATTCCGTCTGGTACTCACGCATGACCGTGGCAATCCGGATCGGCAGATCGAGCAACTCCGTGAAATGTTTGCCAGTGAGATTGAAGGCCTTGTGGTGTTTCTTGACCAGGATAACGTCACGCGTGTTGAATGCCTGGAGCTCTTGGAGCAAGGCATTCGCGATGGCGTGAAAGTCGTCCTGCTTGACCGTTACGTGCCGGGGATTGATTATCCTTGCGTCCTCACCGATGTGGTGGCAGGTATGCACATGGCCACGCAGCATATGCTCATGCTCGGGTGTCGCCGTCTGGCGGTGATCTCATGGGGTGAAGAAGCAGGCATTGCCGAACGCAGTCGCTTGGCCGGATTCCGCAATGCCATGAAAGATCACGGCCTGGACCCTGAACCTGTGCTTCATGGCAAAGTCGGGTACGGCCAAAGTCAGGAAATTTCTGCCCGCCAGATCGTCGGCGGATGGCTGATGCAATATGAAAACAAATTGCCCTGTGATGGCATCATTTGTTTTGTCGATGACATGGCTCATGGTGCGTACTGGGCGCTTCAGGAAGCGAAAGTCTGCGTACCACAGGAAGTGGCATTGATGGGCTTTGATGATGTGCGGCCGATCCTTGATCCTGCTACACAATTCGGACTCACGACCGTGCAACAACCTTTTGAAGAGTTGGGCAAACAGGCTATCGAGCGATTGGTGAATATGTTTGATCAAGCCAATGCCGATGAGCCGTTGCGACACACCATACTAAAACCCCGGCTCGTGGTTCGGGATTCATGTGGATCACACGGCGTGCGTGATTGATCCGTCTGGTATTCACTTGATTTAAATCGGTTTTTGCGATGCGCAGGCATTGGAGACTTATCCTGCGCATCAACTGTATTTGCAATCCATTTGAGGAGTTGGGATTTGAAGAATTGTCATGTGAATGTGATCTTGGGTTGGGCGGGTTTTTGTCTGCTGCTATGTACAGCTAATGTCATCGCGCAAGTGCATATTGAACCCATTACGCCTCATGATTTCTTTGTCACACCCATGCAGTCAACAACCTTGCGTTGGCAAAGTGATCTGCCTCAAGGCAGCAGCATTCCCTGCACATTGCGTGATTATCAAAATCGTCCACAACCTGCCCCAACCGCCAAAGTTGTCAATGGGCAATTGCAATTGACCGTGACTTTGGCGCAAGGCTATTACGATCTGCAAATCGGATCACAATCCTTTGGCATCATTTCGCAACCGGGGCATACAGGAAAAGTCGATGACTATTTCGGGATGGATGTCGTACTCACATGGCTTGAACGCCGAGATGAAAAACGCCCCGTCATTGTGAAAATGCTTCAACGCAGCGGGATTGGTTTTGCTCGTGATCGTTTTCGCTGGAGCGGGGTTAATCCAAAACTGGATCAGTGGAACTGGAATGAGCACGATCACGCAGATCAGGTTCGCAAACTCTATGCAGCGCATGGCATCAAGGTCTTGGAGATGTTCCATGATCCGGGGCCGGCGCGTGGGACGTTCCCGGTTGCATCACGTTTGCCTCAGAACTTACTTCCTGTCCCCAATGCGTGGCCGGTGATTCATCAGCGATGGCTTGCAACGTGGGGCGGACTTGAAGTCTGGAACGAGCCAGATGGCGGGTATGGTTCGGACTTGCCAGCCGATCAATATGCACCGCTTGTTCATGCAATGCATTGGACATTCAAGGATCGTGATGGCGTTGCCATGCCCATAGGTGGTGGTGTACTCATTGGCAATAATCCCGGAACTTACGAGGATTTTCTGGCACGCAACGGCATGTTCGACAGTGTGGACTTTGTGAGTTTTCATGACTATCGCCGCGCAGTACAACTTGAAAATCTGATTGCTGATTACCGGGCGTGGCTCAAGCGTTATGACCGACAGTCCAAACCGTTGTGGCTTACCGAATGTGGTTACCCCTGGGCCAAAGGGTCCGGTCGAGCCTCGCGGGATGAAGACGCTAACTCCGCCTGGCAGATTGCAGCCAAATCAACCATCGCCAAAGCCAATGGCATCGCCCATTATTTCCCATTCTGCATGCCGTTTTACGAAGAGGGAGGGACGAAGAGTTTCTCCATGATTGGCAAAGAACTCACGCCTCTTCGATCCATGGCAGCGTATGTGCAAAACGTCCGTGTGCTTTCGCATCAACAATACATCGGTGACCTTCAGGTCAACTCCAAAGCCAATCTCACCGCGCAGGTTTTTGCAGGCCAGACGCAGCAAGCAGTCGTCGTGTTGATCGCTGACTCCTTGGCGGCGGCGAGAGTGATACTGCCGTTAAGCCCCACACGCGTCGAAGCAGTCGATGGGCAAGCAATCAAAATGGATGAGCAAAACACATTCACGTTCACAGATGGTTTGGCATATGCATGGGTTGATCGTGATGCGTTAAAGGAATATCTCAAGATCGACACGCGTGCGATGCAACACTGTAATGTTGCAAAAAAGCCTGTAAACAAGCCTGTTTTAGCCAGTCCGATCATTCTGCAACATGAACTTGACCCCAGGCAGGTTAACTATTCAACCGCGCGATACATCGTGTTGCCGGGACATGCAGATGCGCTGAATCTCAATGTGAAGGTGACGAATCTGGATACGGTAGCTCATCAGGTAAAGGCTCAATTGATCCTGCCAGGGCAAGATGATTCGGCGACGGGTCAAACGCAAAGCGTTGAACTGCCACCACAAAGTATGCGAAAAATACATTGGCAGATTGATGCGTCGGCATTACTCAATGCCGTGCACACAGAAGCAATTGTGGTCAAAGCAGTGGATGAAACCGGGCAAGCTGCAGCGCCTTTGGCCATGCCGTTTCGACTTGAAGGCGAATTGTCCACGTTGTTGGCAAGCTTCCCCAAAGTCCGCAGGTTAGACGTCAATGACGTTTCCGCATGGCAAAAAAATATGGCAGGACATGGAACGCAGAAGCTCAAGGCAATGGACTTTGTTGGCAAGTCCGGTATCCAGATGGATGTGCGTTTTGCAAAGCCCGGTGAGCGTTGGTTCTATCCCAAACTGTTGGTTAACAACAATGCGTTGGATCAGGCCCAGGGGTTGATTGTTCGCTTGCGAACCACGCAAAAAGCAGCCATCCGTTTGATGCTTTTTGAGAACACCGGTGGTGGGTATTGGATCAGTTCACCAATCGTTCCCGCCGACGGGAAGTGGCATGTGGCGTACGTTGGATTTGCTGAGTTTCTACCCCTGCCCAGCCATCCGGACATGGTCAATGGCAGGCTCGATGTCGGGCAGGTCAAGTATATTTCCGTGGGGATGCATGACTTGTCCGAAGCGCAGCAAAACACAATGCAGATCAGTGACCTGCTGGTGGTGTGTGATCAATAAGTGATGATCCAGATTAAAGGTTTTTACATGTATAGCAGTTTAAAACAATTGGTAACAGCGTTTTTGATGAGCTTGATGCTCATGGTCCATTCGGTTGATGCTCAGGTCATTGATGACTTTTCCAGCAAGCCGCAGATGCATATTTACAAGGCTGTCCAACGCGGATGCAGCTTTGAAATTCAGGCATCAACGGATAACAGGCACAAACTTCTCGCCGGTTTTCTTTGGCAGGATACGCATGCCGGATTTCTGGAGTATTACTACGCCAAAGACCCCGCGATTCCCAATACCACGCATTCGGCTAGCGGCGTGGTGATCGTCAAAATGTCTTCAGGCAATCCCGAAGCGATCAAAGGATTGGCGTTACGGATCAAGGATGCCAGTGGCGAAATTCTGCACTATCAACAGACTGTTGAACTATCGACTCATGTGGGTTTGGATGTGGTCTTCCCTATTGAGACCACATCACCTCAAGGACACTGGGGTGGGAACAATGATGGCAAACTTGACCTGCCGTTGAAACTCACAGGCTATGCCTGGATCATTGACAAGCAGGCCAAAGCAGGGAATGTCATCATTGAACAAGTCTCCTGGCAGGCAACGCAATCGCAAGGTAAACCAACTCCCAAAGCAGTTGCACACAAGCCTTCTAAAATGGATTCATATCCCTTGGAGCAAGCCCATCTCTTTGAACCCTTGTGGCAAGGTGCGATCCAATATGACGAACATGTCGCATTGATCAAGGAGCCCGACTCCGATAGGGCTTATGGCACCTTGCTATTCGCTCCGGGCAAAATCATTGGCGTTACCAGTTGCGATACCATGACCGTCTTTGAGCAAGGACGTGACTTTACCATTGATGCGACGGCCAGACGGATTGTTCTGACCGCTGACTCGCGTATCCCGTCGATCACGCGCGAAGAACTTTACAGGAAGCCCAACGAAAAGCGAGCTATCCGCAGCAAGCTTGGTGATCCAGATAAATGGCTGCTCTATGCCGAAACATGGTTCCCCAATATTCAGGTGAAGGTGACCTACGAACATGCCGACGCGTGGCTAGGTTACACGCCTCAATACGCAGGCAGTCAATTACCACGAGTCACAGGCCTGATTCAGTCCGGCAAACCCGTGTCCATTTGTCTGATTGGCGACAGTATCACTTCAGGTGCCAACGCCACAAGCCGTGGATACAAACCGCATATGCCTCCCTACGGCATTCTGGTTCAACGTGCCATTGAAGCCCAAACAGGTTCCAAGGTGACGCTTAATAATCTGGCAGTCTCCGGCACAACGTCCGATGGGGCGATGAACGTGTTGCCACGCATCGGTGAAAGCAAGCCGGACTTGTTTGTGATTGCATATGGCATGAACGACGTGGCAGGGCGTAACCCCCGGAAGTTTGGGGAGAATATTTCAGGTTTGCTTACTGCATTGAAACAGTCTTATCCGGAAGCGGAGTATGTGTTGGTCTCATCAAGCATGGCCAATCCGCAATGGACATGGTCGCGCGAAGATATGTTCGAACCTTACCGTCAACAACTTGTCAGTCTCCAGGCTCAACATGACAGTGGGTGTGCGTTGGCGGATGTCACTGCGTTGTGGGCCGACCTGCTTAAGACCAAGCGTTATTACGACCTGACGGGGAACGGTATTAACCATCCCAACGATTTTGGTCATCGGCTTTATGCCCAGACCTTATTGGCTTTGCTTATTGCGCATTAACATTTTGCCGAGGATAAAAATATGATCACGTTCAAGACACCGATCACACGTCACGCTTTTACGCTCATTGAATTGCTGGTGGTAATATCAATCATTTCATTATTGATTGCCGTTTTGCTTCCGGCATTGGGTGCTGCCCGTAAGAGCGCTCAGGATGTCAAGTGCAAGTCCAATCAGAAAGGACTTGCGTTGGCCATCTTTGCTTATTCGTTGGACGACCGGGAATATGTGATTCCTTATTATGCCGGCGCCGGTTCCACGGCATTGGCTTATGGGACGCCCAAGTATTGGTATACCAATTTGCTTATCGGCGCGAACTATTTGCCTGAAACAGAATGGCGGTATGCCAGCAAGGCATGGGGTGATATTCGCACCGGAGTCTGGCAGTGCCCGCGTGCGATGAAGCTGTCCTATGGTGGTGGGTATGCTGTGACTCGATCAGGCATCACTGTCGAAACAGAGGGCACGTTGTTTAACAAAAAAGGTCACCGACATCGCATTGGTGATCCATTGGCACCAGGCCGTGTGATGTTGTTGGGCGATGCGCAAGTCAATGCTGCCACGGATGCCACGGTGAACTATATGATCGGTTGGGAGAGTTATGCCTCCGTTGCTGGCAAGCCCTCGGCCCGACATGGTGGCCAATCCAACATGGCGATGGTCGATGGGCATGTCGAAGTTGTCGACTATTTCAAGCTTGTCGATGATGGTGATACGGCTCGGCTTAACGAACTTTTCTATGATCCCATCGCTCAGCCCAAGTAACACAATTGGCGCTTTGTCTGGCGATATATCAAAAAAACGAACCACTGTGCAGGATTTACATTGATTGTAAATCCTGTTTTATTATGTGTATATGAGATGTGAAAAGAAAAAGGCGTCAAGTGTGTTGACACAGTTAAGTGCTGTGCTACTATTCTGTATTGAGGAGATTATTTCTGATGAGTTTGATGCAGATGGACATCCAGATTGACCCGGCACACAATGAGCCACTGGTCAAGCAGTTCCAACGCCAGCTTCGTGCGAGCATTCAGAGTCGCCAGCTCAGGCCTGGGACGAAGTTGCCGAGTATGCGTCAGTTCGTCTCCGAATACGGCATGAGTCTGGGCATGGTCAAGCAGGCCATCAACACGCTGGCGGCTGAAGGTTATCTTCGGGCCGAGCAGGGCAGTGGTGTCTTCGTCGCCAACCGTGACTTGGAGCAGCAGGCCATCGCATTGGTTGTTCCAGCGATTAACGAAGCCATCGGCGAGATCCTTACGGGTATCAAAGAGGGCTTGCAGATCGACTCACCACGTATCCTTTTACACGATGCCAACTTTGATTTTCGCAATGAAGCTCAATATCTCGATCAGCTTGATTCAGCCATGGTCAGCGGTGCGATCATTTACCCACCACCGGTATCGGACTTTCTGCGAGTCCTTCAATCGCTTCAACAGCGTGGCGTTCCGTTTGTCTTGGTGGATACGGCGTTTGAAGCCTTGGAAGCCGATTCAGTTACCACTGATTCGCATGCAATGGGTAAGGAAGCATTGCTGTATTTATTGGACCGCGGTCATCGTCGAATTGGCTTGGTGGATCTGACAGCGGACTCTGCGAACTATTTGTCGATGCGTGAAGGAATTGCTGAAGCTTTACGTGAATACGGTATGCACTTTGATGAACTGCCGCGTTACGTGACCGATGCGACAGACTTGAATCCCGCTCAACCCTGGGCCAATGGTGAGCGAGCGACATTACGATTATTAGGACAGAATTCTGACATCACAGCCGTGGTGGGCATGAATGACCAATTGGCTTTGGGTGCGTTGCGTGGTGCCCAGGCATCAGGACGTAAAGTCCCCGATCATGTCTCAGTGATTTCCATCAGTGACCTGCATCTGTTTGCAGCGATGTCTCCGGCATTAACTGCGTTGGGCCAACCCAACCGTGAAATTGGTAAACAGGCTGCGATACGGCTATTGCAGTTAATCAATGGCCAGCAGATTGATGTGACGGAAAAAATGAAATTAGGACCGCGTCTGGTTGAGCGGGATAGTGTGATGCCTCTCCGGCATTAAGTCGTTATACAGTTTTTGAGAATTGATTTTAAAGCGTATGAATCGTCTAATTGACGAAGGCTTGTCGTACGCACTTTTGAAACAGGAGCACGTTATGTTGTTGAATATGAATGCCAAAAGTCGTCGCAGTCTGAGTAGTCAGGCTTTTACACTCATTGAACTGCTTGTGGTGATCAGTATTATTTCGCTGTTGATCTCCATTTTGCTGCCCGCATTAGGTGCCGCAAGACAGGCAGCTCGCAGTAGTATCTGTACCAATAACCTTAGACAGAATGTACTGGCCTTTACCACTTTCTCATTTGATCACAAGGGTATCTTCCCCAAGTTTGTGGACACCACAGGCGGGTACGTCCTTTGGGATGCGCAGGTGGCGTTTGGTAGCTATACAACACCAAGTACGTTGTCATGCCCCATTGATTTGCAGGTTCGCACGTCGTCTGATGCGATGGGTAATAACCCCGGCCTGCCACGCAGCTATGCATACAATGGATTCCTGGGATATGACAACACCATGCCCGGACACCCTGGTTTGGCGGACGCCTGGCCGAAGCTCTTCTTTGGTGGTAAGTATCAGAATGTGGTCAAGCAGAATACCAAGCTTGTACTTGTTGAACGTCAGTTCCTCACCGCGCCAGCCTTTGCAGGTATGCAGGTGATCGGCAATTCCGCCGGTGCCGATGCCTATGATGAGTCGAGTTTCACACGTCCACACTTCCGACCGGATATCGCCACCAAAGGTGTGGGTAATGCTGCATTCATTGATGGACATGCCCGCGCATTTGGGCCCAATGAAACCACCAGCGCCAATACGGAAGAGTATTACAAGTACTGGCGTTGCGATAAATAAATCTGTGGCAGTCTGATCAACCTCTCAAGTGTAAGTATTAATGATTTCTAATAGCTGATTTTCTGATACAGGCCCTGATTGTGCCTTGTCAGATGAGTCTACGCAAAGGTTACTTCAAGTGCATACCAACGGATTTAATAGTATGAATCGAATCGTCATGATTGCAGTCCTGTCGCTCATGGGCACCGTGGCGACTGGACAGCAAAAAACAACGGCAGATAAAACTGCGCCGGCAACCATTAGTGTTCATACCGATAAGGTGATCCATCAGCTGGATGATCATTGGTTCGGCGCAGCAGGTGAATACTTCAACGCACAATTCAGTATGGCGATCTCCAATCCTCCAGCTGTGGAGATGATCAAATCCTTTAAACCCGGCTTCCTGCGATGGCCTTCTGGAACATGTGCCCTTTGGTATTTCTGGGATAAACCTGATCAAAGCTACCAACCCATTGCCGGCAACAAGCTTTTTATCAGTCCCAATGACTTTCTGAATGTGGCTAATACGCTCAACGCACAATCACTGGTGCAAGTCAATACCTATCAAATTCGTCGTGAAGGTGCCGAAGGTTTTGATAATGCCAAAGTATTAGTCGCACCAGGTAATATCAGGGAGGCCGCAAACTATGCCGCACGTTGGGTCAAAGACCTTAAAGAGAAAAAACGTCCTGTGACATGGTGGGAGATCGGTAACGAAGACTGGGTCTACTACACCGGACATCAGCATGCTGGTTTCGTGAATGCCTATAGCAAAGCCATGCGTAAGGAAAATCCCAAGCTGCGTATTCTTGCTCAAGGCATGATGGCTGGACAGCGTTGGGCCTCGGACTACAACGTTGCCCACGGTGAAGTCTGGATGCAGCAGTTGCTCGACACCCTTGAGCCTGGTGCAGCCGATGCCGTGTCATTGCATACCTATATCTCAGGTCTTCTCCCCGACCAAGCTACTCCAACACTCGCTCAGCAGACGATGTCTATGTTCGCTCAGAACCACGATGCAAAGGATTTTACCGTGATCCGTGACATGGTTCGCCAAAACGATCCCAAGCTCCAACTCTGGATCACCGAATTGAACTTCATGCAATCTGACCCTTCAGGCCCTGGTGGCTTACGCCAGTTGCAGAACCTGGCGCACGCGCTGGTCATCACGGATCGTGCTGCAAGATTCCTTTCATTGGGAGCTGATCGCCTTGCCTATCATGACCTGGTGGGACATCCCTGTTTCGCTTTGATGGATGTGCAACACTATGGCAAACCCGATAAGCCACGGATGATGGCGCCAGGCATGGGCATACAGGCATTGACCGCTGAATTCGGTACAAGTTTCTACCAAGTCGATCTGGACAACATACCTCAACAGACCGCGACTTTCCCTAGTTTTGTGGATGGCCAAAAAGGCCGAATTGCCAAGGAAGGTACGTATCCTCTGGTCTCAGCTTATGCATCCGGTCGCAAGCAGGATCAATCTACTCGCATCCTGTTGATCAATCGTGATCTGGATAACGATCAGGTTGTGAAGCTTCAATTGCCAGATGGTCAGCCCATGCCTCAGAACATTGAATTACGTCAATTGGGTAAAGGTCTGCCCCTGGAAGCTAACAATCTCAGAGAGCCTGAAGTAGTGCGTTGGGAGACAATGCAAATACCATCATCGACTTTGACGAATCTGACATTGCCTGCACATACTTTGACTTTGATTATTATCCCGTAAGTCATCCGAAACTGTACTTTATTTAGCCCCTTCGTATAAAGGGACTAGTGACTTACCGCAGGGGATTGGGGGCAAGACAATCCAAGACTCATTTATTGGGTGTCTTTTTGCCTGTCCCCAGCCCGGGTTCCATGTCGCTAGTCCCTTTTTAGCTATAGAACCATAGATTCAATTTGAGTGATTTTTTAATTCCTTAACTAATTTCAATTCCGGAGACGTTTGATATTCAGTGTATCTAACCACCTTCATACAGGTGGCCATGATCACTCTGTCCCTTGAATTCTTGTGATTTCAAGAGTCAGTCACTTCGTATGTTTTTGTCATTACACATTTCTTTTTAATGGAGACATTGATGTTAAGCACGAAGAGTAGACGCGTGATTCCGGGTTGGAAAGTATGGGTGATCATTTGTAGCATCCTGTTGATTGGGACTTTGCCCACCAAAGCCCAGTCGGTCATTGTGGTTTCGGACCCCAATTCATCAGGGGATATTTCACTGGGGATGGGAGGAAGTCAGTTTGAATGGTGGTCGTTTCAGACCAAGTACATGTGGAACAATCGTAAAAGTGAACTTTTGGAAAACTGGCGATCCGTGCCAGTGAAATTTCTACGGTATCCCGGCGGGACTCCAGGCGATCACTATGTTTGGGATAATCCCTCCGCCAGTCATGGGTACAACGCCTCACAGGCTGCGGACTTTTATATCCCGCTGTATGACAGTGATCCAGCGAATGTCAGTTTTTATCAAATCTGTCAGGAAGTCGGCGCTACGCCGGTGATGCAGATTAATGTACTCTTCAAAAATAGTTGGAAACAATATGTTGATCCAAGCAGTCTCAGCAGTATTCGTGAAGGTGCTCAGTGGCAGGCAGGTCTTGTTGCGGATTGTCTTGCCAAGGGTTTGAATATTCATCATTGGGAAATAGGTAACGAAACATGGATTTGGTTGCAGCCTGATGAGTATGCATTGATTGTCGAAGAATATTCAGCAGCCATCAAGCAGGTCGATCCCAATGCGGTCATCATTGCCTGTGGATTGTCCAGTACCGTCGGGCCGTTTAATGTTTCCTGGTGGAGTCCGGATACCAGCCGCACTGCCAATACCAATCATGCAGCAGATTGGAACGATGCGGTTCTGTCCAGGAAAACCAGCATCGATTACATTGCCCCTCATTATTACATGAGCTACACCACATCGCAGACCAACGCGACAGCATGGTTTGAATCCACACGTCAGGTCATCTGGGATTCAGTTCAACTCACTGAATTGGATGATGCCTTTACACGAAACAGTGTTAGTATCAATGACGTTAAAGTGTTCCCAACGGAATGGGCATGTAACTTTATTCACTCTGTCCCCGGTGGCGGTGGGGGGTATCCCGCGGATCGTTGGAAACTGTATTACTATCAATTGGGCAACGGCCTCAACGAAGCGCATTTCTTTGGGACCATGCTCAATAAGGTGAAAACCGATCTGGCGATTCATCATTCACTTGATGATTCAGCGACAACCTATCTTTGGGGTGTAAACCAGTACTGCAACGGCCAACCCCTGGAACATCCCTCACAGTTAGCTATGAAAATGTGGGGACATCACTTGGGTAATAAACGTCTTAACCGTACCTATTATGGGCCGACACTCTCTGGCAACGATCTTGTTTATACTTTCGCCTCCATGAAAGATACCGGCGAGCGTTATTTGGTAGCCATTAACATGGATCCCAATAACGCCTATCCCACTTCATGGTTCGCTAATGTGGCTGTCAATCGCTATGCCGAAATTTCCTTCATGCAAAATACCACCGGAACGGGACTTGGCGGTGATAATTTTGATGCGTGGAATAACAATCCCGGTGGCCAACCCAACGCACCGATTAAAATCGTGCAATACGGGAGTAAGGTCATTAACAACGGTGGGTCACGTGTCGACGTTTCTCAAGTTCCCCCGGGAAGTATGTTGGGTATTGCTATCTACAATCAAATGTCCAACACACTTAATGATGATATCGGCAGCCCGTCACCATCCGGTAGCTACACACTCAACGGTGATGTCTACAATATTCAATCCTCGGGAACACGCATTGGCGGGACTGCGGATTCCAGTAACTACACCTACTGTCAACTTGATGGGGATGGTGCCATCGTCGCAAGAGTTAATTCGTTGACCAATACAGGTTCTCAGGCTGGTGCAGGCGTGATGATTCGTCAATCTCTAAACGCTGATTCAAAACAAGTCTCTGTTGTGATGAGGCCAGATGGAAGTATTAACTCATTAAGCCGCCAGGCAGTCGGAGGGGCGACTGCTCAAACTGCCGTTGCTTCGGCAGCATTCCCAAGATGGGTCAAGATTCAACGCAATGGAAATCTGATTAAAACGTATTATAAAAACAGCTCTGGTGCCTGGAGCTTGATTGCGAAATATACCAATGATATGCCGTCGAATATATATGTAGGATTGGCTGTTGCTTCTGGTAGTGCAGGAAACTTGACTGCCGCCAATATGGATACAATTGGACTTTCTGGAAATACGAATTAACGGCATTGTTTATATTTTAATTGCATCTCAAAACTAAAAGTTCTCGGACTTATCATCCACAGCCGCAGGTCACTCGATGTCCTGCGGTTGTTTTATTTCAGATTTGATTCTTCCAGATTCACATCAAGTCATCTGGAGATAACTCCGAATGATAGGATCAGGGGCCGATGATAGGGATATTTTGTGCGTTATTTATTGATACGACATATTGCATCATGTCAATGCCGCTGCATTAGCCATCTGAAACTGGTATTGCTTGGCTTGATATTTGTTATGCCCATCGCAAGGTTACACGCACAAGAGTCCGATATCGTAGCTCAAGGACAAATTGTAAAAATCGGGATGTCCACAGCATTATCCGGACCTGCTGCAGACTTGGGGATCAATGTCAGGCAGGGTGTGGAAGTAGCGTTGAAGCAGGCTTCTGAAAAAAGTAATCGACAGTTTGAATTAGTTGCACTTGATGACGGATATGAACCGGCACGGACGATCCCCAATATGCGCGAGCTCATCAACGATAAACAGGTGACTGCCATTATTGGGAATGTTGGTACCCCCACATCAGTCGTTGCTTTACCGATTGCTAAACAGCAGAATGTTTGCTTTTTCGGTGCTTACACCGGCGCGGGTGTGTTGCGTCGAACACCACCTGATCGGCAGGTTTTCAATTATCGTGCCAGTTACGCACAAGAGACAGCTGCCATGGTTCATGGGCTGGTTCAACAGGGTGGAATGGCCCCTACGAATATTGCGATTTTTACGCAACGTGATTCGTATGGTGATGCAGGCTACAGCGGTGCAATGGATGCCCTTCGATCCGAAGGCTTAACCGAAACGGATCGTGTGATTCATGAACGCTATGATCGCAACAGCCTTTGTGTTGAAGATGCTGTATCGAGAATTCTGCTTGCCGATCACGTCCCCAAGGCCATCATCATGGTTGGTGCTTACGCGCCTTGTGCAAAGTTTATTCGATTGGTGCGAGAAAGCGGGATTAATCCAGTTTTTCTCAATGTGTCTTTCGTGGGTACCGAGCCATTGATCAAAGCGCTGGGAGCATTCGGCGAAGGTGTGATCATCACACAGGTGGTTCCGCATCCGATGGCCGATTTGCCTGTGGTGAACGCATATCGTAAAGCCATGTTGCAATACGCGCCTGACGCATCGCTTAATTTTGGTTCATTGGAAGGCTACATTGCCACGGTGATATTCAGCCATGCTCTGGATCGTATTGAGGGTTCGGTTACACGCGAAAATATTATTGTTGCCCTGGGGCAGTTGGGTACGTTTGATATTGGTCTGGATGAACAGATGAGTTTTTCTCAAATGGATCACCAGGCTTCGGATCGTGTTTGGCCGACAGTTATTCGTCAACAGAAGGCCTTGCCTTTGGACTGGTCCCAATTACGTGATCGAGTTGAACCTGTACGTCTTGGAGGTGCAGGTGAATAATGTCTTTGTTCATCATGCTACCGGGCGTCGAACGACACGATTGGTTCGCCGATTGGTTATGTTGGGTTTTGTCATTGGTTTGATTACCTTGCTGTCATTCGTCTGGTATCTTTATCAGATGCATCTTGCCAAGGGACAGATGCAAAGTTATCAGGATCAATACACCCGAGTTTTTTCCAATTTCAATATTACGTTATCTGACGCACAGCGGGATTTACGTCAGATATCACTGATGCCTGTTTCACAGGTTCCATCTGAAACGGCTCAATGGTCCGACAATCTGATTGCTGTTTCGATTGAGATGGCCAAAATACAACATCAGGATTCAGACGTTCAACAGCAGAAGCTCGATAAGACGATTTTGACTCTTTTGGATTTGCGTCAGTGTATGGTATCCACACATATTCAGTTGCAGGAGTTGAATCTTGCCAGTGATGAACAGTACAAGCAAATACTCGCAAGTACCCGTCGGATGCGTGATATTGTCAGCATGCACCATGGGATGCATCGTCTTGAACGTGCGAGGATGATTCGCCAATACCTTGATCATTACCAAGACAAGTCACAAGAGGAAGTGCGCGTTCTGGTTGATCAAATGCGTGATGTGATTGTGCTCAAAGGGATGGATACTGAGTTTGGTCAATTGAGCAGGTATATCGATCAATTGCATCGTACTGATGACTTGGCACAAATTGCAGATTTGAAAGATAACAAGATTGCTGCGTTACTTAACCGAATGCGCAGCGAGGTTTCATGTGCAGAGCATCAGCAATGGAAGGATGAATACTTTCAGGAATTGATAGTCATTGAGAAGCACCTTTTTGGAAAAACGATTCCATCCAATGCAGAATTGCAGGCAATCGATTATGCCCATGGAAGTTTTCTGGATCATTGTTACCAACGTGTGTCTCTGGATAATGAGCGTCGTGAGAATATCAACAATATTCAAGTATGTTTTAATGAACTGCTGATCCTTCAAACACAGATTGCTTTACAGACGCAGCGTGCAGCCAACAGGATATGGGTAAATTTTGAGGCCGTTGGGAAAAAGAATTTTATACAGATATCTGTCATTTTAAGTACATGTTGGGGAGCATTTTTTCTAATAGGTTTGCTGATTCATAAGCAGGTTCGTGCTCAAGTTGAACTTCAGCAAAAAACGCAAGAAGAATTGCACCATCACATTGAGCAGCGAGAGTTGGCTCAGCAGGAGAGTCAGCGGCTTCATCAGAAACTAATGCAGGCACATAAGCTTGAATCTGTCGGGCAACTTGCAGCCGGTATTGCTCATGAAATCAACTCGCCAAGCCAGTTTGTCAGTGACAATAGTCAATTTCTCAAAGGTGCTTTTACCTCATTGATGAAGATCAACGATTTGAACTGCAAGCTTATTTGTGAAGCACGTCATGCGACTCAAATGATGCCATATATTCAGGCAATTGATTCAGCAATCCAAGAGCTTGATGCGGAATTTTTATGGGAAGAAATTCCTCAGGCTATCGACCAGACGATTGAGGGCATTCATAAGGTGTCGGAAATTGTCGGCTCGATGCGGCAATTCGCTCAACCAGCTCGAACAGACAAAATCGCTTATGACATGAATAATGCGGTGACAAATGCACTGATGGTTGCTCGTAACACTTGGAAATATGCAGCAAAGATTCAGACTCAGTTAGATGAAAATCTCCCGGAGATTCCTGCCTTTCCCAGTGATATCAATCAGGCGTTATTCAATATCATTGTCAATGCCGCACAGGCCGTTGCGGACCTTCAGAAAACGCAATCCCTGCACGAAGGTCTGATCACCATCACTTCACAGATGGGTGATGATTGCGTGCAGATTTTAATCAGCGACAACGGTGTGGGGATTGATCCGGCTATTCGGGATCGGATCTTTGATCCGTTCTTCACCACGCGACCTGTGGGTCAGGGAGCCGGGCAAGGTTTAGCTTTGGCCTACAGCAGTGTTGTTGAGAAGCATCAAGGTAAACTCGAAGTACAATCCGAACTTGGCCGTGGCTCCACATTCACGATCAGTCTGCCATTGGTTGATGATGACGTTGAGGATGATGATCAACTTCTCACATCATCAGACGATACGGCGACGGCGTGAACGTCTTACTGTCAAAGCCATGACTGACCCCAGAAGGACCATTGCAGATGTTGGTTCAGGCACGACATTGTGTTCAAAGCCACCAAGGTTGACTTGACCACCACCGGTGAGATTCCCGACGATGAGGTTGCCGGTGACCAGGCCGTATGCAAAGTTGGTGTCCGCCAAGGGGGCGAGCATGTTGACGGTATTGCCACCGGTCAAAGCCAGGGTTGTGGCATCACCAAAGTTCAGCAGGACATCGCCGCTGTCCAGTCCATTGTAAACCCAGTTCGTTGAGTCCAGACTGACGACTGTCCCATCGACATTGATGTAGACGACGCTGTCGGCTGCACCGTTGATGGTGACGCCCCAGGCGCTGTTGAGGGTGCTGCCGTCGATGGTGATGTAGTTGTCCCCTGAGGCTGCGTTAATGATCAGTTCCCCATAGCTGTTGGTATAGCTACCGGTGTCGGCCTGGCCGTTGATGTTTGCTGAGTAGCTGGTGAGGAAGCTGTTGATACCTGCGAAGTTCAGTGAACTGGTGAAGCTTGCACCTTCGCTGACCGAGCCTGTGACGGTGACTGAGCTTGTGGTGTTGTCGCTGCCACCGAGTGTCGCATTGCCATAGACGGTGCCACCGGGGCCGTTGAGACTGCCACCTGCATTGACATTGCCAAAGACGGAGGCGTTGTTGATATAGACATCACCACCTGCTTCAATGCCACCGTTATTAATCGAGCCGGCAATGGCAGCGTCACCACCGGTGACCAGTGAAAAACCGGTGACGATGTGACTTTGATTCAGGTCATTGAGTGAGAAGTTTGTGAAGTAGGCACTGCCAGCAGCACCTGCGATGCCCTGATAGTCCGAGCCATATCCAGTGGTCGTAGAGCCGATGTCTGAAAGCGAGTAGACATTGAAATTAAACGGGTTGATGTCAGCAGCTTGTGATGATTGGGCACCGAGGCTCATTGCGATAGTAAGGCCCAGTGTTACAGCGATTTTTTTGAAAGACAATTTCATGATCCAGTCCTTGAGGTATGAGGTAAAGCGGTCACACATGTTGTGGATGCCCTAGTTGGATCATGCCGCAAAGCAAAAGCGAATTGAATGCTTGAATAATGCTCGATATTTTCGATTAAAGATTGGTTTATGAGGGCTGTAACGTGTGTGAAATAAACACAAACCGCCAGATGCTTTTGGGATCATCTGGCGGTTTGAGTTTTATGAATCAGATAAAGGTGATCAACAATGCGACTATCAATCATCCAGCGATGGCGTGATGTGTTGGTTGATCTGTGGGTAGACCGCCAAGGCATGTTCACGTGCTGAAGCCACCAACGGTTGGCAGTTATCAAAACGGATGAGCTTGATGAGCAGGTCGATGGTTTTGTTCTCACCCATATGCGTGAGGTATTCGCGAACGATGGTTGGATCGTCATTGATTTGTGCATGCGCAACCAAGCCAACCAGTTCGGTGACGGGAATCAAGTCAAAACCGCTGTCGCGTTGACGGGTTCGCGTGAGCGCTTCGTCTGCTTTGGGTAACCATTTGTTACTGTCAGCTAATTCGCCGGTGAAGATGCGGTCATAGACATGCGTTGCCATGTTGTTTAAGCAGTAACTGCACACGCGCACCGGCGATGGTACGCGGCGGTCGGACTCCTGACGTTTGACCCAATTGAGATAAGTCGCCGTTGCTTCATCATCCTTAAGGGTATAGGCGGACTCTGCTAAGCGGTGTAGTTCCGCGACGTAGAGTTCACTGTCTAGGACATGGCGACCTGCGACGAGGACATTAAGCTGGGCCATCACACCTGCCAGGGAGTCGGGGCCTTGCAGATCGCAGACCACGCGTGAGCCGTTGACGACCAGTCGCATATCGCAGGTTGCCGAACCGTCATAGTCACACAGGTCGACGAGTAATTTGTGCAGGTCACGGGTGAGTGTGTTGCCTTGATGGTCTTGAACCGAATCGCGGACGAAATCCAGGAACCGTGATTCGACTTCATCAATGTCGATGTCCTCTGCGATGCCTTCACCAAAGTCGTTTTCAATCAGGCGTCCAGCAGCGACACGGACGATAGCAAGGATCTCCGTGCCGATGCGTCGATAGAGGGTGTCCTGCTCCTTGCCGGTGGTGTCCAGAAGCTGTTGATGATTGGCCTGCAAATCCAGATGCAGGGCAGAGAGTTGGTCCTGGAGTTTGGGTTTGGGCTGCGTCATAGTGGTCGTCTGTCGCTTGGCTCGCAAATGGTCAATGGCAGTCTGCACACGACGAGGCGAAAGGTCCGTGTGCATGGACTGATTAATATGCTGTGCAAGAGCAGTGTAATTGATCTGATCCAATTGCGGGCCTGGGCGGAGGCATTGATCGAGAATCTCATTGAGCTGTGGTTGGTCGGCATCGTGATTGACCACACTGGCAACCCACGTGGCAACCGCACTGGCTGCATCCTTGACGTTGGCTCGGATATCTTTCACCGAGTCATCCACACGCCGCAGCATCCGACGGGGGCGTCCGGCATTGGACTTCCGGGGGTTCCGGGGGGCGGGGATTTGCTGCATATCCACGCCATCGAGCATCCGCTCGAAGAAGTCTGGCTTTGATTGTTCGTTTTCGTGGTTCATGGCTATTTCCACCTGAGTGTCACATCCGTGTTCAAGTCCGATTCCATTAAGGGAAACTTCCGATGGGAATGCAGGAAGCTTGCGGGGGCGGGGCTTGCGGGGGTCAACGGGTGGACGGTGGGTTTTCGGTACTTGGGGCCGTGGTCCCGCCACGATGACAGCCGGACTCTGCCTTGGTGGTACTTGTGAATACCAGTGGCATCAGCAGGGCGGCGGTCAGACTCAATAGGGCAGCAATTTTGGAAAGTCGCATCACAAACTCCTGTGGTTTGATTTGAAAAAACATGAGGTCTCTACTCATTAAACGCGCATTGCAGGCTTTTGTTGCAGAATTGGCTTTTTACGAGATGATTTTGGAAGGTTTTATGGGCTGTATATCTATTTATATCAGTTGTTTGTAAATGTCGAAAAAGTTTTTTAAAAATGCTGTATCCCCCCTTGGTTTGAGGTTTGTTGTGATCCCAAGCCGCCAGATGAACGCAGTGAATCTGTCGGGTATCAAAATACATAGACGGGAAACCCGTCAGATTCGTTCCTGGGTCACTTATCTGGCGGCTTGGGTTGGGAGAGGATGATTTTCAAGGTTGCTGACAGGGGGATACAGGTATCCAAAAAAATCTTAATCGCAGTTTGATGCGCGGCTTGGCGGGTGGCAATGCAGGCATTGGCAAGTCAAAACCCGTAGAAAAAACCATAGGGGTGAACACGTCATGTGTCGCGACAGACTGTTTGAAAACTGAATATCACAAACCCCAACTTAAAAAATTGAACCTGCTGCCCGCAGGTCGAAAGGAACTCGCCATGCGAAAGAATCACTTATTCACAATGACCGCCGTTTTACTTGCCGGCCTTGCGTTTGGCTCAGTGAACACCGCTTCAGCTGCCCGAGGAGACAGCCAACGTGAGGACAAGTCCTATCGTCACGACAATGATCGGAGCCACAACAGTCGATCCAACCGAAGTCGCCACGATGATCGGCATGACAATCGACGCGATCGCAACAGGTATGACCGTCATGACAATCGTCACAAAGACAATCGCTCCGTCATCATCAAGAAAGATCGTGACCGTTGGAACGTTGGCGATGCACTGCTATACCACTTCGGTCGATCCGTGATCAATGGTGTGTTTGAACAACCCCGTCGCACCACCGTGGTAATCAAGCAAGGTCGATATGACTATGTATGGGTTGCACCGGTCTATGAATACCGTCGAAGAGCTTGCGGAACTTTGGTCAAGGTTGTGGTGCGGGAAGGTTTTTATAAAAAAATCTGGATTCCTGCAACTACCTCCTGCGAGACTGGGTATCACTAAGCAGAGGACAACGAGATTCACGGTCAATGTTCAACGGGTTGACTTGAATCCACGAAGTCTTCGACCAAATACTGCAACCGTTTCCATTCTCCTGACCGCCCACGTCGTGCCCCCGACGTGGGTTCTTTTTTGCGCGGATTTTGCGATCTGGGAGCAGGCAATAGTGAGTAGTGAGTAGAAAAGACTGATAAACAAGGTGTTTTTTGATCAAATGGGATTGTTGTATCGAGTTGGGATTCCATTGATAAGGGGATGAATGCTTGGTTGTGTGACAGACATCGACTGCGGATTTCTGTCTTTTTCCGATTGCCTGCTCCCTAATCCCTACTCCCTCCTGTATCATTCTCACATGTCCGATTCACCAGCACTTAAATATGAGCTTTTGGTTAAAGATCCATCCACCCATGCGCGCTTGGGTCGGGTGACGACTGTTCATGGTTCGTTTGATACACCAGCGTTTATGCCCGTGGGGACGCAGGGCGCTGTTAAAGGCATTCTGCACGAGGACCTTTCCGACCTTGGGGCGCAGATCATCCTGGGTAATACATACCACCTGATGCTTCGGCCTGGCAGTGAGCTTGTTGCCAAAATGGGGGGGCTGCAAAAATGGACGACATGGAACAAGCCCATGCTCACCGACTCGGGCGGGTTTCAGGTCTTTAGCCTTTCGGATGCCAACAAGATCACCGAGGATGGGGTGGTCTTTAAAAGTCATCTCAATGGCGCGCGGATTGAACTGACACCTGAGCGATCCATGCAGGTGCAAAACGAGTTGGGGGCGGACATCATGATGGCCTTTGACGACTGCCCGCCTGCTGCCCAACGTGATGATGCTGACCAGTCCACAGGCCTGACCCGTCATGCCATTGAACAGGAGCAATATCTCAAGCGACTTAAACTCGCCTGCGAGCGATCCAATCGCTGGTTAGGTCGATGTGTCAAAGCCCACGCCCGCAAGTCCGAGCAATCTCTATTTGGCATCATCCAGGGCGGGATTGACCTGGAGCAGCGAAAATGGTGCGTTGATGAAGTCTGCAGCCACGATTTACCCGGTTATGCCATTGGCGGGGTTGCCGTTGGCGAGGGATTTGAACAGCTTAAGCGGGTGGTCGAGTACACGGCCCCGCTGATGCCATCCGATAAACCACGCTATTTGATGGGCGTAGGGTACGAACGGGACATTTTGACTGCGGTTCAGGCCGGGGTGGACATGTTCGACTGCGTATTACCGACCCGTAACGCCCGCAATGCCAATGCCTTTACCCCCAATGGCCAGATGCGGCTTCGAAACGCTCAGTTTGCTGACGATCCTCGGCCGATTGTTGAGGGTTGTGATTGTGCATGTTGTGCCCGGGGGTATAGTCGAAGCTACCTCAGACATATGTTCATGGCCAAGGAGATGTTGGGGCCGATTCTGGTGACCCTGCATAATCTCCGTCATTTCCAGCGGTTCCTATTGGACATCCGCACCGCGATCAGGGACAATAACTGGTCTTTCGTCACCGAGCGCTGGCCGGTGGCGTGTTTGTGATTCATATAAAGATGTATCGACGCCCGGAGCATGTGAGCCTGTTACCTTGGAGGTGACACCGTCTTGTTTAGGGAGAGTCGATGATCGAGGGAGTTTTCACGTGATGCATTTGCCTTTGACATTGGCGCAGGAAAATATCAAGCCTGCTGATTCGACCATCTCGTCAGCCCCGGCAACGACCGACGCAGGCACCACTCAGGTTCCCGCAGATGGTTCAGAAGCCTTGGGGACACCACCGCAAAAGAATCCGTTTGACGGTCTGATGATTTTACTTCCTTTAATGCTTGCTGCGATGATCTTCATGACCTTCCGCAGTCAGTCCAAGGAAAAAAAGAAACGTGCGCAGTTGCTCAACGCGCTTGCCAAGGGTGACAAGGTGCAGACCATCGGCGGTATCATCGGCAATGTCGTTGAAATCCGCGACAACGAAATCGTCGTCAAGATCGACGAAAACAACAACACCAAAATGAAATTTGCACGCTCTGCGATTCAGAACAAAATCGAAGAGTGATTGCTTATTGACTCATATCGTCTGATAGATTCCGGTGCGACTGTTTGTTTTAGCCGCACCTTTAAGCTGTCGCAAAACTGATCCACACACATAGCTCTGGTTGACCCAATCCCATGGAAGACAAATTCCCCATCTGGAAGCCGACACTCATTGTCGCCGTGATCGCTTTTTTTGCCCTGATGCTTTACCCACCATCTCGCAAGCTCAAGCCAGGCTTGGACCTTGCCGGTGGTACCACGCTCATTTACCAGGTTGAAATCCCCGAGGGGATGGATGCCGGGACCGCCGTGGATCAGGTCATCAGCTCCCTGCGTAAACGTGTCGACCCCCAGGGTGTCCGCAACCTTGTCTGGCGTCGCCTGGCAGGTAACCGTTTTGAAATCCAAATGGCTTTGGCCACCGAGCAGACCAAAAAGCTCCGCAAAGTCTATCAGGATCAACTCGAAGCGCTGACCAATGGTAATCTCTCCGCCCGTCAGCTCGACCGCATCATCCAAATGCCTGCCCAGCAGCGTAAAGCTCAGCTTGACGCACTTGCCACTGGTCATGAAAAGGTGGCTGCCGACTTTGCTCAGTTAGCTCAAGCCTACGACAAATATGTCGAGACTCAGGAGCCGGTCGCCAATCTGCAGAAGATGATCGACGGCATCGAAGCCAATCTCGCCAAGCTCCCCGCTGATGCGCCTGATGAGCAGAAGAAGGAGATGAACGAGCACAAGACCAATCTCATTGAGCAGATGGTCGACGCATCGCGTTTACTGCGTAACGCCAAAGCCACCTACGAAGAAGCTCGCGATACGGCTTTGAAGAACAATGTGGATCCGGCTGAAGTGCAGGCAGTGTTGGCATTGCCTAATGTGGTCAAAACAGCTCGCAAGACAGATGACAAAGCTGCTGATACCGAAGTGGAACTTTCCCCACGTGCACGCGGTCTTAAAGCAATGATGGAGCAGGCCTCAGGTCGTGCCGAAGATATTCAGGTTCTTGCCGATGCCTATGCAGCCTATGAACAGGTCAAAGGCCCGCTTGATGATCCGGCAGACCTCATCGCGCTGCTGCGTGGTTCAGGTGTGCTTGAATTCCGTATTGCCCCCAGCCCCTCGGACATGCCTGATGTAGAGACCTATCGCAAGCAACTTGCAGAAAAGGGTCCGCGAACCGGTCGTGACAAGCCTTACATCTGGATGCAGGTGGATCGTGATGAAAACGGCAATATCAGCTTTGCCGAAACCAGTCGTCTACGTAAAGAACTTGAAGAAGGTCCCGCTGCATTCTTTGCAGGTCAGAATCTCATCGGTGCTGAATACAACGGCGAATATTTTGTCCTGTTGTCCAACACACCTGATGCATCACTGACACCTGCACAGCAGGACTGGGAACTTTCCCGAGCCTTCCCTGATCGTGATCAATCCGGCTTCCCGGCAGTGAGCTTCCGACTTAACAATGTCGGTGGATCACTCATGGGGGACCTTACCGGTAACCACATCAACGAACCGATGGCAATCTGCCTTGACGGTAAATTGATCTCTGCTCCGCGTATCAATGATCGCATTAATGGCTCAGGTATCATCACCGGTGGCAGTGGTGGTTTCTCAACCAACGAATTGAACTATCTCATCCGCACGCTCAATGCCGGTGCTTTGCAGTCGCGCGTCAGTGACAGCCCCATCAGCATCAAGACCGTCGGTTCATCCATCGGTCATGACCACTTGGTCTCCGGCCTCAAAGCCTCCATTGTCTCGATGATTGTGGTCGCGGCATTCATGATCGTCTATTACTTCTTCGGTGGCATCATCACCGTGCTGGCATTGATTGCCAACATGGTCGTGATCCTCGGTGTCATGGCGATGATCCGGGCGACCTTCACTTTGCCAGGTATCGCAGGCATCATTCTGACCATCGGTATGGCAGTCGACGCCAACGTGCTGATTTTCGAACGTATCCGTGAAGAAATCGAAGCAGGTGAAAAGTTGCTCATCGCCGTGCGTCGCGGTTATGAAAAGGCATTAAGCACCATTCTTGACGCCAACATCACCACGCTGATTACCTGTGTGGTTCTGTATCACACTGCGACCGCCGACATCAAGGGGTTTGCTTTGGTGCTTGGTATCGGTATTGTCGCCACGCTCTTTACCGCATTGTTCTGCACACGTGTCGCATTTGAACTGTGGATTCGCATGTTCCATCCCAAGAGTCTGCCCATGCTGCCCACCGCAGTCCCGGCAGTCCGTCGGATGCTTAGCCCACGTGTGGACTGGATTGGCAAAAAGGGAATCTTCGTTTCCATCAGTACCGTATTCATTGTCGCTGGCCTGGCTATTACCAGTAACCGTGGCAAGGAAATGCTCGATATCGAATTCCGCTCAGGTACCGAAGTGAGTTTCGAACTTGCCAACGAACAGACACTGACACTTGAACAGGTTCGTGAACGTTTGACCACTGTCTCCAAGGAATTGGGGATCGACCAACTCTCCGGAGAGCAGGCTCGTGTGGTCACCATTGGTGATGCAGAGGGTCATACCTCCAACGGATTTAGTGTGCAGACACTTCACCAGGATTCCAATGCGGTCAGCAAGGCCATCAAGCAGGCCTTTAATGATCTGCTTGATGAAGAGCGTCCATTGTCTTTCAAAGGTGTTGAAGCCGATCGCATTGGCGAAGCACCTGCTCTGATTATTAATCAGGCAAATCTCGGTGACGTGATCAATCGTCCGATTGATGAAGATGTCAGTGCATTCCTCGGCGGCGTGGCCATCGTGCTTGAAGACATCAAGCCCGCAGTCAGTGAAGCTGATCTGAACTTACGCATCAAGCGTATGCGGATGCAACCTGCATTTGAAGACCTGCCTTATCGCGAGTTTGAAATTATCGGTTTGGACTTGGCTTCTTCATCTGCTGGCAATGAGCCACTGTACAGTTCAGCTGTCGTGGTCAGTCATGACCAAACCACCAACTACATTGATGAACCCACGACGTTCACCAGTGATGCGACCGGCCTTGCGACCACGGAATGGAAGCTTGTCCGCGAAGCACTCACCCGTGATACCTCACTGGGCAGTGTGTCGAGCTTCTCCAGTCAGATCTCCAGCACCATGAAGTACAAGGCGATCCAAGCGATGGCCCTGTCGCTGTTGGCAGTTGTGATCTATGTCTGGTTGCGATTCGGTAAGATCACCTACGGCTTGGCTGCCATCGTCGCTTTGGTTCATGACGTGACCATCACCTTGGGTTTCCTGGCAATCAGTTACTATATCTACGACACGCTCTTTGGCGCTGCCTTGCTGCTGTCGGACTTCAAGGTGAACCTTGCCATCGTTGCGGCATTGCTGACGATTGTCGGTTACTCACTCAACGACACCATCGTTGTCTTTGACCGTATCCGTGAAAACCGTGGTCGACTTGCAGAAGCCACCCCGCAGATCATTAACGACTCGATCAATCAGACTATCAGCCGTACGGTCATGACCTCGGTCACCACTTTGCTGGCTGTGGTTGTGCTTTACATCTGGGGTGGTGATGGTGTGCATGGCTTTGCGTATGCGATGCTCATCGGTGTGTTTGTCGGTACCTACAGCTCGATCGCCATCGCGTCGCCCATCCTGCTGCTTGGCCGTAAGGTTGCAGTGAAGGTTGCTTCCAAGGGTGAAGTCGCCACGACTGAGTAAGTCACAACAGACATTTGAATATCAATCCAAACGGGATGGCCAACACGGTCATCCCGTTTTTTGTTTTATGATTGGTAAGTGCACATAGCTGCATCGTGCCGAGTTGCTGTTGCATTTGTAGCAACCTGCTAGGTATGGTGAATCAACCTTTGCATTTCGAAGATAAACATCAGGTGTTTCTTGGAGATTCGATTACAGATGGACATACTTTTAACCTTATTGGTTAAACAATGTCTTGGGGCGTCAGGTGTTGCCCTGTCTAAAGAGATGCCTGCTCGTTCGAGTAATTCAATGATGATCAGCGTATTGAATTTTCTTAACTGACTTCGGCATCCATCCGATGTGGCAGGCGTGCAACGCTGTTAGACACAGGTGTCCGGGGGGGATTGACTATTAACTTCTATACCAACCAGACGTGGTTAGATTGGAACTGGCATATTTATATATCTATTACTGAAATATTGAATGTACTCTGGCACGACCTTCGGTTGTGTTGACACCGGTAACTTCTATATAGGTTGCCCCAGTGAATACTAAGTAGCCGCCGCCACCATGACTGACGAATAGATTGATACCATTAAGAGGTCCCATGACGTTATATTCGGTGCTGTTGTAGGTCCAGTTCCAGTTTCCACTACCGCCATCTTGTCTAAAAGGTTCCCATGAGGTTGAGCCATCTGCCCATGCGACATTACCGCCATCGATATTATTTCCTTGTCGATGGTTGGTTGAAGACAGGCCTTTATATGATCCATCATCTGGCACGGATACACGATCAAAGAAAAGACCGTAACGGGCCTTGTATTTGCTGGCGATGTTGTTTGTCATATCCAGCGTGACGGTCACCCACGGATTAGGCGTTGTTCCCCACCAGTTGATGATGTTGCCGTTGTACGTGTAGTCAAGATTTGAATTTGGGAATCCACTCTTATCACCGGAATTTGAAGGGCATTTTGCAACTGAACAATGCCACTTGTCGGTTGGAGTCCAGTCTGGGCCGATGGTGATGTTCATGTAATCACTCACCATTTGATAGGGGCCAGGTTCAGCCAACAGCCAACCGTTGCTGGCATTGGTGGGTTGACTAAGAGGCAGTGCGCCTTTGTAGTCGTAGCTGTAAACCATTGATGCTTGAGCCAGTGCGCGGAGTTTGGTTGCGCATTGAATGCGTCGTGCAGATTCGCGAGCCGTAGCCAGTGCAGGTAGCAGGATGGCAACGAGTAACGAAACAATACTAATCACCACAAGTAATTCGATGAGTGTGAATCCATGTTGTTTATATTTCATGATGGCAATTCCTTTTTTGTCGTGTGATGATCAGAACAGATTGCTTTAATTTTGATGTATTCCATGCTTTGATCGCCATTGCGTTTGGCCTCTAAACGCTTAAGACAAGTTGAGAGTAATTGGCGTATATCAAATCCGACGTTCGTTGCTGGTAACACCTTTTCAGGCATAATCGGAAAGTTGCAATGTGACACAATTTTCAAATCTTCTTCAACATGAACTTTTGCATTGATCAACCCGCGATACACGGCAGAGACCAGATTGTCATCGCAGATGTACAGGCCGTCAGGTCTGGTTTCTGGTGGTAATGCCATGAGTAGTTGCGCTACGTGACCTGCTTCGTCTGGGAATTCCATGTGCGCAGATTGGCTGAGGATCGGATCGTACTTCAGGCCGTTGTTCGCGAGAATGGGTTGAATGATTGATTCAAATGTTTGCCGCGCGTTGGCGAGCATGATAAAGCCGATTCGCTTGCAACCTTGTTGCTTGAGAATTTTGCAGGCCAGTTCATAAGCAGAAGGTGGATCAAAACCACATGAAAGTAGATGTTCCAATCCCGGGAAGCTCTCGCCATACATGACAGCAACCATCGGGATCGACTGTTCGTTCATCAAACCCGAGACAATCAGTTTGTGCGGAGTCTCGGCAAACATCAATCCTGCCAGGCGGTTTGCTTTGACATCTTCATAGAGTACGGCATAGTTTTCATCGGTCGGTTTATCAATGCCGTAATACACTTGAATCTGGTTGTCCAGTATTTCATTGAGTTCGTGGAGGCTTTGAATCAACGCATCGTAATAACCGTTCCAATAGGGATGTGTTGGTGAGTAAGGCAATACCAATCCGTATTGATTCAAACAAGGTGGATTGTTGGCAACAAAGGTGCCCAGTTTCCCTTTGGAAACCACAAAGCCATCACGAATCAGATCATTAAATGATTTTTGTACCGTCACGCGACTGGTATTGAACTGCTGAGCAAGTTCCGTTCGCAAAGGAAGGCGGTCCCCGGGTTTAAGCTTTCCTTGCGCGATGGATGAACAGATTTGTTCAGTGATGCCATCGAACTTGAAGGTGGGCTTGGCTTGGATGGTTGATGTTGAGATGTTCATTTGCAGCTTTTAATAGTTCACATATTAAAATGAATAGTAAAGTGTAAAGAGTGTTGACATTATACTATTCGGCCATAAAATCAAAATCAACATCCAGTATGAATAAATTTTCTGCCATTGCTCAACTGATTCAGATTTGACCCCAATTGAATTTCCACTAAGGAGTTTTTCGTTGTTAAGCTTTAATATCAAACAATTTGTGATTGTTTCTGCTGTCGTCAGTCTGATCGGAACGACGGTGTGGGCCCAGGAAAACATGATTGGGCGGCAAAGTCAGAATGAAGGACTGTCGATTCTGCCCGTACCCAATAAAGTTCCCGGTGGGATCGTGATTGATGGCAAACTTGATGATTGGGACTGGAGCGGTCGGATTGAAATTTTTGCTGACGTGGCGTTGAGAGGACGCTATTCGGTGCAGTTGGCAGGGATGTGGGATCAGGATTATCTCTACTTAGCTGCCAAGTGGTCTGATCCGACCCCGATGTTCAGCATGGTCGATCCGCAGTTTGACCCGGATCGCGGTTGGCTTGCCGATGCCTGGCAGATGCGGTTTAAGACCGACCGCAAAATGCACATGACAGCATGGTATTACGCAAAGCAGAATCAACCTTGTCTGTCACTGAGTTACAAGGACGATGGCGGTAATCCGCACGCTCTGAAACATAAAGACGGTTACTTTGAATCTGGTATCAATTTGGCCTTTGCCAAAGATGCAGATAGCAAAGGCTATGTCGAAGAACTGCGTATCCCCTGGCGTTTTTTGTATCAACAGTTGCCTCAGATCAAAGCCGGTTTGACCTTCCGATTCGGCAATGAATTTCTGTGGGGCGATACCAGTGGCAAAACCTGGCCGATCCATCGGTATGCAGACAATATGCAACCCGGTGTCACGTCGCGCGAGTTTTACTGGAGTGCCGACAAGGCATGGGGCAATGCCACGTTGATTGATCGCAACAATATTCAGCCTCGTCGCTATATCGCCAAAGACAGTCAACCCAAAGGCAGCATTCCCGTTCGCGCAACAGTCCCCAAAGATGCATCACGCTTCACCATTGTCATTGAAGATGCCCATGGCAAGCGTGTGCGAAATTTGGTCGGAGATTTTCAGGTTCAGGATTACAGTGTTGCCCAACAAAATGATGCTGTCACCGTCGAGGTGCGTTGGGACGGCAATGACGATCAGGGCAAGCTCGTGACTCCCGGGGAATATCGTGTCCGTGGTTTGACCCACAAGGGAATCGGTGCGGAGTATGAGCTTTGCTACTACAACCCCGGAACGCCCCCTTGGGGAACTGCGGATGGTTCAGGCAGTTGGGGAGCTGATCACGGGCCGCCACTTTGTGTCGCAACAGCAGGCGATTGGATAATCCTCTCGTGGGAAGCAGCCGAGGGCGGCAGCGGTATCATCGGTATCGCGCCGGATGGCCTGAAAAAATGGGGTGAAAAGCGTGGGGCATCCTTGTTGGCGGCCAACAGCGAGTATGTCTACGGCATCATGGCTTACGGTAACGAACCGCAAAAACTCTGTCGATATGCCGTCAAGGATGGTGCCTATCGTCCATATGAAATCAATGGCAAGACGCAACCCATCGAGCTGCCAGTGCGATCCATTCTCCAACAACCCAATACCAAAATCGTGGCGATCTCTGCCAACAAATCAACGTTGGTGCTGGCAACAGATGCCGCGCAACTACTCGTGTTGAATGCTCACACGCTCAAGCAGATCGCACAGTATCAAGTCGGTGCCGTGAGCGCCATCGCACTTGGTGATGAAAATCAATGTGCAGTTAATGTCGATGGGCGGATTGCTCAGATTGATCTTGATAACGGCAACATCAAAACGCTTCGCACACCCGGAGTTGAAAAAGCCGGTCGCCTCACTTGGGATCATGATGGGAATGTATTGGTCTTCGATGAAGGAAAAGACCTGCAAATCAAGGCGTTTTCGGTTGAGGGCAAATTGGTCTACACCTGTGGCAAAACCGGTGGCCGACCCTTACGTGGTGTCTATGACAAGCAGGGATTGCTAAGTATCGTCTCAATGGATGTCGATGCTAAAGGTCACGTCTGGACTGTTGAGCAAGGTGAAAACCCTCGCCGCGTTGCTACATGGGGACGTGATGGCAAACTGGTTCGTGACATGGTGGGCAATACCGGCTATTCAGGTACGGGTTCCTATCTTGATGCCAACGATCCAGATTCAGCGTTCATCGGTTCATTGCGTTTTTCGATCAATCGCAAACAACGCACCAGTGAACTGGCTGAGATTCTTTGGGTGCCTCGTTCGGAACATTCCGAAACATTTACGCTTTGGTCGCATCCTCACCATTTTTCAAATCCCGGGTTTGTTCAATCCAAAAGCAGTGGCAAGCAGAAAACCTATCTCTACCACAACGGTCAATACAGCAGCTACCACGCGATCCATATGAAACGCAAGGGTGTCTGGCAACCTGTCTCAGCAGTTTGCTACGCCAAAGACTTGAAAAAGATGCTCCCCGACTTACCACTTCCCCAATCTGGAAATAAAAGCGTGGTGATCTGGAATGACACCAATCGTGATGCTGCGGTGCAATACGAAGAATGTCAACTCCTGGATCAGCCTGTAAACCTCAGTGCAAGTTGGACGCACACCATTGGTAGTGATCTGAGTTTCTTCACCGAAGGCATGTATCGGTTTGTTCCTGTTGATTTCACTGATGATGGTGCGCCGGTTTACGGCCCGGCTGGTATCAAACATCTGAACCAGAAAATCGGCAGCACTTTCGTCCCGGTTTTAGAAGACAATCTGTTACTCGTCGTCGGTTCCAATCTCCATCTGTCCAACCTTCAAATCGCAGGTTTGGAATTGGACACTGCCAAAATAAAATGGACCTATCCCAATGCGTATCCCGGTGTGCATGGCTCGCATGAAGCGCCCATGCCTCGCGCGGGGATGATCATTGGCCCCCTAAAACCATGCGGTATCGCAGAGATTAATCAACAGGTTGGCAAGGTCATGATGATGCGTGGCAATCTGGGACAGGATTTTTACATGACCGCCGACGGACTCTTTGTCGGTGCAATGTTCCGCGATGTCCGACTGCCCGGTGAAGCATTGCCTCAGACTGAAGAAGAATTACTCGGCCGACCTGTCGACGTCTTGACCATGGGAAGTGAACCTTTTAACGGTTGGTTTGGTAAGCAAAGCGATGGCGTTACGCGTATGCTCTGCGGACTTGCCGGCCAAAGCGCCATGCTTTGTCGCATCACCGGTCTGGATACCATTCAACGCTTTGATGCAGATGCATTGTCACTTGATGCCTTGCAGTTGGCTGATGCGGATCAGTTCAACAAGCAGCAAAGTGACAACCAGACCAACGAAAAAATCTACACCATCAAACAAGTCTCGACCAACCCGATGACCGATCACAATGCATGGCAGACATTACCCGTCATGCAGATTCAGCGTGAAGGTTCATCAGAAAAAGCAGAAGTCAAACTGGCCTATGACGCACAAAATCTGTACGTGCAATTCCAGGTGCAAGACACATCACCATGGAAAAATGCAGGCAAGGATTACACGCGACTGTTTAAGACCGGTGATTGCGTGGAACTGTATCTTTCAGCAAATGAGCAAAGCCAACACACCGATCCTGTCGTCGGTGATCAACGGATTGTCATAGCACCTTATCAAGATCAACCCGTAGCAGTCCTCATGCAGGTTCAACCTTTTGGCCCCATCAAGGGACAAAGCGTCACTTATCGCACAAACTGGAGTCGGACCCTTGGCAATGTGGCTTTGCTTAATGATGCACGTGTCAAAGTCTCCAAACAAAACGCAAGCTACACCGTTTGGGCAAGTATCCCCATTGCCAACCTCGGCCTTGATACGTTGCAAGGCAAAACGCTTCGCGGTGATGTGGGTTTTATCAGCAGTGATGCCCAGGGAATGATCAATGTCGCTCGATGTTGCTGGAGTAACAAGGCGACCAATCTCGTCAGTGATGAACCGTTGGAAGCCTGGTTGTATCCCGCCAATTGGGGAACATTGCGTTTCGAGTAAAGTTGAGAATGAATATGAAAGCTGTGAATATGTTCAAGTTGATAAGTGGTGTTGCATGCCTGGTTTTGCTGACGGTTTCTGTACAGGCTGCGGATCTTGAGGGGGGGTGGATACTTCGTGAATCGCCCATGCGGGCCATGATGTACTCCGCAGATTTTGCCAATGACAATGTGGGTTGGACAGTTGGACTAAACGGTATTAATCAGACCGTCAATGGCGGAAAGACATGGATCGCCCGTTATCAACCCATTGCTGGGAAAGATTATTGGTTTAATAGTGTTGCTGGGTTGGATGATCGGTCTGCCTTAGTGGCCGGCTATCCTTATGCCAACAAAAATCCGGATGAACCAGGTGTCATTCTTCGCACGGATAATCAAGGTGTCAGTTGGCAGCGTGTGGATTGTGGATCGCAAGGATCGCGATACAGTTCATTGATTTTTCGCAGCAATAAACGTATTGGCTATGTCCTCACCGACCGTGATGGCCTGATGAAAACGATCAATGGCGGACGGACTTGGCAGAAGATTGATATCGGTGTCAATCAACCGCGTACAATGATGACGCAGCATCCCATCATCAGTTTGCCCGATGGACGCACGGTGATTGTGGCAGCCAACGGCGCGCTGGCTGTCAGTCGCAATGATGGTAGAACGTGGCAGAAATTCCCGTTCCCGGAAAACGTAAAACGCCCAGCGGGTTATTTGATTACATGGATTTGTTTTCCCACAGCCAACGAAGGTTGGGTGAGTCTCTATGCCGGCGATGTGATTCATACACGTGATGGTGGCAAAACATGGGACATACAGGATGACCGATCAAAGCTGTGGCATGAAAAAGGTCGATCGCTTTGGAAGACCACACAATACACGGTTTCTCGCTCAAATGACATGGGCAAAAATTGGGACGCTCCCTTGCGCATCGGTGGCGGGAATGATGCGATTCATCAGATGACCTTTACGGATCAGCGCGCGTACGTTACGGGTGGGTCCGAAGGCCATGGACATCCGTTTATTGCAGATCGTTCACTGGCTGATGAGGTCGGCAACAACAATCTTCCTCTAGGCGTGGTCCCGATCAGAATCGATGTGCCTGATGACGGTGTGGTGACGATTCAGATTCTCGATGAGCAGAACAATCTTGTCCGCAATCTGATCAGTGGTGTGCATCTGCCCAAAGGTAAACAGACCATTGAATGGAATCTGGCAACAGAGTCAGACTTCTGGCCTCCGTTTGAGAAGAACAAGGACTACCTCTACGATCCGCCAGCTAATGCGAAGTTTCGTGCAGAGCCTGGAACCTATCGCTGGCGTGGGTTGTTTCATACCCCATTGTCCGCAAGTTATCGGTTTAGTTACTACCCGCTCAAGAACGAAGGCATGCCTTGGATCACAGAGGATCAAACGGGCGGATGGCTCGCAGATCATGTCCCGCCCCAGTGCATTGTCGCACGGACGGATGGGATGTGGTTAGGTACCTTTGCGGAGTCCGGCGACTCACTGCTTCAAGCGGATACGCAGATGCGCAAGCTTTGGGGAGGCAACAGATTTGATGTCACCATGCCCCGCGCTTTAGCCAGCGATGGTGATTACATCTACTTCATCGAAGCCAACGGATGGAACAAAGGTCTTCGACTGGTTCAACTGCATCACCAAACCAAAGCGTTTCGCATTCTCTGCAAACACGAGCTTCCAAAGGGTGATCCAATCGACATTGCGGGGCTTGCCGTGCAGGACAATATGGCTTACGTCACGTTCCGTGATGGCAATCAAATGCTAGTCATTGATCTGTCGCCCAATCTTCAAAGCAAAGATCAGACGATGCATATTGTCGCCAAAATACCTGTAAAACAAGCAGGAAACGTCCGTCCATACGGCCCCGGTCAACTGGCTGTGGTCATGGATCGCACGGTCAGTCTGTTGAATACCAGCACGCGAAAATTCTCACCTGTCGTCTTTGGCCTGAAAAATCCATTTGGACTTGGCATCGACAAGCAGGGCAATTTCTACGTTGGCGAAATGGCGCCATTGCATCAAGTGCATGTGTTTAATCCGCGCGGTCGATCAATCCGCGTGATCGGCAAACCCGGCGGTCACCCTGTCGGACCATTTGATAAACAACACCTAGAAAATCCACGTGGCGTGTCTGTTGATACACAAGGCAATGTTTGGGTCGTTGAAGACAATCCAGAACTCAAGCGCACAAGTGTCTGGGATCAACAGGGGCGATGTGTGAATCAGGTGCTTGGCCCAACCGTCTATGGCGGGGGTGGCAGTATCGATCCAGAAGATGGCAATCGTCTGTTCTATCGTGGCAAGGAGTTTCATCGTGATCCGGATACGGGCAAAATCGAACTGATCAATATCATCTGGCGAATGGATGATCCATCAGTCGATGAGTTTGCTGGTCATCGGGATCATAATTTCGGTGGCAATGCGCCTTCCATGCCGTTTCATAAAAATGGCAAACTCTGGTTCAGACTCTGGGGTGCCTCAGGTATGGGCGAATTGGCGGTGCTCTTTGTGTATGACAAAAACCGCGCGCGCCCTGTCAGTGCTGTAGGCAAAACGCCAAAATGGATCAATGAACGTTTTGGTTCCGATGATTCGCAACACCATGCCTTTGCATGGACCGACAGCAATGATGATGGCAAAGTACAACGCCATGAGCTGCAATTTGGACCCGTAGCAGGTAGTGCCGGTTGGGGTGTCCGCATGAACGAGAATTTCCAGGTTGCATTCAGCAATATTACGGGCAATGTGGGGTTCTGCTTCTTTGAGCCGCGAGCGTTTAATGCGCTTGGCTATCCCGTTTATGACTTGCCCGAGAAGTTTCACCATGTTGAGAACTTTAACATCCATGATCCCTCGAATGTCCAAGGCATGATGACCGATGCCAAAGGCAATGCCATTGCGATCTCACCCTATATCGTCAGCATGTCTCCGCAGGGAAAGGTCAATTGGCGATACATCTGTCGTTGGCCGGGTCTTCATGCGGGTTTAGCCACCACCGCAGTTGGTATCGAGCCGGGGGTCTTTATTGCGCCATTGCGCTTTTATGGTTCCGTGATGACTACCCCGGATATCGGCGAAGTCTTCTGCATTGGAACCAACTATGGCGTGACGCATTTGATGACAACTGATGGTATGTACATCGACCGTTTCTTTGGCGACAGCAGACGTTCGGATGCCTGGAAATTTAATGAGTCACCAACTCCTGAGCAAATCCAACAGGTGTCGCTAGGACAGGAACATTTTGGGGGCAGTTTCCAGAAAGTTCGGATGGCCGACGGTAAAGACCATGATCTGTATGTCGTCTCACCAGGCTCGGTACATTGTTCAGTTGTGGAACTGCATGGTTTGGACACGCTCAAGCGTCTTGAAGGAGAATCGTTTAACGTGACGGCTGAACATGTCCTGCTAGCCCAAAAAATGAGACAGGAACAAGTCAGAAGCAAACTCGTCCCCAAAGAGTACACCATCAGCAAGCTCAAAGACTTTGTCGCTGATACTAAGGATCAGGAATGGCCCAGGGATCAGATCAACGGTTTTAAACTTGGTTATGACCAGACGCATCTTTATGTCTACTATCATGAACGTGACGATAAGGCCGTGTTTGCCAATGCGGCAACGCGTTCTAATTTTGCCGAATGTTTCAAATCCGGTGATGTCGTGGATCTGATGTTACAGACGGATACCAATGCGCCAGCAGATCGAATGCAGGCAGCACAGGGGGACATCCGTTTGAGTCTGACCATGCTTGATGGTGAACCTGCTGCGGTGTTATATGACTATGTCGTATCAGGCACACCAGAACACCGCGCCATTTCGTTCTCATCACCATGGCGAAGTGTCCGTGTGGATGAAGCAAAGATTCTGGATGACGCACAGGTGAACGTCACGCGACAGCAGGATTACTTCATACTCGAAGCATCCATCCCGCTTGCATCACTTCATCTTAAACCACATTCCGGCTTGAAGCTGCGTGGCGATGTGGGACGCGTGCTTTCCGATCAGACCGGCACAACACGAATTGACCGTATCTATTGGAGCAATCCCGATACACGTGTGGTGTCAGATATTCCATCCGAAACCCAGCTTCAGCCCAATTTGTGGGGCACCTTTATTTTTGAATAGGTCTTGCCATGATTAGTACAAAATTGGTCCCACCACGGACATCTTTACCCCGGACGATTCAATTTCCCAATAAGCTTGGTTTTGATCTGCTCTTTGATGACAATCAGTTTTTGGGGATCGGCGCGGTGCGTCATGACCAGATGCAATTACGCAGTGACGCATCACCCTGGTGTGTATATCTGGAATCCGATGCCGGTTGGCGATTTGACCGATTTGATCTGGTGGATGTGCAACAGGTTCAGGAGCAGGTGACGTTGGTTCTTCGGGGACGTGGCACATGGAACCCGCGCATTCAAGATGGCGATGCGATGGGGGACTCACGTTTTGTAGCACCCAAACTCAGTGTTCCTTTTATCACGATTCACTGGCATTTCACGCCAATCACGCAACGCATTGAGGAAAATGAATACGACGGCTTAGAGATGACACTCGAAGTTCAAAGTCCCGGCGCGCCGGTGAACTGGCTGTTGGAAAATAGTACATGGGAATTGGGGGGCCATGCTCAGGGATGCGTGCTGATTCAACAGGATGTTTCCTGTATCGATCTGGAACAACGGGTTGAAGCTGACAGTGCCTTTAGCACCATCGAAGCCTTTTTCAGCAAGGGGCCAAATGCATGGGGCGGTTCATTTCCCATGGATATGCTGCCTCGCGCAGCCGGTGCCGCCATCTGTGATTTTCAGACGCGCGAAGATTATGCGATGTGTCTGTTCACCGAAGATCCGGGTTTGTCGCGCACGCGTCTTGAAAAGTTTGCAGACGAAAATGTGATTCATCACATGGAACGTCCCTTCTTCCCACTCACAGAACATGCGATTGCGCCGACGCGTACCTTGTTGGTCTATCGACAGGATCAGAAACTCCAGCAGCATCAATGGCGAAATCTCTGGCTTGATTGTTTTACCCATGTTCGCTCCCGGATGTTGGCAATCTATGATTTTGAACTTGAAGTCCCCAAACCATGTGTTCATGCACATCTGTGGGATGATGATTTAAAGGCAAGGGGTAGTGCTTGGTCTGAGCCTTTGAAACAAATACTCCCTGATCTGACAAAGGCTGGATTTAAGCAGGTCTTTACACACGGCGTATGGGAGTCGGTGACATCGGATTCGAAGCGACGGTCTGAGGATGGGAATATCTGCTGCCCCTATGCGTTCCGGTTTGCCGAGCAATTTGGCGGAGCCGAAGGGATGAAACGTCTTTGTGAAAATGCTCAAGACAACGACATTGAAATTTTCCAATGGTACGGTTTTCAATTCGCGCGTTTTTCAGAGATATGGCAAGAACATCCCGAATGGCTGCTCCGCGAACAACACGGTGAACCATGGGATGGGCAATATGGCATCCTCTGGTGCGGGCGTATGCGGTCTCCCTTTGCACAAATGCTCGAAGAGCAGATCATCAAGACCAAACACGAGGCAGGTGTGCACAGCATGTTCATCGACTCCTATCAAAATCTTGGGATCACCTGCGTGGATTGGCAGGCACCGGACAAAGCACCCCAAGCCCGTGAAATCTGGCAACTCCAATCACGCCTGCAAAAACGGGGCTTTTCCTTCCGTTGCGAAGTGGTGACCATCTTCGGCGTCAGCCAAGTGGGTATGTATGGGTTTGCTCAAGACAATTTCAGGCGACGGCTCTGGGATGACACGGTGCGCGATGACAGCTTTTTTGCGCACCTGGATTGTCCTCCTGGATTTCATAGCCAGAACGATCCCTATACACCTGGCCGCATCAATCCGGAAGTCTATTTCAAGTTGGCTGCTCATCGGGCGATTCCAGTGATGGAAGCCAATCCCTGGAAGAACAAGTTCCCCGGTGATCAGGCGCATGAGGACTACGCCCGCGTAAATCGTCTGTATAACAGCGCGCTGCCATCAATGCATCGCCTGCGCGTGACATCGGGCGGACATTACGTTCTCTGGCTTGATACGGAGAATCGTCCTGCAGTGATTTGGGCGTTTAATGATGCGACCATTGCATCAAGCATGATATGGATCAATCTCGGTGATCAAACGCATGCAACGACTCATGAAGGCCATGTCCACGTCAAAGCAGGCAATGTCTATCGTGTGACGAAGGCATCAGCAGACTGATTGATCCAATTGCGTTTGCGGTCTTGAGCCGATCATCAGAACATGGGTGTTATGAACCAACCTTTAAATTTTGAAGATAAACGTCTGGCCTTTTTAGGCGATTCGATTACCGATGGTCACACGTTAATCTTGCTGATGGAACAAAGCTTGCAGGTGGCAGGTATCATACCGCCGATCTGTACCAATGTGGCAGTCTGTGGCAATTGTGCCAGTGATATGCTTAAGCGTTTGGAACGTGATGTTCTTGGCTTTGCGCCGGATTATTGCACGCTGAGTGTCGGGGTCAATGATGCCAATCATCAGGTGTCTGTTTCAGACTATCAACAACAAGTCACGCAATTGCTCGATCAATTGGATCAAGCTGGCATCCAAGTCATCCTGTTGACACCTACCCCCAATACAAGTTCCAAAGCAGTGACGTCCACCCCATTGGTTAATGCATATGTGGATTTTTTAAATCAGATTGCTGCTAAACGTCAACTGCGAATTGCACAGGTGAATGATGCCTTTACCAAGGCAATAGCGGATCAGATCGGGGTACTCACAGGTGATGGTATTCATGTGGATTTTGCAGGCTATCGAATCATGGCTCGATGTGTGTTGGACGCGATGGGATATGCACATGTGCCAGTCGTTGAGCAATTAAAACTCCAACCGATGCCAGGCTTGATCGATCATTGGCATATCCGAGCCGTATCGGATTCATCGGATGTGACATCGCAAAATGTCATGCAATTCAAACCGGATGATACCTGGCATGAATTGAAACTCCCTTTGTCAGAACCGATCCAAGAAGATTGGTGGCTTGATCAGGAACGCCAACGCGGATTCGCAGTGAATCTCGACCGATATGTCGATGCGTCAAAATACAATCTCGCTTTGACCACCTTTACAGAGCCAGCTGACAGACAGATTTATTTGAACACCGGCGCAGGTCTTCAAACCATCTGGCTCAATGGTCAACAGGTTTACCAGGTTTACACGGCTCTCGGCGATTCAGGTTGGCATGCAGGCCGCGAACGGATTGCTGCAACTTTCAAAGCAGGAACCAATCAACTGGTGATCACCTGTGATACGAGCTTTTTCCTGAGTGTCAGTGAAACCGATCGTTGGTAAAGATACGTTGACCTAATTGCAATAAATGAAAAGGGGAAGAGACACCGGAGTCTCTTCCCCTTATTTTAGAGCCATTCAAACAATTACTCTCCACCCTCCGTCACTCCCGCGCAGGGACATTATGCACG